>JBQCHH010000025.1:0-129947 GCA_051954855.1 Solirubrobacterales bacterium | reverse complement strand
AAGATCGCCGATGACATCGACGCGGCTGAATCCTCGGTCCTGTACTCGCTGGCGTTCCTGTACCAGACCACCGGGCCGATCCTCGAAGCGATCACGAAAGTCACGACAAGCGACTCGATCTTCGTCTACGGCATCTCCGATCGGAAAGTCAGCAGCCTCGATCCGCAGAGCGACGGCAAAGGCGGCGTCGATGTCCAGAAGCCCGACGGCAACGTCAGCCCCGTTTTCCCGGCCGAACTCGACGCGAACGTGCCGCCCCCGTTCAAAGCCGAGCCGAGCGGCGGCAGCGGCGTGCGCCTGCACCACAAGTTCGCGGTGATCGACTTCGACAAGCCCACCGCCCGCGTCTACCTCGGCTCTTACAACTTCTCCAACCCGGCCGACACAGAGAACGGCGAGAACCTCGTCCTCGTCAAAGACCGCGGCGTCGCCATCTCCTACATGATCGAGGCCCTTCGCCTCTTCGACCACTACCACTTCCGCGTCGTCGAGAAGGAAGCCAAAGAACAGAAGCAGGGCGAAGAGGGAGATTCCGCCTTCCCCACCCTCGCCACACCGCCCCGCAAAGCAGGCGAGAAACCATGGTGGGACCCCTACTGGTCAGACCCCCAGAAGGTGCGCGACCGCGAGGTCTTCGCTTGAGGTTGTCCTAGCGAAGCTTCTCGAGGACGAGCCGGCGGAACTCCTCTGGCGCTTCCAGGGAAGCGAGGTGACCGCACTCGGGGATCACAGCGGTCGTCGCTTGCGGCAGCTTCGATCCGAGTTCCCGAACCGCGTTCTTGAAGTCCACCATGTCCCCCTCGCCGGCGGCGAGCAGCACCGGGCAGTCGATCGCCTCCAGTAGCGCCGGGTCCTCCTCCAGCGGGTCGGCCGCCTGCTCCAGCTCCCGCTCGGAGGCGTGCAGCTCGTAGTTCCTGCGCTGCATCGCTGCGATTCGCCGCCGTACCTTCTCGGTGGCCTCAGGTCTGACCCAACTGGCCACCACCGCCTCGGTCGCTTTGCCGAAGTCTCCAGCCGCGGCCGCCTCCTCCTCGGTCTCCCAGGCGGCGAGCAACTCTGGTGAGGGGTCGGGTTCCGGGACGGCGGGAGCGGAGAAGAGGAGAAGCGAGGAGGCTCGTTCCGGGTGCAGAGCGGCGACCCGAAGGGCGACCGCTGCGCCAAAGGAGTTGCCGACGAGCGAAGCCCGCTCGATCCCGAGCGCATCCATCGTCTTCACGACGTCCTCCCAGTGCGCCACCGGCTCGCGCGCGGAAGCGGCATCGCCGAAGCCCGGCAGATCCACGGCCACCACCCGATGACCCGCTGCCGCCAGCGGCTCCAGGTGCTCGTCCCACATGCGCCGATCGGCGATGCCCGCGTGCAGCAGCGGCACTGCCGACCCGTCGCCGATTTCACTGCGTGGAAGCTCCATCGCTGACCTTGACGGTAACCGAACCAACTTGCCCAGATCGCGATTCCTCCTGTCACCGCCGGTAGCATCATTACTCGTGAAGGGCAACGAGAAGGACGCATCCGCTGCCGAGAAAGCCCAAGCCGTGCGCGTCCAGCGGATCCGCGAAGACGCGCAGCGCCCGCTCAGCGTGAACCTCGCCGAAGGCATCGCGCTCAGTCACAAGCTGCTGCGATTCACTGGCGCCGCACTCAAAAGTTGAGCGAGCCGGCCTTCGACGAGCTGCTCCGGCGCCTGGCTGAGGAAGACGTCGAGTTCGTCGTGGTCGGCGGACTCGCATTGAATGCCTGGGGGGTTGTTCGCGGCACCAAGGACGTCGACGTAGTTGTCGCCACGGACTCCGACAACCTCAAGCGAATTGCCGAGGTCGCGGTGGCCGCCGGTGGGCGTGTTCAACAGGGCGAGGCTCTGCTCGGCAGCCCATTCTCGATTGCCGCAGCCCTGGCCACCGGCGAGCAAGTTGTAATCGAGACTGATCTAGGGAGACTCGACGTCGTTCAAGGTCTCGACGGAATTCCAAGCTATGAGGAACTGCGATCACGAGCAACCGAGGCCGAGATTCTCGGCATTACCGTCGCCGTCTGCTCATTCGAGGACCTGAAGGCGATGAAGCGAGCCGCAGGGCGAACCCGTGACCTCGCTGACCTGGAGGATCTCGAAGCTGCAGACGATTGAGGGCGGGGAGGGATGACCGAAGGCCGCATCCGCCTTTGAACACACTCCACTGTGGTCAAGGTCGGATGCGGCGAGTAAGACCGCGCGTCTATCGGGGCGCCCGGATTTGAACCGGGGACCTCACCGACCCGAACGGTGCGCGCTACCAGGCTGCGCCACGCCCCGAGAGGGGTGATTATCCCAGAGCGGGGGAGGGGGTGCGGGGCGACGGGGGCGGAGCGCTACTTTGGACGTGGATGCGTGTCCAACCGATCAGGATGGCGCGGAGGTTGATCTTGGCTTTGGCTCTGGCGCTGCTGGCGATGCCGGCGGCGGCGCAGGCCTATCTGCCGCCGGGCTTCATCGGGATCTCGCCGCAGAACTCGGGCACGGCGAAGGACTACCGGCTGATGCAGGAAGCGGGCATCTACAGCGTGCGGCTGCCGCTCTACTGGTCCGCGATCGAGCCGGAGAACCCCGCCTTCGGCGAACGCCAGTGGGGCGGGTTCGACCGCGAAGTGCGGCTGGCGGCCGAACAGGGCCTGGAAATCTTCCCCTTCATCACCAGCTCGCCGAAATGGGTGACCCCGCTGGGGATCGACCTCCCCGTCGGCAGCGCCTGGCAGCGCCGCGCCTGGGCCTCGTTCCTGCGGGCGGCGGTGCGGCGCTACGGCCCCGGCGGCTCGTTCTGGAGCGAAGAAAGCGAACTGCCCTACTTCCCGATCCGCCGCTGGGAGATCTGGAACGAGGAGAACATCGTCACCTTCGCCACCAAGCCCGAACCGGCGCAGTTCGCGAAGCTGATCCGGATCTCCGGGCGGATCATCCACCGGGAAGCGCCCGGCTCCAAGGTGATCCTCGGCGGCCTCTTCGGGCGGCCGCTGCAGATCCCGCCCAACGTCGCCTCCGGCGACTTCCTCAACCGCTTCTACCGGGCCGGCAACGTCAAGCCCTACTTCGACGGGGTCGGCCTCCACCCCTACGTCGCCGAGGCGACCGCGATGGGGGCGCAGCTGCGCAACCTGCGGCGGATCATGCGCCGCCACCACGACGGCGCCACGCCGCTCTACGTGACCGAGCTGGGTTGGGGCTCGGCGGCCGGACCGACCCGCTGGCAGCGCGGCCTCTGGGGCCAGGCGAACCAGCTCTCGCAGGCCTTCTCGATGCTCTCCGCCAACCGGGTCCGCTGGCGGATCGGCGGCGTCTGGTGGTTCACCTGGACCGACGAAGGCGGCCACTGCGTCTTCTGCGGCTCCGCCGGCCTGCTGACCCGGAACCGGGAAGCCAAGCCCGCCTGGTACCGCTTCAACGAATGGACCGGCGGCGACCCGGGCGCGGTGCCCCGCGAGGGCAGCAGCGAACAGGCCAAGCAGGGCGAAGAAGTTACGCCGGAATAGTTAGGCTCCGAAGCGGACTTCAAACCGAAAAGGAGCTTTGCGATGGCTTTCTCCGTACCTGACCTGCCGTACCCCTACGACGCGCTCGAGCCTCACATCGATGAGGAAACGATGCGCATCCACCACGACAAGCACCACCAGGCCTACGTCGACAAAGCCAACGCCGCCCTCGAGGGCACCGAGTGGGCCGACCGCGACGTCGAGGACGTGCTCCGCAATCTCTCCAGCCTCCCCGGCGACAAGCAGGCGGCGGTCCGCAACAACGCCGGCGGCCACTACAACCACACGCTCTTCTGGCAGATGATGAGCCCCGACGGCGGCGGCGAGCCGAGCGGCGAGTTGGCCTCGGCGATCGGCGAGACCTTCGGCTCCTTCGACTCCTTCAAGGAGGAGTTCAAAAACGCCGGCATCGCCCGCTTCGGCTCCGGCTGGGCCTGGCTGGTCAAGGACAACGACGGCCTCGCCGTGGTCTCGACCCCGAACCAGGACTCGCCGATCTCCGACGGCAGCACGCCGCTGCTCGGCGTTGACGTCTGGGAGCACGCTTACTACCTGAAGTACCAGAACAAGCGCCCGGAATACCTCGACGCCTTCTGGAACGTCGTCAACTGGGACTACGTCGCCGAGAGGTTCGCTTCGTAGCTCGGCTGCTCTGAGGCTGCGGGAATCTGCTCCATGGCGTGCTCGGCGAGCGCGGTGATCGTCAGGCTGGGGTTGACGCCGACGTTCGCCGGCACCGCCGAGCCGTCGCAGACGAGCAGGTTCTCGTAGCCGAAGACGCGCTGGCGGGCGTCGACGACCCCGTCCTCGGGGCCGTGGCCGATCACCGCGCCGCCGAGGATGTGGGCGGTGCTGGGGATGTTCATCAGCGCCTCCATCACCGAGCTCTGGGCGATGCCGCCGGTGCGCTCGGCCAGCCATTCGGCGGCCTCGTTGGCGACCGGGATGAAGGTCGGGTTCGGCTTCTCCGGGTCCTGTTCGGTCTGCAGCCAGACGTTGCCCGAGCGTTTCAGCCTCGGCCGCAACGCGATCGCGTTGTCCAGCGTCTGCATCACCAGGAGGATGATCGTGCGCCGCGACCAGCCCTTCGGCCACAGCACCTTGGCGAAGCGGACCGGGTGGCGGACGATCTGCCCGAGCAGCTTCAGCGGCCGGGTGACGCGGGTGCCGTCGCCGACCAGGAGCGTGTAGAGCAGGCCCATCGAGTCGCCGTCGTTGCCGTAGCTGACGGTCTCGATGTGGGTGTCGGCGTCGGGGTAGATGCTGCCGCTGATCGCGACCCGCTTGGTCAGGTCGTCCGGGTAGTCCTCGGGGACGGTGACGGCGAGGATCATCTCGCTGTTGGTGCGGACCAGCTCGCCAAGCCGGGATGAGATCTTCGGCAGGGAGCCGCCGAGGCGGCAGCGCTGCAGCAGCTTGTTGGTGCCGAGGGCGCCGGCGGCGACCACGACCCCCCGGGCGGTGATGGTGCGCTTGCCGCGGCCGGGGATCATCCCCGAGCGTTCGCTGGTGATCGCGTAGCCGTCTGAGCCGTCGGCGGCGCCGAGCGGGCGGATCTCGGTCACGGTGCGGTCGGGGGTGACCTCGACCCCGCGCCCTTCGGCCAGATAGAGGTAGTTCTTGACGAGCGTGTTCTTGGCGCCGTGGGGACAGCCGACCATGCAGCGCCCGCAGAGGCTGCAGCCGGTGCGGTCCGGCCCCTCGCCGCCGAAGTAGGGGTCGGGGACGGTTTTGCCGGGCTCACCGAAGAAGATCCCGACCGGGGTCTTGCGGTAGGTGTCGCCGACGCCGATGTGCTCGCCGTACTCGCGCAGGAGGTCGTCGGCGGCGTCGTCGGTCTCGACCTGGGCGACGCCGAGCATCCGCTGCGCTTCGGCGTAATGGGGGGCGAGCTCGCTCTCCCAGTCGGCCATGTCGGCCCACTGCGGGTCCTTGAAGAACTTCGCGGGCGGGACGTAGAGCGTGTTGGCGTAGCCGAGGCTGCCGCCGCCGACGCCGCAGCCGCTGACGACCGAGACGTCTTTGAAGGTGGAGAGGCGGAAGATGCCGCGCAGGCCGATCCGCGGCGCCCAGAAGTAGCGGCGGATGTCCCAGGTCGACTTCGGGAAGTCCTTGTCGGTGAAGCGCTTGCCGCACTCCAGGACGCCGACCTTGTAGCCCTTTTCGGCTAGGCGCAGGGCAGAGACCGAGCCCCCGAAGCCGGAGCCGATAACCACCCAGTCGTAGTCGTACCGGCTCATCGGCTCAGAGTTGTCGGCGGGCCTAGGCTTCGCCGGGCTCGAGCGGCCGGAAGTCGCTGGTGCGGGCGCCGCAGACCGAGCAGAACCAGTCGCTGGGGATGTCCTCGAACGCGGTTCCGGGCGGGATGCCGCCGTCGGGATCGCCGACCGCGGGGTCGTAGATGAACCCGCAGCTGTCGCAGATCCAGAGGGTTGCTTCTTTGGTCTCCGTAGTCATGTCCTGGATGTTAGGGAGATGCGGCCGGCGACTATTTGCCGAAGCTGACCTGCGGAGCCTCGCGCTCGGTGGCGTCTTCGATCTCGAAGTAGTCGCGTGCGGTGAAGCCGCCCTGGTTGGCGATGATCGAGCCCGGGAACTGCTGGATGTCCGTGTTGTAGGACTGGACGTTGGAGTTGTAGATCCGGCGCGCGGCCTGGATCTCGTCCTCGAGCTCGGAGAGGTTGCGGCTCAGCTGCTGGAAGTTCTCGGTCGCCCGCAGGGTCGGGTAGTTCTCGGCGACGGCGCGCAGTTCGGTCAGGGCGCCGGTCAGTTTCGACTCGGCTTTGGCGGTGTCGGCGACGCTGGAGGCCTGCATCGCCTCGGCCCGCGCTTTGGTCGCTTTTTCGAAGGTCGCGCTCTCGTGCTCGGCGTAGCCTTTGACCGTCTCCACGAGGTTGGGGACGAGGTCGTGACGCCGTTTGAGCTGGACGTCGATCCCGCTCCAGGACTCGTCCACCCGGTTGCGCGCGGCGATGATCCCGTTGCGCTTGCCGACGTAATAGAGGACCGCGACGATGAGGATCGCGACGACGATGATGATGACGATGGTCATGGAGGCTCCCTGTGGTTCGGACCGGGCTTGTGAGCATCCTAACGCCGCCGAGCGGCGCCGCATAGGATCGCGGCGTGGGCGCGAAGCAGGAAGCGCAGGAATGGGCCGAGACGGTGCGCCGCTACGGCGAGCGCCACGACCTCACCTACGAGCCGGTCGGGGGGATCAACCCCAAAGACGGGCCGGTGGCGCTCTGCGTCGGCGGCGTCAACCGGCTGACCGGGCAGCTCGTCGAAGGCTTCTGGGGGGCGTGCTGCGACGCTGACGAAAAGGAAGTCGGCGGGCTCTTCAACAAGGCGGTGCTGCCGACCGCGCTGCTCGCCAAGGCCCACATGCCGGACCTGGCGCAGGTGGTGCCCGCCTTCAACGTCGAGTCGATCGAGGGGCACGAGGTGGTGACCCAGAAGTTCTCGCGCAAGGTGGAATTCGAGTCGATCGACTTCAACAAGCGCTTCTGGGCGACGGTGCCGAAGGAGTACGACCCGATCGCCCTGCGCGAGCTCTTCAGCCCCGGCTTCCTCGGCTGGGTGACGACGATCACCGGCGAGATCGACTTCGGCGTCAACGACCGCCAGCTCTGGTTCCTCTGGCGCCTGCGCGAGCGCAGCGAAGAGGAACTGAAAGCGGCGCTGAAAAACGCGGGGCAGCTGTTCAAACGGCTGCAGGCGGAGATGGAAGAGAGCAACATCCACACCTACCCGCCCGGCCCCTGGCACGCGGGGCTGGCGCCGTTCCCGACCGCCTAGCGAACTGCATCAACTTTCCGGGTCCTCAGCCCGGAAAGTTGATGCAGTTCGAGAGTTACGCCGGGTAATCGGGGTCGCCGGGGAGGACTATGCGGGGTTCGGCGCCCTCGTCGGCGATGACCTTGGGCAGGATCGGTTCGAGGGTGCGCTCGCGGTAGGCGGCGAGCGCCTCGTCGGAGGTGCGGAACTCGGCCAGCCAGCCGAGCTGGGTGCGGGTGGGGAAGGAGAGGACGAGCTCGCCGGCGTCCTGGGACTCCAGTGCCGCCCGTGGCTGGAACCAGCGCGCCTCGGTGGTCTCAACCCCGTCCGGCCGCGGCGGCGTGTGGGGTGGGGCGAGGGCGAGGAAGAACCAGGCGTCGAAGCGGGTGGCGATCACCTCCGGCGTGATCCAGCGGCTGAAGGGCACGAGCTCCTCCTCGGCTGGCAGCTCGATCCCCGCCTCCTCGGCGAGCTCGCGCACGGCGCAGGCACGCAGGCCGGCTTCCTCGGCACCGTCGGCTGCGTCCAGCGAGCCGCCCGGGAAGACCCAGACGCCCGGCATGAACTTCGCCTCCTCGCTGCGCCGCAGCATCAGCACCTCCAGCTCCCTCTGCGCATGCCTGCCGCCGCGCCGCAGCAGAACGATTGAGGCCGCCGGCCGCGGCGTCGAGGGCGGTCCGAAGTTCGGCATCTCCGCCGGTCCGCGCCGTCGCTCCTCCATCGCGCCCACCCTACGGCACGTTTCCACCTTTCATGCCCCTATAGGGGCTCCAAGGGTGGAAACGATGCGATGGGGAGGGGTCAGCCGAGGGCGCGGCGGCGCTCGCGGCGGATCCAGGCGCGATGGGTGAGCCAGGCGAGGAGGGCGATCAGGGCGATCGGGCCGAGGATCGCCAGGCCGACCACGGTCACCGCGGCGGCGACGGCGAGGATGTGGCCGGCGTCGCGGAAGGCGTCGTCAATGCCCCAGCCGCCGCCCGTCGATTCTTCGGTTTCGCCGGTGACGATCCGCAGCGAGACGCGGGTGTAGTCGGCGCGCTTGTGCAGGTGGTCGAGCTGGTCGGTGAGGCGGGCGGCATGGCGGCGCTCCTGCCGCAGCTCGGCTTCGACCGCTTCGCGATCGGATTCGAGTTCCGCCGCCGCGAGTTGAGCGAGCAGGCTGTCGATCCGCGCCCGTGATTCCTTCAGCAGTTCGGAGGTGGTGACAGTCGGGTGGGTGATGTCGGTGGTCGCCTCGTGGCGCGAGCGCACCGTGTCGATTTCGGAGAAGGCGGCGAGGGCGTCGGGCAGCTTGGCGCTCGGGATCAGCAGCTCGAAGGTCGCGCCCGCCTGCCCGGCCTTGCCCTGGCGGGTGGAGGAGCGCATGACGATGCCGTCGCTGGCGTGGACCGCTTCGAAGACCCTGGCGGCGTCGCCGGCGACGTCCTGCGGTTCGGCCCCGAGGACGATCTCGGCCGAGTATTCGACATCGCGGTGGTGAGGAAGGCTGGCGCTGGCGTTGTATTCGACGCTTCCGCTCGCTGCTCCAGCCGCGCTCGGGGCGACGGGAACTTCCGTTTCGTACATGGGCTCGCTGGCTTCAGGGCCACCTTCGGTTGGTGCCTGGCGCGGTCCGTGGAAGGGGTTCAGCTCGCTGAGGGTGCCTGCGGAGGGTTCCGGCGGCGCGTGCTTGACGGCCTGGGCGATGACGGGGCGAGGGTGATCGGGTTCGCTGGCGATGACGAGAGCCGTCGCCGCCACGATCGCCGCAAGCGCGAATCCGCCCGCGGCCAACAGCAGACGCTTAGGGTGCGCCTGCCCTTTGTTCCGCATGGCGGTCCAAAAGACCGGCGGGCTTTTCATCGGCAACCGCGAGCGCCGCGGGAAGCCCGCGGCGGCGCGCTGGTCGAGCTCGGCGGCGAACGCCGGCCGGGGCGTGGGGCGCAGGGCGCGGAGGTCGGCGATCAGCTGGTCGTCCCTAGGCGGTTCCATCGCATGCCTCCCTCAGCTTGGTCATGGCGCGGTGCAGCTTGGTGCCGGCGTTCGACTCGCTGACGCCGAGGACCTGGGCGATCTCGGCGTTGCCGAGGCCGGCGAAGAACTTGAGCGCGATCAGCTCGCGCTCGCGGGGCGCGAGGCGCTCCAGGGCGGTGGACACGGCGAGGCGGCGCTCGCTGTGCTCGGCGCCCTCCTCAGCGCCGAGGCTGTGCAGGTCGGCCGGCTCGGCGGTCAGCTCGGTCTGGCGGCCGCGGCGGCGCAGCTCGTCGAGCGCGGCGTTGCGAGCGATCCCGAACAGCCATGCCCGCGGCTCACCGCGCTCGGGGTCGAAGCGGTGGCGCTTGCGGTAGGCGCGCTCGAAGGCGGCGGCGGTCACTTCCTCCGCCGCCGGGCCGTCGCGCAGAAGGCCGGCGACGTAGGCGTAGACGTCGTCGCGGCTGGAGCGGTAGAGGCGGTCGAAGGCGAGGTCGGCGGCTCGCGGCGCTTCCTCGGCGGCTGCGACAAGCGTCTGCTCCATGCCCGTACTACGGGCGACCTCGTGATCCGTCACACGGCGAGTATGGGCACTGCGGCAGCGATCGACTCGGCGGCGATGGCGACGAGCTCGCGCAGCTCGTCCTCGGAGATCGAGAGCGGCGGCATCAGGACGATCGTGTTGCCGAGGGGGCGGATGAAGGCGCCGCGCTTGCGGGCCTCGATCGTCACCCGGTGGCCCATCCGCAGGGAGTCGTCGTGGTCGCCGAGGTCGATGCCGACCATGACGCCCTTCTGGCGCACCTCGGCGACCTCGGGCATCGCCGCGACCTCGGCCAGCAGCTCCGCGAAGAGGGCGATCTTCGGCTGCAGGCGCTCGATCGTCCGCTCCTGCTCGAAGACGTCGAGGTTGGCGAGGGCGGCGGCGCAGGCGAGCGGGTTGCCGGTGTAGGTGTGGCCGTGGAAGAAGGTCTTGAACTCCTCGTAGGAGCCGAGGAAGCCGGCGTAGATCTCCTCCGTCGTCAGCGTCGCCGCCAGTGGCAGGTAGCCGCCCGTGATCCCCTTCGCCAGGCACATCAGGTCCGGCGCCACGCCTTCCTGCTCGCAGGCGAACATCGTCCCGGTGCGGCCGAAGCCGGTCGCCACCTCGTCGCAGATCAGCAGCACCCCGAAGCGGTCGCAGAGCTCGCGGGCGGCGCGCAGGTAGCCGGGCGGCTGGACGAGGATCCCGGCCGCGCCCTGGACCAGCGGCTCGACCACCACCGCCGCGACCTCGCCGGCATGGGCGCTGAGCACGCGCTCGAGGTCGGCGGCGTCGCCTGGCTCGGCGACGTGCGTCTCGAACAGCAGCGGCCGGTAGGTCGAGTGGAAGAGGTCGATCCCTCCCACCGACACCGAGCCGATGGTGTCGCCGTGGTAGGCCTCGCGCAGGCGCACGAACTTGGTCCGGCGGGCGTGCTCGCCGCTGCGCTGCTGCTGGTACTGGAAGGCGATCTTCAGCGCGATCTCCGCCGCCGTCGAGCCGGAGTCCGAGTAGAAGACGCGCGAGAGACCAGGCGGTGCGATCTCGACCAGGCGCGCGGCCAGCTCGGTGGCGCCGGGGTGGGTGAGGCCGAGCATCGTCGTGTGAGCGACCCGGTCGAGCTGCTCGCGCACGGCGCGGTCGATCGTCGGGTGCCGGTGCCCGTGCACGTTGCACCAGAGCGCCGCCGTCCCGTCCAGGTAGCGCCGCCCCTCGGTGTCGAACAGGTAGGAGCCCTCGCCGCGTTCGACCACCAGTGGCTCTTCCTCGCTCCAGCCCTGCTGCTGGGTGAAGGGGTGCCAGACGAAGTCACGGTCGAGCTGCGCGTGGTCCACCGGCATGGCTCGCACGTTAGCCCTGGGGTCGGCGGGAGCCCTGCGCGTGAGATTGCTCACACGGCAAATATTGCCCTTCCGAAAAGGTTACGGCTGTGCAACTATTGTCTGGATGCATGCGACTGACGTGAAAGCGATCGAGGAGGCCACCCGTGAAGAGGTCGGTCCGGTCGAGAAGGACACGGCGGCGCGACTGACCGCGCTGATGCACCACATGTTCCTCTACGACCGTGGCAACCAGCTGCGGGTGATCGAGGAGACGGGTCTCTCGATGACCCAGTGCAAGGTGCTGCTGGAGCTCGGCGGGCTGGGGCACGACGCCCAGGCCTGGCAGGTCAGCGACCTGGCCGAGCTGTTCGGCGTCTCGGTGCCCTCGATGAGCCGCGCCGTCGATGCGCTGGTGAAGGCGAAGCTGGCGAGCCGGGTCGAGGACCCCGACGACCGCCGCGTGCGCCGGGTGAAGATCACGGCCAGGGGCAAGAAGCTGGTAGCCACCCTGGTCACCGTCCGCCTCACCGGAATCGAATCTTTCGTCGCGACCCTCAGCGCCGCCCAGCGCCGCAAGCTCGACGCCGCGGTGGAGGCGCTGATGGACCGCGAGGACCTCGCCCAGACCTACGAGCACCTGAAGGGAAGTGAGCCCGCTTGACGCGATACAGCCACCTGATCACCGACCAGAACCGCAAGTGGTGGACGCTCGGCGCGATGTGCTTCGCGCTGTTCATGATCATGCTCGACAACACGGTCGTGAACGTCGCCCTGCCCTCGATCCAGAAGGACCTGGGGGCGTCGATCAGCGGCCTGGAGTGGACGATCAACGGCTACACGCTCTCCTTCGCGGTGCTGCTGGCGACCGGCGGCCGGCTTGGCGACATCTTCGGCCGGCGGCGGATGTTCCTCAGCGGCGTCGTCATCTTCGCGCTGTCCTCGGCGACGGCCGGCTTCGCGGTTGACGAGACCGCGCTGGTCATCAGCCGCGTGGTCCAGGGCGTCGGCGCGGCGCTGATGATGCCGGGCACGCTCTCGATCATCACCGACGCCTTCCCCGCCCACGAGCGCGGCAAGGCGATGGGCACCTGGGCCGGCGTCTCGGCGCTGGCGCTGGCGGTCGGGCCGGTGCTGGGCGGCTTCCTCACCGAGCACGTCAGCTGGCGGGCGATCTTCTACATCAACATCCCGGTTGCGATCGGCGCCGTGCTGGCGACCACCTTCGCCGTGCGCGAGTCGCGCGACACCTCGGTCGGGCGCGACGTCGACTACCCCGGCGTGGCGGTGCTGACGGTCGGGCTGACGGCGCTGGTGCTGGCCCTGGTCGAGGGCAACAGCTGGGGGTGGGGATCAACGGAAATCGTCGCCCTGCTGGCGCTCGCCGCGGTGGCTCTGCCCGCCTTCGTCTTCGTCGAGAACCGGGTCAAAGCGCCGATGGTCCACTTCGAGCTGCTCGGCGACCGTGACTTCCTCGCCGCGGTCTGCGTGGCGCTGATCATCACCTTCGCGATGATGGGCGTCTTCTTCTTCCTCGCCCTCTACATGCAGGACATCCTCGGCTACACGCCGCTGGAAGCGGGGGTGCGCTTCCTGCCCTCGACGCTGATGATCGTCGGCGTGGCGCCGGTGGCGGGGCGCCTGTCCGACCGCTTCGGCCCGCGCTGGCTGATCGCCGGGGGGCTGGTGCTGGCCGCGGCCTCGCTGTTCAGCTTCAGCCGCATCGCGGTCGACTCGGGCTACCTCGACCTGCTGCCCGGGTTCATGCTGCTCGGCATCGGGATCGCGATGACGATGTCGCCGATGACGAGCGCGGCGATGAACGCGGTGCCGGTGCAGAAAGCGGGCCTCGCCTCGGGCGTGCTCTCGATGTTTCGCATGGTCGGCGGCAGCCTCGGCGTCGCCGTCACCGGGGCGATCTTTCAGGGCCTGGTCAGCTCCAAGCTCGACTCGCTGCTCGGCAGCAGCGGGGTGACGGCCGCTCAGCGCGCCCAGATCTCCGAAGGGCTCGGCAGCGGCACCGTCCCGCATGTCCCGGGCCTCGACCCGGCCCAGACCAAGCAGGTGATGGCGGCCGGCAATGAAGCGTTCGTCTACGCCCTCGGCCACGCGATGACCGTCTCCGGCTTCGTCGCCCTGCTGGGAGCGATGATCGGGGCGACGGCGATTCGGGCCAAGGGCCGGAGGCCGACGACGGTCGAGGCGGCGACCGCCGAGGCCAACCCCGGCGGCGAGCTCGTTGCGGCCGAGGAGACCACGGAGGCCGCTGCGGCCTGAGCTTCTCCTTACGCCGACGGGACGAAAACCGACCTATGTATCCGGAAATCGTCCCGTCGGCATAGGCTCCTCCGCTCGATGCTGATCCTGCTGCCGCCCTCGGAAGGGAAGGCTCGGCCCGAGGCGGGAGAGCCGGTCGATCTCGGTGCGCTTGCCTTCGCGGAGGAGCTGAGTGCGAAGCGAGAGCAACTGATCGACGCTTTCGATCCGGCGCTGTTGAAGGCACCCGCGGCGCCGGCGGCCGAGGTCTACACCGGTGTGCTCTATGGGCGGCTGGAGCTGCCGAAGCTGCCAGCCAAGGCGCGGCGGCGAGTGCTGATCGCGAGCGCGCTCTGGGGGTTCGTCCGGCCCGACGACCGCATTCCCTATTACAAGTTCCCCCCGAAGACGCGCCTGGAGGGGATCGGCGCGCCAGCGGCCTACTGGCGCCCGGCTCTGGCCGAGGCGCTGCCCGACGAGGAGAGCGAACTGATCATCGACATGCGCTCCGCCGCCTACAGCTCCTTCTGGAAGCCACAGCGAGCGACCCTGCTGGCAGTCCGCGCCTTCTCCGAGCAGGACGGCGAGCGCAAGGCCGTCTCCCACATGGCAAAGGCCGTCCGCGGCGACGTGGCGCGAGCGCTGCTGGAGGCGAAGAAGCCGCCCGCCGATCCCAAGGCCGCCGCCGCGCTCGCCGAGGGATCGGGCTTCACCGTCGAACTGAGCGCCGGCACCCTCGACGTAATCGTCTAACTCGCTGCCAACGGGACGAATTGTCCACCCGCGCCCGCCGACGGGACGAAATGACTGGCCGTGGCAGTCATTTCGCCCCGTCGGCAGCAGGATCTCGACTTATCGGCCCGTCGGCCAGATGCGTAGCGGGGGCCAGGTAGCGGGGGCGGCGGTGTCGAGTTGCGGAAGGGTGTGGACCGGGAGGTCGGCTAGGTTCGCGATCGTCTCGCGGTTGGAGCGTTCGATTTCGCTTGGCTGCTCGGGCCAGGGATTGAGGACTACGGCGGCTACTTGGAGGCCGGCGGTGCGGGCGGATTCGATGGTTAGGAGGGTGTGGTTGATGGTGCCTAGGCCGGGGCTGACGACTACTACTAGGGGGTAGCCGAGGTCGGCGGCCAGGTCGCGGACCAGGTAGGTGGGGGAGAGGGGGACCAGGAGGCCGCCTACTCCCTCGCAGACCAGGACGTCGGCGTCCTCGGCGGCGGCGTGGGCGGTTTGGCGGAGGCGCTCGGGGTCGATTTCCTCGCCGGCCAGCGCGGCTGCTAGGTGGGGCGAGGCGGGAGGGCCGTAGCGGTAGGGGGCGATTTCGTCGTCGCTTTGTTCTGAGCCGGACGCGCGGCGCAGTAGGGCGTGGTCGGTTTCGACCCCTTCGTTGAGGCCGGTCACTGCTGGCTTGAAGACGTGGACGCGCTGGCCTTCGGCGGCGAGGGTGTGGGCGATCGTGGCTGCTACGACGGTCTTGCCGACCTCGGTGCCGGTGCCGGTGACGAAGATGCCTGCAGCCGCCACGCGCCGTTCCCTATGCGGCGATGGCGGCGCTGGGCAGGAGGCCGATCTCCCGGGCGGCGGCGCCGATCTCCCGCGCCGCCCGCGCCAGCTCCTCGCGCCGGTGCGTCGCCATCACCGTCAGGCGCAGCCGTGAGGAGTCCTCGGGCACGGTCGGCGGCCGGATGCCCTGGGCGAAGACGCCGCGGGCCAGCGCCCGCTCGCAGAGCTCCATCGCCGTCTCCGCCTCGCCGACCGCGATCGGGACGATCTGCGTGCGCGAGCCGCCCGCGTCGAGTCCCTCCGCGGCGAGCGCCGCGCGCAGAGTCGCGGCGTTCCCCTGCAGGCGGTCGACCAGCTCCGGCTCGGCTTCCAGCACGTCGAGCGCCGCCAGCGCCGCGCCGGCGGCCGGCGGCGGCGGCGCCGTCGAGAAGATGAAGGGCCGCGCCGTGTTGACGAGGAAGTCGATGGTCTCGGCGCTCGCGCAGACGTAGGCGCCGTAGGAGCCGAGCGCCTTGCCGAGCGTCCCGACCACCACGTCGACCTCGCCGCTGAGGCCGGCGGCGGCGACCGTGCCGCGGCCGCCGGGGCCGATCGCGCCGGTCGCGTGCGCCTCGTCGACCATCAGCCGGGCGCTGTGGCGGCGCGCCAGCTCCAGCAGCTCCGCCAGCGGCGCCACGTCGCCGTCCATCGAGAAGACGCCGTCGGTGACGATCAGCGCCGGCCGGCCGCGCACGTGGTAGAGCGCCCAGGCCAGGTGTTCGAGGTCACCGTGGCGGTAGACGAAGGTCTCCGCCCGCGAGAGCCGGCAGCCGTCGACGATGCTGGCGTGGTTGAGCTCGTCGGAGAAGACGACCTCTCCGCGCCCGGCCAGGGCGGCGACGGCGCCGGTGTTGGCGAGGTAGCCGGAGCCGAAAAGCAGCGCCGCCCCGTAGCCCTTGAACGCCGCCAGCCGCTCCTCCAACTGCCGGTGCGGCTCCATGTTCCCGGAGATCAGCCGCGAAGCGCCAGCGCCAGCGCCCCAGCGCAGCGCCGCCTCGGCCGCCGCCTCGCGGACCTCGGCGCGGTCGGCGAGCCCGAGGTAGTTGTTCGAGCAGAGCAGCAGGACGGGGCGGCCGTCGAGGGTGACGCTGGGGCCCTGGGGGCCGTCGATCAGGCGGAGCCGCCGGTAGAGGCCGCGCTCGCGGAGCTCCTCGAGCCGCTCGGCGACGTCGGTCACGCCGCTTGCGGGTACCGCGGCGGCTTCTTCGCCTTCTTCACCACCCGCAGCTGGGTCGAGGGGTCCCAGAAGTTGGCCTCCTCCTGGCTGTCGACCAGCTCGTCCATCGGCGTCGCCGGGGTCTCGCCGTCGAGCCAGCCGGAGCGATTGTCGGGGCGCGGGTTGGCGCCGTTGTCGGGCTGGCGGGCGACGTTGAGGCCGAGTTCTTCGAACATCGCCCGGTCCTCGGCCGGCTCGGCGCCGAGGGTGGTGAGGAAGTTGCCCATCATCACCCCGTTCAGCCCCGCCTTCACCGCCAGCTTGTGCAGCTCGCCGAGGTTCTCGACCCGGCCGCCGCAGAGACGGAAGAGGGCGCCGGGGATGATCAGGCGGAAGATCGCGATCCACTTGACGACGTCCCAGGGGTCCATCGTGGTGCGGTCGCCGAATTTCGTCCCCTCCTTCGGGATCAGCAGGTTGATCGGTACCGAGGTCGGGTTGATCTCGGAGAGCTCGAAGGCCATCTCGACCCGCTGCTCGGGCGACTCGCCGAGGTTGAGGATGCCACCGACGCAGGTCTCCAGCCCCGCCTCCTTGACCGCCTGAATCGTCCGCAGCCGGCCCTCGTAGCGAACCGTGGTCGAGACCTCGGGGTAGAAGGAGCGGGCCGACTCGACGTTGTGGTGGACCCGCTGGATGCCGGCTTCTTTCAGCGCTTTCGCCCGCTCGACCGACATGTGGCCGATCGAGGCGCAGCGCTTGAGGTTGGTCTGCTCGGCGACGAGGCGGGCGCCGTCGAGGATCTTCTGGAAGTCGCGTTTGGAGAGCCCCTGACCCTGGGTGACCATGCAGAAGCGGTGGGCGCCGGCCGCCTCGGCCGCTTTCGCGTGCTCGAGGATCTGCTCCGGCTCCATCATCGCGTGCATCGGCGTGTCGGCCTCGGCATAGCGGGACTGGGCGCAGAAGCCGCAGTCCTCGGCGCAGCCGCCCGACTTGGCGTTGACCAGCGAGCACATGTCGGTCGAGTCGCCGAAGTTCTCGACCCGCACCTCCCAGGCGCGTTCGACGAGCGCTTCGATCTCGGCGTGGTCGGTGAGGCGACCGTAGGCGAGGGCCTCCTCGGCGGTGATCAAGGGGGGCATGCAGCGGCAAGGCTAAGAATCGGGCCGGACGCCTAGCATCGGTGCGATGGAGCGCGCGGTGCGGCGACGGCGACGGGGAGCGATGGGGACGCTGTCCTGCCTGGCGATCGTCGCCTTCGTCATCGGCGCCAGCGTCGGGAACGACCCTGCGCCCCAGGCGGATGCCGCTGCCAGTCTCTCCCTGAAGCAACTCGCCGGCGAGCGGATCGTGGTCGGCCTCGGTGGCACCTCGGTCTCTCCAGGGTTGCGCGCCGCGATCCGCCAGGGCGGGGTCGCCGGCGTCGTCCTCTTCGCCGGCAACTTCCCCGGTCGTGCCGCCGGGCGACAACTGATCGGCCGTCTGCAGGCGATTCCGCGCCCGCCTCAGCTGCGGTCCCCGCTGCTGATAATGGTCGACCAGGAGGGCGGCGAGGTGA
Organism: Solirubrobacterales bacterium; assembly: GCA_051954855.1. GTDB lineage: Bacteria > Actinomycetota > Thermoleophilia > Solirubrobacterales > 70-9 > VAYN01. The sequence goes on along the minus strand of JBQCHH010000025.1, from coordinate 112,368 downwards.
AGCGGGTGAGCGGCGCCCCGACCGCCTCCGCTCGCGAAATGGGCGCCCGCGGCGCTGCCTTCAGCTTCCAGCAGGGCCGCCGCACCGCCGCCAACCTGCGCGACGTCGGCGTCAACGTCGACCTGGCGCCGGTGCTCGACGTGGGGCGGCCGGGCGGCGTGATCGCGGAAACGGAACGGAGCTTCGGCGCGACCGCCGCCCGCGTCAGCGCCACCGCGATCCCGTTCGCGCAGGCGCTGCAGGCCGGCGGCATCGCCGCGACCGGCAAGCACTTCCCCGGCTTCGGCGCCGCCCGCGAAAACACCGACTTCTCGGTCGAACAGATCGACCTCTCGAAGCAGGAGCTGCGCGCGGTCGACGAGAAGCCCTACGCCGCCTTCACCGCCGCGGGCGGCAAGCTGGTGATGCTGAGCACCGCGATCTACCCCGCCTTCTCCGAAGATCCCGCCGCCTTCACCCGCGCGATCGCCACCGGCGAGCTGCGCGACCGCCTCGGCTTCGCAGGCGTCAGCATCACCGACGCGCTGGAAACGCCCGCGGTCGAACACTTCGGCGGCCCGGGCAAAGCGGCCGTAGCCGGCGCTCGGGCGGGCGCCGACCTGCTCCTGTTCACCCACCTCGGTCCCGCCCAGAGCGCTTGGCGGGACCTGCTGGCGAAACTGCGCTCCGGCGCCCTCGACCGCGCCGAATTCGAAGCCTCGGTGGAACGGGTGCTCTCCCTGCGCGCCGGCCTGCGCTAGCCCCGCTCCGGCGCGTCCTCGCGTACCGCCAGCGGGTCGAAGATGCGGACCGTTTCGCCGCCGGCGTCCTTCGCCGCGTACATCGCCGTGTCGGCCTCGGAGACGAGGCTGGCGAGGCTCATCCGCGGGTCTTCGCCGAACATCGCGATGCCGATGCTGGCGGTGATCGGCCCGCCGTCGCCGTCGCCGCTGTGCTCGCGCAGCTCGCGCTCGAGCGCTTCCGCGGCCAACGTCGCCTCCTGGGCGCTGCAGCGGGGGAGGATCACCGCGAACTCGTCGCCGCCCAGGCGCGCGAGCGAGTCGCCGGCGCGGGTGCGCTGCCGCAGCGTCGCCGCCACTTCCTTGATCACCCGATCGCCCGCCGGATGGCCGTGGGAGTCGTTGACCTGCTTGAAGCCGTCGAGGTCGAGCATCAGCAGGGCGCCGGTGGAGCCGTAGCGTCGGCTGCGCGCCATCGCCGCCGCCAGGTCCTGCTCGAAGCGCCGCCGGTTGTCGAGGCCGGTGAGGGAATCCTGGCTTGCCTGGCGCTCCAACTCCTGCATCCGTTCGCCGCGGCTCCAGCTGACGATCAGGGCGGCGAGCAGGGCGGCGAGCGCGATCCCCAGCACCGCCAGCGCCAGCGGCAGGCCGATGCCCGGTCCACCGGGATCCTTGACCACCAACAGCCAGGTGCGGTCGGCGATGTGGATTGGCGTGCTTGCAGCGTCTTCGAGATCTCCTTCCGGGCCGAACGCAGGGTTGTGGCCGACCCGCACCTGCACTTCAACGTCAGCGGGTAGGACGGCGACCGCGGCGGCGGCGACGTCCTGCACCCGGAAGCTGCCGGCGATGAAGCCGGTCAGCGCCCGCCGGCGCTCGGCGACCGTCCTCACGGGTGCGCCGTCGCGGTAGATCGGCCGGAAGACGTTGATCCCGGTGCCGCCGATCAGCAGCCGGACCAGCGGCGTCGCCACTGCCCGGCCGGTGTCGCCGGCGCGGCGCAGGACACGGGCCCGCAGCGGGTCCGAGCCGAGGTCGAAGCCGCGGATCAATTTGGGTTGCGCGTCTTCGCTGGTCCCGAAGGTGACGGGGTAGTAGACCGAACGCCGCGCCGAGCGTCGCATGACCCGCCCGAAAACGCGTTCGTGGATTTCGACCCCGAGGCTCTGTTCGTAGGCGGCACGTTTCGCCGCGGGCACCCGGGGAACGTAGGCAGCGCCGTCGAGCGCGCCGTCGCCGAGTAGGGAGCGGCCGATCACGCGGAACTCGTGCCGATTCAAGTTCTTCTGCGTCTGGGCAAACGCCGCCGCGGTCGAGAGCTTGCCGATCGAGAGCGCGGCCGTGGCTTCCGCCTGGTGCGCCGCTCGCACCGCCTCCTCACGCTGCATCTGCTGGAAGTCGTTGCGGTCGTTGAGGTAGACCGAGACGGCGGCGGCGACGGAGCCGACTGCGATCAGGACAACGGCGGTGATGCCCAGCCAGAAGCGTTTCCTCATCAGGGCACCACCGCCAGGGACTCCCACAGGTACAGCGACGCCAGGCTCCGGTACGGACGCCAGGGCTCGCCGATCTCCAGCACCTGGGTCGGCGGCGGCATCTCGGCCAGGTCGTACTCGACCTGGACCGCTTTGCGGATGCCGAGGTCGCCGCCGGAGAGGACGTCGGGCCGTTCGAGGTGGAAGAGCAGGAACATCTCGGCGGTCCAGCGGCCGAGGCCGCGGACGGCGACGATCTCCTCGATCACCTCCTCGTCGTCTAGCTGATCGAGCCGGTCCAGCTCCAGTTCGCCGCCCAACACGTGGGCGGCGAGGTCGCGGACGTATTCGGTCTTGCGGCCGGAGAGGCCGGCAGCGCGGAGGTCCTGCTCGCGCGCTGTCAGCAGCTGCTGGGGGGAGGGGGTGGCGCCGCCGAAGAGGTCGAGCACGCGCATGTAGATCGTCCGCGCCGCCTTGGTCGAGAGCTGCTGGCCGACGATCGCCCGCAGCAGGGCGCCGTAGGCGTCGGCCGGGCGCTCCTCTCGGCGCCGCCGCAGCCGCGTCGCGAGGTCGATCTTCCCGACCCGCTCGATCAGATCTCCCATCGTCGGGTCGGCGGCGGCGAGGTGTTTGCGCGCCTTTGCGCTCACCGTCCCGTCCAGCGCGGTGGGCGCTTCTCGGCGAAGGCGCGGATGCCCTCGCGGAAGTCCTCGGAGGAGAAGCACGATTCGCGCAGGGCGACCAGGTCAGCCTCCTGCTGCTCGCTCAGCTCGGCGTTGGAGTTGAGGAGTTCGATCGCCTGCTTGTTGCCGCGCATCGCGATCGGCGCGTTGCCGGCGATCGTCGCGGCGAGGTTGACCGACCGGCGTTCCAACTCGTCGTCAGCGACGACTTCGTTGACGAGGCCGATGCTCTCGGCCCGGGCGGCGCCGAAGTTGCGGCCGGTGAGGAAGAGCTCCTTGGTCCGTGCCAGCCCGACCGTGTCGAGAAATCGGCGCAGGCCGGTGTGGCTGTAGATCAGTCCCAGCTTCGCCGGCGGCATCCCCAGTTTCGCGCCGGCGGCGCAGATCCGCAGGTCGCAGGTGATCGCCAGCTCCAGGCCGCCGCCGATCGCGTGGCCGTTGACCGCGGCGACGGTGGGCCACGGGTGCCTGGCGACCGCCTCCATCGCCGCGTGGAAGGGATGGGCGACCAGCGCCTCGGCGTCCTGCTCGAAGGACTCCTCGGGGATGCTGACGATGTCGTAGCCGGCGGAGAAGACGGGAGGCGCGCCGGTGATCAGCAGGCAGCGGATCTCGATCCCGCGGTCGAGCTGGGGGACGATCTCGGCGATCGCGTCGAGGACCTCGTGGTCGAGGGGGTTGCGCCGCTCGGGGTTGCAGATCGTCAGCCGGGCGACCGCTTCGGCCGGCTGGTCGAGGAGGAGCTTGCCGCCCGCGAGGCGCTCTTCCACGGCTACTCCAGCACGACGAGGACGTCCCCTTCGCTCACGGACTGACCCTCCTCGCAGCGGATCTCCTTGACGACGCCGTCGTCTTCGGCCTCGACCGGGATCTCCATCTTCATCGACTCGAGGATGACGACGGTGTCGCCGTCGGAGACCTCGTCGCCGATCGCGACCTCGATTTTCCAGACGTTGCCGGTGATGTGTGCCTCGATGTCTGCCATGGGCCGGGACAATATCCCGACCATGGGACTGGAGAACGCGGCGGGGGACGAGGGAGCGTTGGCGGCGATCGTCGCCGCCCACAACGAGGCCGACCGGGTGGGCGAGACGGTGCGGGCTCTGCGCGGAGTCTTTCCGAGGGCGCGGATCTGGGTCGCGGACGACGCTTCCACGGACGGCACCGCCGAGGCGGCGATGCTGGCAGGGGCCGAGGTGGTGCGGCGGGGGAAGCCGCACGGCAAGGGCGGCAACGTCAGCGCGGCGGCCGCGGCGGCGCTGAGCGTCGAGCCGGCGCCGCAGTTGGTGCTGCTCTGCGACGGCGACCTCGGCGCCTCGGCGGCGCGGCTGGCGCCGCTGGTGGAGGCGGTGCAGGGGGGCGGGTGCGACCTCGCCGTCGCCTCCTTCAGCCGCCGCCTCGGCGGCGGCTTCGGGGTGGCGCTCGGCTTCGCCCGCTGGGCGATCCGCCGCCTCTGCGGCCTTGAGACCGAAGCATCGATCTCCGGTCAGCGGGCGATGCGGGTCGAGGTCCTGGGCGCGGTCCTGCCCTTCGCCCGCGGCTACGGGATGGAGATCGGGATCACCGTCGACGCCGTCCGCGCCGGCTTCTGTCTGCGCGAGTACGAGCTGGACCTCGAGCACCGCGCCACCGGCAGGGACCTCGAGGGCTTCCTCCACCGCGCCGTCCAGCTGCGCGACTTCCTGCGGGTGTTCGTCTCTCGCTCATTTCATCGGAAGACCGCGCCGCGTTAGCCTGAATCTGATGCGTGGAAGGGGAAAGAGGGGAGTGCTGCTCGTTGGGCTGACGGCGGCTTGGCTATTGGTTGCCGTGTTTGCCAATGCTGCCGAAATAGTCGAGAAGGGGGATCTCTTCATCAAGTTCGACGGCGGCATCGCGCCCAATGCGCTGCCGCGGGACGCCAACGCGCCGATCGCGGTGCGGGTCGACGGCACGATCAGGACGCTCTCCGGCGACCGGCCGCCGGCACTGCGCTGGATCGCGATCGGGATCAACCGCGGCGGCCGGATCGACACCAAGGGGCTGCCGCTCTGCCGGCGCTCGCAGATCGAGACCGCCACCAACGATGAGGCGCTGAAGGCATGCGGCTCGGCGTTGGTGGGCGAAGGGCGCTACGCCGCCGCCGTCTCCCTGCCCGAACAGCGCGCCTTCCCACTGCAGGGGCGGATCCTCGCCTTCAACGCGATCGTCGACGGGCAGCGGGCGATACTCGCCCACGTCTACGGCAGCACCCCGGTGCCGAACAGCCGCACCCTCGTCTTCCACATCCACAACTCGGGGGGCACCTTCCGGACGGTCCTCACCGCCTCCCTTCCCGCCCGGCTCAACCACTATGGATACATGAAGAAGATCACCCTCAATCTGCGCCGCAAGTTCATCTACCGCGGCCGGGTCCACAGCTACCTCACCGCCGCCTGCGCCGCGCCGCCCGGCATCAACATCGCCGCCTTTCCCTTCGTCCGCGTCTCGATGACCTTCTCTGACGGGCGCAAACTGGCCTCGACTCTGACCCGCACCTGCCGCGTCCGGAAAAGCCATCCGTGATCCTCGCCATCGACCAGGGGACGACGGGTACCACCTGCCTCGTCTTCGACGCCGAGGGGGCGATCGCCGGCCGCGCCTACTCGGAGTTCGAGCAGTTCTTCCCGCGGCCGGGCTGGGTCGAGCACGACGCGAGCGAGATCTGGGAGGTGACCCGGCGGGTCGCCCGCGAGGCGCTCGCCGACGCCGGCGTCGAGGGGGCCGAGCTCGACGCGATCGGGATCACCAACCAGCGCGAGACCGTCGTCGCCTGGGACCCGCAGACGGGCGAGTCGGTCCACCGGGCGCTGGTCTGGCAGGACCGCCGCACCGCCGATCGCTGCGGCGAGCTGAAAGCGGCCGGGCACGAGCCGCTGGTGCGGGAGCGGACCGGGCTGACGATCGACCCCTACTTCTCCGGCACCAAGATCGAGTGGCTGCTGGGCAACGCCGAGGGAGCGGAGCGGGCTGTCTTCGGCACGATCGATTCCTGGCTCCTCTTCAAGCTCACCGGCCAGCACGTCACCGACTACACCAACGCCTCGCGGACGCTGCTGTTCGACATCCGCAAGCTCGACTGGGACCCGGAGCTGTGCGAGCTGCTCGGGGTCGACCCGGCGCAGCTGCCGCAGCCTTGCCCCTCGGCCCATGTCTTCGGCACCACCAGCGAGTTCGGCGGCGAGGTGCCGGTGGCGGGGGTGGCCGGCGACCAGCAGGCGGCCCTCTTCGGCCAGGCCTGCCATCACCCGGGGATGGCAAAGAACACCTACGGGACCGGCAGCTTCGTCCTCCTCAACAGCGGCCCGCAGCCGCCGCCGGTCCCCGACGGCCTGCTGGCGACGGTCGCCTGGGGGCTCGGCGAGGAGGTCGCCTACGCGCTGGAGGCCTCGATCTTCGTCACCGGCGCCGCCGTGCAGTGGCTGCGCGACGGGCTCGGGATCATCGCCGCGGCGGGGGAGGCGGAGGCGCTGGCGGCCTCGCTCGAGGCCAACGACGGCGTCTACTTCGTCCCCGCCCTGACCGGGCTCGGCTCGCCGCACTGGGACCCCTACGCGCGCGGGACGATCGTCGGCCTCACCCGCGGCAGCGGCCGGGCGCACCTGGCGCGGGCGGCGCTGGAGGCGATCGCCTACCAGACCGTTGACGCGGTGCGAGCCGAGGAGGAGGCCTGCGGCGAGCGGCTGGAGCTGCTGCGGGCCGACGGCGGCGCCAGCGTCAACCGCTGGCTGATGCAGTTCCAGGCCGACGTGCTGGGGGTGCCGGTCTCGGTGCCGGAGATCGCCGAGACGACCGCGCTCGGCGCCGCCTACCTGGCCGGCATCGCCATTGGTGCCTGGACGGTCGAGCAGGTAGGGCAGATGTGGCGCGAGGCCGAGCGCTACGAGCCGCGGATGGAGGCGGTGCAGCGGGAGGAGCTGCTGGCGGACTGGCGACGAGCGCTGGAGCGCTCGCGCGGCTAGGAGGGCTGGGCGTAACCCGGCGCGGCGCCACGGGTAGGCAGGACAGCGGCACCCCTTCCTTTTTGCCATGGACGAGATGAAGCCACAGGTCTATAAGGACCCGCGTCCGGCGGAGTACTTCGAGCAGTTCCACGCGTCGGCGCGCAAGGGCGCCGGCTGGACCTACACCCTCGCCCGCATCGTCCTCACGGTCCCGACGATCCTGATCTACCGGCTGCGAGCGATCGGGGTGGAGAACGTCCCCAAGGACGGGCCGCTGGTGCTGGCCCCCAACCACTTCAGCCAGATGGATCACTTCTTCGCCGGCGTCTACCTGCGGCGGAAGATCCGCTTCATGGCGAAATCGCAGCTCTTCGGCCCGCCCGTCCTCACCTACATCTACAAGCACGGCGGCGTCTTCCCGGTCCGCCGCGGCCACCACGACGAGGAAGCGATGGAGACCGCCCGGCTGCTGATAGAGCAGGGCGAGATGCTGCTCGTCTATGCCGAGGGCGGCCGCTCCCGCTCGCAAAAGCTGGGAGAGCCGAAACCGGGGATCGGCCGCATCGCCCTGGAAACCGGCGCCCCGATCGTCCCCGTCGCGATCCACGGCTCCGAGCGCGTGCGCAGCTGGAAGCGCCTGCGCTTTCCCAAGGTGACGATCCAGTTCGGCGAGCCGGTCAGCTTCCCGGTCGAGGAGTCACCCAGCCGCGAGCGGCAGCTCGAGGCCGCGACCGAGATCTTCGACCGCGTGCGGGCGATGTACAAGGGTCTCGCTACTCGTAGCGCGGCTCGATCCGGGCGTAGAAGTCCGGATCGTGACCTGGCGTGATCACCGCGTCGGGGAACTGCCGGTGGAAGAGGCGCAGCTCCTGCAGGGAACGGCGCAGGTTGTGGGCGTCGTGGGGGCGCGGTGGGGCGGGCTCAGAGCCGTCGAGCTGGCCCTCGACATAGACGCAGTCGCCGCCGATCACGAAGTCGCGCGTGGCGAGGCGGGCGATCACCGACATGTGGCCGGGGCTGTGGCCGGGGGTGTAGGCGAGGCGGACCGAGCCGTCGCCGAAGAGGTCGAAGGTGCGGCCGAAGCCGGCGTAGGAGTTGATGTTGGCGCGGTCGAAGTCGACCGTGCGGTAGTCGAAGGCGTAGTCGAAGTGGGCGCGGCGGTAGCCATTTTGGGCGGAGCCGCCGCTGCCGGAGGCGAAGCGCCACTCGGCCTCGCTGACGACGAAGGTCGAGTTGGGGAACTCGGAGATCGCCGAGCTGTGGTCGAGGTGCAGGTGGGTCATCACCACGACCGGGATCTCCCCCGGGCCGAGGCCACGTTTGCGCAGCTGCGCGGGTGCGTCTTCGCCCGGCTCCAGCGTCGGCTTGCCGAAGCGGGCGCCGAGCGAGCCGAAGTTCTGCCCCGGGTCGGTGCCGATCGAGGGGTGCAGGCCGGTGTCGACGAGGATCGCGCCGGCGCTCGGGTGGCGGATCAGGAAGGCGGGGACCGGCACTGCGATCGCCCCCTTGCCGGTGAGGAGCGCCCGCAGCAGCTTTGCGGTCAGCAGGCGGCCACCGGGACTGACCATCATCGATCGCGGCCAGTTGACGTGGCCCGCCACCAGCGGTTCCACCGCGACGCTCGCGCCGCGGCTGCCGCCGGGCAGCGGCTCGTGCAGGGGGTGCGGTTCGACGTGAACGCTCATCGGAAGGGCCAATTTACGCGGCCCGGCGCGCCTATAGGCTTGCCCGGCGATGGCTGAAAGCGACCGTTCGCAGGTGTTCAGGGAGGGCCTCCTCGAGGGCCAGGTGTGCGTCGTGTCCGGCGCCGGCAGCGGACTCGGGCGCGAGACGGCGCTGGAGCTGGCGCGGCTCGGCGCGACCGTCGTCGCCTGCGGACGTCGCCAGGAGCCGCTGGCCGAGACCGCCGAGTTGGCAGAAGGGCTGCCGGGCTCGTTCGAGTTCGAGACCCTCGACGTCCGCGAGGAGGAGCCGGTCGGCCGCTTCTTCGACGGCCTGCTGGAGCGCCGCGGCCGCCTCGACGTGCTCGTCAACAACGCCGGCGGCCAGTTCCTCAGCCCGGCCGAGGCGATCACGCCGAAAGGCTTCAAAACCGTGATCGACCTCAATGTGCTCGGCACCTGGCTGATGACCCACGCCGCCGCGACCAAGGCCTTCATGCCGCAGGGGGGCGGCAAGGTCCTCAGCGTCACCCTCTCGCCCCACAACGGGATGCCGGGGATGGTCCACTCCGGCGCCGCCCGCGCCGCGGTCGAGAACATGATGCGGACGCTGGCGGTCGAGTGGGCGCGGTTCGGGATCAAGACCGTCGCCCTCGCCGCCGGCCAGTTCGCGACCGAGACGCTGCTGACCAAGTATCCGCAAGTGGTCGTCGACAACCTCGAGCGCTCGATCCCGATCGGCCGCGCCGGCAAGCCCGAGGAGATGGCCTGGCTCGTCGCCTACCTCGCCTCCCCCGCCGGCGACTTCTTCTCCGGCACCACGATCACGATCGACGGGGCCCGCGACAACTGGGCCGGCCCGTGGCCCCCCGAAGCGATCGCGACCGAGTCAGGCGACCCCGTAGCCGAGGAACGCAAGCCGCGTTCTGCGTAGCCGCAGCCGGTACGGGAGCCGGGTGATCCTCTTCACTCGCCTGCTGGCTGGATCGCCGCCAGCTGGCCGCGATGGGCTTCAGGCCAGAGGCGCAAAACGTTCAGAGGATCACCCGGCTCCCCCACCACACGCATCTCAGGACGGCCGAGGGTGCGGAAGCTTTGCGTAAAGCTGCCGCGGGATCGGCGTCTGCCGGAACTCTGTTGTGGAGGGGACGGGTATTCCCCGAACGACCGGCGTCCTGTTACTCGCACCGCCGACGCTTGCGGTCAGCTGGCGGCGTTTCTGGCGAGTAACCCAGGGAGAGAGGGGAATACCCGTCCCCTGTACCGGCAGCGCTTGGTCCTGCGGCTTTACCGAGGCTCGAGCACGACGATGGGGATCTCGCGGCCGCTGCGGGCGCGGTAGGTCTCGTAGGGGCGGTACATGCGCACGGCCTTGGCCCAGATGCGCTTGCGCTCGTCCGGGTCGGCGACGATGCGGGCGTGGACCTGGCGCCGCTCGGAGCCGATCTGGGCAGTGGTGTCCGGGTGCGCTTTGAGGTTGTGGAACCACGCCGGATGCTTGGGGAAGCCGCCTTTGGAGGCGATCACCGCGACGTTGTCGCCGTCCTCGATGTACTGCAGCGGCGAGGTGCGGTGGACGCCGCTCCTGGCGCCGACGTGGTCGAGCAGGAGGAAGCGATTTGGCAGCCTGGGGATGGTGTGGCCGAGGCGCCCACCCGTCCTCCGGTAGAGGAACGTGTGGGCGCCCATGACCCGCCGGGTGACGGGCCAGACGCGGTCGGCCAGGTCGAGGTAGCGCGGCGAGCGCCGCGCCCCCGTGCCTTCGCTCAGGTGTACATCCCCCCGAACATCCCGCCGGTGACGTTCAGCACTTGACCGTGCATGTAGTCCGCCAGCGGCGAGCAGAGGAACAGGACGGGGCCGGAGGCCTCCTGCGGGGTGGCCGGGCGGCCGAGCGGGATGATCGCCGAGGCCATCGCCCGCATCTGCTCGGGGATGCCGAGCTCGATCTTCTCGCCGGTCGGCGAGGTCATCTCTTCGCCGGCCTCTTTGGCGGCGGTGAGCCGGGTTTCGACGAAGCCGAAGGCGACCGCGTTGACGTTGATCTTGAACTGGCCCCACTCCTTGGCCAGCGTTTTCGTCAGTCCGACGACGCCCATCTTCGCAGCCGAGTAGTTGACCTGGCCGGCGTTGCCCATCATCCCCGAGGTCGAGGAGGTGTTGACGATCTTGCGGAAGACCTCTTTGCCTTCGTTGCGCTCGGCCTTCGCCGCCTCCCGCCAGTGCGGGGCGAGCGCCCGGGCGACGCGGAACGGCGCGATCGTGTGGATGTCCAGCATCGCCTGGAACTGCTCGTCGGTCATCTTGTGGGCGACGCCGTCCCAGGTGTAGCCGGCGTTGTTGACGACGATGTCGACCGAGCCGAAGGCGTCGATCGCCGCCTTGACCAGCTCGTCGGCGGCGCCGGTCTTGGTCAGGTCGCCGGCGTGGACGGCGGTCTCGCCGTCGATCTCACCCGCCGCCTGCTCGGCGACGTCGGCGTCGAGGTCGTTGATCAGCACCTTCGCGCCCTCGCTGACGAACAACTCCGCGGTCGCGCGCCCGATGCCCCGGGCCGAGCCGGTGACGATCGCCGCTTTTCCATCCAGAAGTCCCATGAATCAGCCTCTCTTTTAAGTCGTGAAAAGTCGCGCGAGGAGGCTACAGGGATAGGGGCAGTCCTGGTTGACCGGCCAGTCACCCGCCCCGGCACCCGAACGCCGCGTCAGAATGCGGTCGTGGGCGATCTCGGAGGCATCTTCGTGCTGGCGCTCGCCTCGATGTTCAACCCGACGCTGCTGGCGGCGACGACGCTGATGATGCTGCTGGCCGAGCCGAAGAAGCTGATGCTCGGCTACCTGCTCGGCGCCTACCTGACCAGCATCTCGCTCGGGCTGCTGATCGTCTTCTCGCTGCACGGCAGCGGCGCCACCAGCACCGCTCGCGCCTCGCTCACCCCGGCCGAGGACCTCGTCCTCGGGGCGATCGCGCTGACGGTCGGGATCGTCCTGCGGACCGGCCGCATGGACCGGATGCGGGAGCGCCGCCGGCAGCGCAAGGGGGAGACCGAGAAGAAGGAGTCGCTGCCCGAACGGTTGCTCGGCCGCGGCTCGCCCCGGGTCACCTTTGCCGTCGGCGCGGTGCTGACGCTGCCCGGCGCCTCCTACCTGGTCGCCCTGGACCGGATCGCCAAGCTCGACGCCGGACCGCCCGCGGCGGTGCTGCTGGTGATCGCCTTCTGCCTGATCCAGATGGCGATGCTGGAGCTGCCGCTGATCGGTTACGCCTTCGCGCCGGAGCGCACGCAGCAGGCGGTGGCGCGGTTCCGCGAGTGGATCGCCCACAACGCCAAACGCGTGCTCGGCAACGCGGCGATCGTGATCGGCGCCCTGCTGCTCCTACGCGGAGCGATCGAGCTGCTGCTCTGAGGAGCCGTCTGAGGGCGGGCGTTCGAGCTTGCCGACGCTTTCCAGGTAGCCGTCCAGCGCGGTTGCCTTTTCGCTGTCCTCGTAGACCTCGTAGGCGCGCATCTTGCCCCAGGCGAGGTGCCCCCAGATCACGTAGCGGTTTTCGTAGACCCGCTCGCCGCCCGGCGCGTCGAGGTGGGTGATGCCGCGGACGCAGATGGTCTGGCGCCAGGGCCAGCCCTTCATCACGACCTCCTCGGGGCGGATCTGGATGCCGACGTCGATGAAGCGCCGCAGCCACTGTTCGAGGTTCTCCTTGCCCTCGATCTCGCCGGCCCAGGAGTTGTTGCCGGGGAAGGTGAAGCGCACGTCCTCGGCGTACATCCGCACCGTCGGGCCCGGGTCGCCTTCGCTCATCTTCCGCATGTTGTGGGCGATCAACTTGCTTGCCAGCCAGGACAACATCGGCGCCTCCTCGCGTTGGATGTGGCTTCAACGTAGCGCGATTTCGGAGCGGCGAGTCACCCGGAGCGGCCTTCAAGGGGGTGTGGGTAACTCCGGATGGCGCTCTCTCCAGTAATAGGCAAAATCGAAGCGATGTCGATTCTTGTCGCCTATGCCTCCAAACGCGGCTCGACCGCGGAGATCGCCGAGACCGTGGCGGCGACGCTGCGCCGGGCGGGCCTGGGGGTCGACCTGGAGTCGGTCGAGACGGTGAAGAGTCTCGAGCCGTATGACGCCGTCGTCCTCGGCAGCGCCGTCTACATGAAACGCTGGCGCGGGGATGCCCGGCACTTCCTCAAGAAGCACCGCAAGGCGCTGCGGCAGATGCCCTTCTGGGTCTTCAGCTCCGGTCCGGTCGGCGATCCGGGCAACGACAACCCCACCTGGACGGAGCCGCCGAAGCTGGCCGAGAAGATCGAGGAGATGGGAGGCAGGGGGCACGTCGTCTTCGGCGGCAGCCTGCCGCTGCAGCCGCGGGGGATGCTGGAGCGGGCGATGGTCGAGGGGACGCCGAAGCAGTACCGCGACCGCCGCGACTGGACCGAGATCCGCGAGTGGGCGGTACAGGTCGCCTCCGTGCTGGTGGCGGTTCCCTCCTAGCGGCTCAGCCCGCGCTCTCAGCGAGCGCGGCGAGGTCGCGCGGGCGCAGCAGCGCCGTCAGGATCGAGCCGTCGACGATCGCCAGGCCGCCCTTGCGCAGCTTGACGTTGGCGCCGGTAAGCCGTGCCACCTCGCTGGAGAAATCGGGCTCGTGACCGACGAGGAGGACGTCGCCGTGCCCCGCGGCGAGACAGAGCGAGTCGAAGGGGCCGCCGCGGAGCTCGTTCGCGGTCCCGGGCTCGAGTTGGAGCGCCTCGCAGGCGAGGCGGGCGGTGTCGGCGGCGCGCACCTTGGGGCTGGTCAGGCAGATGTCGATCCCGGCTCCCATCGCGGCTAGCGCCTGCCCGGCTGCCCGCGCCTGGCGCTCGCCCTTCGGGGTCAGCCGGCGCGCCGCGTCGCTCTCGCCGTGATCTTCCTCCGCGTCTCCGTGTCTAAGGAAATAGAGCAATTCGGTCGATGCATTTTGCAGCTAGACGCAGATCAAACATCTGTTGGCGTCAAGTTTCGATTTTGTTAGCTGATGCAAATGTTTAGTATGCCCTCGATGGGATTCCACTCCGGCCGCAGGCTACTGGCCGGCGTGCTCGCGATCGCCGCCCTCTTGATTGCGCCGACCGCCGCTTCGCCTGCCGGCATGATCGTCATCTATGGCTCTCACTCGGGTTCGACGCTGACGTTGAGCATGCGCGGGAACAAGCTCGTGGTCAAAGGCAAGATGGCCCGCCACCGCCACCTGGTCGGCTGCCACTTCACCCGCGGGCATCTCCGCGCCGTCTGCCCGACTCGCGGTGCGGACAGGATCGAAGTCAACATGGGCCCCTCCGGCGACTTCGTCCGCGTCGCCAAGCGCTTGCCGATGCCGCTGACCGTCCACCTCGGCGCCGGCTCGGACAAGTTCATCGGCAACGGCGAGCGGGACACCTGTTACGGCGAAGGCTCGCGCCGCAACCGCTGCGTCGGCGGGCCGGGCAACGACGTCTGCATCAGCGGTCCGCGCAACAGCGACTGCGTCGGTGGCGCCGGCAACGACTACTGCCGCACCAGCACGGGCAGCGACGGCTGCTGGGGAGGACCCGGCAACGACGTCTGCATCATGGGGCCCGGGGAGGACGGCTGCCACGGCGAAGGTGGCAACGACCGCCTCTACGGCGGCCCCCAGCCCGACCAGCTCTACGGCGGCCCCGGCTACGACTACTGCAACGGCGGCCCCGGCATCGGCAAGTCCCACGACTGCAATACCGGCCCTGGCCACTGAGAACCGGTCTCTAAGCCCGCACCCGCCGGTCCCTACGCTCCCTGGGTGCCCCTAGCTATAGGCCAGCGCCTCCTTTTCCACCACCTCTTCCCCGGCGGCGGCTGGCTGACCATTGCCGCCATCGTCGCGGTGACCCTCCTCCTGCGCCTCTGGCCGAGGATCGCCGCCTGGATCGAACAGCGCCGGTTCAAGCGCTGACGACAACCCATTCCGCCGCCGCAGACAGTAAGATGCGGAGCAGTGGCAGGAGATTTCGAGAAACTGGCCTACCAAGAAGCCGTCCGCGGCCTCGACAAGCAGGAGGGGCTGCTGGAAGCCCTGAGAACCCGCACTGGAGTTCTCCTGGCAGCGTCGTTCTTGGCGGCCTCGCTCCTAGGGCAGCAGGCATTCCGGGACCCAGGCCCACACGGCCTGGCGATCGCAGCAGTCGTCGCCTTCGTGATCTCGATCGCCGCCGGCGTTTACATCCTGCTGCCAAAGCGGAATCTCGTCTTCGCAGCAGCAGCGGCCGACTTCTATGCAGGCTTCTACAACCTGCGGGGCGACATGGCTGAGGTCTATCGCCGCCTCGCCTACGACTTCGACAGCCTGTGGGCATCAAACGACAACGAGATCCGGCGGCTGAGCAGGACCTTCATGCTCGCTGCCGGCTCTTTCATCATTGAGGTCGTTTCCTGGGCCCTCCTCATCGGAGATAGCATCCTCTAGCGATGGCAGACGCACCGAAACCCCACCCAACCGGAGGGCCACCGCCGCCCCCACCTCCGACTCCTGGCTTCGGACGAGGAGAGATCAGCGGCCCCATTTTCCCTTCGCCTCGGGAACTGCTCCGCAGCCTTAGGCGCCGTCGCAACAGGTGAGTCTCTGCGCCGGCACCATGGCGCGCTGCCCTGGGTTCGGCTGATGCGCGGCTGGGCTCCTATCAACCTGATGCTCGACGGCGGCTGGATCGCAATGCTCGCCTTCGTCAGCGAGACAGCAGATTGGAAAGGGCGTGGACCACGTGATTGTGCGATTGATCATCTCGATTTAGTTCAAGAATGTCGGTGGGCGTGACGGCGGGCAATGCTGGATTCAAGTAGGGCCGGGGGCGTTCTTTCTCGAGCAGTAAGAGGATCGGTATGCCCAGAGAGGTGGCAAATCCCAACTCGAACTGGACGCCGGGAGACGGAGGATTCCCGACATCGGCAACCACCGCATGAGATTGCCCCAAGTCCCTCAGGTCGGTCATGAGCGCAGTGGCGGGAGAGTCGAGGCGCTCACCCCACTGCTCCCGCTTATGGGCACTTACGACCCTATGGCCGGCCTTTTCTAATGCACTGATGAGACCTTCCAGCCATTCGCGGTAATCCGGCGCCACTTTCCCGGAGTTGTCCAGCGTTTGGGTGAGGGGAGCTGCGAGGAAGATGATTCGCCCTGCACTGCCATCGCTCCTTTCTTGATGCACGGCAGGGAAGTAAAAGCTCCAGTTGATGATGAAGTCGAGGATCGCGTTCGCCAGCATGACCGCTCCGCCTGCGTATACAAGCGTGCCGTCGTGGTGAGCTGCCCCTGGGATGGCGTACACCGCCAGAATCACGCCTAATACAAGAAGTGCGAGAAAATTGTTGAGCATCCATCGGCGCTGATGGGCGAACCCGGCGTAGTCGGCACTGGGCTGTTGCACCACCAACACCCAGGTTACGTCGAACGCTAGCAAGATGATGAAGAGCACCAGAAGTTGTTCTGGGTCGCTCGCATAAAAACTCATTACTGCGAACAGGATGCTCTGGGTGAGGACCACGAAGAAGTCGATACCCACGCCTCCACGAGGTGCGGGCTTGACTGCATAACTCATTTTCTCCCGCTGGCCGTATACCGAGTCGAGATGGCGGATGTTGCCGTGGTAGAAGCGGAAGATCGTGAGGATTATCAATCCCGAGAAGATGGTTTCTTCCGCTGGCAGATCCCCTAAGTTTCTGACAGATGAGTAGTTGCCATTGGTAAGAAGCAGGATCAAGGTGTTGGTCGTGGCGAGCGCCATCACCACGGTGACGATCTCCTTCAGGGAGGAGACCGCAGAAACGGAACCAGCGGAAGGCTCGTCTACTCGCATGGGAATTGAGTGAAAGGTAGGGATAGGTGGGGACGGCTAATGGTTACTGAGATGCGCCGTTACAACCCCATCGTCTTGCCGATGATCTCTTTCATGATCTCGTCGGTGCCGCCGCCGATGGGGCCTAGGCGGGCGTCGCGGACGGCTCGCTCGATGCCGTACTCGCGCATGTAGCCGTAGCCGCCGTGGATCTGGAGGGACTGGTCGGCGATGTCGAGGACGGCGCGCTGGGTCATCAGCTTCGCCATCGAGACCTCCTGGATGCAGTCCTGGCCTTCGTGGAAGAGGCGGAGGGCGTTGTAGGTGAGGGCGCGGGCGGCTTCGGCGTGGGTCGCCATCTCGGCGACGTGGTGGCGGATCGCCTGGAACTTGCCGATCGGCCGGCCGAAGGCTTCGCGGTCGAGCGCGTAGGCGACGGTGGTCTCTATAAGGCGCTGCATCGCGCCGACGGCGCCGATCGCCATCAGCAGCCGCTCCCAGGCGAAGTTGGCCATGATCAGCTTGAAGCCGCCGTTTTCCTCGCCCAGCAGGTTCTCGACCGGCACCTCGACGTCGCTGAAGGAGATTTCGCCGGTGTCGGAGGAGTGCCAGCCCATCTTCTCCAGCTTGCGGCTGACCTCGTAGCCGGGCATCTCGCGCTCGAGGACGAGGAAGGAGATGCCGCCGTGGCCGCCCTCCTCGTTGGTTTTGCAGGCGCAGACAAGGAAGTCGGCGCGGACGCCGTTGGTGATGAAGGTCTTGGCGCCGTTGACGATGTAGGTGTCGCCGTGGCGCTTGGCGGTGGTGGAGAGCGAGGCGACGTCGGAGCCGGCGCCGGGCTCGGTGATCCCGAGGGCGCCGATCTTCTCGCCGGCGATCCCAGCGGGCAGCCAGCGCCGCTTCTGCTCCTCGGTGCCGAACTTGAAGATCGGCGGCATCGCGATCGAGGTGTGGGCGTTGAGCCCGGCGGCGACGCCACCGGAACCGCCGGAGCGGGCCAGCTCCTGGACCCAGACCGCGTCGTGCAGATGGGTGCCGCCCTGGCCACCGAGCTCCTCCGGGAACTTCAGCCCGAGGAAGCCGAGCTCGGCACAGCGGCCGAACAGCTCGCGGGGGAATTCGCGCGCCGCCTCCCACTCGTCGACGTGCGGCGCGATCTCCTTGGCGACGAAGCGGGAGACCGTTTCGCGCAGCTCCTCGTGCTCCTCGCCGAACGGCGGCAGCGTGGCGCGAGCGCCAGTGTCTTTGACGACGGTCATGACTGCTCCAACATCGTGTAGCCGCGGCCCCTGTGGTCGAAGCCGAGCAGGTCGCCCTGCGGGTTCTTCTTGCCGCCGTGGTGGTAGGCGCGCACCTCGGCGATCTTGCCGTCGCGGATCAGGAACCACTCGGTCCCGCGATCCAACCGCCGCTCGCCGCTCTTCCGGTCGCGCCAGGTCATCGTCCACTCGATCGCCACCTGGTCGCCCTGCTCGATCGCGTTCTCGATGTACCACTGGGCGTCGATCGTCTCGACCCCCAGCGCCGCGTAGCCGCCGATCGTCGCCGCCCCCTCATGCGGCCCGAGCCGCGTGTAGTAGTGAATGGCGTCGTCGGTGAAGTGCGCCGAGACCGCCTCGGCGTCACCGGTATTCAACGTCTCGTAGTACGAGCGGACGTGCTCGAGGTGCGACACGTCGTCCCTAAAGGCCGTAACTCCGGCCGATCACGTCGAGCATCACCTCGTCGGTGCCGGCGCCGATGCGGTTGAGGCGGACGTCGCGGTAGGCGCGCTCGATCTCGTACTCCTTCATGTAGCCGTAGCCGCCGAGGATCTGGATGCACTCGTCGGCGACCTCGCAGGCGACCCGGGAGGCGAAGAGCTTGGCCATCGTGATCTCGCGCACCGGGTACTCGCCGTTGCCGAAGCGCCAGGCGGTCGCGTAGGTGAACTGCTTCGCCGCCTCGACCTTGGTCGCCATCTCGGCGAACTTGTGGCGGATCGCCTGGAACTTGCCGATCGGCCGGCCGAAGGCTTCGCGTTCCTTCGCGTACTCGAGGGTCTTCTCGATCATCCGCTCCGACCCCGCGTGGCAGCCGGCGGCGGCGACCAGCCGCTCGCCCTGCAGCTCCCAGGCGATGTGGTAGAAGCCCTTGCCGACCTCGCCGAGCACGGCGTCGGCCGGCACCCGCACGTCTTCGAAGGCGAGTTCGCCCGTGTCGGATGCGTGCATCCCCATCTTCTCCAGCTCCTTGGAGACGGTGAAGCCCTCGACCTTCTCGCCGCTGGAGTCGCGCAGGTCGACGACGAAGAGGGTGATGCCGGCGTGGCGCTCATCCGGGTCGGTCTTCGCCACCAGGACGATGAAGTCGGCCCGCGGCCCGTTGGTGATGAACGTCTTGGAGCCGTTGATCACGTATTCGTCGCCGTCGCGGAGCGCGGTGGTGCGGATCCCGGCGACGTCGGAGCCGGCGCCCGGCTCGGTGATCCCGAGGCAGGCGACCTTCTCGCCCTTCAGCCCCGGTTCGAGGTACTTGCGCTTCTGCGCCTCGGTCCCCAGCAGGTGGATGGGGGGGAGGGTCATGTCGGTCTGCACCGCGAAGCCCATGTTGGTGCCGCCGGAGCCGGAGTAGCTCATGCACTCGGCCCGCACCAGCGAGTAGAAGTAGTCGCCGCCCTGGCCGCCGTACTCCTCCGGGAAGCAGAGGCCGAGGAAGCCGAGCTCGCCGGCCCGCTTCATCGCCTCGGTCGGCCAGTAGGTGTCCTCCCACTCGTTGCGGTGGGGCCAGAGCTCCTTTTCGACCCACGAGCGCATCGACTCGCGCAGGTCTTCGTGCTCCTGGCTGAAGATGAAGTGCTTGCGCCCGGACTCGAAGTCGGGCTTGATGACGCTGGAGCCGTCGCTGGTCGCGGTCGCCACTGTGATCTCTCCTCCTCGCTGGTTCCCGGGGCGCCCGCCCCGATTCGAAGTGGACAGTAGCACTTCCCACTTTCAGCGATGCTATGGTCCCGCTCGATGAGTCAGGGCAATAACCAATGGGCGGGCGAGAAGGTCGCCTACGAGGCGGCCGGCGGCGTCGCCACGGTGACGCTGAACGACCCGGGCAAGCGCAACATGCTCTCCGGCCAGATGCTGGTCGAGCTGGTCGAGGCGATGAAGCTCGCGCAAGCCTCCGACGAGGTCCGCGCGGTCGTCCTCACCGGCGCCGGGGACAAAGCCTTCTGCGCCGGCGCCGACCTCGGCGGCTTCGCGGCGGACGTGCCGCTGATCGCCAAACACTTCGCCTCCGACCTCTTCCTCGAGTTCTTCCGGCTGATGCCGCGGCTCGGCAAGCCCTCGCTCTGCGCCGTCAACGGCCACGTGCTGGCGGGCGGGATGGGTCTCGCCCTCTCCTGCGACCTGGTGATCGCCAAAGAGGGCGCCACCTTCGGCACGCCCGAGATCAACGTCGGCGCCTTCCCCTACATGATCATGTCGATCATCTACCGCAACGTCCCGCGCAAGAAGGTCAACGAGATGATGCTGCTGGGCGAGCGGCTCTCGGCTGAGCAGGCGGTCGAGTACGGGCTCGCCAACAAGGTGGTCCCGGCGGCTGAGTTCGACGCCGCCGTCGCCGACTGGGCGACCAAGCTCGCCTCGAAGAGCCCGGTGCTGATGCGGCTCGGCCACGACGCGATGTACCGGCAGCAGGACATGGCGCTCGACGACGCGCTCGAGTTCCTGCGCTCGCAGCTCTCCCTCACCTTCACCACCGAGGACATCGTCGAGGGGGTCACCGCCTTCTTCGAGAAACGCGACCCAGAATGGAAGGGGAGGTAATGGCGACCGAGGAGAAATCCGAGAACCTCCTTCCGGGCACGGCCCCGCTGGCCGAGCTGACCGAGCAGCTGCACGCCCGCCGCGAGAAGGCGAAGCTGGGCGGCGGCGAGGAGAAGATCGCCAAGCAGCACGAGCGCGGCAAGCTGACCGCCCGCGAGCGGATCGACCTGCTGGTCGACGAGGGAACCTTCACCGAGATGGGCATCCACGGCCGCCCGCACTTCGCCCAGCGGGCGATGGACGGGGTCGAGGCGCCGGCCGACGGCGTCATCACCGGCTGGGGCGACGTCGACGGCCGCCCCTGCTGCATCGCCGCCTACGACTTCACGGTGATGGCCGGCTCCATGGGGATGACCGGCGAGCTCAAGGTCACCCGCCTGCGCGAGATGGCGCTGCAGAAGCGGATGCCGGTCATCTGGCTGCTCGACAGCGCCGGCGCCCACATCCAGGAGGCGGCGGGCTCGCTCTTCGCCGGCTCCGGCCACCTCTTCCGCGAGGAGGTGGAAATGTCGGGCGTGATCCCGATGGTGGCGGCGATGATGGGCCCCTGCGCCGCCGGCACCGCCTACATCCCGGCGCTCTCGGACTTCGTGCCGATGGTCTCCGGCCAGGGGGCGATGGCGCTCGCCGGCCCGCACCTGACCAAAGCCGTCACCGGCGAGGAGATCTCGATGGAGGATCTCGGCGGCGCCAAGGTCCACTGCCGCAAATCGGGAGTCGGGGACCTCGAGGTGAAGGACGACGAGGAGTGCATCGCCGCGGTCCGCAAGTACCTCTCCTACTTCCCGCCCAACTGCGAGGAACGACCGCCGGTGGTCGAGTCCGCCGATCCCGACGACCGCATGTCGGAGAAGCTGATGGAGATCGTGCCGGAGTCCTCACGGCGGCCGTACGACATGTACGACGTGATCCGCGAGATCGTCGATGACGGCGACTGGTTCGACCTGAAGCCGA
Source organism: Solirubrobacterales bacterium (assembly GCA_051954855.1). Classification (GTDB taxonomy): domain Bacteria; phylum Actinomycetota; class Thermoleophilia; order Solirubrobacterales; family 70-9; genus VAYN01. The sequence continues at coordinate 91,295 of JBQCHH010000025.1, read as the reverse complement.
AGTTCGCCCGCAACGTGATCACCTGCTTCGCCCGCTTCGGCGGTCAGCCGGCGGGGATCGTCGCCAACCAGCCCAAGCACCTGGCCGGCGTCCTCGACAACGACTCGGCCGACAAGGCCGCGCGCTTCATCAACCTCTGCGACGCCTTCAACATCCCGCTCGTCTTCCTCCAGGACGTGCCCGGCTTCATGGTCGGCTCGAAAGTCGAGCACGCCGGGATCATCCGCCACGGGGCGAAGATGCTCTACGCGGTCAGCCGCGCCACCGTGCCGAAGGTCACCGTCGTCGTCCGCAAGGCCTACGGCGCCGGCTACTACGTGATGTGCGGCAAGGCGTATGAGCCGGACCTGATCGTCGCCTGGCCGGGGGCCGAGATCTCGGTGATGGGCGCCGAGGGCGCGGTCGAAATCATCGGTCGCTCGATGATCGAGGCCTCTGACGACCCGGAGGGGACGCGGGAGACGATGCTGAACGCGGTCCGCCAGCAGATCGACCCCTACATCGCCGCCGGCAACGCGGTGATCGACGACATCATCGACCCGCGCGAGACCCGGCCGACGGTTGTCAAGGCGCTGCGGATGGCGCGCATGAAGCACGTCGAGAAGCCGAAGAAACGCCACGGCGTGATGCCGGTATGAACCGCCTGGTCGACCTCCAGTACAAGGCCCTCGATCGGATGCGCCACCGCAACGCCTTCGAGGTCGCCAGGCGCCCTGGCATCGCCACCGACTTCGATGGCTTCCGTGGCGCGCGCCAGTGCCTCGTCGTCACCTTCAAGCGCTCGGGGGAGCCCGTGCCGACGCCGGTCAACTTCGGCCTCGCCTCCGGCCGCCTCTACTTCCGCTCGGAGCCGCGAAGCGCAAAGGTGAAGCGGCTCCGTCGCGACCCTCACGTCCGCGTCTGCCCCTGCAACCTTCGCGGCCGGCCGACCGGCGAGGTGGTGGAGGGCACGGCGCGGGTGCTGTCGAGCGAAGAGGCGGAGCAGGCAGACGCGGCACTGGCCGGTAACTGGACGAAGACCATGCTGGCGATGGAGCGCGGTCTCGACCGTCTGCCGATCGAGATCGTGTACGTCGAGGTCGAGCCGTCGGCGCCGGAGCCCCAGGAGGTGAAGTTGCGATGAGCTCGTTTGACGATCCGGTGATCATCAGCTGCTCGATCAGCGGCGTGATCGCCAACCGCGACCAGTGCCCGGCGATCCCCTACACGCCGGAGGAGTACGCGGCGGAGGCGCGGCGCGCGGTCGACGAGGGCGCCTCGCAGATCCACATCCACGCCCGCAAACCCGACGGCACGCCCTCGTACGAGGTCGAGGACTTCCGCGCGATCACCGAGGCGATCCTGGCCGAGGTCGGCGACGTGATCGTCAACTACTCGACCGGCGCGATCGGCATCCCGATCGAGAAGCGGATCGAGTACCTGCGCGCCTGCCGCCCCGACGTCGCCGCGCTCAACATGAGCTCGATGAACTACGCGAAGTACTCCAAGCGGCGCAAGGACTTCGTCTTCAAGGCGGTCTTCGAGAACAGCTTCGACACGATCGTCGAGTTCCTCACCGCGATGAAAGAGCTGGGGATCAAGCCCGAGCACGAGTGCTTCGACTCCGGCCACGTCGCCAACCTCGACCCGCTGATCGACATGGGGCTGCTGCAGCCGCCGCTGCAGATCTCCCTGGTGATGGGGGTGACCGGCGGCATCCGCCCGACCCCGCGCAACGTCAACCTGATGTCGGACCAGATCCCCGGCGGCCCGGAGGGCGAGAACCAGTGGCAGGTGATCGGCATCTCCCGCGACCAGTGGAAACTGCTCGCCGCCTCGCTGGTGCTCGGCGGCAACTTCCGCGCCGGCGTCGAGGACAACCTCTACCTGCCGAACGGCGAGATGTGCAAGTCCAACGGCGAGCTGATCGCCAAGGCGCGGCAGATGGCCGAAGACGTCGGCCGCCGGCCCGCCGGCGTGGCCGAGGCGCGGGAGCTGCTGGGGGTCCCGAAGCGTGAGCGCTCTACCGCTTAGCGACGTCCGCGTCCTCGACCTCACCCGGCTGCTGCCGGGCGGCTTCTGCTCGCTGCTGCTCGCCGACCGCGGCGCCCAGGTGCTGAAGGTCGAGGACACCGGCATGGGCGATTACATCCGCAGGGCGCCCCCCAATTAAGGCAGCGACGAGCAGCAGGCGCTCGGCACCCGCTCCGCGCTCTATCTCTCGCTCAACCGCGGCAAGCGCTCGGTCCGGCTCGACCTCAAATCGGAGCAGGGGAGGGAGGCGCTGCTGCGGCTGGTCGCCGACTATGACGTCGTCCTCGACGGCTTCCGTCCCGGCGTCCTCGACCGGCTCGGAGTCGGCTACGAGCGGATGCGCGAGGTCAACCTGCGCGTCGTCTTCTGCGCGATCACCGGCTACGGCCAGGACGGTCCCTACGCGCAGCGGGCCGGGCACGACATGAACTACCTGGGGCTGGTCGGCCTGCTGGGCCTGACCGGGGCCAAGGACGGCCCGCCGGTGCAGTCGGCCGGGCAGATCGCCGACCTCGGCGGCGGCGCCCTGATGGCCGCCTTCGGCGTGATGGCGGCGCTGCACGAGCGCCAGCGCTCCGGCGAGGGGCAGATGGTCGACGTCTCGATGGCCGACGGCGCCCTCTCCTGGCTTGCGATGGTCGCCGGCCGCTACTTCTGCGACGGCGAGGTGCCGCGGCGCGGCGAGCAGCAGTTGGCCGGCGGGCTCGTCTGTTACCTGCCCTACGGGGCCGCCGACGGCTGGGTCACCTGCGGCGCCCTGGAGCCGAAGTTCTGGGCCGCCTTCTGTAACGGCGTCGATCGCCCAGACCTGGTTGAGAAGCAATTCGAGGCGCCGGGCTCGGAGGCCTGGGCCGAGGTCGCCGCCGTCTTCCGGTCGCGCACCCGAGCCGAGTGGAAAGCGTTCAACGACGAGCGCGACTGCTGCATCGAGCCGGTCCTCGACCTCGACGAGGCGCTCGATTCCGAGCTGGCGCGGGCGCGCGAGATGGTGGTCGAGCTGGAGCAGCCCGAGCTGGGGACGGTGCGCCAACTGGGAATGCCGGTGAAGTTCTCCCGCACCCCCGCCGACACCAGCCGCCCGGCGCCCGCCTTCGGCGAGCACACCGACGAGGTGCTGGCCGAAGCCGGCTACTCGGAGGTGGAGATTGCGGCGATGAAGGAGTCCGGCGCCGCCGCCGGCCCCGGAGTCGGCGCAGCCGGGGAGTTCCGCGCATGAGCATCGACGGGCATCCTGATACCCAACAGAGCAATGGCCTGCTGCGGATGCGGGAGCTGGCCGAGGCTTCCGGGGTGCCGGCGCCGACGATCAAGCATTACCTGCGCGAGGGCCTCTTGCCGGAGCCGGTCAAGACCAGCCGCAACATGGCCTACTACCCGCCCGAGTTCGTCGACCGGATCAAGCTGATCAAGCGCCTGCAGGAGGAGCGCTTCCTGCCGCTGAAGGCGATCAAGAACGTGCTCGAAGAAGACCCCGACCGGGCCGAAGCGATGCTCGAGCGGGGCGACCAGATCCTCGACCGGGCGCGCGCCGGCGCGCGCTCCCGCACCAGCGCCGCCGAGGTGCGCAAGCGCTACGGCGTGCCGAAGGAGGTCCTCGACCGCCTCGCCGAGCTGGAAGTGCTCACCCCCAACAGCCGCGGCTACTCGCCCTCAGACGTGACGATCATCGAGGCGATCAGCCGCTTCCGCGCCGGCGGCTACGACGAGCAGATCGGCTTCACCGTCTACGACACCCTTCGCTACAAAGCCGCCCTCGAAGAGCTGGTCCGCCAAGAGGTCGACGTAGTGATGGAACGCCTCGCCGGCGAGGTCCCCCCCGAGCGAGTGGTAGAGCTGCTCGAAGCCGGCGCCCAACCGCTCAAGGACTTCATCGCGGCCCTGCACACGAAGCTGATGGTCGCCGAGCTCGAGCGCCGGAGTTAAATACTCAACTGTTCTTGACTAAAAGTATCGGTTCAGGTATGTACTGAGGCGTATCCAACACATAGGAGGCGTCACATGAAGTACCTCAAAACCCTGGGCCTCGCCGCCTTGGCGGCCATGGCCCTGACTGCGTCGATCGGAGCAAGTTCGGCTTCGGCGACCGTCCTGTGCAAAACAGCTCTGAAAGAAGGCTGCGCTGCCAGCGGTTGGGACTACCCAGCCGGCACCGAAATCGATATATCGCTTGTGAACACCACCTCCACAAGTGCAACAAGCGGTGAACTCCTCGACACATGCACGGAAGGGACAAGCAAGGGCTCAACCGCGAACACGGGCAGCTCCAGCGAAACAATTGCCTGGAGTCTTTCGGTATTCACGTCGAGTACCTGCACTCATACAACCGACACCATCGCCAACGGCTCTCTCGAAGTCCACTGGATCTCAGGTGGCACTGAAGGCACAGTGACAGTCAAGGGCACACAAGCAACAAAGGTCATCCTTGGCGGCACTTCGTGCACGTATGGGGCAGGAGCGGAAGGGGTCGACCTTGGCAAGCTCACGGGCGGCAGTCCGGCGACTCTTCACGTCGAAACGGCCTTGCCGAAGCTCGCCGGTAGTTTCATCTGCCCAGGGGACGTCGTCTGGAAGGGTTCGTACGTAGTTACATCACCGCAGCCGCTCTACGTCTCGGCTAGCTAGGAGGGATTGGCGAAACGATTGGCGAAAGTCTTGACCTTCATCGCTGAGGCATCTTAGGTTCGCCCGGTCCTAATCAAAAAGTGGCCGGGCGACTGCGCAAACAGCCCCCGGCCGTGACACCAGGAGGTCTAGTCCTGATGCACGACCAGAGTAAGGCAGCGGACAACGCTGCCGAAGACCAGACGACCGAACGGGTTGTCCTCACCCACGTTGCAGAGGCATATCCGGCCACCCTGCGGCTCTCAGACGTGATCCGCGAACTCGGAGATGCCGACGACTTCACTCAGCGCGACGGGATCGAACGGGCCGTCCGCGAACTCGTCAAGAGCGGGCTGCTGTTCAAGAGCGACGGGGCCGTGCTGCCGACCCGGACCGCCCTGCGGGCCTACGAACTGCTCGTAGAGGCGGCGTAGATGTCGCTCGCCAAACAGATCAGCCAAAACATCGCCGAGGCTCGGCGGGGAGTGGGGCTCTCACAAGCGGAACTGGGCTTCCGGCTACATGCGGCCTCGCAGGAGATTTCCCGGCTTGAGTCCGGGCGCGTCTGCCCCCGGCTGACGACGCTGCTGCGGGTCGCCCGTGCCCTTGAGGTACCCCTTACCGACCTGGTGGACGGGATCGAGTAGAGCGGGCGTGCGATAACGCGCAGGCCAGCTTGGTCAAGACCGTCAGGTCGGCGTGGAGTCGGACGCGCTCAAGACCACGGACCCGCAGGGGCTTCAACCCCCACTGGTTCTTGAGCCGTCCGAACTCCCGCTCGACCGCCGCCCGCTTGCGGTAGCCCGCTTTCCAGCGCTTCGTCTCACGCGGGATCAGCGGGTGCAGCCGGTCGGCCTTGATCCACGTCGAAGCCGGGGAGCATTCGCCGGTCGGGCAGCGCCACTTGGTCGCGCCGCGCTTGCGGTCGGCACCCGCGAACTTCCACTCGCCATGCTCGCAGCACGGCGGGCGGTGGTCGCCTCGCTTCACGTCCGGAGTCTGCTTCAACGGGATCAGCGGCAGGCAGTCGCGCTCCATGCACTCGGTGTGGATGCGCTGGATGTCATAGCCCTTGTCGAGAGCCGCCGTGGCGGCCATCGCACCACGTCGTTTGGACGCATCGAGCAGATCGGCGACGAACCGCGTTTCGTGGGCCTTCGCGGTCTCCACCGTCCAAGCGACCGGGAGGTCGGTGGCGATGCAGGTAGCCATATGGAGGCGGTAGCCGAAAAACCCGCCGCCGCGCCGCGTTGAGACCGCCGAGCGGTGTCCCCATGAGGCATCGGGATCGGTGTGCCAGTTCCGTTCGGTCTCGCTGTTCTTGGAGACGTAGCGCTGGCCGTTCGCATAGGCGGGCATGTCGCTGGCGTCGATGGCGAGGTCGCGGCCGTAGGTCGGCAGTTTCGCTTTCAGTCCTTCGACCACGGAGTCGATGCAGCGCTCCACCTTGTCGCCGTTGTTGCGGAGCTTTTCGGCGAAGCGATACGCGGCCCACTTGCTCGGCGGGTCGCCCTCGCAGCCAAGGACGCGCTGAAGGCGCCAGTGGTCGGCCACCAGGGCGACAACCCGCGTCCAGGTCGGCAGCGCGTAGAGGCTCTTGGCGAGCGCCAGCCCGATCATCGTCCGAACCGGATACCCCGGCCGCCCCGTCCAACGAGTGGCCTCAAGTTCGCGGATCAGCCGCCCTATCTCGGGCGAGTCAAGGAGTCCTTCCAGAGCAGCGGCAGAAGCCGCGCCCCCTGCTAACTTGGGTGACGCCAATCGAGGGTCCTCTCGGTTGGTCTGGCCCTCGGAAGCTCCAACTTCGCGGGGGCCTTCTTCTTGAGTCTTGCCCGCTCAGGCTATAAGTCAGACCGGACGGAAATCCCATTCCAGAGCCGAATCGCCTTGGTCAACAAATCTTTGCTTGACATCTATTGAAGTAAAGGAGGATTTCGGGTAGCGTGCCGTTATCAACGACCTGGGGGAGGCTATGGCCGCTGAACTGCACGCCGCTGGAATGCGGGGTAAATCCGACTCACGCGCTACTGTTTCAGGAGCGCCAACCGTCCTTTCGCCCCGGAGGTCTGCCTGATGGCGTCAGCCCACGACGTCGCCAAATACATCCTTGAGCGTCAAGGATCAGTTTCGACCTGGAAGCTCCAGAAGCTCGTCTACTACACGCAGGCGTGGCACTTGGTCTGGGCGGAAAAGCCCCTGTTTCAGGACCGGATAGAGGCGTGGGCAAATGGCCCTGTGGTTCCCGCCCTCTACAACCAGCACCGGGGTCAATTCAGCGTGTCGAAATGGCGCAAAGGCGACGCGGAGAAGCTGACCGAGCGCGAGAAGAAAACCGTTGACCGCGTGCTGGAGGCGTACGGCAACTTGTCCGGGCAGCAACTCGTTCGGCTGACCCACAACGAGGGTCCTTGGCTGGAAGCACGCCAGGGACTCGCTTCTACGGAGCGATCCAACGCCCAAATCTCCCTGGAGTCGATGAGCGCCTTCTACCTCGCCATCGACGCCGACGACAACGCAGTCCCCATTGATCAGATCGACTGGGAGTCGCTGGCGTAAGTAGCTCCAGGTGTCTGGGAAAGGCCGCAAGGGCGGTCGGAAGAAGGGCGGCAACAATCGTGCCAAGGCGCATGTTCCTGTCGGCCTGGGAACGGCGCCCAAGGCTCAGCTGCCCGCTCCTGCGGACCGCCAGAAAAGGCCGCACTTCTGCTTTGAGCATGCGGATCGAAGCTCGAAAAACGTTTGGGCCTTTACCCCAAACCAAGAGGATTCAGCCGAGCTGATCACATTCATATGCGAGATGGCTTGCTCGTCTTGGGGCGAGATTGAAGCCATGCAAGTTGGCCCAAAGGGGAAACGCAAACCGAAGCATCACTACCAGCCAGTTGAGTCCATCGTCTCTGGTGCCCAGCACGATCTGAGTCGGCGAAAACTCGACGAAATCTTCGGGGACGCACCCCTGTTCCGGTTTCGGCTGTCCGGCAAAAAGCGCCTCTGGGGCTTCAGGACCGAGCGCGTCTTCCACGTCCTCTGGTGGGACTGGGACCATCAGGTCTGCCCGCAGGATTAGGGCTGGTAAGCGATGAAGCGGAGCCGGATTAGCTGCCAGCGGGCGCTTTCACGTAGGCAACGCGATCCGGGTTGATCAGGACGGGGCCGGGCTCAAAGTTCTGCATCTGCTCCGGGATCTGCGTGAACCTCCGCAGATCGTCTGCTGAGCCGCGTGAAAGTCCACGCCTCACATCTTCCAAATCCTCTTCGACCAAAACCCAGTCGCCCCGCTGCCCAGAGAACGCGATCATCGTCGGCATTTCGTCTCCCATTTCGATTGACCCTCTTGCTGCTGGGAGCCTATCCGGCTGGGGTAGAGCGCCTTGGAAAGCGAGGTATTGATGAAATCACTGACCCTGCAAACCCGCATGGCTATTGGGCCTGCGAGTTTCGCCAATCCCTCCTAGACCGCACTGAAACGGAAGTACCGCGGCCGTCTTTGGAGACGGCCGCGGTTTGTCAGTGCGCCCGTCCGGCGCCGCTCTCCAGCTGCTCTCGCTCGGCCTCGATGTCCATCAGCAGCGTCGTCGCTCCGGTCTCGCGGGCTATGCGCTCGGCCTCTTCGAAGGCTTCGTCCGCGCCATCGACGCCGGCGGCGGTGCGGGCGCGGGCGAGGGTCAGCATCGCCACCGGGTAGCTCCAGAGCATGCGGCGCTCGCGGGTGATGCGAGCGGCTTCCTCGGCCACCTCCAGCGCCTCGTCCTCGCGGCCGACCAAGATCAGGGCACGGGCGCGCAGCTGGCCGCGCCAGCCCTCCATCTCGCCGCCGCTGTCCATCGCCTCGCGGTAGAGGCGCTCGGACTCCTCGATCGACTCCAGCGCCGCCTCGTTTTCCTCGGCGATCAGCTGCGCCCAGGCGAGGTTGGAGAGGGCGAGGCTGCGGGAGAAGACGTCGCCGAGGCGGTCGGTCAGCTCGACGTTGCGGCGGGCGATTGCCAGCGCCGCCTCCGGGTCGCGGCGGATCACCAGGCTCGCCTGGTTGCTGCGGACCCAGCTCGCGGTCTCCGGGTCGTCTTCCTCCAGGGCGGCCTGCAGGGCGCGCTCGAAGAGCCCTTCGGCCGCCTCGAATTCGAGCTTCTCGCGGCGGATCATGCCCTTGCCCATAAGGCCCCAGGCGATCGGGCTGCCGAGCACGATGCCGGCGCCGACCGAGCCGTCGTCGCCGACGATCTCCAGCATCTCGTCGAGGATGCGCTCGAAGCCCTCGAAGTCGGCGTTGCAGAGGTAAGCGTAGGCGCCCGCCCCCCGCACCGCCGCCCGCAGGTGGGGGTCGCCGGTTCGATCGGCGAGCTCGACCGTCTCGCGGACGGCCGCCAGCCAGGTGGGGCCGTGATGGGGGAGGCCGGGTCGCACCGCGGTCGCGACCTTGAGCAGCACCAGCGAGTGCAGGTCGTTCTTCCTCTGTGCGATCTCCTCGGCTTCGGCGGCGAGCCGGCCTTCTTCATCGCGGCCCATCCCCACCCGCCAGGCGTACTGCAGCTGCAGCAGCCGCGAGTGGATCGCCAGGGCCGCGACTTCGTCGTCCTCCTCCACGGCGGCGGTCAGCTCCATCACGTCGTGCCAGAGGCGGAGCGCGTCGTGGGGGCGGCTGTGGCCGGCCCAGTGGGCGGCGCGGGCCGACCAGCGCGCGGCTTCCAGCGCCTCGCCACCCCGGCGCAGGTGGTCGGCGATCAGCGCCGCCAGCTCGTCCCAGCGGTCGGGCGGGTTCAGGTCGATCAGCGCCCGCGCCGCCGCCGCGTGGGTCGCCGCCCGCTGCTCGGCGAGCTGGGTGCCGTAGGCGACCTCGCGCGTGAGCGGGTGGCGGAAGGCGAGCAGCCGCTGCGGGTAGATCTCGGCTTCGTAGAGGAAGCCGCCCGCGATCAGCTCCTGCAGGGACGGCTCGATCGCCTCCTCGTCGAGTCCGGCGGCCATGCCGAGCGCCTCGGCGCTGACCTCCTTGCCCAGCACCGAGGCGACCTGCAGCAGCTGCTTGGCGTCGTGGCCGAGGCGGTCGATCCGCGCCGCCAGCACCGCCTGCACCGTGACCGGCACGCCCGCGCCCTCGATCGGCCTGGCCAGGCGGTAGGCGCCGCGCTCGCCCTCCAGGTGGCCCGATTCGGCGAGCTTGCGGACGATCTCCTCGATGAAGAAGGGGTTGCCGTCGGTGCGCTCGTGGATCGGCTCGTCAAGGCCGTCGAGCGAGGGGTCCTCGCCGGCGAGGTCGCGCAGCAGCTCGCGCGTGTCCTCGCGGCGCAGCGGCGCCAGCTCGATCGCCTCCCAGCAGGGGTTCCCGCTCCACGGCGGCGCGTACTCGGGGCGGTAGTTGACGAGGACCAGCGTCCTCGTCCCGCCGAAGCCCTCGATCAGCCCGTTCAGCATCGCTTGGCTGCCCTCGTCGACCCAGTGCAGGTCCTCGACCACCAGCACCAGGGTCTTGCGCCGCGCCGGGTTGCCGGTCAGCCGGCAGAGGACTTCGGCCAGCGAGCGCTGGCGCGCCTCCGGGCTCATCTGCGGCACCGGCCGGTCGGGATCGGGGACGCCGAGGAAGTCGAACAGCAGCGGCAGGTCGTCGGCGAAGGCGGCGTCGAGCAGCAGCGCCCGGCCGGCGATCTTCTCCCGCGCCGTCTGCTCGGGGTCGCTGTCCTCGATTCCGAAGAAGGCGCGCAGCATCTGCAGGATCGGCATGAAGGGGATCGACTTGCCGTGCGCCTGCCCCTGCGCCTCGAAGACCTCGACCCCCTCGCCGCGGCAGCGCCCGACGAACTCGTGGTAAAGGCGGCTCTTGCCGACGCCCGCTTCGGCGACGACGCCGAGCGCGGTCGCCTCGCCGGCCTCCGCCCGCGCCAGCCCCTGCCGCAGCCGCTCGATCTCCCGCTCGCGGCCGACGAAGCGGGAGAAGCCGCGCTCGCGGGCGAGGTCGAGGCGCGAGCGGGCCTGGCCGACGCCGGCCAGCTCGAAGACCTGGACCGGCCGGCTCGCGCCCTTGATCTCGAACTCGCCGAGGTTGCGCAGGTCGAGGAAGCCGCGCGCCAGCTCGGCGGTGTTTTCGGTCAGGTAGGCCTTGCCCGGCTCGGCCAGCGCCTCCATCCGCTGGGCGAGGCCGACGGTGTGGCCGATCGCGGTGTAGGCGCCGCCGCCCTCGCCGATCGCGCCGGCGACCACCTCGCCGGAGTTGATCCCGATCCGGGTCGAGAAGTTGAGCCCCTTGGCGCGGCGCAGCTCGGCCGCGTACTCGGCGACGTCGTCGCGCATCTGCAGGGCGGCGTAACAGGCCCGGCGCGCGTGGTCCTCATGGGCGACCGGCGCCCCGAAGATCGCCATGATCCCGTCGCCGGTGAACTTGTCGACGGTGCCCTCGAAGCGGGTGACGGTCTCGGCCAGCAGCGAGAAGAAGCGCTGCATGATCTTGCGCCACTCCTCCGGGTCCTCCTGCTCGGCAAGGTCCATCGAGCCGCTGACATCCGCAAACAGGACCGTGACCTGCTTGCGCTCAGCGTCGTCCTGACTGGGGTCGTACACGACAAGCACAAGGTTACGCCCCTGTACTCAAGCGCCCGCATCGGATTCTTGCCCCAGCGGGTTGTGGTCAGAATCGGATGCGGTTCCGAAGCATCGCGATCGTCTTGACGAGCGCCGCGCGGACGCGCCCAGGTTCGTAGCGGACCTCGTAGTGCGTAAAGCGCAGCGGCGTCATTCCTGCCATTACGTGTGCCCGGTCGCGGCGGGCATCCCGAAGCTGCGCCGAGGGCGTGCGGTGATACCGGAGGCCGTCCGTCTCCACGATCAGCCCGAGGCCAGGCCAGAAGAAGTCGACTTCGAACTTGTTCACGCGCTGTTTAGTGAGTGGCATCGGGAGCTTCGCCGCTCTGACGATGCGGCGGAAATAGATCTCCAGATCCGAATCTGAGAGGCGGAAGAAGCGCTTGTCGAGCAGGTGGCGCAGAGAGCGGACACCAGGGTTGCCGCCAAAGCGCGCGAGGTCTTCTCGCAGCGCTTCTGGATCGATCAGATCGCGCTTGTCGGCGTCGTTCACCGCTCGCTCGAGTGCAACGAGGTCGAGCTCGGTCGCGAGGTCGACAAGCGTCTGCACCGGCGAGGTGACCGGGATGTCGTCCCGGAGCACGAGGTCGCCGGGCGCCAAGCTCGGTCGGCCGCGGAACCGCACCCCAGGACGCCGCAGTTCGCAGCGCCGTCTAACGCTGATATCGATCGAGCCGCCCTCCTCACCGATCTCCCATAGCGCCACTGCGCTGCGATGGCTCAGAGCCGCGCCTTCCCCGCCCGCCAGGACCACCGCCTCTTCTGGTTGAGCGCCGGCCAGCCGACCGCATAGACGCCAAGGCTCACGGGGAAGAGGCGTCCACGTGCCACCCGATGTTCGATCGATCTCCGTCCGAAGCCCAGCGCCAGCAACTGGCGGCGGGTGACGATCCCATGCTGCCTCGCGGCAAGTTCCCACGCTCGCCTGCTTCGCGTATCCGATTCTCGCCCCACTCTGTTGTGCCAAGAATCGGAAACGCCGATCTGTCCCCCACCCGGCGTCTGAAACGCCGCGTTTTCCGGAACGTGGAGGGCACCTGGGCGCACACGTATAGCCTCGGGGGATGCGGTCCGTACTTGTAACCGGAGCGTCCACCGGCATCGGCCGCGCCGCCGCCCTGCGCCTCGACGCCTCTGGCTGGAAGGTCTTCGCGGGGGTGCGGAAGGAGGCGGATGCCGAGGCGCTGCGGGCGGATGGGTCGGAGCGACTGACGCCTCTCTTCCTCGATGTCACCGAGCCGGGCCAGATCGCCGCCGCGGCTAAGCGGGTCGAGCGCGAGAGCGAGGGCGGGCTCGACGGGTTGGTCAACAATGCGGGCGTGGCGATCCCCGGACCGTTGGAGACGGTGCCGCTGGAGGACTTCCGCCGCCAGCTCGAGGTCAACCTCGTCGCCTACGTGGCGGTGACCCAGGCGCTGCTGCACTCGATCCGCACCGCCGAAGGCCGGGTCGTCTTCGTCAGCTCGATCGGCGGCCGCATCGCCTTCCCCTTCGGCGGTCCGTACCACGCCTCCAAGTTCGGGACCGAGGCGATCGGCGATGTCTTCCGCCAGGAGCTGCGGCCGTGGGGGCTGCGGGTCGCGATCGTCGAGCCCGGCTCGATCGACACGCCGATCTGGGAGCGCGGCCAGCGCAAGGCGACCGAGATCGAAGCCAAGGCGCCGAAGACCGACCTCCTCTACGGCGCCGCGATCGAGAAGTTCCGCAAGGTGATCCAGGACACGGCCGCGCGGGGAATCCCGCCGGAGAAGGTCGCCAAGGCGATCGCCCACGCGCTCGAATCGAGCCGCCCCCGCAGCCGCTACCTGATCGGCCTCGACGCCAAGGTGCAGGCGCGGCTGAAACCGCTGATCCCGACTCCGGTATTCGACCGGATTGTCGCCCGCGCCTTAGGGCTTTAGAGCCCGAGCGCTCATATACTGCGTCTGCCCGATTGACTGGTCAATCAACGGAGGACGTGGCGGTGCGCGTAGCGGCGGTGCAGCTCAACTCGAACGGCGACAAGGCGCGGAACCTGGACGCGGCCGAGCGCCTGGTGCGGGCGGCCGCGGCTGACGGAGCCGAACTCGTCGCCCTGCCGGAGAAGTGGAACCTGCTCGCCGACGGCGCCGAACTGGTCGCCGGGGCCGAGCCGCTCGACGGGCCGAGCCTGAGCAGCGCCCGCGGCTGGGCGGCCGACCTCGGCATCCACCTCCTCGCCGGCAGCATCTCCGAGCGGGGAGGCGCGGGGGAGAAGGCCTCCAACACCTCGGTCCTGATCGGCCCCGACGGCGAGGACCTCGCCGTCTACCGCAAGATCCACATGTTCGACGTCGACGCCGGCGGCGTCTCCTACCGCGAGTCCGCCCACGAGCAGGCCGGCAGCGAAGTGGTGGCGGCGCCCGTCGGCGACCTGGTCGCCGGCCTCACCGTCTGTTACGACCTCCGCTTCCCCGAGCTCTTCCGCATCCTCGCCCTGCGCGGTGCCCGGCTGATCTTCGTCCCCTCCGCCTTCACCCTCGCCACCGGCCGCGACCACTGGGAAGTGCTGCTGCGCGCCCGGGCGATCGAGAACCAGCTCTTCGTCCTCGCCCCCAACCAGGTCGGCGAGGCGCCGCCGCACTACAGCTCCTTCGGCCGCTCGATGATCGTCGACCCCTGGGGGGTGGTGCTCGCCACCGCGCCCGACGAGGAGTGCTTCGTCGCCGCCGAGCTCGACTTCGCGGTGCTGGACCGCGTCCGCGAGTCGCTGCCGTCCCTCGCCAACCGCCGGCCGGGCGCCTACGCCTGGCCGCAGCCGACGGAGAGTCGCTGATGGCCCAGGCGCCCCCGGCCGACAAGCGCCGCCTCATCCTCGACGCCGCCGTCCGCGTCTTCGCCCGCCAGGGCTTCCACGGCACCCGCGTCTCCGACATCGCCGACGAGGCCGGGGTCGCCTACGGGCTCGTCTACCACTACTTCAGCTCCAAGGACGAGGTCCTGAACGAGCTCTTCGTCGAGCGCTGGTCGCTGCTGCTGGCGGCGATCGAGGAGGCCGACCGCACCGGCGCCAACCCGCGCGAGAAGCTCGGCGCCGTCGCCACCTTCATCTTCGAGTCCTACCGCCACGACCCGGAGCTGATGAAGGTGATCATCGTCGAGGTGACGCGGGCGGCCAACTCGTTCGGCAAAACCCACCTGGAGGAGATCCGCCGCGCCTATGAGTCGATCGCCAAGATCGTCGCCGAGGGACAGGAGAGCGGAGCCTTCCGCCGCGACGTGGCGCCGATGTTCGCCTCGATGGCCTTTTACGGCGCGGTCGAGCAGTTGCTTTCGGGGTGGATCTTCGAGACGATCCCCGCTTCCGACACCGACTTCGACGAAGCGAGCGACCTCTTGGTGACGACGATCTGCGACGGCCTGGAGCCCCGGTGAGCGACCGGTCCCTCCTGGGCGCGAGCGCCCACCGTTCGCCGCCCAACGTGGTTTACTGCCGACTTCGCATGGGGAAAGGTTTGGTCTAAGTGGACAACGAGCTGGTCAAGCGCCTCGTCTGGAGCGGCCTCCTGGCTGCCACCGGCGCCCTGGCGAGCATCGTCGCTACGCGGGTCGCGGCGATCGCCTTTCGCCGGCTCTACGACGAAGACCCGCCGGAGTAGGAGCGCCGATGCCCGAGCCCGTCCAGACCCCGCCGCCGATCCCCCCGCCGGAGCCGTCGCCCGAGGACCGCACCCTCGCCGACCTCGTCGTCGAGGTCTCCGAGAACGCCTCGACCCTCGTCCGCGAGGAGATCGAGCTGGCGAAGGCGGAGATCTCCGAGAAAGTCGGCAAGATCCTCCGCGGCTCGGTCGTCGGCGTCGCCGCCGGCACCTTCGGCTTCCTGGCGCTGATCATGATCTTCCACGGCATAGCGTGGCTGCTGGGCGAAGAAGTCTTCAGCGGCAACATCTGGGCCGGCTACTTCGTCACCGCCGCGGCCTTCCTGCTGCTTGCCGCCCTCGCCGGGTTCATCGCCTACCGCTCGGTGCGCGCGGGGTCGCCGCCGGTGCCCCAGCAGGCGATCGAGGAGGCGAAGCTGACCAAAGAGATGCTGGAAAAGGAGACTTCGTGAGCACTGGTGCCCCTGGCCGTTCCCCGGCGGAGATCCGCCGCGACATCGAGCTCAAGCGCCACCAGCTCGGCAGCTCGGTCGAAGCCCTGCGGGTCCGCGTCAACGAGCTGACCGACTGGCGCCGTCAGGCCGAGGAGCACAAACAGCAGTTGATCATCGGCGCCGCCGCGATCGGATTCTTCGTGGGCGTGCGGGCGATGCGCCGTCGCCGCAAGCGCGTCTAGCTGACCAGCTCGGTTCGCACGCTGCCGACGCCGAGCAGGCCCGGGCCGACGTGGGCGCCGAGGACGGGGCCGACCTCGGAGATGAAGACCGGGTCGCCGCCGAAGATCTCGTAGCAGTCTTCGCTCAGGGCGTCGGCGGTCTCTTTGTCCTGGATGTGCTGGACGACCCAACCATCGGCGCCGGACTCGTGGCGCTGGCGCGCGTAGCCGCGCAGCCGCTCCAGTGAGCGGGCGCGGGTGCGGACTCGCTCGACCGGGGTGATCTCCTCCTCGAGGGTGAGGATCGGCTTGATCTTGAGGGCGCTGCCGATCCAGGCACGGGCGCCACCGATGCGGCCGCCGCGGCGCAGGTACTCGAGCGTATCGATCGCGAACCACATCTTCAGCGAGTTGCGCGTCTCCTCGGCCTGGGCCAGGACGCCGGGTCCGTCGGCGCCGTTGCGGGCGGCGGTGGAAGCGCCGAGGGCGCAGAGCCCCATGCCGCCGGCGGCAGAGCGCGAGTCCATCACATGGATGCGCTCGCCTCCCTTGCCTTCCTCGACCAGCCGCTCGCGCGCCTGCCCGGCCGCCTCGAAGGTGCCCGAGATGCCGGCCGAGATGTGGATCGAGACGACTTCCCTGTCTTCGTCGAGCAGCGGCTCATAGACAGCGAGGAAGTCGCCGATCGAGGGCTGCGAAGTGGTCGCCCCGCCCTCGGAGGCGCGCAGCCGCTCATAGAAGGCGGCGTAGTCGGTGATCTCCGCCTCCTTCTCCTGCTCGCCGTCGACGGCGACGTAGAGGCTGATCGTCTTGATGTCCCGCTCCGCCAGCAGATCGGCAGGCAGGTATGCGGTCGTGTCGCAGACGACCGCGGTCTCTCCAGGAGTCACAGCCGCGATTCTAGACACGCGGGTGCGCAAAGAGAGCATCTCCGCTCGCTACACTTTGTGAAGTGACCGAGTCGCCCAAAGCCGCGATCACCCTGACCGACAAGGCCGCCGAGAAGATCGGCGAGCTGCTTGGTTCGCAGGCCGATAGCGCCGATCAGGCGCTGCGGGTTGCTGTTCGCGGCGGTGGTTGCTCGGGCTTCCAATACGCGCTCGCCTTCGACAAGGCCAAAGGTGACGACCACGTCTTCGAGGTCGACGGCGTCGCCGTCGTCGTCGACAAGGTGAGCATGCAGTTCGTCTTCGGCTCGGAGGTCGACTACGTCGAAGGCCTCCAGGGCGCCGGCTTCCAGGTCAACAACCCGAACGTGGTTGCGGCCTGCGGCTGCGGTTCCTCTTTCCAAGTCAAAGAGGACGCTGCGGAACAGGCCGCCGCGGTCTAGCTGGACCGCAAGAGCTTCTATTCGATCTGGAGCGGCGGGGACTGCTGCGGGGACGCGGGCTGCGTTGCCTGCGGCACCTGGGCGTTCTCGGGTTGCTCGGCGCCGAGGGCCTCGGCCAGCTCGCCGGCCTCGAACATCTCCTCGACGATGTCGCAGCCGCCGAGCAGTTCGCCGTTGACGTAGAGCTGGGGGAAGGTCTGCCAGTCGGAGATCTCCGCCGTCACTTCGCGCAGCGGCTGCAGGGCGGGGAGGACGTCGATCGCGCCGTACTCGACGTCGATCTGGTCCAGCACCTGGACCACGCGCATCGAGAAGCCGCAGCGGGGCATGTCGGGAGTCCCTTTCATGAACAGCAGGACCGGGTTGGCGGCGATCAGTTCTTCGACTTTGGACTTCAGCTCTGGGTCGGCCATGGGGCAATTGTAGGGAGGCGAGCCGCTCGGCTCAGAGCTTGGTGATGATGAGCCCGGCTAGACCCATGAAGCCGGTCACCATGATCACCACCAGGGTGAGGAAGCCGTTGGTCATCGTGTGCTGGAGGCCGTCGACGCGGTTGCTCAGGTCGGTTATGCGCTGACTCAATTCGTCAAGCCGCGAATCGACGCCGCTCTTGAAGTCGTCGAGGCGGGAATCGGTCCAGGTGGATCGCATCAGCTTCATGGCTCCAGCGTAGAAGGAATAAGCGCGCGTGTGGCACACAGAAGTGTAACTTTTTGTCTTAGAAAATGCGGAGTCAGCGGGGAACGCTGGTTTTGACCGACAGCGCGTGGATCGTGCCGTCATCGAAGCGCGCTTTGACCGCGGCCTTGACCAGGCGGTGCTGGTCGATCCGGGAGAGGCTCTCGAACTGGGGGGCGGTGACGGTGGCCCGGATGTGGTCGCCGGTGCCGGTTTCGTCGATCACCTCGACCTCGGCGCCCGGCAGGGCCGCCTCGATCATTCCCTTCAGCTCGGCCAGGTCGGCGGGCGCGGGCACGGCTCAGCCGGCGAGGCGCTCGCCGAGGGTCTCGAGCATCTCCTCGACCCGGACGAACTTGACCCGCGGGCGGCCGTGCGGCTCGCCGCGGCCGACCTCGGCCTGATCGATCGCCTGCCAGTCCTCGAAGCTGACGTAGCGAACGCCCTTCTCGCGCAGCAGGTCCTCGACCGCGCCGGCGTCCGGGCTCTCCGGATCGAGCAGGGTGCCCGACTCGACGTCGGCGAAGAGGTGCTGGACCGTCTCCAACGCGTCTTTCTTGTTGGTCCCGATCACGCCCGAGGGGCCGCGCTTGATCCAGCCGGCGGTGTAGTGGCCGACCTTGTGCCCGCCGTTGTGGGAGTCGAGGATGCGGCCGCCCTCGTTGAGGATCAGGCCGCGGCTCTCGTCGAAGGGGACGCCCTCGATCGGGATGCCGGTGTAGCCGACCGAGCGCAGGACCAGCCCGCACTCGAGCTCTTCGCGCTCGCCGGTGTCCCTGGCGCGCAGGGCGCCGCCTTCTTCGACCAGCTCATTGCGGCCGATCACGATCGATTCGACCTTGCCCTCGCCCTTTATCTCGACCGGCGAGGCGAGGAAGCGCAGCACGATCCGCTGCTTCTTGCCCTCCGGCTCGCGCCCGGAGAACTCCTGCAGCGTCTCGACGTTGACGCGGGTGGTCTTGTCGGCCTCCTCGGACTCCAGGTAGGCGGCGCTGGCCGGATCGAGCTCGACGTCCTGCGGGTCGACGACGACGTCGGCGTCCTCCATCTCCCCAAGCTCTTTGATCTCCGGGTTGGTGAAGGCGGTCTGGACCGGCCCGCGGCGGCCGAGGACGACGATCTCGCGGATCTGCTTGCGATCCAGCGCCTCGATCGCGTGGTCGGCGGTGTCGGTCTGGCGCAGCTCGTGGTCGGTCAGCGCCAGCATCCGGGCGACGTCCATCGCCACGTTGCCGTTGCCGATCACGACGGCGCGCTCGCAGGAGAGGTCGAACTCCCGGTCGGCGTAGTCGGGGTGGGCGTTGTACCAGCCGACGAAGGCGGTGGCGGCGTGGCTGCCGGGCAGGTCCTCGCCGGGGATGCCGAGCTGGCGGTCGGTCTCGCAGCCGACCGTGAAGACGATCGCGTGGTAGAGCCGCTCGAGCTCCTCGACCTCGACGTCGTGGCCGATCTTGACGTTGCCGAAGAAGCGGAAGCCGTCGCGGGCCGCGGTTTTCTCGTAGACGCGGATCACCGACTTGATCTTCGGGTGGTCGGGTGCGACGCCGCCGCGGACCAGCCCGAACGGGGTCGGCAGGCGGTCGAACAGGTCGACCTGGGCGTGCAGGTCGCCGTCCTTGAGGATGTGCTCGGCGGCGTAGAAGCCCGAGGGGCCGGCGCCGACGATGGCTACTCGCAGGGGGTTCTCTTCGGTTCCGATCTTGCTCATGGGAGCGCGAAAGAATAGGGGAGTCGGCGCGTCAGCCGAGCGCCGGGGCGCCGGCGCCGACGGCGCTGGGGGTGCCGTCGAGCGCGTCGAGCGCCTTCGCGACCGACATCGCGACGCAGGTGAAGATCGGCGTCTCGCGCTCGGTGTACTCGCTCGACTCGGTCGGCCGCAGCTCGTTGACGAGGTCGAGGAATTCGCCCGGGTCGTCGCCCTCGAAGCAGACGACGAACTCCTGGTCGTCGATCCCGTAGGAGTAGGTCGTGTTGATCGTGATCTCGGGGTACCGGCGGCCGACTTCGATGTGGCTTTTCATGATCCGGCCGCGCTCCTCCGGCGGCAGCCCGTACCAGCGCCGCTGCTTGACCATCGGGTAGAGGAAGAGGTACTTGCGCTCGGTCACGCAGATCTCGGGCCTGGCCTGCTCGTCCGAGTAGGGCGAGCGTTTGGTCATCGAGAGGAACGAGTGGGGCGTGCTCGACCATTTCGCCAGCCCGCTCTGGCCGAGGACGACGTGGAAGGTGTGGATGTCGGCGAGGTTCGGGCTCTGCGCGAGCAGCACCAGGTCGACGTCGCCCCGCGTTCCTATGGTTGAGTAGGCGCGCAGCGAGCGGTCAACGGCGAAGTCCTCGCAGGCGGCGAGGAACTCCCGCTTATCGGCCGCGCGGAGCTCGGCGTCGCGACGGCGCCAGGCGGGATCGATCTTGAAGAAGCTGAACTTGGCGAAAGTGCGGTCGGCCATCGGGGTGACGATAGCGCTCGCCCTGCTCCTGGCCGTTCCCTCGGCCGCGGCGGCAAAGGAGAAGCAGGTGGTGCTCGCGTGGCTGCCGAGCGACACGACCGTTGCCCAGCTGGCGCACGCCGGCTTCTCGCCGGGAGTGATGAGCGCCGGGCTCGGGACGGTGCCGCCGCTGCAGACGTATCTCGACGTCGGCCAGGGGAACCGGGTCTTCGATTCCCTCTACGACCGACCCCTGCCGGAACACAGAAACGGAGTGGGCTGGTTGCTGGAAGTAGTGAAACGGGCCGAATCCGCCCCCGCGGAAATCAAGCCGGGCCTGCTGCGCAAGACGCTGAGGGAAAACAACGTCCGCTCCCAGTTCGCGGAAATCGCCCGGACCTCGCTCGACCGGCTGCCGCCGAAGGGGAGCTATCAGCTCCTGATCGCGATCGCCTGGCCGACCGGAAAGTCAGACGAACCGGTGCCGATCGGGATCAGCGGCAGGTCCTTCCACGGCAACCTCATCTCGGACAGCACGCGGACGAACGGGTACGTGCTCTCGACCGACGTGGCGCCGACGATCCTGCAGCACTTCGGAATTCCGGTGCCGAGCGCGATGTCGGGGCAGCCGATTCGCTCGGAAGGAGCGGTCGATCCGGCGGCAATCGAATCGCTGGTGGCGCGGATGGACGTGATCTCGCCTCGGCGCGGGCCGGTGATCGGCGTCTCGATCCTGGCCTGGCTGGCGATCACGGCGCTGGTCTGGCTACTCAGCCGCGGCAAGCTCGCGCGAGTCGGGATCAAGCTGCTCGGGCTGAGCCTCGTCTACCTGCCGCTGGTCCTCCTCCTTGGCGCCGCGCTCGAACCGAGCGAGGGGGCTGAACGGTTGCTCACCCTCATCCTCTCGCCGCTGCTCGCCGCGGGGACCCTGGCGGCGCTTCGCGGCTATCGAGCGCTGGCGGTCGCCTCCGGGCTCACCGTCCTCGCCTACGCGATCGACGTGATCGCCGGCTCGCCGCTCACCTCGCTCTCGCTGCTGGGGCCGAACCCGGGGCTGGGCGTGCGCTTCTACGGGATCGGCAACGAGCTCGAGGCGCTGCTGGCGGTGCTGGTGGTCGGCGGGACCGCAGCCGCGCTGACGGGATTCGCCAGGGGCGCCTCGCGCCGGGCGGCGGCGATTACCTTCGTCTCGGTCGGCCTCCTCGCGGCCTTCGTCTTCGCCGCCGGCCGCTTCGGGGCCGACGTCGGTGCCGCGATCGTGTTCCCCGTCGGCGCGGTCGTGGCCGCCGTGGTCGCCGCCGGTCGCCGCAGGCGGATGGGCCTCCTTGCGGTCGTCGCCGTGCCCTTCGCCGTCCTTGCGCTGCTGGCGCTGATCGACCTGCTCAGCGGCGCCAACGCCCACCTCACCCGCTCAGTCCTCGACGCGGGGGGGTTGGGGGATCTGGCCACCGTCGCCCAGCGACGCCTCCAGCTCTCCGCCCAAAGCTTCTCCCGGACGGTGCTGCTGGCGTTCCTGCCGCTGGTGGCCGCGCTTGCGATTCTCGCCTGGGTGCGGCGGGATCGTCTGCGGTCCTGGCTGGAGGGGGCCCCGGCGATGCGCGCGGGGCTGATCGGCGCCCTCGCCGCCACCGCCATCGGCACCCTCGCCAACGACTCAGGCGCCCTCCTGCTCGAGATCGGCGCCGCCTACCTGCTCGTCTTCACCGGCTTCGCCTGGGCGGAAAGGCCCCAAAATGGGGTCTCTGCACGATCGCAGACGAAAAGTTACACTTCTGCTACCCACAGGTGACACCTTTTCTCCTACGCTGGAGGCTATGGAGCTGATGAGATCAACTTGGACCGATTCCCGTTTGGACGACCTGAACGGCCGCGTCGGGGAGATCCGCGGCGAGGTGCATGAGCTCCGCGGCGAAATCGGCGCTCTGCATCGCACGATCATCCAGGTTGGCGGCGGTGTCATCGGCACGCTCGTCGTTGGCCTCCTCGGCTTGATCGCGACCCAGATCTAAGCGCTCGAAGCGAGGCGGGCCCTGGGCGGGAGCCGGGGGATGATCTACCCTTAACGCCCCGTGCGAATCGGTCTTGTCTCGCCATACTCCTGGTCCTACCAGGGAGGCGTGAACCGGCACGTCGAGGCTCTTGCCGAGGAGTTCCTCGGGCGAGGCCATGACGTTCGCGTTCTCGCTCCCGTCGACCCGCCCGGGCGGGTCAGCCGTGCCCTGCATCGGGCGCAGGCGGAAAAGCGCGAGCTGCCCGAGTATCTGATTCCGCTCGGCCGTACGATGGGCTTCGGCGCCAACGGCTCGGTCTCCAACTTGGCGCCGTTCCCGGCGGGCGGCGTCGTCGCCCCGCGCCGGCAGGTGCGGGCGGGGGAATTCGACGTCATCCACGTCCATGAGCCCTTGGTGCCGCTGGTCGGCTGGAACGCCACCCTCGGCGCTCGCGCCCCGGTGATCGGCACCTTCCACGCCTACGCGACCAAGCCGCTGCCGAACTACATCGCCAACGTGGTCGGGGCCCGGCGCCTCTTCAACCGCCTCTCGGCCCGGATCGCCGTCTCCGAAGCCGCGGCCTGGACCGGCCGGCGCTGGTTCGGCGGCGAGTACACGATCATCCCCAACGGCGTCGACGTCGACGCCGCTCCCAGTGGGCCCCACGCTCCGGGCGGCGACTTGAAGATCCTCTTCGTCGGCCGGCCGGAGGAGCGCAAGGGGCTGCCGATCCTGCTCACCGCCTTCAACGCCCTGGTCGAGCACGTCCCCTGCCGCCTGACGGTGATCGGCGCCGAGCGCGAGGACGTGCTCCGCTACGTCGCCGACCCCGAGCTGCTGCGCTGGATGGACATCCGCGGCCGCGTCTCCGGCGAGAACCTCTGGCGCGAGCTGCACCGCGCCGACGTGCTCTGCGCTCCCTCGCTCTCGGGCGAGAGCTTCGGGATGGTGCTGACCGAGGCCTTCGCCGCGGGCACGCCGGTGATCGCCTCTGCCATCGCCGGTTACAGCGACGTAGTCAGCGACGGCGTCGACGGGCTGCTCGTGCCGCCGGGCGACCCGCAGCGGCTGGCCGAGGAGCTGCAGCGGATCCACCATGAGCCCGAGCGCCTGTTGGAGATGGGGGAAGCCGCTCGCCGCAGCGCCCAGCGCTACGCCTGGCCGCGAGTCGCCGACCAGGTAACCGCCGTCTATGAGCGCGCGATCGAGGCGCCGAAGCCGGTGACGGCGGGCGAAAAGATCGCCCACTGGGCCGGAGTGCGACCCGCCGATGGGAAGCCGAAGCGCCCCTCCGAGCGGCTGTCCTCGCTCGACCCGCCACTGGCCCAGGCCGGTAAGAAAGGCCGCGCGGTGGCCCGCCGCATCGGCCTCGGCGTCGCCGGGGCGCTGGGGGTAGGGCTGACCCTCCTCGCTGCTCAGAAGATCGGCGTCGAAAACGTCGTCGAAAGCATCGTTCGCTCGAACCTGACCTGGGTGCTGATCGCCTGCGCCCTGATGGCCAGCTCACTCTTCTTCCGCGCCGCCTCCTGGTACTGGATCGCCCGCGCGGCGCTGCCGAACCGCCCGATCCGGCGCCGCGACGTCACCTCGGCGACGATGATCGGCGTCCTCATGTCGGCGACCTTGCCGGCCCGTCTCGGCGAGCCGGCTCGTGCCCTGACGCTCGCCCGTCGCACCGGACGGATGCGGGAAACCTTCCCGGTTCTGCTGGGAACGCTGGTCTCGCAGACGGTGCTCAACCTGGTCGCCCTCGCCCTGCTCGGCGTGATCATCGTCTCGACGACGCCGCTCTTCCACTCCGGGACCAAGCAGCTCTTCGTGTTCAGCCTGGTGCCCTTGCTGGTGCTCGTCGTCGTCCTGCTGGCGCCGCTGGTGATGCGGCGCAACGGCAACGGCCGTCTGGCCCGCCTTGGCGCGGCGATCCACCGGGCGCTGACCCAGGTCAGGGCTGGTCTCTCCGTCTTTCGCGATCCTCGAAAGGGCAGCGCCTCCGCGGCTGCCCAGCTCACCGCCTGGGCGATCCAGCTCAGCTCCTGCTGGGCTCTGCTCTACGCGCTGGGTTTGAACGGGCAGGCGGGGATCGGTGCCGCCGCCGCCGTTCTCTTCGCCGTCAACGTCACCGCCGTGGTCCCGGCGACGCCCTCGAACATCGGCGTCTTCCAGCTCGCGGTGATCAGCGTCCTCCACACCGGTTTCGGCGTCAGCACCGCCGATGCGCTCGCCTACGGGGTGATCCTGCAGGCGGTCGAGATCGCCACCGCGGTCGCCCTCGGCCTGCCGGCCCTGGTGCGGGAGGGGCTGACCTGGAGCGATCTGCGCGTGCAGGCGCTCTCGACCTCCCCGGTGCGGCTCGACCCCGAGCCGCGCGCGCGGCCCCCTCGGGCCAACCGAGAAGGCGCGCTTTAGGAGAAATTTTCTTCTAACACTAAAAAACCGTCGTGTATTGATCTACGATGGGTTTTGGAGGCGTGCCGCCACCTTCCCAGGCCGGCACCCCTGGCTACAGAGGAGGCGCGCGGTCGGCGCGCTGGTTCCATCCGACCGGTGGCCGACCCGCCTTCTCCTGGTGACAACTGCATAGCCGGATCGACAAGGTTCCTTGACGGGTCCACAGTAAAGTGCATAGAGTCGAGCAATCGGCCAAAACACTCACGCGAACTTGGGAAGGGGAGCCGTGAGATACGACTCGGCAGTATTGGAGAGAGTCGCGCAACGCTTCCGGCGCGACATGTGGGATTCAGTAGTTCCGGAAGCAATCTCCGAATCAGGGGTTGAAGTAGAGAAGTTCGGACCCGTGCAGGCAACCGCCTTCGGCGATCTGCCCGAGGTCCACCTGTTGCAGCAGATCCAGGGTGCTGCGGAGCCTGGGGCGGTCGCGGACGGGTACCTGGCCGCGGCGGTCGAATGGATGCGGGCTCGCGAAGTCGACTACCGGATTCCGGTGGCGACAAGCAGACCTGGAGCAGAAGACGCCGAGGCCTGGCTGGGCGAGAGGGGGTACGAGCGGGGAGCCGGATGGATCAAATTCGTCCGCGACGGTTCGCCGCCCGACTTCTACGTCGACCCCGGCATCACGGTCTACCGGCTGGGAACCGACGAAGCCGAAGGCGAGGGCCTCAGCACGATTGCGGCTGAAGCCCTCGACATGCCTCTGGTGGCGGGAACGCTGTTCTTCTCCCTGCCTCAGCTGGACGGCTGGCATTGCTACACGGCGGCGCTGGGACCGGAAGAGGTCCCGGTCGCCACCGGTTCGATGCTGATCGCGGATGGGGTGGCTCAGATCGGGGCCGGGCAGACGCTCGAGCACGCCCGCGGCCTGGGTTGCAACGCCGCTCTGCTGCATCGGCGCCTGCTCGACGCTCATCGGGCAGGGTGCCACACCGTGTTCGTCGAAGTCGGCGAATGCGATCTGGGCTCCTGGGCCGCCGTCTGCGGCAACCTGCGGCGGGCCGGCTTCGAGGAGGCCTACGAAGGCCGCAACTGGCAGCGCCCGGCGCTGCATCCGGCAGAGATGCCGGGTCGGTTCAGCGGCTGAGCTCGGGGGCGGGGACCGCTTCGGCGTCCCCGCCGTCGTCGCCGGAGTCGGCTTCAGGCTCAGACTCCGGCGGCAGCGAGCCGCCGCGCTGGGTGCCGGCGATCAGCTCGTCCGGCGCCTTCTCCGCGGGGATGAAGCCGGACTTCATCCCGAAGTAGACCGCCTGGGGGTGGTGGGCGACGATCGCCACCGTCGACTGCTCGGGCATCACCGCGTAGCCGCCGGAGAGCGTCATCCCGATCTCTTCCAGGTCGAGCAGGCGCCAGACCTTCTCGTGCTCGGACTGGTCGGGGCAGGCGGGGTAGCCCCAGGAGTAGCGGCGGCCCTGGTCGAGGTCGATGCCGAGCCCGCGCCGCACCTCGGAGTGCAGCCACTCGGCCAGGCCCTCGGCCGACTGCACGCCGAGCCCGTGTACGTAGAGCTGCTCGGCGAACTCGCCCTCGCGTTCCAGCCGCTCGATCAGCTCGGTCACCTCGGGGCCGACGGTGACGCCCTGCAGGGCGACCACGTCGCGCTCGCCTGAATCGAGCGGGCGGAAGAAGTCGGCGAGGCAGATCCGGTCGTGCCGCGGCTGGCGCGGGAAGACAAGCCGCTCGAGCTCGCGCTCGGGGTCTTCCGGGTCGAAGACGACCAGCTCGTTGCCGTCGGCGTTGGTCGGGAAGTAGCCGAGGCGGGCGCGCGGGCGCAGGTAGTCCTGCTCGCGCCACATCCGCTCCAGTCGCGGCGCGAAGCCCTCCTCCTCGCTGGTGCCCTCGACCAGCTGCCGCCAGGCCTCGCCCTTGACCCCGCGCCCGCCCCAGTGCAGCTTGAAGAGAACGTGGCGGTCGAGGTAGGGGAAGACTTCGTCAAGATCGACGGGGATGTCGCGGACGCCCCAGAACGGAGGCTGGGGGATCGGCGCGTCGGTGCGGGCGCCGGAGCGGACGCTGTCGTCGCTGGTCGGTGGGGCGTCGTCCACCTCGACCGGTTTTTCGCGCAGCTGCCTGGCCTCGGCGCGGATCCGCTCGACCAGCGCCGCCCTTGCCTCGGCGTCGACCAGGGCGTCCATCGTGTCGAGCCCCTGGAAGGCGTCCTTGCAGTAGAAGACGCCGGGCTCGTAGACCTCGTCGGACTCTTTGCCCTTCGGGTAGAGGGTGCGGCGGCCGAAGTCGCGGTTGATCGCGGCGCCGCCGATCAGCACCGGGAAGCCGAGCCCGCGCTGGTGCAGCTCGGCGACGCAGGTCGGCATCTGCTTCGAGGTCGAGACGAGCAGCGCGGAGAGGCCGATCGCGTCGGCTTCGTTCTCGATCGCCGCCTCGATGATCGTGTCGACCGGGACCTGCTTGCCGAGGTCGATCACGGTGTAGCCGTTGTTGGTGAGGATCGTGTTGACGAGCGACTTGCCGATGTCGTGGACGTCGCCGAAGACGGTCGCGATCACGACCTTGCCCTTGGTGTGGCCCTCGATCCGGTCGAGGTAGTTCTCGAGCTGGGCGACGGCGCGCTTCATCACTTCCGCCGACTGCAGGACGAAGGGGAGGATCAGCTCGCCGGCGCCGAATTTGTCGCCGACCTCCTTCATCGCCGGCAGCAGCACGTCGTTGAGGGTGGGGACGGCGCCGATCTTGTCAACGGAGCGGTCGATCCACTCCTCGACGCCCTCCTTCTTGCGGCGCAGGATGTGCCAGTGCAGGGCCTCCTCCGGCTCCATCCCCTCGGTCGGGTCGGCGGCCTCGGCCTCCGTCTCTTCGCCCTTCGACTCGAAGTGGGAGATGAAGCGCTCCAGCGCGTCCTCGCGGCGGTTGAAGACGAGGTCGTCGGTCAGCTCCCGCTCCTCTGCGGGGATCTCGCCGTAGGGGGTGATGTGGTTGGGGTTGACCATCGCCAGGTCGAGCCCGGCCTCGACGCAGTGGTGGAGGAAGACCGAGTTGAGCACCGCGCGCGGCCGCGGCGAGACGCCGAAGGAGACGTTGGAGACGCCGAGCGAGGTCTTCACGCCGGGGATCTCGGCCTTGATCCGGCGGATGCCCTCGATCGTCTCCACCGCCGAGGGCCTCCACTCCTCGTCGCCGGTGGTGAGGGTGAAGGTGAGGGCGTCGAAGATCAGCGCTTCGGGGTCGAGCCCGTGCTCGTCGCAGGCGATGTCGCGGATGCGCGTGGCGATCTCGACCTTGCGCTCGGCCGTCTTCGCCATCCCGACCTCGTCGATCGTCAGCGCGATCAGGGCGGCGCCGTGGGCCTTTGCCAGCGGGATCACCCGGTCGGCCTTCTCGCGGCCGGCCTCGAGGTTGACCGAGTTGACGATCGCCCGGCCGGGGATCTGCTCCAGCGCCGCCTGGATCACCTCCGGTTCGGTCGAGTCGACCTGGATCGGGGCCGGCTGGGTGAGCGAGACCCGCTTCACCACCGCCGTCATCTGCTCGTCCTCGTCCTGGCGCTCGGTCAGGGCGACGCAGACGTCGAGCACGTGGGCGCCGCCTTCGACCTGGTCTTCGGCGACCTGGACGAGGCCGTCGTAGTCGTCGGCGAGCAGCAGTTCCTTCGCCTTTTTCGAGCCCTGCGAGTTGACCCGCTCGCCGACCAGGGTCGGGCGCGGCTCCTGCACCAACGGGGTCGAGGTCATCATCGAGGAGACCTCGATCGGGCCGGGGGCGGGGCGCTCGCCGGGGACGCGCCCCCCGACCCGCTCGCGGATCGCGGCGACGTGCTCCGGCGTGGTGCCGCAGCAGCCGCCGACGATGCCGACGCCGTAGCGCTCGACGAACTCGCCCAGGGTGGCGGCCAGCGGCTCGGGCTTTTCCGGGAAGATCGTCTCGCCGTCGGGCCCCTGGAAGGGGAGACCGGCGTTGGGGATGCAGTGGACCGGCAGCGGCGAGGTCTCACCGAGGAAGCGGATCGCGTCGCGCATGTCTTCGGGGCCGGTCGAGCAGTTGAGCCCGATCACGTCGATGTCAAGCGCGGTCAGGGTCGTGAGCACCGCCTGGATGTCGGTGCCGAGCAGCATCTTGCCGCCGTTCGGCAGCAGCGAGACGCTGCACTGGATCGGCAGCTTGCGCCCGGTCTCGGCGAATGCCTCGCGGGCACCGAAGATCGCCGCCTTCACCTCGAGGATGTCCTGGGCGGTCTCGATCATGATCAGGTCGGCGCCGCCTTCGACCAGGCCCTGCGCCTGCTCGGCAAAGACCTCGACCAGGCGGCCGAACGAGATGTCACCCAGGGTCGGGTCGGTGGAGGCGGGGAGGAAACCGGTCGGGCCGATCGACCCCGCGACGAAGCGCTCCTCGCCGGCGGCGCGGCGGGCGATTTCCGCCGCCTTGGTGTTGATCTCCAGCGTCTGCTCGCCGAGCCCCCACTCATCCAGCTTCAGCCGCGAGCCCTGGAAGGTGTCGGTCTCGACCACCTCGGCCCCGGCCTCCAGCATCGAGCTATGAACGCCCTCGATCACGTCCGGCCGGTTCAGCACCAGCGCCTCATGGCACTTCCCCTCAAGCCCGCCGTAGTCCGCCTGCGTCAGCTCAAACTGCTCCAACGTCGCGCCCATGCCGCCGTCAAAGACAACGATCCTCTCGCGCGTCGCAGCGATGTAGTCACGCTCAGCCATGAACTTAAAGAGGCTACCGGGGTATGCCGGCACAGCTCAGGGTCCAACAGCTTTTGCGCAAAGCTGCCGCGTGGTCTCGGCGTCGCCAGGGCTCTGTCGCTTGGAGGGGTGGTGTCCCTCAGGGTCGGAGGCCGAGGCGGCGGCGCCAGTCGCGGGCGTTGAAGAGCCGGGTGAGGGGGCCGATGAAGCGGCGGCGGGCCTTGGTGTAGGGGTACCAGGAAGGCTCACGCTTGCCGCCGAAGCGGGTGATCACGACCGACTCGCTGCGGCAGTACTTCTTGATCCCTCCTTCGCCGTGGCGGGAACCGATGCCGGAGCTCTTCCAGCCGCCCATCGGCACCTCGGTCGCGAAGTAGTTGACGAGCACGTCGTTGACGTTGATCGCGCCGCACTCGACCCGGCGCGCCACCTGCTCGGCCCGCTCGCGCTCGCCGAAGACCGAGCCGGAGAGGCCGTAGCGGGTGTCGTTGGCGAATTGGATCGCCTCCTCGGCGTCGCGCACCTTCATCACCCCGACCACGGGGCCGAAGGTCTCGTCGCGCATCACCTTCATCGAGTGATCGACGTCGACCAGCACGGTCGGTTCGAAGTAGTCGCCCGGCCCCTCCACCCGCTTGCCGCCGGTGAGCGCCTTGGCGCCGGCGGCAAGGGCCTCGGAGACGTGCTCTTCGACGATCGCGGTCTGGTTGGGCGAGGTCATCGCGCCGACGTCCTTCGGGTTCGCGGCGTCGTCGGCGCCCTGGCGCAGCCGCGAGACCTCGTGGGTCAGCTTGCCGACGAACGCGTCGTAGGCGGGCTCCTCGACGTAGATCCGCTCCACCGACATGCAGATCTGACCCGAGTTCATCATCCCGCCCCAGGCCGCGGCGTTGGCGGCCCGGTCGAGGTCGGCGTCGGCGAGGACGATCATCGGGTCCTTGCCGCCGAGCTCGAGGCTCACCGGGGTCAGCGTCTCCGCCGCCCGCGCCATCACCTTCTTGCCGGTTTTCTCGGAGCCGGTGAACTGGACGAAGTCGACGGCGTCGACGAGGGCGCCGCCGGTCTCGCCGATCCCCTGCACGCAGTCGAAGACGTCGGGGCCGCCGATCTCCGTCTTCCAGGCCTCGATCAGCTCCGCCGGGCCGAGCGGGGTGAACTCGGAGGGCTTGATCACCACCGCCGCGCCCGCCTGCAGGGCGGGGATCGCGTCGCCGATCGAGAGGATCAGCGGGAAGTTCCAGGGGCTGATGATCCCGACCACCGGGTGGGGTCGGTACTGGACCCGCAGCTTCTTCGCCGCAAGCAGGGCGGAGTGGGGGCGGAGGCTGTCCTCGGCCAGGAACTTGGCGGCGCGGGCGCCGTAGAAGTTGATCAGGTCGGTCAGGTAGACCGGCTCGTTCATCGCGTCGGCGCGGACCTTGCCGGTCTCGCGCTGCATCGTGTCGAGGACCCGTTCCTGGTTGTCGAGGATCCAGTCGCGGAGCTTGCCGAGCCAGTAGTAGCGGCCCTCGATCCCCATCGCCTCCCACTCGGGCTGGTTGGCGCGGACGCGGGCGACGGTCGCGGCGACGGCCTTGGGGGAGTCGACCGGAACCGTCTTGATCAGCTCGCCCGTCGCCGGGTTGTGGACCTCGATCGAATCGGTCGCAGCGATTGACGCTCCATTGCCCTCGGTGCTCCTCGCTGCGGTTCCGCTCTCCACGATGCTCCCTTCGTCGCCCGTCTGGCTGGTCAGCCAACTCTAGCGCCGACTGGCTGAACGGATGTTTAGAGCTGAGCGGCGAATAGGGCCATCAGGCCGACGAGGACCGACCCAATCAGGCCGAATCCGATTTGAAGGGTGCGGTTCAAGCCATCGAACTTCGCATTCATTTCCCCACGCAGCTCTCCCACCTCTTCTCGGAGTTCCCCGACTTCTCCTTTGAGGGAGCTCACCTCTCCACGAACGGAGCTCACCTCTCCGCGCAGCTCGCGGATGTCCGCGCGGACTTCACGGAAGTTCTCGTCCATGTGCTCCTCGAGGTCATCGAGACGCTCGTCGGTCCAGGCTTCTCTCACCATCGTGACTGCCATGATGGCAAGTGTAGACAAAGAGATGCAACAAGTGGTGCGCGGAAGTGTGAGATTTCAGCGGGGAACGAGCCGAAATACCGGGCCTTCGAGCGAGGCGACGTAGAGGCGGTGGTAGTCGTCTTCGCCGAAGGAGGAGGGGCTCGCCACCCGTGGGCCGAGCAGGCGGTCGTCGCTGGCGCGCTTGAGGTGGGGGACGAGGCTGCGCAGCCGGCCCTCGCAGAGGTCGGCGTAGACGTAGCGCCCGCGCAGGCCAGGCAGGCGCGGGTCGCGGACGACGTAGCCGCCGATGATCGCGCAGCTGCCGCCGCCGCGGCTGTGGCTGTAGGCGAAGATCGGTTTGACGGTGCCGCCGGGGTCGGGCGTGCCGCTGTTTTCGTCTTCGTAGCGGTGGAAGCCCTCGAAGGCGTCCCAGCCGAAGTTGGCCCCGTTCGCCCTGCCGACGGTCGTGTAGTCGAGCTCCTCGAAGCGGTTCTGGCCGACGTCGCCGATCGCGATCCGCGGCTGCTTCGCGCTCGTCGTGTCGAAGGAGAAGCGGAAGGGGTTGCGCAGCCCGTAGCTGTAGATCTCGTCGCGCCCCGGCTTGCCGACGAAGGGGTTGCTCGCCGGCACCGAGTACGGCTTGCCGCCGGAGGGCCGCGGGTCGATCCGCAGCAGCTTCCCCAGCAGCACGTCCTTGTTCTGGGCGTTGTTGAGTGGATCGCCCTCGGAGCCGCCGTCGCCGGTGCCGAAGTAGAGGAGGTTGCCGAGGAACTGCAGCTGGCCGCCGTTGTGGTTGGCGAAGTTCGGATGGGGGATTTCGATCACCTTGCGGTCGGAGCCCGCCGCCGCCCGGGTCGCGCTTGCCCGCTTGAATTCGTCGACGCGGATGTTCCCGGCGATGTCGGTGTAATAGACGTAGAAGCGCCTGCTCTGCGCGTAGTCCGGCGGGAAGGCGACCGAGAGCAGGCCGCGCTCACCGCCGTAGGAGACCTGGCCGCGGATGTCGAGGAACGGCTTGCGGAGCCGGTGGCCGCCGCGCAGCACCGAGATCCGCCCAGGTTGTTCGACGACGAACAGCAGCTTCGGGAAGCCGGGGGCGCCGGCGACGTAGACCGGGTGATCGAAGGAGCCGATCTTCTTCAGCGCGACGCCTTCGGCGGGGCGTTCCTTCGCGGTGCCTGGCTGCGCTCCCGTCGTCGCAGACGAGTCGCTCGCCGACCCGCACGCCGGCAGACCAAGCACCAGCAGCGCCGCCAGCAGAACCGCGGCTGTCGTGCCCCTACTTGCCCTTCTTGATTTCAACGATTTCGCCGCTGTCGGTCACTTCCGTTTCCGGCAGCCGCGAGGTGATCTCGGTCGCGAAGGAACCGCCGGGCGTGACCCCGTTACCCGTTTTGGCCCTCGCCTTACCGCTCAGCCCGGCGTCGATGGTGTAGAGCAGCGTGTACTTACCTTGCCGCACCGCGCTCAGCTTCCAGACCGCCGTCGTCGTCTCGCCCGGCTTCAGCGGCCCGAAGTCGAAGGTCTTCGGGCTCGAGGTCGAGGCGCCGCCGGGGGAAGAGGAGCCGTACAGGCGCGGGTAGGTCTGCGCCAGCACCCAGACCGGCCGGTCTGGCTGTGCCAGTTCCGGCTGGGGGGCGCTGACGCCGAACGGCAGCGAGGAGTTGACGCCGCGCTTGCCGGCGACCGTGAAGGTCACGGTCAGTCCCGGCAACGCGCGCTTGCCGGTGTTGCGGATGGCCAGCTTCAACAGCGAGGTCTGGCCGAGTTTCTGCTTCGTCGGGAAGCTGGCTTCGGTTACCTTGACGTGGAAGGTGCCGGTCGCTTCGTTCGCGTCCGAGGACGATTCGCCGCAGGCAGCAAGCAGCGCCGCCGCCGCCAGCGCGGCTAACCCGATCGCGATGGCATGGAGGCGAGCGTGCCGGGAATGTCGTCCGGTCCCCCGCAAAGCGGCCCGAACATACCACGGGGTTTGGCCGCTTTCGCAGGCATTTCCCGCCCCTCGGGAGCGTTAGCCGGATCTCAACACTGAGCTGACCGAGCAGGGTGGCCCATCCCCTAGACTCCCGCTCACCGGGTGGGGCCCTGCGCGCCTGCAAGGCAGCCCGGGTATCTGGAGGAGCAGATGGTCGGATCCGCGGTCAACAGGGCGTTCCTGCCCGCCAAGTCCCTGTTCGAACAGGTGGGGGAGATGATGATCCTCACCGCGCGCACGATCGTCTCCGCGATCAAACCGCCGTACCCCTATGGCGAGGAGTTCATCGGCCAGTTCCTCTTCGCCCTCCAGCTCTGCTGGTTCCCGCTGCTGGTCTCGACCGTGGCCTTCGGCTTCGGCGCCCCCGGCCTCCAGGCCGCCAACTTCCTCTCGCTCTTCGGCGCCCTCGACCGCCTCGGCGGCTTCTTCGTGCTGGCCTCGATCCGCGAGTTCGCGCCGTTCGTGACCGCGGTCGTCGTCGCCGGCGTCGCCGGCACCGCGATCACCGCCGACCTCGGCGCCCGCAAGATCCGCGAGGAGCTCGACGCTCTCCAGGTGCTCGGGGTCGATCCGATCAAGAACCTGGTCGTGCCGCGCTTCCTGGCGCTGATGCTGATCACCGGCCTGCTCGACATCTACGCCCTGGTCTTCGGGATCAGCGGCGGCATCCTCACCGAGCTGCTCTACCACCAGCCGCTCGGCGGCTTCTTCGCCACGCTCTTCTCCAACGCCTCGATCACCGACCTCTGGGGCTCGGTGCTCAAGTGCACGCTGTTCGGGGCGATCATCGCCGTCGTCTGCTCCTACAAGGGGATGACCGCCTCCGGCGGCGCCGCCGGCGTCGGCCGCGCCGTCAACGAGGCGGTGGTGATCGCCTTCATGGGCGTCTTCGCCTTCAACTACGTCTTCACCCAGACCCTGCTGGCGACCAACCCGGAGCTGCAGACGATCCGATGAACGCCTGGCTCGAAATCCCGCGCGGCTGGCTCGACTCCTTCGGCGAGATCGCCCGCTTCGGCTCGCGCGTCGCCGGCCTCGTCTACTCGGGCCGGGTCCTGCGCTTCTTCGGCGAGACCCTGCGCCAGGCCGGCATCCTGATCCTCGGCTCGGCGCTGATCATCTGGGGCCTCGTCTTCATCCTCGGCCTCCAGTGCGGGATCGAGGGCGCCTACCTGCTGCGCGCCCAGGGCGCGCCCGCCTATGCCGGCGTCTTCTCCGCCTGGTGCGACCTGCGCGAGATCATGCCCTACGCCTTCGGCTACATGCTCGCGGCCAAGGTCGGGACCGGGATCGTCGCCGAGCTCGGGGCGATGCGGATCTCCGACGAGATCGACGCGCTCGAGGTGATGGGCGTGCCGCCGGTCACCTTCCTCTGCGCCACCCGCCTGCTCGCCGCCTGGATCGCCTTCCCGTTCATGTACCTGGTCGGGATCGGGGTGATGTACCTGGCCAGCTACCTTGCCGTCGTCAAGCAGATCGGCGACGTCTCCTCGGGCGGCTACTTCCTCATCTTCTGGATGTTCCAGAACCCCCCCGACCTGATGTTCAGCTTGATCAAGGGGATGTTCATGGCGACGGCGATCGTGCTCGTCGGCTGTTACTACGGCTATACCGCCTCAGGCGGGCCGGTCGGGGTGGGGACCGCGACGGCGAAGTCGATGGTCCTCAACATCGTCTTAGTCCACATCATCGGGATGCTTGGGACCCTTGTTTTCTGGGGAGCCAATCCCCGTGCACCGATAGGAGGCTGACGTGTCGACCGAGGACCAGAAAAGAGCCGAAGAACAGGAACTTCGCGACGAGGCGACCTCGAGCGCCGAAGCTCCGCCCGAGGTGACGACCGAAGTGATGAGCGAACCGGTCGAGGAAGGCCCGTACGTGAGCGAGGACGGGGCTGTGATGGGGCGCGACTTCGTCATCCCCGGCGTCAACCCGCGCGACCACGACCCCTACAAATTCCACACCGGCCGCAAGCGCGACCACGGCGGCGAGGACGCGATCGAGATCATCGACCTGGTCAAGCAGTTCGGCCGCGCCCGCATCCTCAACGGCCTCAACCTCGGTCTGCCGGAGAACCAGGTCTCAATGGTGCTCGGGCCCTCGGGTACGGGCAAGAGCGTGCTGATCAAGCACATCGTCGGCCTCCTCTACCCGGACTCCGGCGACGTCCTCGTGCACGGGGAATCGATCCCGAACATGACCGACGACGAACTCTTCGAGGTCCGGAAAAAGTTCGGCCTGCTGTTCCAGGACGGGGCGCTGTTCGGCTCGATGAACATCTACGACAACGTCGCCTTCCCGCTGCGGCAGCACACCGACAAAAGCGAGGAAGAGATCGGCGAGATCGTCGCCCGCCGGCTCAAAGAGGTCGGCCTCAGCGAGGCGACCTACAAGATGCCCAACGAGCTCTCCGGGGGGATGCGCAAGCGCGCCGGCTTCGCCCGGGCGCTGGTGCTGGAACCGGCGATCGTCATGTTCGACGAGCCCGACTCGGGCCTCGACCCGGTCCGCACCGCGCTCCTCTGCGAGCTGATCCGCGAGGTACACGCCGAGAACGGCGGCTGCTACCTGGTGATCAGCCACGACCTCGGGACGGCGCGCCGGATCGCCGACTTCATCGCCGTGCTGTGGAGCGGCAAGATCGTCGAGTCCGGTCCCAAAGAGGAGCTGTTCGATTCGAGCAACCCGTTCGTCAGCCAGTTCCTCAACGCTGACGTCACCGGGCCGCTCTCGATGGACTGAGGTTGAGCCCCGGAACCTGGTTCGGGCGCGTCGCGGCGTGGGCGGCTCGGCACGCGCGCCCTCTCGTCGCCGTCACCGTCGTGGTGGCGATCGCCGCTGCCGTCGGCGCGACCCAGATTTCTACCGATGCCGGCGTCGGCACCCTGGTCGACTCCAGCTCCGCCACCTACAAGGCGACCCAGGCGGTGCGCCAGGAATTCGGCGAAGAACCGGTGGTCGTCCTCGTCAAGGGCGAACTGCCGCAGCTGATCCTCACCGAAAACATCTTCAAGCTGTTGCGGCTGGAGGGCTGCCTCTCGGGCAAGGTGCCGAAGGGGGCGAAGCCGATCCCCGGCCCCTGCGCCGAACTGGCCGCACTTCACGCGGTCGAGTTCCTCACCGGGCCGGCGACCTTCCTCAACGAGTCGGTGGTGCAGATCGAAAACCAGCTGCGGCGGCTGGCTGAACACGTGCCGGCGCAGCGCTTCCGCGAATACCTGCTGGCGGTGGCGACCAAGTACGGGATCACCAGCGCCCCCAGCATCGACAACGAAGAATTCGTCGCCACCGTCGTCTTCGACCTCGCCCGCCCGCGCGGCACCCCGAAGGCGCGGCTCGCCTACCTCTTCCCCAACGCGAAATCGGCGCAGATCGTGATCCGGCTGAAGCCGGACTTGAGCGAAGCGGAGCGGCGCAGGGCGATCGGGCTGATCGAAGCGACGGTCGCCGACACGACGCCCCGCAAGGCGTGCAAAGAAGGCGGCAAACCGGCGCCCTGCTTCGAGCTCGAAGGCGGCAGCTACGTCGTCTCCGGGGCGCCGGTCGTGATCGACGGTGTCGCCGGCGCGCTCAAGGACGCCCTGCTCGTCCTGTTCGCGATTGCCGTCGCCGTCATGGCCCTCGTCCTCTTCCTGCTCTTCCGCTCCCGGTGGTCGCTGCTCCCGCTGGCAATCGCCCTGGCGTCAGCCGGGATCACCTTCGGCCTCCTGGCGCTCGTCGGCGGCTCTCTCACCATGGCTTCGATCGCCGCCCTGCCGATCCTGATCGGCCTCGGGGTCGACTACGCGATCCAGTTCCAGGCGCGGTTCGACGAATCGGGTTCAGCCGAGCAAGCGGCTGTATGCGGAGGCCCGACGATCGGTGCCGCATGTCTTGCCACCGGCGCCGGCTTCCTCGCCTTGCAGTTGTCGCCGATCCCGATGGTCCGCGGCTTCGGCTGGCTCCTGATCCTCGGCATCGTGGTCGCCTTCGCACTTGCCCTTACTTCTGGGTTGGGGATGTTGGCGCTCCGGCGGGCTGGTTCTGTCGCCCCGCGGCGCCACCTGCCCGTGGAGCGCCTCCTGTCCTTGGCGCGGGCGTATCCGGAGATGGTCTTGAGCGTGGGAATCGCCCTGGCCGTCGTCGGCTGGGTGGCTGGAACGCAGGTGGAAACCGTATCCGACATCCGGTCCCTGGCGCCGCAGAACATCAAGGCCGTCGAAAATCTCAACGAGCTGCAGGACACCACCGGCGTCTCTGGCGAGCTCGACGTGCGCGTGCGGGCTCCTGACCTCACCGATCCGGCGACGATCGAGTGGATGGCCGGGTTCAAGCAGCGGGTGCTGGAGAACAACGGGTTCACGGGTGAAGATCCGAGTTGCCTCACGGCTGAGCTCTGTCCCGGCCCGGCGCTTTCGGACTTCCTCATCCGCGGGAATGAAAAGCCGACGCAGCAGCGGATCGAAGCGACTCTTTCGGCGCTGTCCTCTTATTCGTTGCGGCAGGTCGCGCCGGTTGACCCGGAAACGGGGAAGGTGGGGCACACCGCGCTGATGTCGTTCGGGATCAGGGCGCAGTCGCTGGAAGACCAGCAGCACCTGATCGAACGGGTGCGGTCGGAGATCGGGACGCCGCCGCCGGGGGTGGAGGTGGAGCTGACGGGGCTGCCGGTGATCGCGGCGCAGTCGGCGTCTGATCTTTCCAGCAACCGCTACTGGCTGGCGCTGGCCGGCCTGGCCCTCGTGGCCGCGGCGCTGCTGCTCGTCTACCGCTCCTGGCGGCGGGCCCTGGTGCCGCTGCTGCCGACCGTTTTGGCTACCGGCTGGGCCTCGCTGCTGCTCTGGGTCACGGACGTCCCGCTGAACCCGATGTCGGCGGCGCTGGGTGCGCTGACGATCGCGATCGCGACTGAGTTCGGGGTGTTGCTGGCGGGGCGCTTCCACGAGGAGCGCAGCGGCGGCGCCCGGGTCGAGGAGGCGCTGCGCAAGGCCTACGCCCGGACCGGAGCGGCGGTGCTGGCCTCCGGCGTGACCGCGATCGCCGGCTTCGCGGTGCTGATCGCCAGCGACGTGCGGATGCTGCGCGACTTCGGCCTCGTCACCGTCGTCGACCTCGCCGCGGCGCTGGCCGGCGTCCTGCTCGTCCTGCCGGCGACGCTGCTCTGGTTGGAGCGGCGATGAGAGACCGCTACTCGATCGTCGTCGGCCTCCTCTTCCTCGCGATCATCGCCGTCGCCACGATCCACACGATCGAGGGGGGCGGGGGAGGGGAGACGCTCGGCTTGGAACGGCTGCCCGCGCGCTGGCCGCTGCCGGAGTTCGCGGTCCCGGCCGCCGCGGGCCGGCTCGAAGGGGACGCCAACATCGCCCAGGACGACTGCGAAACCTCCTCGCTTCCCTGCCCGGAAGGCTCGCAGCGCACTCCCGCCTGCCGGGTCCACGTCGCCGGCGCGATCCGCGTCTGCGATTTCTTCGGCAAGCCGCTGGTGATCTCGTTCTGGTTCGCCGAAGGGGGCGGCTGCGCCGATCAGCAGGACGTGGTGCAGCGGGTGTCAGAGCGCTACCGTGGACGTGTGGGTTTCCTCTCGCTGGACATCCGCGACGATCGTGGCACGCTGCGCGAACTGATCCGCCAGCACGGTTGGACGATGCCGGTCGGCTACGACCGGGACGGCGCGGTCGCCGGCCTCTACGGCGTCGGTGGCTGCCCGACCTTCGCCTACGTCTACCCCGGGGGGACGCTGCAGGGCGCCAGCATCGGCGACCTCACCGTCGCCCAGTTGAGCGGCCACGTCGAACAGCTCCTGACGGCGACCGCGAGGGCGGGGGCGAGCTGAGATGGCCGGGGTCCCAGCCGAGCAGCGGATGGGGTGGGACCCGGCGCCGCGGCAGGGCTGGGTCGCCCCGCACATCGTCTCCGAGTTTCCCGGCCTGGGGATCGCCTGGGTCGCGGTCGACGCGAAACCGGGACGCAGCCCGGACCCCGTGCGCCGCCGCCTGCGCGACCTCTCCGACCGCACCTACGGGTCGCAGGCGATCCGCCTGCGCGAACGGCCGATCCCCTGGGCCTACCGCGTCTTCTTCCGCCAGATCGGCCTCGACCCCGACCGCACCCGCACGCCGGTCGAGCAGCTGGCACTGGATCGCCTCCACGACGGCGGCTTCCGCAGCAAGGGTCTGCCCGCCGACGCGCTCGACATCGCCACTGTGGAGACCGGCGTCGCCCTGCGCGCGTTCGACGCCGACAGCACCACCGGCAGCCTCTGCATCCGCGACTCGGCGCCGGGGGAGGGGCTCGGCGGCGAGGCGGGCGAGATGGCGCAGGGGACGCTGACGATCGCCGATGAGATGCGGCCGATCGGGCTCCTCTTCGGGCCCACCGCGGAGGGCTACGGCGTCCACCGCGGCACTCGCCGCATCGCTGTCGCCGCAATCCAGGTCAAGGGCGTTCCCCAGATCGCTGTCGAGGAGGCGTTATGGATGGCAGCCGCAACCCTGGAGTCCGCTTGAGCTCTCGCCTACACTCTTCGAGATGCCCGCTCTGCTGAAACAGGACCTCATCGGGCTCGACCGCGTCGTCGACGAGCGCGAGGCGCGCCTGCAGTTGCGTCGGCAGATCTCCCGCCTCGAGGCGGAGCTGGCCGGCCTCTTCGGCGAAGCTTTCGGCCATACCGAGGTGCCCCACCAGGTGGCGGCCGCCGCCCCGGTGCCGCGGGTCCTCGGCCTCGGGGAGCTGGAGGCAGTTCGCGACGGCCTCGCCGGCCGGGTCAGCGAAGCGCGCCGGGCGCTGGTCGAGCGTGAGCGGGTCGAGTCCGACAACCGCGAGCTGCTGCGCAAGATGCTCGTCGCCCCGCGGGACTACAAGTGGGTCCGCGTTTCCCGCGCCGACGTCGGCGAGCCCGGCTGCGGCGCCTGGCACTCTCGCCCCATGCTCGGGCCGATCGGGATGCTGATGGGTTGGTGGCGCGTCAAGGTCTCCTCCGGATGCCCGTTAGCCGGGCGGCTTGCGGCCGTTGAGCACGAAGCAGAAGCCCGCACAGCGGAAAGCGAAGCCGGCGCGGCGCGTTTCCGCACCTGACGAGCGGCCGCCGGCACCCTGGGGCAACGTGCCGCTCGCCGAGCTGGTGATCCTCGCCGGGATCATCTCGCTGGCGATCGGGTTGATCGGCGGCAATCCGACCGCGCTCGGCATCGGCATCGGCCTCGCCGGCCTGGGCGGCTTGGAGGTGGCGATCCGCGAGCACTTCGCCGGCTACCGCTCCCACACCACCCTGCTGGCGGGAGCCGTCTTCGTGCTCGTCACCGGCCTCGTCTACTACGTCGGCCACACGATCCTGGCGGTGGCGCTGGCCTGCGGGGCGGTCGCCTTCGCGATCGCCTTCTTATTGGCACGCCGCGCATTCCAGCACGCATCCGGTGGGCTCAGCTACCGGATCGGCGGAATGCGCGGCTAGGCAAGGCCCCCTGCCAAGTACTTCCAGCTCAGACCGAGACCTCTTCCCGTCCGACCGAGCGCGAGGCGAGCTCGGCGGCGAGCAGGCGTCGTTGCCGGGCGGTCAGGGTGCCGAGCTGCTTGTTCTCGTTCAACGCCAGGGGGATGAGGAACTTGCGGGCGCGAGTCCGCCCCCAACGTCGCTGGCTGGTGAGCAGCTCGGAGATGGTCATGCTCTCGGTCTCCCAGGGACAGTCGCGAACCACCTCCGCGGCATCCTTGTCTCCCCGCGCGATCGCGCGCTTCAGCTCCGCTCGAGCCAGGCGAACCATGTTGGCTCGCTCCAGGGCCCTCATGTGCTGTGGCGCCTCCATTGAGGCTGCGATGGTCGTTGCGGGTGCCATTGAGGCAGCTTCCACTGGACTCCTCCCTTCAAAGGAATCGGTTTACTGGGTATGTCGCGTCCGGCCGGCAGCCAATGCCTCCCAAGGCTCTGGTCCTGCCGGACCGACTTTGTCTTCCGAACGCCCCGCCCGGGCGTTCCGGCGAGGAGGCCAAGCTATGCGTTCGAGGCACCCTGCGTCAACCCGGTCGGACGTAAAAAACATCCAGGTCGGTCGCTAAGAGCAACAATTTCG
The DNA here is from genome assembly GCA_051954855.1 of Solirubrobacterales bacterium. GTDB lineage: Bacteria > Actinomycetota > Thermoleophilia > Solirubrobacterales > 70-9 > VAYN01. The sequence goes on along the minus strand of JBQCHH010000025.1, from coordinate 50,248 downwards.
ACACTCGCCGAGGCTTGTCCGATTTTGGACAAGCCTGAAACTCCCCCCATCGGGGGATGTCAAGAAGCTGTGATCCAAAAAATTAAGTGCGGCGTTTCCGGAGGCGGCTAAGCGCGGGGCAGATCCGGGAAGCTTTCGATCACCCGGGCGATGGTCCCGAGGGCGCCGTCGAGGTGCTCGCGCTCGTGGGTCGCCATCAGGCTCGTCCGCAGCAGAGCCCCGCCCGGCGGCACCGCCGGGTGGATGGCGACGTTGGTGTAGACGCCGTTGTCGAAGAGAGCCTTCCAGAGCAGCACCGCCTGCCAGTCGTCGCCGACCATCACCGGCACCACCGGGGTAGTGGCGACGGTCCCATCGGGCAGCGTCCCCGGCTCGACCACCTTCAGCCCCAGGTGGCGCAGCCCCTCGCGCAGGTACTCGGCGTTGGCGAGCAGTCGCTCGAACAACTGCGGGCCCTCTGAGCGGATCACCCGCAGGGCGCCGAGCGCCGCCCCCACCGCGGCCGGCACCGCCGAGGCGCTGAAGACGAACGAGCGCGACGAGATCCTCAGGTACTCGATCACGTCGGCCGGGCCGGCGATGAAGCCGCCGCAGGAGGCGAGGCTCTTGGAGAAGGTCCCCATCCGCAGGTCGACCTCGTCCTCGAGACCGAACAGCTCGCAGGCACCGGCGCCGCGGGCGCCGAGGACTCCGGCCCCGTGCGCCTCGTCAACCATCAGCCGGGCGCCGTGGGCCTTGCATAGCTCGACGATCCGCGGGAGGTCGCAGACGTCGCCCTCCATCGAGAAGACGCCGTCGACGACGACGAGGACGCCGCCGCCGTCCTCGGCCGCGCGCTGGAGCATCTTCTCCAGCTTGTCCATGCGGTTGTGGCGGAAGGGGCGCAGCTTGGCGCCGGAGAGGCGGCAGCCGTCGAGGATCGATGCATGGTCGCCGGAGTCGCAGATCACGGTGTCGCCGGGACCGAGGATGGTGCCGATGCAGCCGACGTTCGACTGGTAGCCGGTGGTGTAGACGATCGCGTCCTCGGCCCGCATCCACTCGGCCAGCTCCTGCTCCAGTTCCAGATGCAGCGGCGTCGTCCCGTTCAGCAGCCGCGAGCCGGTGACGCCGGTGCCGAAGGTCTCCAGCGCCTCGCGCGCCGCGTTCTTGACCCGCTCGTCGCCGGTCAGGCCGAGGTAGTTGTTGGAGCCGAGCATGATCGTCTCCCGGCCCTCCATCTCGACGACGGGCCCGGCCTGCGAGGTCAGCAGGCGAAAGTAGGGGAGGAGGTCGTGCTCCCTGGCGGCTTCGAGTTGCTCGCGGCGATCGTGGTTGCGCGCCTTCTCGAAGACGTCGACGGGAGCCTTGGCGGTCTCGCTCATCTCCGGAAAGTGTAGGTTGCCGGTCGTGAGCGCGGAGCCGCGAACCCTGACCAAGGGAAGCCTGACGATCCGGCCGGTGCGCAGCCGGGGCGACCTCAAGCGCTTCATCGACCTGCCTTACCGGCTGCACGCCGGCACGCCGTGGGTGCCGCCGCTGAAACTCGAGCGGCGCCTCTTCCTCAACCGCAAGCTCAACCCCTACTTCAAGCACGGCGAAGCCGAGTACTTCCTCGCTCTGCGCGGCGAGCGGGTGGTCGGCCGCATCAGCGCCCAGATCGACCACGCCTTCAACGAGTTCCACAACAGCCGCTGGGGGATGTTCGGCTTCCTCGAGCTGGAGGAGGACCAGGAGGTGATGAAGGCGCTGCTCGGCGCCGCCGAGGACTGGCTTCGGGCCCGCGACTGCGAGCGGATGGTCGGGCCGATGGACTTCTCGATGAACGAGGAGAGCGGGGTGCTGATCGAGGGGCACGAGCTGGAGCCGCTGATCAGGCAGCCCTGGCAGCCGCCCTACTACCAGCGCCTCTGCGAGGAGGCCGGTCTCGCCAAGGCCATGGACCTCTATTCCTGGTTCCTCGACGTCAGCGACCGCAAGGACATGCTGCCGATCCTCTTCGAGCTCGACGAGCGCGCGAAACAGGAGCACGGGGTGACGATCCGCAAGATGTCGCGGCGGCACCTGCGTAAGGAGATGGACCGCTTCGCCGAGATCTACAACGCCGCCTGGGCCGGGAACTGGGGCTTCGTGCCCTACTCGAAGGAGGACCTCGACGCTTACACGATGGACATGCACCTCGTGTTCTCCCGGGAGTGGTTCATGGTCGCCGAAAAGGACGGCGAGACGATCGCGGTGGCGATCACCCTGCCGGATACCAACCAGGTGCTGAAGAAGATGAAGGGGCGGCTGCTGCCGCTCGGCTGGTGGTACTTCCTTCGCCGCAACCGGATCGCCGACCGGGTGCGGGTCGGGTTCCTCGGGGTGAAGCCGGAGCACCAGCACACCGGCGTCGCCGCCTCGCTCTACGTCGAGCACTTCAATACCGCCGAACGGGAGCGGCAGGATCACGGCGAGGCGGGCTGGATCCTGGAGACCAACGAGGCGATGAACCGCGGCCTGGAAGCGATGAGCGGGGAGATCGTCAAGAAGTACCGTGTTTACGAGTTATCCCTCGACGGGGGCGACCATCCGGCGCGCTAGAGTCGCCTGGGTGGACGAGCTGCAAGTAGACGGCGAGGTCGTCGCCGAAGAAGACGCCGGGCCGCGCGACGCCACCGACCCGGTGCGCCCGCTCCCCACGAGCTATCGGGAGCCGGAGGGCTCCTCGCTGCCGGTCCTGCGGCCAGAGGTGAAGACGGCTGCGATCGCCGCCGCCGGCGGAGTCCTGGCCGGCGCCGCCACCGTCGCCGCCGTGCGGGCGGTCAGCGGCGCGGCGTCGAAGGCGCGCCCCACGCGCCGCCTCGGCCGCCGCCGCGAGCGCCAGAACGTCGTCGCCAGCCGCTCCTTCCTGGTCGATGTCCACCTCCTCGGCCGCTAAAACACCGCCGACGGGCCGAAATGTCGCCTCTTCTGGGCCGACGGGGCGATTTGACTGTCATGGACAGTCAAATCGTCCCGTCGGCAGCCGCGGGCAGTCATTTCGGCCCGTCGAGGTGGAGGTGCGGCCGCCTTCGCCTTATCGGCTGCCGCGGGGGAGCGCGGACCGGACGCTGCGGGTGCGGGGTGGGGTGGCGACGCGGCTGCTCCACGTCGGCGGCAGCCCGGTGGTGGTGCGGGCCTGGCAGCCGGCCCGCGACCTGGTCCGCTTCCGGGCTGAGGCGATCGACCCGGCGCGGGTCTTGCGGCCGCCGATAGCGATGGCGCCCTGCGAGGGGCCGGCCCGCCGCGAGCAGCTCGAGCAGGCGGTCGAGCGGATGCGCTGCGCGCTCTGGGTCGACGTCGACCTCTCCGACTTCTACCGCCGCTTCCGCCGGGACCCCCTGATCGGCCCGCTGATCCGGCGGGCGCCCCACTTCCGGCCGAAGGGGCGACCGTGGCCCTGGGAGGCTCTCGCCGCCGCAGTGGTCGGACAGCTGATCGAGGCCGAGCGGGCGGCGCTGATTGAGCGGCGGATCGCCGGCCGCTGGGGCCCGCGCCTCGGCGACGGCCGCGCGGCCCTGCGCGACGTTCCCGGCCCGATCGCAATCGCCGGCCGCGCCCCGGCCGAACTGGAGCAGATGGACCTGGTCGGCAAACGGGCGGTGGCGCTGCGGCGGCTCGCCCGCGACGTCGCCGCCGGCCGCTGCCGGATCGAGCACGCCCGGGGCGATACGCGGCTGCTGGCGATGCCGCAGATCGGTCCCTGGACCGTGCAGTGCCTCGGCCTCTTCGGGCGCGGCGAACTGGACTCGCTGCCCGCCGGCGACCTCGGCTACGTCAAGCTCGTGGGGCGGCTGCGGGGAGAGGGACGCCGGGCGACGGTCCTCGAGGTCGAAGAGCTCTACGCGCCGTATGAGCCCTACCGTGGCCTGGTCGGCGCCCTGACGCTCTCAGGGCTTCATCAGCGTGTCGCGCAAGGACCGCCGCTGCGCCTGGCGGCATAGCGCCGGGAGCATACGCCGGGTTCCCAGCCAGGCACTAAAGCGCTCTTTTCCTTTGTCGATAAGCGGGGTGGATGCGTGACGCCGCAGACAGGAGCTGGTCGGAGCGCGAGCGGCTGATCGAGCGGCTGCCGGTGATCGTCTACACCGCCGAGCTCGGCGAGCACGGTCGCTGGCGCTACGTCAGCCCCCAGGTCGAGGAGATCCTCGGCTACAAGCCGGAGGAATTCACGCGCGACCCCGGCCTCTGGGCGAGCCTGATCCACCCCGAAGACCGTCAGCGGGCACTGGCGGTGGAGACGGACGAAAACCTCGGCAACCGCGACACGACCCCACTCGAATACCGGATGCACACCCGCGACGGCAAGGTCGTCTGGATCCACGACGAGGCGGTGCTGGAGGCCGACGAGGAGGGCGTGCCGGTCTGGCACGGCGTCCTTTACGACATCAGCGAGCGCAAGGACACCGAGCGGGAGCTGCAACGCGCGCTCTCCCAGCAGGCGGTAGTCGCCCGGCTCGGCGAGCGGGCCTTGCAGAACAGCGACCCGCAGGAGCTGATGGATGCGGCGACCGCGCTGATCGCCCGGGTCGACGGCATCGACAGCGCCTGCATCTGGGAGCTCGGTCGCGACGGCAAGCGGCTCAACCTCCGCGCCGGCCTCGAGGGAGCGGCGATCGGGGCCGGGCGCCGCGTCTCCGCCTCCCGCGACTCGCATGCGGGCGCCGCTCTTGACTCCGGCACCCACGCGATCGTCCCCGACTGGGAGCAGGAGACGCGCCACACCATGCCGCCGGTGCTGCGCGCCTTTGGCGTCGCCAGCAGCCTCGCCGTCGTCATCGACGGCAAAAGCCACCCCTTCGGGGTGCTCGACGTCCACACCACCGAGGCCCACCGTTTCAGCGCCAAGGACGTCCCGTTCGTGCAGGCCGCCGCCAACGTGCTGGCCGATGCGATCGAGCGCCACGCCGCCGACCAGGCGCTCCGCTACCGCGTCCTCCACGACTCGCTGACCGGTCTCCCCAACCGGCTCAGCTTCGTTGACGCACTCGGCGACGCGCTCGGCAAGGCGATGATCTCCGGCAGCCCGGTCGGCATCCTCTTCCTCGACCTCGACCACTTCAAGCTGATCAACGACAGCCTCGGCCACCACGCCGGCGACGCTTTGCTGCGGGCGGTGGCGCCGCGACTGCGGGCGCATCTGCGGCCCGCCGACGTGGTCGCGCGCTTCGGCGGGGACGAGTTCGGGATACTTATAGATCGCCTTGCCGATGAGGGGGAGGCGGTGGCGATCGCTGATCGGGTCGCCGCCGCCTTCGCCCAACCTTTCTCGATCGACGGCGTCGACCACTTCGTCAGCGCCAGCATCGGCGTCGCCGTCTCCCGCGCCTCCGAAGAGCGGGCGGTCAACGCCGAGCTGCTGATCCGCGACGCCGACGCGGCGATGTACCGGGCTAAGGAGAGCGGCCGCGCCCGGGTCGTCCTCTTCGACGCCGAGATGCGAGCCGGGGCGGTGCGGCGGCTCGAGGTCGAACGGGAGCTGCGCCACGCGCTCGACCGCGACGAGCTGGCGCTCTTCTACCAGCCCGTCGTCAATCTGCGTTCAGGGGAGATCACCGGGCTGGAGGCGCTGGTGCGCTGGCGCCACCCCGAGCGGGGGACGCTCGACCCCGGCGAATTCGTCTCGATCGCCGAGGACAGCGGCCTGATCGAGCCGATCGGCCGCTGGGTGCAGGAACGCGCCTGCCGCCAGGCGCTGGAGTGGCACCAGCTGCGTCCCGACTCCCGCCCGCTGGACGTCGCCGTCAACCTCTCGGCCCGCCAGGTCGCCCACCGCGATCTCGCCGCGACGGTCGAGGAGATCCTCGCCCGCACCGGGCTCGATCCGGTCCACCTGCGGCTGGAGATCACCGAGAGCGTCCTCGTCGAGGAGTCGACGACGGCGATCGCCTCGCTGGAGGCGCTGAACGAGCTCGGCGTCCGCCTCGTGCTGGACGACTTCGGCACCGGCTACTCGTCGCTTGCCTACCTCAACCGCTTCCCGTTCCACGCGCTGAAGATCGACCGCTCCTTCGTCGACGCGCTGGGGATCGAGCAGGAGGCGACCGCGATCGTCGAGGCGATAATCGGCATGGCGCGGGCGCTCTCGCTGGAGGTGATCGCCGAGGGCGTGGAGAGCGAGGTACAGCTGGCCGAGCTGCAGCGACTCGGCTGCGACTACGGCCAGGGCCACTTCTTCCAGGCGGCGATGCCGGAGCGCGAGGTGAGCCGGCGGATCGCCGAAGGCGCGCTCGGCTATTCGGGGATTTCGCCCGACGGGAGGTAGCTGTTGTCGAGCAGTTCGCTCGCCTGTGGCAGCGATTTGATCAGGCCGTTGTCGCGCATCCAGCCGGCGAAGGCTTCCCACTGCTTCGGGTCCATGTAGCCGTAGGGCTTGCCTTTGACCCGGGCACCGAGCAGCGGCAGCGTCGCTTTCACCTCGGCCGCGGTCAGTTTCGGTTCGAGGTCGGGGTTGGCTTCGGTCACCGCCTTGGTGGCGGCGCCGGGGTTTTCGACCGCCGCGTTGGTCCCGCGCTCGAGCGCGGCGAGGAAGAGGCGGACCGCTTCCGGGTCTTCTTCAAGCTTCTTGCGGTTGGCGACCAGGACCAGCTCGTTGTAGGTGGGGACGCCGAGCTTGTCGACCGGGGTGACCACCGGTTCCTTGCCGCGTTCGCGCAGGTCGATGCCCTCGACGTTGACGTAGCCGCCCAGCATTGCCTGGGCCGAGCCGCTGACGAGGGCGGGGAGGAGGCCGAAGCCGACGTTGACCGATTTCACGTCTTCCGGGGTGAGGTGGACGCGGGCGAGGATCGTCTTCAGGAAGGCGTCCTGGTAAGGGATGCCGGCGGTGGCGATCGTCTTGCCCTTGAGCCCTCCGACGCCTTTGATCCCGGACTTCTTCAGCCAGATCATCGAGGTCAGCGGCCGGTTGACCAGCGCCCCTACCGCCACCACGTCGAGGCCCTTGTCGCGGGCCAGCGCCACCTCGGGCTCGTAGGAGATCGCCAGGTCGGTCTGGCCGGCGGCGACCAGCTTCAGCGGCGCCGACGGGTCGGAGGGGGCGTTGATCTTGACGTCGAGCCCGGCTTCTTCGAAGTAGCCGAGCTTCTGCGCCATGTAGATCCCGGCGTGGTCGGGGTTGGGGTAGAAGTCGAGCGTCAGGCTGAACGCCTGCCGTTCGGTGCCGCCTTCCTCTGACTTGGCGCCGCAGGCGGCGAGGACGAGGGCGAGCAGCAGCACGGCAAGGGCGATCGCCGGGGTGCGGAGGCGCGTCATCGCCTGAGTTCTATCGCCAATGGACGACGCGCCGCTCCGCGAGGACGGTGAGGCCCATCAGGATCAGCGCCATCGCCGAGAGAATGAAGACGGTGGCGAACTCGCGAGCGACTTCGAGATAGGCGATGTCGGACTGGATCAAGCGCCCGAGGCCGGCGTTGGATCCGGCCCACTCGGCGAAGACGGCGCCGATCGGAGCGATCGCGGCGGCGATCTTCATCCCCGTGAACAGTTGCGGGAGGGCGGTGGGCGCTTCGACGCGCCAGAACCGCTGCCGGCGCGAGGCGTTGAGACTGCGCATCATCTTCACCGCCTCGGGGTCGACCGAGCGGAGACCGTCGAGGGCGTTGATCGTCACCGGAAAGAAGCAGACCAGGGCGACGATGAAGACCTTCGGGGTGATCCCGTAGTTGAACCAGATGACGAGGACGGGGGCGATGACCATGATCGGGATCGTCTGCGAAGCGACGATCAGCGGGTAGCTGGCGTCCCGAACGACCCTCCAACGATGCATCGCGACCGCGAAGCCGATGCCGACGGCAAGGGCGGCCAAGAGGCCGAAGGCCATCTCACGGAACGTCACCCAGGCGTTTTCCGCCAGCAGCGAGCGGTTCTCCCAGAGCGAAGAAGCGATTTCCGCCGGCGAGGGGACGAGGTACTTTTCGAGGCTGAGCGCTTCGGCGACCGCGCCGGTAGAGGCGGCTATCTGCCAAGCCCCGACCAGAGCCGCCAGCAGCAGCGCCGGCAGCACCCACCGCCTCACCGCGAGCCCTCTCTCAGCGCTCGCATCGCTGCCTCGCGGGCGGCGACGAACTCGGGGTCGGTGACGGCGGCGTCGCGGGCGGCGGCGCGGGGTGCCGGGGCGCGCAGCTCGGCGACGATGCGGGCGGGGCGGGCGGAGAGGACGGCGACGCGGTCGCAGAGGTAGAGCGCCTCCTCGACGTCGTGGGTGACGAGGACGACGGTGCGGGGGTCGCCGCGGAGGGCGCCCGCCAGCCACTCCTGCATCTCGGCGCGGGTGATCGCATCGAGCGAGGCGAAGGGCTCGTCGAGGGCCAGGACCGGCTTGCCGGCGATCAGCGTGCGCAGGAAGGCGACCCGCTGGCGCATGCCGCCGGAGAGCTCGGCCGGGCGGGCCGCCTCGAACCCGGCGAGGCCGAAGCGGTCGAACAGGGCCGCGGCGGCATCGCGGGCCGCCTGCCGCCGCATCCCCTGGTTGCGGAGCGCCAGGGCGGCGTTGTCGATCGCCGAGTACCAGGGGAGGAGGAGGTCGCGCTGGGGCATGTAGGCGCAGCGGGCGAGGCGCCCCTCGGCGGTCTTCTCGCGTTCCACCTCAACTTGGCCGGCGCTCTGCTCGCGCAGGCCGCAGATCAACTCCAGCAGGGTCGACTTGCCGCAGCCGGAGGGCCCGACGAGGCCGATCACCCCATGCGAATTCACCTCTAAATCGAGGGAGTCGAGGGTGCGCAGCTCGCCGTAGGAGTGGCCCACCCCGCGCAGGAGGATGCCTGCTCCCGTCGTATCTGCGGGGGGTGGAGAGGGCGGATCGACGGTTTGAGTTTTCCCGGTTATGGGCTTGATCCTGGTATCCTGGCGCACTCCGCACTCCTGACCAAGAAGGTCAGAAAAGTCGAATTAGGGGCCCCGCGGAGCCCCAGGAGCAAATCATGGACCCGGCAATCGTCGTCTTCGGACTTGGCATCGGCGTACTCGTCGGCATGACCGGCATGGGCGGCGGCTCGCTGATGACGCCGCTGCTGATCCTCATCTTCGGGATCCAGCCGACGACGGCGATCGGGACCGACATCTTCTACTCGGCCGTGACCAAGACCGTCGGCGGCTGGCGCCACTTCCGGATGAAGACGGTGAACATGGAGCTGGTCCGCTGGCTGGCGACCGGCAGCGTCCCCGCCGCGGTGGCGGGGGTGGCGCTCGTCTCCTACCTGCAGTCGCAGGTCGGCGAAGACCGCCTCAACGAACTCGTCTACGCCGTCCTCGGCGGCACCCTGCTGATGGTCGGGGTGATCACCCTCGCGCGGGCGCTGATCCTGCGCAACCTGATCGACGAGCGCGACCGCTTCGAGGTCGAGCGGCGCCACAAAGTCGCGGCGATTGTGATCGGCGCCACCACCGGCTTCGTGATCGGCATCACCTCGGCCGGCTCCGGCACGGTGATCGCGATCCTGCTGATCGCCGTCTACCGCCTGGCGCCGAAGAAAGTGGTCGGCACCGACGTCTTCCACGCCGCGCTCCTGCTCTGGGCGGCCGGCATCGCCCACTGGGTCGGCGGCAACGTCGACTTCGTCCTCGCCGGCAACATCCTCCTCGGCTCGATCCCCGGCGTGGTGATCGGCGCCGCCCTCTCCGACCGCTCGCCGCAGGGCATCATCCGCACCGCCCTCGGCCTCGTCCTCGTCGGCTCCGGCATCGTCACGATCCAGAAGGCCGACGCGACCGTCTGGCCGATCGCCGCCGGCATCGCCGCGATCGGCCTCGGACTGGTCCTCTACGCGCCGCACTGGCTGAACCGCCGCCGCGAGAGCCAACGCCTGGAAGAGGAAGAGCAAGAGCGCGTGAGCGGGCAAGAGCTCGATCAGGCGGGCACGCTCGGGCGAACGCTGCCTGCCGACTGATTAACTAAGAGACATGCGAGTTTCCGCGAAGGCCGACTACGCGGTGCGGGCCGCTGCCGAGCTTGCCGCCGCCGAGGAGGGGCCGGTCAAGGGCGAGCGGCTGGCCGAGAGCCAGGACATCCCGCTGCAGTTCCTCGAGCACATCCTGCTCGAGCTCAAGCACCACGGCATCGTCCGCGCCCGCCGCGGCGCCAAGGGCGGCTACTGGCTCGCCCGCCCCGCCGACGAGGTCACGATCGCCGAGATCGTCCGCGCTGTCGAGGGTCCGATCGCCCACGTCCAGTCCACGCCTCCCGAGGCGATCGAGTACCGCGGCAACGCCAAGCACCTGCAAGAAGTCTGGATCGCCGTCCGCGCCAGCCTCCGCACCGTCCTCGAGGAGGTCACCCTCGCCGACTTGGTCTCCGGCGAGCTCCCCAGCGTCGTCGGCGAGCTCACCGCGACGCCGGACGCCTGGGTCGCGCGCTAGCCGCAGCCGGAGCGTCAGCCCGGCGTGTCGATCCAGCGAATGATCTGTCCGTTGACCAGCTCGTGATACGCCGGGGGAGCCGGCGGCGGATCCTCGGAAAGGCAGGCGATCACGGTTGTGGGGCCGTGCAGGTGCTCCTCCACCGCGGTGGTCCAGTGCACCTCAGGGTGCAGGAGCCGCCGAAGCCGGTCCCAATTCCGACGCTCGATCGTGTCGAGCACGTCACAGACCGCTGGTACCTGCTCTGCCATTCGCTGCGCCCCTACGCGGTGAGAGATGAGGGCGTTGAGGCTATCGCTCCGCTGCGCGAGTTAGCTGCCGACGCCGATTGCGGTCAGGAACACGAGCACCAGCGTCGTTGCCGCCAGCACGCCGTGAGCGCCGACGATGGGGACGGGGAAGCGCTGCTCGGCGGGCTTCGACGGCAAGGTTGCGGCCGAGGCGGTCGCATCCGCCGGTGCCGGGGCTGCCGGGGCGCTGCGCTGACGCAACCAGATCGCCAGCATCGTGAAGCCCATCAGCGCGACGACGAGAAGGAGGACGAAGGCGATCCAGGCCAGGACGTCGCTGTCGCTCGCGACGTAGATGATCCATATCACCAGACCGGTTGCCGCCAGGGCGAAGTGGCCGAGGATCAATGGGGGCCTGACCAGCGGATTGGCGCTCGCTGACGTGGGGGAGCTCTGCTCCATGCCGCCGTTGCGGATCCAGATGGCGAGCATGACGAACCCGCCCCCGGCGGTGAGAATCCAGGCGATCAGCGCTGCCCATTCCATTTAGCTATGCCTCCTTTTCTGGTTCTTCCCTATGCGCTAGTACCCGCGTTCCATGCACGAACACGATGGCGCCTCCCATCCAGCCTCCCGCCGTGAGAACGGCGAAGCCGGCGATGGCGAAGATCAGGCCACCCGCGGTTACGTCGCCGTGCTCGTAGCCCGGGTGTTGCAGCCAGGCGGCGACCGCGAACAGAGCCACTGCGCTGAGCATCAGGCTCAGATGCCAGGTCGCGGTGCGCCAGGGGGTGCTCCCCCACTCGAGCAGGATCCAGTCGGCGAAGCCGCTGAGCGCAGTCGGCACCGCGATGACGAGCCCGCCGATCAGCGCCAGCCACGCCGTCGGGCCCGCTTTGTCTTCGATTCCTCCCAGGGAGCCGATGATCGCCAGCGCCGTGGCAAGTCCGAACATCCCGATCGTCAAATCGGTGAGCGGCGGGTGGAGAGGGTGGCCGGGATACCCGCGCAACAGCCTTTCCACGGGACCAGCGGGCACGTCGATGCGTCGAGGTCTCTCAGCCATTAAGCCTCAGCGCCTAACTTCCCGATCTCACCCCGCTTAATCAGACCAGTTGCGGGACTTTTCTGATGGCTAGGCAGCGCTGTCTGCAACCGAGACTCCGGGAAGCCCGGCAAACCCACCCAGGTCCAGGCTCACGACCTTCCGTTCCCGGGCTCGCGCCGTTGCCGCAATGATGAGGTCGTGGGCGCCGCGCGGCCTTCCGGTCCGCCGAACGTGTGCCAAGAGAGCGGCATGTGCCTCAGCCACGTTGAGGTCATAGACCTCAATCGAGACAGCATCGAGAACCGCGGCGACGAAGCGCTCGCGCTTCTCCCGCCTGCGCCCTTTTGCCATCTGGACGCCGACCCGCAGCTCCGCCGCGGTGATCGCCGCGATAGCGACGTCATCCCCGTCGTCGATCGCTTGGTCAAGCGAATCACCCCCGCGCTCGGCGTCGACCAAGACCGTCGTATCGAGGATCAGTCGTCCCAGGGGTCCGTCACCGGATCCATGCTGTTGCGAAGCTCCCGCACTTCGTCCGCCCAAGCATCGTCAGGCGGATTAGCGCGAAGCGCTTCCTTGAGGGCTTTCCCGGTCCCCCCGTTTGCGGGACCGATAGTCGCTACGGCACGACCGTGGCGGACGACGACGAAGGACTCCCCGCCTCGCTCTACCTCGTCCAAAACCTCCGAGAACCGGCGAGAGGCATCGGTCGCACTGAGTTGTTTCATGGAAATCAGATTATCAGATTATGTATAGATTCAAGCCCGGGCGATTGCGGCATCGGACGTCCGTGCGTCGTGGAAGGCAATGACCACGACTCGATCCTCGGCCTCGATGTACATGTAGACGACGATCAGCCAGCCCCAGGGACCGATCAGCGCTCGGCAGTCTCGCCAGACCCCGGATAGCTGTTTGCCGGCTCGCGGAAACTCTTCCAAGACGAGCAGCGAGCGCGAAACTCGGTCACGGGTATCAGTCGGGAGCTTGCGAGTCTTGAGCAGCTCATGAAGCTCGCCACGCGCCAAGCGCGTGACCTCGATCGCCGCCATCGATCAGAGATCAGAGAGCGGCACCGTCTCACCGCGCCGAGCCTGCTCGATCGACTCCTGCGCCCGCTCCCAGGCCCCCGGAATCCCATCAAGGATTTCAGTGATCCGCGAAGCGTCCGGATCGGCTTCGTCAAGCGCGCTGGAAAGAAGCGAACGTGCCAACGTCCCTTCCTGAACATGCGTGCGCTCCGCCAAGCTCGCCAGCTTCCGCGCGTAGTCCGGCTCAAGGGTCACATTGATGCGGCGGTTCCGCTCGGCAGCCACAGCTCAAGGGTACACGCAAGGACACATGACGTGCTCATGCTTTCTCCTCCACCGGCACCGGGTCCAAATCGAAGTCCCTCCCAAGCCGCAACTGGCAGTAGCGCTTGGTCCAGTCGTCGTTGATGCGGTCGGATTGGCGCTTCATGCGGGGCTCGAACTGGAAGTCGGGGGGTGGGGAGAGGTCCAGGCGTTCGAGGAGGTGGAGGGTGCTGGGCTCGTAGTCGGCGGCGAAGTTCTCGTAGAGGACGAGGATCGGCTCGATGCCGGAGTGTTCGAAGAAGGCGTCCCAGGCGGCCTCTTCTTCGAGGAGCTGGCTGAGGAGGTGGTCGATCGCGCGGTAGTGGAAGCGCAGCTGCGGGCGGTGCTCCTCGATGAAGGACTGGTAGGCGGCGCCGTCGCCCTCGACCGAGGCGGCCTCGGCGCCGGCGTGGTCTTCGCGCCAGGTCGCGGTTTGGACGGCCTTCCAGAGCGAGACCGCCTGGCGCACCTTGTTGGCGCGGACGACGCGGACGAAGGTGAGGTCGGGGAAGACGGTGGGGAGGAGCTCGACCAGCGGCACGTCGCGGTAGGCGGGGATGTTGCGCAGGAGGCTGACGAACTCGCCGAAGTAGTTCCACATCAGCTTCGCCCCGAAGACGCCGTTCTCGGTCGTCCCGGTCTCGAAGACCCACTGCAGGTAGCGGTCGTAGGCGGCGCGGCTCCAGAGCGGCGAGCGGGGCGGGGGGTCGCTGCCGACACTGCGCTCGCCGAGGTGGGCGTGGATCGACTGGTCCTCGACGCCGAGGAAGTATTCCTCCGGTCGGCGCGGGCGGCCGCTGTGGCGCAGCGCCTCGAAGTACTCCTCGGGCCGGCCGGCGACGCCGGTCTCCTCCAGCGCGTGGCAGACGAGCGTGCTGCCGCTGCGAGGGGTGGCGCAGACAAGGTATGAGCGATCCGGTTGCATCTATCTCCTAGTCTTGGATGGAGCGTGCTGCCGCCCAACATCCTCTACATCCACTCGCACGACACCGGCCGCTACGTCCAGCCCTACGGCTACCAGGTGCCGACGCCGAACATCCAGATGCTGGCCGACCAGGGGGTCCTCTTCCGCGAGGCCTTCTGCGCCGCGCCGACCTGCTCCGGCAGCCGCGCCAGCCTCCTCACCGGCCTCTACTGCCACAACAACGGCATGCTCGGCCTCGCCCACCGCGGATGGAAGCTGAACGACTACGGCCAGCACTGGGTCCACCCCCTGCGCGAGGTCGGCTATCGCTCGATCCTGATCGGCGAGCAGCACATCTCGCTCGACCCGGCGGTGATCGGCTACGACGAGGTCGTTCCGGTCGACCAGAACCACGCCCACTTCGTCGCCCCGCTGACGATCAAGACGCTGCGCGAGGCGCCGGCGGAGCCCTGGTTCATGTCGGTCGGCTTCTTCGAGACCCACCGCGAATTCTCGGCCCCGACCTCGGTCCGCGACACGCTCTACTCGCTGCCGCCGGCCAACCTGCCCGACACGCTCGTCACCCGCCGCGACATGGCCGCCTTCAAGGCCAGCGCCCGCTCGCTCGACCAGGGGATCGGCGCCGTCCTCCACGCGCTCCACGACTACGGCATGGTTGACAACACCCTGGTCATCTGCACCACCGACCACGGCATCGCCTTCCCCGGCGCCAAGGCGACCCTCTTCGACCGCGGCACCGGCGTGATGATGATCGTCCGCGGCCCCGGCTTCACCGGCGGCAAGGTCATCGACGCCCCCGTCAGCCACCTCGACGTCTTCCCGACCCTCTGCGACCTCTCCGGCGCGCCGCATCCCGACTGGCTGCAGGGCGACTCGCTGATGCCGCTCGTGCGGGGGGAGGTCGAGAGCCTCCACGACGCGATCTTCACCGAGACCACCTACCACGCCGCTTACCAGCCCCACCGGGCGATCCGCACCGAGCGTTGGAAGTACATAAGGAGGTTTGACGAATACCCGCATCCGGTGCTCGCTAACTGCGACGACAGCGACACCAAGGATCTCCTGGTCGAGGCGGGTTGGGGTGAACAGGTGGTGGCCGAGGAGCAGCTCTACGACCTGGTGCTGGACCCGCAGGAGGGCGACGACCTCGCCGCCGATCCGGCTCGCGCCGACGTCGTGGCGGAGCTGCGGGAGCGGCTCGACGCCTGGATGCACGAGACCGACGACCCGCTGCTCGGCGGCCCGGTGGCGCCGCCGGAGGGGGCGATCGTCAACGAGCAGTGGCAGGTCTCCCCAGACGACCCGGTGCGGATCGTCAAGGCCGATTCCACGGCCGCTCCATCCAGGTGAGGCAGGTCCAGCCGGGGATGATCTGTCCCAGCGGGTCGCGGCTCTCGCCGTGGGTGAAGACCGAGAGGCCGCAGTTGTGCGAGCCGAGATTCCAGAGCCCCGCCGCCATCGGCGCCTCGAAACTGTCGCCCAACACGGAGTCGAGGAGGAAGAAGCGGGTGAAGATGCCGTGCGTGACCAGCAGCGGCAGCTCGCCGTCAACGCCAGACTCCAGCTCCGCCTTCAGCCGCCGCACCCGCGCGACCGCTTGCTCGAAGGTCTCGCCGCTGTGCAGCTCATGCGCGTAATCGATCTCCTCCGGCTCAAGGCCGAGCGCGTCGCCGACCGCCTGCGCGGTTTCGCGCGCCCGCCGCAGCGGGCTGCTCAGCAGCCGCGTGATCCCGTGCTCGCGCAGAGCGGCGCCGGCGGCGCGCGCTTGCTCGACCCCCTTCTCGGTCAGCCGGTCGCTGTCGGAGCCCGGCGCCGGCTCGCCGCTGCGGGCGGCGTTGTGGACCGACTCGCCGTGGCGGAGGAAGAGCGCTCTCATTCGGTCGCCGGCGCGGCGCCCGCCACTACGTTGACGAAGTTCTCCAGGTGCTTGGTCGTCCAGCACTCGAAGGCGCCGTCGCAGTAGCGCTCATAGGCGGCCATCACCGAGTCGCCGTAGTTCCAGTAGAGCTTCGGCTCCGGGTTGAGCCAGAAGAGGCGGCCGGCCCGCTCGGCGACCTGGGCGAAGACCTCGGCGTGGGGCTCGCGGCCGTTGGTGCGGGCGTCGCCGAGCACGATCACGGTCGAGCGCGGGTCGAGGTCGTCGGAGATCTCGGTCAGGAACTCGAGCCAGACGCGGCCGTAGTCGGTGTAGCCGGAGACGTCGGCGACGCCGCCCTCGCTGGAGATCCGCTGGGCGATCACGGCGAAGTCGCGCTCGTGCTCGAAGACGTCGGTCACCTCGGAGATCCGCTCGATGAAGACGAAGCTGCGCAGTTTGCGGAACGAGTCGTGGAGGGCGTGCAGCACCGAGAGGAAGAAGACGCTGGCCGAGGTGACCGAGGTCGAGACGTCGCAGAGGACGTAGATCTCCGGCCGCCGCGGCCGCTTCGGCCGGTAGCGCAGCCGCAGCGGCACGCCGCCGGTCTCCAGCGAGGCCCGCATCGTCCGCCGCACGTCGACGAACTGGCCCTTACGGCGGCCGCGCTGCTCGTGGCCCAGCGTCGCCAGCCGCCGCTTCATCTGCGAGACGGCGCGGTGGACGGCGGCGAGGTCCTGGGTCGGGCTGGTCGGCAGCGCCCGGTCGAGCTCGGCCAGCGGCCGGGAGGGGGGCAGGGTTTCGGTGCGCTCGATCAGGTCGCGCTCGAGCTCGCGCCGCAGGTGGCGCTCGAACCCGGTCAGCTGGTCGCGGTCGATCGGCGGCCGCTCGCCGCCGTCCTCGGCCGGCGGCTGCGAGCCGGCGGTGAGCCCGAGCGTGCGGCGAATCCGCTGCACGTCGACGCCGACCACGCCGGAGCCCTCGGCCCGCCCGAAGGCGGCGATCGCCAGCCGCGCCAGGTCGCGCATCGCGTCCTCGTCGCCGGCCGCCATCGCCTCGCGGATCGCCTCGCTCAGCTCGTCCATGTCGAAGCGCTCGCCGTCGCCGGCCGGCGGGGCGCCCTCGGCGTGCTCGGTGACGCCGCGCTGCACTGCCTCGGCCTCGGCGGTGCGGAAGAAGTAGCGCTCGAAGATCAGCTCGAAGACGCGGCGGTCGTCCTGGGACTTGGCGATCGTCGCCGCCAGCGCCTCGCGGAAGTCGGCGCGCGAGGTCCAGTCGACCTCGCCCAGCGCCGCGAAGGCGTCGAGCAGCTCCGAGGTCCCGACCGCGACCCCCTCGCTGCGCAGCTCCTCGCAGAAGCCGAGCAGCTTCGCCGCCATCCCCGGCGGCCCGGCGTCAGCCTTCGGTCCGTAGGGGGTCGGCAAGTTTCACCCCGACGCGCTCGGCGACCAAGTCGATGTCGGTGCGGTGCTTGACGATGATCGACATCGACTGGGTGAAGGTCTCCTGGTCGATGTCCTCGGCGCCCATCAGCAGCAGCGTCCGCGCCCAGTCGATCGACTCGGCGATCGAGGGCGGCTTCTTCAGGTCGAGCGAGCGCACCATCCGGATCACCTCGACCAGCCGCCGCGCCAGCGTCTCCGGGAGCTCGGGCGCGTGGAGGCGGACGATTTCCATCTCCCGCTCGGTCTCGGGGTAGTCGAGCCAGAGGTAGAGGCAGCGCCGCTTCAGCGCCTCGGTCAGCTCGCGGGAGTCGTTCGAGGTGAGGACGACGATCGGCATCGTCGTCGCCTCGATTCTTCCCAGCTCCGGGATCGTGATCTGGAAGTCGGAGAGGAGCTCGAGCAGCATCGCCTCGAACTCCTGGTCGGTCTTGTCGATCTCGTCGATCAGCAGCACCACCGGCTCAGGACTGGCGATCGCCTGCATCAGCGGCCGGGTGAGCAGGAAGTCGTCGCTGAAGATGTCGTCCTGGACGTCTTCCCAGCCGGCCTCGCCGCCGGCCTGGATCCGCAGCAGCTGCTTGCGGTAGTTCCACTCGTACATCGCCTTCGCCTCGTCGAGGCCCTCGTAGCACTGCAGCCGCACCAGCTCGCGGCCGGTCGCGCGCGAGAGCGCCTTCGCCAGCTCGGTCTTGCCGACCCCGGCCGGGCCCTCGACCAGGACCGGCTTGCCCAGCTTCTGGGCGAGGAAGGAAACCAGCGCGGTCGGCTCGTCGGCGAGGTAGCCGACGCCGGAGAGCGCCTCCTTCACCTCTGCGACGGAACCATCAGGCATCGCCGCCGATGATAATCACCGGCCCGTGCTCGACCTTCTCGTGCCGCTCGCCGCGCTTCTGCCCACCCACAGCCCTGGCCCCTACATCGCGTTGATGCTGATCGGCTTCGTCCTCGGCGTCCTCGGCCACCTCAGCGGCATCCGCTGGCTGGTCGCCGCCGGCGTGATCCTGATCGCCCTCGGCGCCCTGCTCCTGCCCCTGGCAGCCAACCTGACGACCGAAAACCGACCGCCGCCGGTCGAAGAATCGCGCGGCGACACGGGGTAGACGGCGCCCTCTCCCTAGAATCAGCGGTCCTGTCTTTCGATCCACGAGGAGCCCGATCTACTTTGAGCCGTTTCCGAATCTTTGCGCTGTTTGCGGCCTTTGCCGCCCTGGCTGTGACCTTTGCCGCCTGCGGTGGCGGCAGCAGCAGCAACAACGAAGACCCGCAGAAGGTCATCGAACAAGCCAGCCTCAAGGGCGTGAAGAGCGGCGAACTGGAAATGTCGCTGAGCGTCAACTCCGAAGGCAAAAAGAGCGGCAACATCGAAGTCGAACTTTCCGGCCCGTTCGAAGCCGGCGCCAAAGGCGAACTGCCGCAGTTGGAAATGCAGGCGAAAGCCAACGGCTCCGTCCAGGGCAAGAACATCAACTTCGAAGGCAGTCTGACGATGCTCACCGACCGGGCCTTCGTCGAATACGAAAACACCGCCTACGAAATCGACCCGACCAGCTTCAGCTATCTGAAGTCGGCCTTCGAACAGGCCCAGCAGCAGGGCGGCTCGGAACCAACCGACATCACCGCCTGCCAGAAAGCGGCTGAAAACATCAAGTTCAGCCAGTTCGCGGAAAACCTCAAGAACGAAGGCAGCGCCGACGTCGCCGGCACCTCGACCACCAAGGTCAGCGGCGACCTCAGCGTCTCCGGCGCGGTCGACGCGCTGGTCAAGCTGACCGAAAACCCGGCTTGCGCCGCGCAGCTCGAAGCGGCCGGTCCGCTGCCGCTGAGCGAACTCGAAAAAGCCAAGGGCGAACTCTCGAAGGCGATCAAGAAGTCGCACGTCGAACTCTACGTCGGCGAAGACAACATCATCCGCAAATTCGCGGTCGAACTGACGATCGAACCGCCGGAAGCCAAGAACGAAAAGGTCGAACTGCAGATGGAAGTCTCGCTCGGCGGCGTCAACGAAGAACAGAGCTTCTCGACCCCGGCCAACGCGAAGCCGCTGGAAGACCTGTTCAAGAAGCTCAAGGTCAACCCGTTCGAACTGCTCGAAGCGGGTCGCAACGGCAACTTCGGCAAGTTCCTCGAATAGCCGGCCGAGCGCGCCGCCGTGCACCCAGGGGGGTCACGCCTTGACGCGTCCTTCTTGAGGACGCCGACGGGCTGGCCCTACCTGCTGGCGCCCCTGATCCCGGTCGCGGTCGCGCTGGATCTGCTGGGGGCGCCGGCCGCGGCCGTCTTCGCCACCTCGGCGCTGGGGATCGTCCCGACTGCGGCGCTGATGGGCCGCGCCACCGCGGAGCTGGCGGCGCGCTCGGGGCCGGGCATCGGCGGTCTCCTCAACGTCACCTTCGGCAACGCGCCGGAGCTGATCATCGCCCTCTTCGCCCTCGGGCAGGGGCTGCAGGAGGTGGTCAAGGCCTCGATCGTCGGCTCGATCGTCGGCAACATGCTGCTGGTGCTGGGGGCGGCGATGCTGGCGGGTGGGATCGGGCGCGAGAAACAGCGCTTCAGCCGCACCAGCGCCTCGATCCAGACGACGATGCTGATGCTGGCCGGCGCGGCGCTGGTGATGCCGGCGATCTTCGAGCTGGTCGAGGGCAAGGGGCTGCCGCAGCCGGGCTCGGCGTCGGTCGACTACGGGGGGACGGTGGAGCACCTCTCGCTGGCGGTGGCGATAGTCCTCATCGCGACCTACGTGATCGGGCTCTTCTTCTCGCTGAAGACGCACCGCGACCTCTTCAACCCCGAGTACGGAGACGAGGACAGCTGGGGCTGGTCGACCCGCACCTCGGTGATCGTGCTGGCGATCGCCGGCGTCCTGGTCGGGGTGATGTCGGAGGTGCTGGTCGGCTCGATCACCGAAACCTCGCAGTCGATCGGCCTCTCCGAGTTCTTCATCGGCGTGATCGTGGTCGCGATCGTCGGCAACGCGGCCGAGCACTGGGTGGCGGTGCTGGTCGCGATCAAAGACAAGATGGACCTGTCGGTCAACATCGCCGTCGGCTCCAGCGCCCAGGTCGCCCTCTTCGTTGCTCCGGTCCTGGTGCTCGCCTCCTTCTTCATCGGCCCCCATCCGCTGGCCCTGGTCTTCAACGGCTTCGAGCTGGGGGCGATCCTGCTGGCGATCCTGATCGGCAACCACGTCACCGCCGACGGCGAGTCGACCTGGTTCGAGGGCGTGCAGCTGCTGGCGGTCTACTTCGTCTTTGCGCTGGCTTTTTATTTCGCCTGAGGGGGCGGATAGCCTGCTCTGATGGACGCAGTGCTTCTGCTTCTGGCCTTTGCTGTTGTGTTGGCGGGGGCGCTGCTGTTTACCAACGCGATCGAGTGGATCGGGCACCGGCTCGAGGTCGGCGTCGGGGCGGTAGGGAGCGTCCTCGCGGCGGTGGGGACGGCGATGCCGGAGACGCTGATCGCGATCGTCGCTCTGGTCAGCGCCGCGGAAGGCTCCGAAGACGTGGCGGTGGGAGCGATCGTCGGCGCCCCCTTCCTGCTGGGCACCCTGGCGATGGGGCTGACCGGGCTCTTCGCCTACCTGTACCGGGACAAACGCGACCAGGGCCTGCAGCTAAACGTCCACCGGGAGACGCTGGAGCGCGACCTTCTCTTCTTCCTCGTCCTCTTCGCGATCGGTGGGCTGCTGGCCTGGGGGCCGCCGGCGCCGCTGCGGATCGCGGTCGGGGTCGCCTTCCTGATCGGCTACGTCTTCTACATCCGCCTGACCTTGAAAGGCGGGGGAGAGGTGCAGAGCGAAGAGTCGCTCAACCCGCTGATCTTCGAGCGCCGCAGCGAGAAGCGCGAAGACCCCGGCTTGGGGCTCTGCGTGGTGCAACTGCTGATCGGGCTGGGGGCGATGGTCGGCGGCGCCCATCTCTTCGTCGAGGAGCTGCTCAACCTGGCCGAAAGCATCGGCGCCGAGCCGCTGGTGCTGGCGCTGATCCTGGCGCCGCTGGCGACCGAGCTGCCGGAGAAGGTCAACAGCTTCTTCTGGGTGCGGGAAGGCAAGGACGCCCTCGCCCTCGGCAACATCACCGGCGCGATGGTCTTCCAGTCGATGATCCCGGTCGGGATCGGCCTGATCTTCACCAACTGGGAGCTGAACTGGCACGCGGTCCTCTCAATCGGCCTCGGCCTCGCCGGCGGCTTGCTCGCCTACCAGAGCCTGCACCGCGGGCGCCGCTTCAAATTGCCCGCAGTGATCGGCTGGTTCGCGCTTTACGCGGCGTTCATAGCCGCCGTGGTCGCCAGCGCTTAAGCAGCAGCCAGCTCGGCGAGCGCCTTCAGCACGAGGTCGTCGTGCTGTTTCGGCGATACCTTCGGGAAGACTTTGGCGATCTTGCCGTCGGGGCCGATGATGAAGGTCGCCCGCTGCACGCCCATGTACTTCTTGCCGTACATCGACTTCTCGACCCAAGTGCCGTACTTCTCGGCCACCGCATGGTCGGCGTCGGCAAGCAGCGTGAAGTCGAGGTCGTACTTGCCGGCGAACTTATCGACCGCCTTCACCTCGTCCGGCGAGATCCCAATCACCCGCGCCCCCGCCTTGGCGTAGTCAGCCTTCCGATCCCGGACCCCACAGGCTTGGGTGGTGCAACCCGGCGTGTCGGCGCGTGGATAGAAATACAAGACGACGGTCTCGCCCTTGAGGTCGGAGAGCTTCACCTTGTTCCCGTCCTGATCGGGCAGCGTGAAGGAGGGGGCCTTGTCCCCGGGGCCGAGCATGGGGCCTCAGCCTAGTTCAAATCTCAGCGTGTCAACTTGTCCCTGAGCCGCTCCGCCAGGCGCACGCTCGCCTCAATCTCCACTTTGCGGATCGAGACGGACTCGACGTTGATGCCGAACGGGACACCCAGGCGGCGGCAGAAGGACATCAACTCGAGCGCGGTTGCCTCGGCATGCTCGAGGGACGCGTCGAGGGTGTCGTCGGCATGGCGCAGATCGTTCTCGATCCAGCGCGGGACGTCGACGCCGAGCCAGCGGAGGAACTCGAGGGTCTTCATCGAGCCGCATACCGAACAGGTGAACACGATCGGAACCGGATCGAGTCGACGGCTGCGGCACTCATAGGCATAGTCGGACACCAGGTTCTTGGCAGCGTTGACGTCATAAACGACCTGGGTGACGAAGTAGGAGCAGCCTGCCTCCTGCTTGACGACCAGGCCGAGGTGCTCGTCGCCTTTGCGAGTGTGCCGCTCGGGTATCGCGACGGCGCCGAGGAGCAGGTCGGGGGCGACCTCGGCACGGAGCTGCTGGGCCCTGCGGAGCGTCGTGGCGACAGGCTTCTCGCGCGAGGAAGCACCGACGAAGACGGCCATCCGATTGTCGGTGTCCTGGGATCCGATCCAGTCGCGGATCTCCTCCTCGGTGTACTTCGCCGTCGCGCGGTAGACCACGACCGGCGTGCGCCAGGCCTTGAGGTGCCTGTCCAGATAGTCGGCTGGGTCCATGGTCGGCAGGAACGGAAACGGCCGCTCCTCGGGGTTGCGGTCGGCCTCGTCATCGATGTCGTAGAGGATCAGGCCGTCGACGCCGAGGGGCTCCAAGCGTTTGAAGGTGACATCGGCGATCTCCTGAGCCTTCTCCGGGGTGGTCGACAACCGTGGCGGGGTCAGCGCGAAGAGCAGAAACTCGCCCCGGCGGGAGGTGATGAGACGCTGTAGGTCCACGAATCGCAAAGCTATCCGAGGCAAGGCGGAGAACTGCGGGCGCTCACCTACGACGTCGAGTGCCCAGAGCGCAGCACCACCGCTCGGACCTGCCCAAAGGGCGGCTTGGCACCGTCCACGACGTAGGCCGGCAGTCGGCCATGTTCTTTGCGAAGCAACCTGCGGCCGGTCACGTTGAGGTGAAGCGTGAACGTGGAGCTCTGTTCCGGCCCAAGTGAGTAGTGGCCACCGCCGATCCAAGGCGGATTGAGGCCGAGCTTCTTGCGTATCCGCAGCACCCCCGAGCAGGGCGCATCGTTTTCGCAGCTGACCCGGATTCTCGAAATGCCATGGCGCAGGGGCGGGACGCTGATGCCGAGGGTTCGAGCTGGTGGCGCGTAGGTGCCGAGGTAGCCCGGATCTCCAAGCATCAGCAACCCAGACCCCCCGCCGCCGTCGTTGTAGGGAATCCCGGTCGCGAACCAGAGCCGTCCATCCGGGCCGGACGCGAGGCCTTCGGCCTGGTAGCCGCAGACCACGACGCAGGCTCCAGGGGCGGTCCTCCCATCTGGCGCGATCCAGAGAATTTCGCGATTCGGGCCATAGCCGCCGGTGGTGAACCAGAGTTTTCCGCCGGGGCCAGACACGATGTCGCCGCTCTCGCTTTCGCGGTCGGCGACACGGAACTGACTCACTGCGCCCGTAGTCGAGATGCGCCCCACGTGGTTGGCATATTTGGATTCATAGCTGCTGATTTCGGGCGCTTTGACCTCCGTGAACCAGAGGTTGCCATCCGGGCCGAGAGTGAGGCGATTGGGGCGACTCGTGCGACTCGGCAGGGGGTATTCGCTGACCGCTCCGGCCGGCGTGATGCGCCCGATCCGATTCGAGCCCTGCTCGGTGAACCACAAAGCGCCGTCGGGCCCCGCCGTGATGTCCACTGGATGCGCGGAGCCGGGGAGACCGAATTCGGCGATTTCGCCAGTCGGCGTTATTCGGCCGATGCGGCTCGCTTCCCGCTCCGTGAACCACAGGTTCCCGTCGGAACCGAGCGTGATCGAGGTCGCGGTGCTCGCGCCCGGGGGCAGCGGGTATTGGCTGATTTCACCGGCGAGCGTGATCCTGCCGACCACGGGACCCGGCGTCTGCGCCGTGAACCAGAGCGCCCCGTCCGGCCCTGAGGCGATCGCGCTCGCGGTCGAATAGCTGATCGATTGCCCTGACGGTTCTGCCAGGTTGGGAATGGTGAAGGCAGCGACTTCGCCGCTGGGAGTGGCCCTGCCCACCATGGCGGCGTAGCCCGCGCCGGTGTATCCCAAATAGTGCTGTCCCGCGAACCAAAGGTTGCCATCGGGCCCCTGGACAAGAGCTGAAGCCGTAACGCTTTCGCCGAGCTTGAATCCCGGAGTGAGTTCTCTCGCCAGCGCGCGAGAGGGAAGCGGCAGCGCCAAGATCAGACCGCTCGCCGCCAAAGCGGCGACCCGCCGTCCTTTCTTGCGCCAAGCGGCGAATCTCCGAGTTCCTGTAGCGGTCCTGACGGCACAGATGCGCATCTGGTCAGTCTCCTGAAGTGAGATGTATCCAATCCTTCAACGCGCAGTCTCCAAACCTCCTATGGCTTCGAAGTAGCGGTTGCGCGAAAGATGGCTTCTGACTCCAGCTCAGGTTCCCGCTTTCGGCGAGCCCCGGTGCTACTCCTCTTCGTCCCGGTCCTCACCTTCGTCGAGGTCCTCGGCCGGGGGCGGCGGCCGTTCCTCTTCTTCGAGGTCGTCTTCGCTCTCTTCGAGGGCGGTGTGGGTGCGTGAGCCAGGCTGGTTTTCGCCTTGGAAGTCCTCGAGGACGCGGTCGCGGCCGTCCTCGTCGATTGGGATCTCGTCGGAGACGCGGACCCAGTCAGCCCCCTCGTACTCCTCCATGTTGAAGACCTCCTGGTCGAGCGAGGCGGAGTCGTCGACGACTACGACGACCTCGGTCTGGGGGTTGAAGTAGGTCCCCGGCTGGACCAGCATCTCCTCGATCTCGTAGAGGTTCTCTTTGGCGCCTGCCATCAACTCGATCCTATGAGATCTGCCAGTTGCCTTTCGACCTCGGCCTCGACGTCGAGCGGCTCCAGCCCTTGGCGCAGCCGCCGTTCGTTGCGTACGACGACGAGCTGGCGCACCTCAGCGCGGAGCTCGGCGTCAATTGCCTCCTCGCCCCGGGGCTGCTTGGCGGCGGCAAGCAGGCGCTCGGTCTCGGCCTCGACGTCCAGCGGCGCCTCGCCGCGCTGCCGGCGCCGCTCCGATTTCGCCTCCAGCATCTGCCGCACCTCGGCCGCCTGGATCGCCGGGTCGACTTGCCGCCCGCTGGAGCCGCGTTTCCGCGGATTTTCGTTGAGGATCGCGAAGGGTCCGCCGCCCATCGTCTCCCAGCCGCCACTGACGCGTTTAAGCAGCAGGCCGATCAGGGGCGCGACGACACCGGTAAAGACGAGCAGCGCGCCGCCCTTCTGAAGCCCCGTGAGAGCCGTCGGGAGGTCCATCAGACAAGGGTAGAGGGCCATTTACGGCTATCGGTCCGCTAACCTTCTGGGCGGTTGACTGACGAGTCAATCGGTGGAACGCCAGCCTGCCGGCGGCGCTCCCGCAGACTTCAAAGAACCGCGAAGAAAAGGAGCACCGACCGGTGGTCGATTTCACCCTTACCGACGAGCAGAAAGACCTGCGCGAGCTGGCGCACAGCTTCGCTGAGAAAGAGATGCGCCGGGTCGCCTGGGAGTACGACAAAGACGGCACCTGGCCGCAGGACATCATCGACCAGGCCTGGGAGGTCGGGTTGATGAACACCCACATCCCCGAGGCCTACGGCGGTCCCGGCCTCGACTACCTCTCCGGCTGCATCATCGAGGAGGAGGTCGGCTGGGGCTGCTCCGGGATCGGCACCTCGCTGATGGCCAACGGCCTCGCCTCGGCGCCGGTAACGCTGGGCGGCTCCGAGGAGACGAAAAAGAAGTACCTGGGGATGCTGACCGAAGCCCCGAAACTCGCCTCCTTCGGCCTCACCGAGCCCGACGCCGGCTCCGACGTCTCCGGGATGAAGACCCGCGCCGTGAAGAAGGGCGACAAGTACGTCATCAGCGGCTCCAAGTGCTTCATCACCAACGGCACCTACGCCGACTACTTCACGGTCTTCGCCAAGACCGACCCGGAGGCCGGTCACCGCGGCATCAGCGCCTTCGTCGTCGACGCCGACCTCCCCGGGGTCACCGTTGACAAGAAGGAGGACAAGATGGGGCAGCGGGCGTCCAACACCGCGACCATCTCCTTCGACGAAGTCGAGATCCCGGCCGAGAATCTCCTGGCTGAGGAAAACAAGGGCTTCAAACTGGCGATGATGACCCTCGACCGGACCCGTCCGGGTGTCGCCGCGATGGCCACCGGCATCGCCCGCGCTGCCCTCGAGTACGCGACGGACTATTCCAAGGAAAGGGTCCAGTTCGGCGTGCCGATCGCGATGCACCAGGCGATCCAGTTCATGATCGCCGACATGGCGACCAAGGTCGAGGCCTCGCGCCTGCTGGTCTGGAACTCGGCGGTACTGCTCGACCAGGGCATCCGCAACAGCCGCGTGTCCTCGATGGCGAAGCGCTTCGCCGCCGACTCGGCGATGGAGGTCACCACCGACGCCGTCAAGGTCTACGGCGGCTACGGCTTCATCAAGGAGTATCCGGTGGAGAAACTGATGCGCGACGCGAAGATCATGCAGCTCTACGAGGGCACCAGCCAGATCCAGCGCCTCGTCATCGCTAAAGAAGTGCTGCTCCCCCGCCAGGAAGTCGCGGCCCCCGACCCCGCCGCGAAGGCCTCGGAGCAGAGCCAGTCCGAACAGGCCGCCGCAACGGTCTAGCCCCCTCGACGTTCGCCTTGCCCAAGCCGCCGGCACTAAGTGCCGGCGGCTTTTTTATGCGCTCGGAGCGGGGTCAGGGGACGAACACCGGGCTGGGTGGGGGGAGAGAAAGGGTGTGGTTGAGCTTAGGCCTCTTATGGAGGCCAAAACTCGACCACACCCATTGGCCGACCTGGCGTGTCGGCAGCACGGGGTGGTTTCGGTTGGTCAGCTGCATGCGCTCGGGCACTCAAAGAGCTCGATCGAAAAGGCAGTGACAGGAGGACGCCTTCATCGCATCGATCGCAGCGTCTATGCGGTGGGGCACACGAATCTCTCGCTGCACGGGCAGTGCTTGGCCGGCGTATTCGCTTGTGGGCCGGGGGCGATGCTGAGTCATTACTCGGCGGCGTGGCTTTGGGGGTTGGCACGTTGGAGTCCAGTGCCGCTCCACGTCACCGGTCCGGTTGCACGGCGGCCGCGGTTGCCGGTGCACATTCATCGGTCGCGGCGATTGGAAGATGCGGACCGGGTCCTTATCGAGGAGATCCCGGTTACGGCGGTGCCTCGGTTACTACTTGATCTTGCGGCTTGTTTGAAGCCGAAGTCACTTGATCGCTTGGTCGAGCGGACGGAAGAGAAAGATCTCTTCGATCTGCGTCGGGTCGAAGACTTGCTCTCGCGGACGGTTGGGCACCATGGCCATGGGCGGTTACGCAAAGCCATTGCCCTCTACCAACCCACGAGCTTCACTCGCTCGGGGTTGGAGAGACGATTCCTGGAGCTCTGCATGGAGGCTGGCCTGCCGCGGCCGCGGATGAACTATGTGGAGGAGGGGTTCGAGCTCGACGCCTACTGGCCGGAATTCCGCTTTGCAGTGGAACTCGACGTCTTCGAGACGCACGGGACCCGCGCCGCCTTCGAGCGCGACCGCAAACGCCAGGAGGATCTGCTCCTTGCCGGAATCCAGATGACCCGCGTTACCGGTCCTCGTCTTCAGCGGGAACCAGCCGAAGTGATCAACCGCGTCGCCCGGCTGCTCAACGAGCGGGCGCCGCGTCCCGTTTCTTCGACGCCTTCAGTCGTTTGATTTTGTCCAGCTCGACCTTGCGCAGGCGGATTTCGTCGGGGGTGATTTCGACGCACTCGTCCTCGCGGACGAACTCGAGCGAGGCTTCGAGCGTGAGCCGGACCGGCGGCGCCAGCCGCTCCAGCACGTCGGCGCTGGCCGCCCGCATGTTGGTCTGCTGTTTGGCCTTGGTCGGGTTGACGTCGAGGTCCTCGGAGCGCGAGTTCTCGCCGACGATCATCCCTTCGTAGACCTCCTCGCCGGAGCCGACGAAGAGCTTGCCGCGCTCCTGCAGGCTCATCAGCGAGTAGCTCGCGGTCTGGCCGCGGCGGTCCGCCACCAGCGAGCCGCTCTGGCGCGTGCGCAGCTCGCCCGCCCACGGCTCCCAGCGGTCGAAGACGTGGTGCATCAGCCCGCTGCCGCGGGTCACGGTGAGGAACTCGGTGCGGAAGCCGATCAGCCCGCGCGCCGGCACCAGGTACTCCATCCGCACCCAGCCGGTCGAGTGGTTGACCATCTGCTCCAGCCGCCCTTTGCGGCCGGCGAGCATCTGGGTGACGTCGCCGACGTGCTCCTCCGGCACGTCGATCGCCAGCCGCTCGACCGGCTCGTGCGTCTTCCCTTCGATCTCGCGCGTCACCACCTGCGGCTGGCCGGCGGTCAGCTCGTAGCCCTCGCGCCGCATGATCTCCAACAGCACCACCAGCTGCAGCTCGCCGCGCCCCTGCACCTCCCAGGCGTCGGGCCGGTCGGTGTCCTTGACCCGCAGCGAGACGTTGCCGACCAGCGCGGCGTCGAGCCGCGAGAGGATCTGGCGCGCGGTCAGCTTGTCGCCGCCCTGCGTGCCGGCCAGCGGCGAGGTGTTGATCCCGACCACGACCGAGAGCGAGGGCTCGTCGACGGTGATCACCGGCAGCGGCCGCGGGTCCTCGGGATCGGCCAGCGTCTCGCCGATCGTCACCTCTTCGATCCCGGCCACGGCGATGATTTCGCCCGGCCCGGCCTCCTCGGCCGAGACCCGTTCCAGGCCCTGGGTCACGTACAGCTCCGACACCGCCGCCCGCTGGACGCTGCCGTCGGCCCGGCACCACGCCAGCTGCTGCCCGGAACGGATCGTCCCCTGGTGCACGCGGCAGATCGCCAGCCGCCCCACGTAGGGCGAGGCGTCGAGGTTGGTGACGTGCGCCTGCAGCGGCGCCTCCTCCTCGTACTGCGGCGCCGGGATCTTCTCCAGCATCAGGTCCAGCAGCGGCGTCAGGTCCTCGCCCTCGACGCCCTCCTCCAGCGCCGCCCAGCCGGCCTTGGCGTTGGTGTAGACGATCGGGAAGTCGATCTGGTCGGAGTCGGCGTCGAGGTCGATGAAGAGCTCGTAGACCTCGTCGATCACCTCGCTGATCCGCGCGTCCGGCCGGTCGACCTTGTTGACAACGAGGACGATCGGCAGCCTGCGCTCCAGCGCCTTGCGCAGGACGAACCGCGTCTGCGGCAGCGGCCCCTCGGAGGCGTCGACCAAGAGCAGCGCCCCGTCAACCATCGTCAGCGCCCGCTCCACCTCGCCGCCGAAGTCGGCGTGGCCCGGCGTGTCGACGATGTTCAGCTTCACCTCGCCGTAGGTGACGGCGGTGTTCTTGGCGAGGATCGTGATCCCCTTCTCGCGCTCGAGGTCCATCGAGTCCATCACCCGCTCGGCGACCTCCTGGCCCTGGCGGAAGGTGCCGGTCTGCCACAGCATCGCGTCGACCAAGGTGGTCTTGCCGTGGTCGACGTGGGCGATGATCGCCACGTTGCGCAGATCTTCTCGAGCGGTGCTCATAACGAGTTGGGAGAGTAGGGAATCGGCAGGGTCGGCTCTACCAAAGCGAAGCCCGCCACACGGGCGGGCTTCGGACTGCTGGAAGCGTTTGGCGAGACTACTGCTGCTGAACGCTCGCAGCGGCCGGGCCCTTCGGCCCTTCTTCGGACTCGTAGCTCACTTTGGCGCCCTCGGTCAGGCTCTTGAAGCCCTCGCCGAGAATCGCGCTGTGATGGACGAAAACGTCCTTCGAGCCGTCGTCGGGCGTGATGAACCCGTAGCCCTTGTCGTCGCTAAACCACTTGACAGTTCCAGTCGGCATGCATTGCCTCCACTTCATGTGCTGCGAACGCGGAGGATGCGGTAAAGCAACGACTGCGAGCGCTACGCACAACTTTCGCCGGTATCTGACCGGCCCAACAGTCGGGGACGGTAGCAGGATCATCCACCGCTTCGTCGTTCTTGACCTGTTAACGGGCGCCGACGGCGGCGTCCGCAGGCGGATCTAGCGTTGCCGTGTGCGCTTCCTCGACAGCATCGACCGCGAGGCGATCGCCGACCTGTTGGCGCGCGATGAGTTCTTCTGGCTCGACCTGACCGACCCCGGAGTCCCCGAGTCCAACCAGCTGCAAGAAGCATTCTCTTTCCACCCGCTGGCGCTGGAGGACATGCTGAAGCGGGGGCAGCGACCAAAGCTCGAGGACTTCGGCGACTACATGTTCCTCGTCTACTACGGCGCTGGGCGCAGGGAGGGGGAGGCGAGGCTGGAAGAGGTCCACGCGTTTCTCAGCGGCCACTATCTGGTCACCTCTCATCGGTTCGACTGCCCCGCCCTCGCTGAAGTGCGGCAGCGGCTCACCCAGCAGGAGCCGCGCTCGGAGCAGTTCGTCGTCTACCGGGTGATCGACGGCCTCACCGACAGCTTCTTCCCGGTCCTGGAGCGGGTCGACGATGAGATCGAGGCCCTGGAAGGCGAGATCTTCGAGCGCACCTCGCCCGACCAATTGGAGCGGATCACGAAGCTGCG
Source organism: Solirubrobacterales bacterium (assembly GCA_051954855.1). Classification (GTDB taxonomy): domain Bacteria; phylum Actinomycetota; class Thermoleophilia; order Solirubrobacterales; family 70-9; genus VAYN01. The sequence continues at coordinate 19,619 of JBQCHH010000025.1, read as the reverse complement.
CCGAGAGCTGGTCGAGTTGCGGCGGGTGGCGGCTCCGCAGCGCGACCTGCTGGCCCGCGGGATCGACGAAATCGTCGACATTCCAGGCCTGGAGGCGGATTCCCGCACCTATTTCCGCGACGTCTACGACCACTCGATCCGGATCTCCGACCAGATCGATTCCTACCGGGACCTTCTGGCGGGCACCCGCGACGCCTATCTCTCGGTCGTCTCCAACCGCCTCAATCAGATCACCAAGCAACTGACGGTGGTGGCGACGATCTTCCTGCCGCTCTCCTTCCTGGTCGGGTTCTTCGGCCAGAACTTCAAATGGCTGGTGGAAGGCATCAACACCGAGGCCGATTTCTGGGTCTGGGGGATCGGCAGCCTCGTGCTCTCCGTGGTCGGCCTGCTGATCTGGTTCCGCCGCGGCTCGTATCTTTGAGGCATTCAAGGGTTCCCCAACACGGTCGATAGGGAGAGATAGATGCGCAACGGCAAGGGAATTCGTCGCCTCTGGGGCTGCTTCGCGATGATCGCGGTTGTCTGCCTGGTGCCGGCCGGCGCGACCGCGGCGACGGTGCTGAAGGGCCACGGACCGCTGTCCCCGACCTTGGCCGAGCTGGCGCGGCCGGCCGTGCGGGCGCTGCCACCGGCGCGGCAGGCGCGGGTGCTCGGCGTCGCCCCCAGCGGCCCCGGCAGTCTGCTCCGCCAAGGCGGCCGCGTCCTCGTCAACGTGCGCTTCGAGGACGCCGCTCTCGCCCGCCGCGACGACCTGCACGCGGCCGGAGGGCAGGTGCTCTCCGCCAGCCGCCGCTACCAATCCGCCACCCTGGCGGTGCCGCCAGCCGACCTCAGATCGCTGGCCGCGGTCCCGGCGGTGGCTTCGGTGACGCCGATCCGCACGCCGATGCTCTTCGCCGCCAACTGCGAAGGCGGCTCCGTCATCTCCGAGGGCGTCGCCCGTCTGCACGCGAAAGAAGCGCGGGAGAAATTCGGGCTGGACGGGGCGGGTGAGACCATCGGGGTCCTCTCCGACTCCTACAACCAGGCGACCGAAGCGGCCACCGGCGGCCCGATCGAAACCCATGCCGAAGAAGACGTCGAAACCGCGGATCTGCCCGGATTCGCCAACGAATGCGCAGGGCAGACGCTGCCGGTCAACGTGCTCGAAGACTTCGAATCCGAAGAAGCGACCGACGAGGGCCGGGGAATGCTGCAGATCGCCCACGACATGGCCCCCAAAGCCGATCTCGCATTCGCCACCGCCTTCGAAGGCGAAGAAGGCTTCGCCAAAAACATCGAAAAACTGGCTGCCGCCGGGGCGAAAACGATCGTCGACGACGTCGGCTACTTCGAAGAGCCGATGTTCCAGGACGGCCCGATCGCGGCCGCGATCAACAAAGTCACCGCCCTCGGAGACACCTACCTCTCCGCGGCCGGCAACGACAACCTCTTCGACGAAGAAGGCAACGAAATCGCATCCTGGGAAGCCCCTGAATTCCGTGACTCCGGCGCCTGCCCGTCGAAGGTCGCCGCAATCGCCGGCCTCAACGCCCATCACTGCATGGACTTCAATCCCGAAGCGCCGGTCGACCGCACCTTCGGGATCAAAGTCGAACCGGGCGAAGTCCTCAACGTCGACCTGCAGTGGGCCGAACCGTGGGGAGGGGTCGAAACCGATCTCGACGCGATCCTGCTCAACGCCAACGGCGAAGTCCTCACCGGCTCGGCGGAAGACAACGAAGAAACGCAGCGGCCGCTGGAGATCGTCCAGTGGGAAAACAAAACCGCCTCGACGCAGACCGTGCAGCTGGTGATCAACCGCTTCTCCGGTCCCGGCGCCCGGTTCAAGTTCATCCTCCTGGAGGACGGTGGCGGGGTAAGCGGCGTCGAGTATCCGCGCTCCGGTGGAGGCGACGTGGTCGGTCCGGCGCTCTTCGGCCATGCCGGCGCCGCCAGCGCGATCTCGGTCGGCGCGATGCGCTACGAACCCCGCCCCGGAGAAGGCGAAGAACCTGAGTTCTACAGCTCCCGCGGCTCGGTGACCCACTACTTCGAACCGGTGAGCGGCCCGCTGCCGGCGAAAGAACTCTCCAGCCCGGAAGTGCTTTCTAAGCCCGACGTCACCGCCTCCGACTGCGGCGGGACGACCTTCTTCGCCGTGCTCGCCGAAAGCGAGTGGCACTTCTGCGGCACCTCGGCAGCTGCTCCGCACGCGGCGGGCGCCGTGGCCCTGATGCGGCAGGCGGCCCCGCTCGCCAGCCCCGAACTGCTGCGCGAATCGCTGGTCGGTACGGCCTCCCCGATCGGCGCCTTCGACTCCTGCGCGATCGGCGGCGGCCTGGTGGAAACCGTCGCCGCGGTCGAAGCCGCCCGCGAAGAAATCACCCCCGCCGAACCGGAAGCGTGCGAACCGCCCGACGCCTCCGGCCCGGTCTTCGTCGCTCCCGGCAACTGGGGCTTGGAATCGCCCCCGACGCCGACTCCCACGCCGCAACCGACTCCCACGCCGACGCCCACCGCTCCTTCGACCAGCATCCTCAAGCACCCGTCCAAGGTGGTGAAGACCCACGGCAAGACCGCCCGCCTCGTCTTCCGCTTCGGGTCCGATCAGGCCGGGGTGTCGTTCCTCTGCAAGATCGACAAGGCCGCCTTCCGCGCTTGCGGCAGCAGGCTCACCCACCGCTTCGGGGTGGGCAGCCACGTGGTCAAGGTGAGGGCGGTCAGCTCAGCCGGCCTCGCCGACGCGACGCCGGCCGTCTTCCGCTTCCGGGTCGAGCACGTCGGCTGAGGCCGTGGCCGCGGCGGTCGGGCGCCGTGATTGGCGGCGCATCGCCCATTGCCCGGCGGCGAGCAGGACCAGCAGCGCCACGGCACTGCCCAGCACCAGGGGATCGGTCAGCGAGAGGCCTTCGAGCCTGGTGCCGAAGTAGACGCCGAGCGCGGTGATCGGCAGGTAGCCGAGCGCGGTCGTCCAGACGAAGCGCCAGGCGGGCACGCGGGCGGCGCCGGCGGCATAGGAGACGATGCTGAACGGGAAGATCGGGATCAGCCGCATGGCCAGCAGCAGGGTGGGGCCGCCGCGCTCGATCGTCTGCTCGACCCGCTCGAAGCGCTCCTCGCCGAACCAGCGGTCGAGCAGCGGCCGGGCGACCCGGTGGCCGACCGCCCAGCAGAGCAGGCCGGAGAGGACCCAGCCGACCATCGTCAATGCCAGGGCCGGGAAGAACCCGTAGGCGAAGCCGGCGGCGGCGTCGACGATCTCGGCGGGGTAGAAGATGACTGCGTGGATCAGGGCGAGGGCACCGATCAGCAGCGGTCCGGTCGCGCCGAGCCGGTCGATCTGGTGGCGCACTTCGGCGTTGTCGCCCTGGAACGCCGCCTTGACGGCTTCGTGGAGTGGGTCGACGGCGAAGAACAGCGCCGCCAGGAAGGCGATCCCGGCAATGGTGAGCCCGATCTCCACCAGCGGTAGGCGGTCCCTCTCCATTCCCTCAGGCTAGTGGCGCAGGAGTTGGATCTCCGAATAGGCTAGAAAGCATGAGTAATAGGGTCATGTCGGTGGTCGTGGCGCTGGCGATTGCCGGCGCCCTGCTGGGGGGATGCGGCGGCGGGGGTGGGGACGCCCAGACGGCAAGCTCGTCCACCCGGGTCTCTCATCCGGTACCGCCTTCCGGTCCGGCCGCCTGCAAGGTTGGAAAGTCGGCTCTCTCCTTCGTCTCCGAACCCGCTTCGGCGTGGACCGAGGGTCCTGGGCCCACGCTTGCCCTTGCCTGCCTTAGGGATTCTTCCTTCGGAACCGCCGCGATCATCGGCTTCGCAGCGCCGCCCGGGGGCCTGGCCTGCGTCTCTGCCTACGACCTCCGGCCCCAGGAAGCGAGCGCCGAACTTTGCGAACAGGCAACTTGGACGATTCAGTGCGAAGGCCGCGGCTGCGTCCAGTTCTTCTACCAGGAAAAGGGCTTCGCCCAGCTCGGCGGTCCGCTGGAGGCAAAGGTGAAGAAGATCAAGGTCCTCGTTGACGGCAAGCCCCTCGAGAAGGGGGTCGCGGTCGCCCACGTCGAAGGAAGATCGGCGCGAGCGATACACAGCAAGGAACCCTTCGCCTACTTCGTCGCCGACGTTCCCGGCTGTGTCGTCCCCGATCAGGTGAAGATCGAGCTCCTGGGCGCCGGTGGATCCGATCTCGGCCAGGCTGACGAATGGGACGTTCCGGTGCCCCCCTGTCCTCGTCAAGAAGGCAGCGGTGGCTGACCGGGGCTCAGGTATTCGCACCTGCGCGGCCGCCGCAGTCTTCCTCCTGCTGGGCCTCCTAGTGGGGTGCGGGCAAAGCGAACGGGCTACCCCCGCGGTTGCCGGGGAGGCCGGTTGCCATGCCGGTGCGTCGGCTCTCCCGCTCGTCCCGAAGGCGCCTGCCTGGTGGAGGGAAGGTCCCGGTCCGACGCTCGCGCTCGCCTGTCTTGACGACCGGGTGGCCGGCGAAGCGGCGATCGTCGGCTACGCGTCTCCAGGGGGCGCGGGGGGTCACTGCGTGACTGCCTACAGCCTGAGCCTCCACCAATCCCACGGAGAACAGTGCGGCGCTCCGGGCGCGCCGTGGAACTCACCGTGCCACGGGGCGCATGGCTGCGTCATCGGCTTCTTCCACGAAGGGGGATTGACGGAGCTGGATGGACCGCTGGGCACGAAAGTTAAGGGAATCAGGGTGCTTGTAAATGGTCGACTCCTGCGCCAAGGGGTAGCGGTGGCCCACGTCCGCGAAAAGACCGCGCGCCTGGTCGGAGCTGAAGAGCCTTTCGGCTTCTTCCTCGTTTTCGTCCGCGGCTGCCTGCGCCCAAGTCAGGTGAAGATCAAGCTTCTAAGTGCGAATGGGTCCCTCTTCGGCAAAGCCCGTGGCTGGAGCGGCCCGGTCACCGGCTGCGACTACCGCCTGCATCGCGGCGCCTCCTTGTAGGCCGATAGACTGAAAATCATGAGCATTCAGGGACCGATGAGGCATCGCCGACAGCCGGTCTTGCTGTTGGTCGGGGCCCTCTTGCTCGCGGCGCTCCTGGTCCTGCTCTCTGGCTGCGGAAGCAGCGAAAGCACTCCCGCTGCTGCCACTTCGAAGGAAGCCGGTTGTCGTGTCGGCGCCTCCGTTCTCCCGCTCGTCCCGAAGGCTCCTGCCTGGTGGACGGAAGGACGCGGTCCGACGCTGGCGCTCGCCTGCCTCCACGATCCCGTGGTCGGCAACGCAGTGCTCGTGGGCTACTCCTCCCCCGAGGCCGAGGGAGGGCACTGCGTGACCGCCTACAACTTGAGCGGGGAATGGTCTCCCGGGGAAAAGTGCGCAGCTTCAGGCGTCAACCGATGGAATTACTGGTGCAAGAAGGCCCAGGGCTGCGTTTGGGGGTTCGTGCACAACGGCGACGTCACCGGCCTGGCGGGGATGCTGGAACCGACGGTGAGCAGGGTCAAGGTCCTGGTCAAGGGAAAGCCTTTGAAGCACGGGGTGATGGTTGCCCAGGTCAGCGGCAAGACGATGCGCTCCATCGGGGGCGAAAAGCCGTTCGGCTTCTTCGCTGCCTACATCCATGGGTGCGTGCAGCCGAGGGAAGTAAAAGTCGAGCTGTTCGGGCCGGCGGGATCCCCGCTCGGCACCGCGACTGGATACACCGGGCCCGCGGGCTGTCCGAAGCGTTCCTAGTCGCGAAGCCGTTCGGCCAGGCCCGAGTGGCGGCCGCCGCTGTCGTCGCGGCGGACGGCGGCGGCGAGGGATGCCTGGTCGCCGACGAGGACGCAGCTGCTGCGGGCGCGGGTGATCGCGGTGTAGAGGAGGGGGCGGTTGAGCATCCGCGAGTGGGAGCGGTGGCAGACGCCGACGACGACCGGCACCTCGCAGCCCTGCGCCTTGTGGACCGAGATCGCGTAGGCGAGGCGGAGGGTGGCGGTCTCGCCGTAGGGGATGACGAGGCTGCCGCCGTCGTCGGTGTCGACGACGATTTCTTCCTCGTCGGGCTCGTCGGCGCGGAGGAAGACGATCGAGCCGTTCATCAACCCCAGCTCGTGCGAGTTGCGGGTCTGGATCAGGCGGTCGCCGATGCGGAAGCGTTCGCCGACGGCGCGCTTGCCGTCAGGGTTGAGCTCGGCCTGGAGGCGCTCGTTGAGGGCGTCGATCCCGACCGCCCCCCGGTACATCGGCGCCAGCACCTGCACCTCGCGGATCGGGTCGACGGCGAATTTGGCCGGGGCGCGCTCGGCGACCACCTCGACCACCGTCTCCAGCGCGCGCTCCGGCGTCCCCCGCTCGATGAAGAAGAAGTCGTGGTCCTGCTCGGGCCCGGGCTCGAGGTGGGGCGGGCGGCCGTGGTTGATCTCGTGGGCGGCGGTGGTGATCATCGAGCGCGCCGCCTGGCGGAAGATCTGGGTCAGCCGCACGACCGGCACCGCGCCGGAGGCGATCAGGTCCTCGAACGGCTTGCCCGCCCCGATCGGCGGCAGCTGGTCGGCGTCGCCGACGAAGACGACGTGGGTGGTCTCCGCCAGCCCGTTCAGCAGCACCTCGGCGAGGCGCAGGTTCAGCATCGAGGACTCGTCGACGATCACCAGGTCGACCGGGAGCGGGCGACCGGGCCGGTAGGCCGGCTCGCGCCCCGGCATCCATTCGAGCAGCCGGTGGATCGTCTTCGCCTCGTGACCGGTGGTCTCCTCCAGACGCCGCGCCGCCCGGCCGGTGGGGGCGCAGAGAGCGATCGTCGCGTTGGCGGCTTCGGCCTCGGCGACGATCTCCCGGGTGGCTTCGGTCTTGCCGACGCCGGGGCCGCCGGTCAGCACCGAGACCCGCGCCGCGAAGGCGGCCCGCACCGCGGCCCACTGCTCGTCGGTGAGCTTGCCGCGCGGCTCCTCGCCCGGCTCGTGGTCGAGGTGGGGGGGAGCGGCGGCGCGGCGGGCCAGCGTCGCCGCCACCGCCAGCTCGCTCTCGCGGGTGGCCTCGCGGTAGACGCGCCCCTCGTCGTCGACCAGGCCCATCGCTTCGACCAGCACGTCGGGGTCCGGGGGAAGCCCGATCAGCCGCGCCGTGCGCCGGGTCAGCTCCGCCAGCGGCAGGTAGCTGTTTCCCTGCTGTTCGGCCTCGATCAGCGCGTAGACGGCGGCGGCCTGCGCGCGCGTGCTCGACTCCGGCGGCACGTCGGCGGCAAGGGCGATTTTGTCGGCGCGGGCGAAGCCGACCCCGGGCACCTCGGTCAGCCGGTAGGGGTTCTCGTGGAGGATCGCCATCGAGTCCTCGCCGTAGCGGGCGTGGATCGGCGCCGCCAGGTGGGCCAGCCCGTGCGGCGCCAGTTGCACGTGGAGGTCGCGGATCGCCCGGCTGGCGTACCAGGACTGGGTTGCGGCGGCGGCCTGGTCGGGGCTGACTCCGCGCAGCGAGCCGAACACCGCTTCCGGATCGGCGGCGATCTTCTGGAGGACGTCGGTGCCGTACTCGTCGCAGAGCCGCTCGGCCCGCTTCTGGCCGATGTGACGCAGCGAGGTGAGGTAGGCGACTTGGCCCTCGCGGTCGGCGGGGTCGAGCGGCAGCGCCCCCTGGGCGCGCAGCTGGCGGCCGTAGCGGCTGTGGGTCTGCCACTCGCCGCTGACTTCGGCGCGGTCGCCGGCGTCGAGGTGGGCGACCGGCCCGACCAGCGCGAAGCCGAGTCCTTCGCCCGAGTCCTCCCGTACCTCCAGCACCGCGTAGCCGTCGTCGTCCTCGGACTTGTAGATGACGCCGATCACCTCGACCGTCCCGCTGTAGGAGGCGGCGTCGGCGTCGAAGAGGGTCGCTGCGCGGGTCACGCACCAAGGCTAGGCCGTGACAAGGCGGGAGCTGCCTTTCCCGAGCTCGCTATTTCCGGCAGATGCGCGGAGCGATCCTCTAGCTTGCGGCAGATGGCTACCTCCCGACCCACGGCCGGCCTCTGCGACGGCTGCCGCCACCAGCGCCTGGTCCCGAACACCCGCGGGTCGGTCTTCTCCCTCTGCGAGCGCTCGCGCGAGGAGCCGGAGTACCCGCGCTACCCCCGGCTCCCCGTGCTCAAATGCGAGGGATTCGAAGCTAGGCCGCCATCGGATCGGGTTCCCCCAGCTTGCTGATGTCCGGCGCCTCGTAGACCGCGCCAGGCACGCCGCCGATGATCACCATCCGGATGCCCTCCGGCCCCGGCCAGACCTTGCGCTTGGTCCCCGACGCGACCCGGACCATGTGATCGGGGTCGAGCGGGAAGCGCTCGCCTTCGATCTCGATCTCGCCGCCGCCCTGGAGCGCCATGAAGACCTCCTCCTGGCCGTCCTCGGCGTGGTCGTGTTCGGGGTAGTTGTCGAAGTTCGGCGGCATGTCGATCACCTGCAGCCCGAATGCCGAGACGCCGAGCTCCGCTCGCGCCCGCTTGAAGGCGCCGAGGTAGACCCCCTCCATCTCGTCGATCTTCTTCACCGTGTAGTCGCCCATCTGTGTTCCTCCGTTGGTCGTCGCCGGCGAGCCCTTCGTCGGCTGGTAAACGAACGTTCGTGCTTTTTTATATCGTGTGTCTGTGAGTCCCGTCACGGAGAAGGGCACGCAGACCCGCGAGGCGATCCTCGGCCGCGCCGTCGACCTCGCCACCGTCGAGGGGCTGGAGGGGCTGACGATCGGCCGCCTGGCGGCGGAGCTGCGGATGAGCAAGAGCGGCCTCTTCGCCCACTTCGGCTCCAAGCAGGAGCTGCAGCTGGCGACGATCGCCGCCGCCGCCCAGCGCTTCAAAGGGCGGGTGATCGACCCGGCGCTCGACCTCCCCGACGGGGCGCCGCGCCTGCGGGCGATGGCCGAGCGCTACCTCGACCAGCTCGGCGACTACTCCGGGGGCTGCTTCTGGGCCGCCACCTCGGCCGAGTACGACGACCGCCCCGGCCCCGTCCGCGACGCGATCGCCGGCGCCCTCGACACCTGGCTCGCCGAGCTCGAGCGCCAGGCCCGCGTCGCCGGCGTCGAGAACCCCGCCCGCTTCGCCTTCGAGCTCTACGCGCTGGTGATGGCGACGAACTCCCGCTACCGGCTCAGCGGCGACGAACGCGTCTTCGTCTACGCCCGCGAAGCGGTCGGCCGCCTCCTCGGCGAGCTGCCCGGCGAAACCGGGTAGCTAGGGTCGGACCCTCACAATCCCGCCGGAAGGAGCTCTAGATGGACGTCGCGATCGGTCTTCCCAACGCAGTGCCCGGTGCCACCGGCAAGCAGTTGACGGACTGGGCGCGGCGGGCCGAGGAGCGCGGGTTTTCGAGCCTGGGGACGATCGACCGCATTGCCTATCCGAACGTGGAGATGCTCACCGCGCTGTCGGCTGCCGCTGCGGTGACCGAGCGGATCGGGCTGGCGACGACGGTCCTGCTGGGGCCGCTGCGCGGCAACCCGGTGTCGCTGGCGAAGCAGGTGCTGAGCCTGCACGCGATCTCGGGGGAACGGGCGACCCTCGGCATCGGCCTCGGCGGCCGCGAGAGCGACTACGAGGTCGCCGGTGCCGACATGAAGACCCGCGGCAAGATCCTCGACGAGATGTTGGAGCGGATGCGCGAGGTCTGGAGCGGCGAGGAGATGGGGCCGCAGACCGAGACCGAACCGCGGGTGTTGGTCGGCGGCGGGGTCGAGGCCTCGTTCAAGCGCGCCGCCCGCTTCGGCGACGGCTGGATCGGCTCCGGTGCGCCGCCCGAGCAGTTCGCGGGCTGGCGCGAGGAATTCGAGGCGGCCTGGTCGGCGGCGGGCCGGGAAGAGCCGGCGCAGAACGCCGGCCTCGCCTACTTCTCCCTCGGCGACCGCGCCGAGGAGGACGCCAAGCGCTACCTGACCGACTACTACGCCTGGCTCGGCGAGGAGACCGCCAACTGGATCGCCGACTCGGCCGCCAAGACCCCCGAAGCCGTGCAGCAGTACCTCTCCGCCTTCGAGCAGGCCGGCTGCCAGGAGCTTTTCCTCTTCCCGAGCTCGAGCGACCCACAGCAGGTCGACCTGCTGGCCGACGCGGCCGGGCTGTAGTCCGGAAGGTTGACAGCGGCGCGGAGCGATGGCTGACGAGCTGCCGATCCTGCTCTTCGCCGGCCCGGCCGAGCTCGAGGCCTGGCTGGAGGAGAACCACGCCTCCTCGCCGGGCCTCTGGTTGAAGATCGCCAAGAAAGGGGCGGGGGAGACGAGCGTCAGCTACGCCGAGGCGCTGGAGCTGGCGCTTGCCTTCGGTTGGATCGACAGCCAGAAGCGCGGCTTCGATGAGACGCACTTCCTGCAGCGATTCACGCCGCGGCGGCCGCGCGGGCGCTGGTCGCGGATCAACCGCGAGAAGGCGGAAGCGCTGATCGAGGCGGGGAGGCTGCGGCCGACCGGTCTGGCCGAGGTCGAGGCGGCGAAAGCCGATGGCCGCTGGGAGGCGGCTTACGAGGGACAACGCACCGCCCAGGTGCCACCGGACCTGCGGCGCGAACTCGACGCCAACCCCGCCGCCGCGGAGTTCTTCGCCGGCCTCGACAGCGCCAACCGCTACGCGATCGTCTACCGCCTGAACGAGGCGAAAAAGCCGGAGACGCGCGAGCGCCGCTTGCGCAAGTTCGTCGCCATGCTCGAGCGTGGTGAGAAGATTCACGGGTGAATCGCGAGCTGCTCGCATCGACGCTGGCCGACGCCGGCGAGCCCTCCTACCGCGCCGCGCAGGTATGGGAGTGGGTGGCGCGGGGCGCGCGGTCCTATGTGGAGATGACCAACCTGCCGGGGGCGTTGCGTGAGCGGCTGGAGGTGGAGGTGCCGCTCTCGACGCTGACGGTCGTCACCGAGGCGAAGTCGGACGACGGCACCGTCAAGGTCCTCTTCCACACCGCCGACGGGCGACCGATCGAGGCGGTGCTGATGCGCTACCGGGACGGGCGGCGGTCGGTCTGCCTCTCCTCGCAGTCGGGCTGTCCGCTGACCTGCACCTTCTGCGCCACCGGCCAGATGAAGTTCGGCCGCAGCCTCTCCGCTGACGAGATCCTCGACCAGGCGCTGCACTTCCGCCGCCGTGAAGCGATCGACCACGTCGTCTTCATGGGAATGGGAGAGCCGACGATGAACGTCGACAACGTCCTCGCCGCCTGCGAGCGGCTGCCGGACCTCGGCGTCACCTATCGCCGCACCGCGATCTCCACCGTCGGCTGGGTGCCGGGAATCGACCGCCTCGCCGAGTGCGAGATGCCGGTCAGCCTGGCGCTCTCACTGCACGCGCCCAACGACGGCCTGCGCTCGCAGATCATGCCGGTCAACGAGCGCTACCCGATCGCCGAGGTGCTGGCCGCCTGCGAGCGCTACCGGGCGGCCCGCCGCCGCAAGGTCTTCGTCGAGTACGTGATGCTCGACGGCGTCAACGACCTGCCCGAGCACGCCCGCGAGCTGGCCGAGCTGCTCGACCCCCGCGGCTACAAGGTCAACCTCATCCCCTACAACCCGACCGGCGCCTACGACGGCTCCCCGCCGGAGCGGATCGAGCGCTTCCGCGCGATCCTCGCCGAGCACCGCATAACCGCCACCGTCCGCCTCACCCGCGGCCGCGACATCGACGCCGCATGCGGCCAGCTCGCCGCCTCGGCCGCTTGAGGCCTGATTCACCAGTTCCTTGAGGGAATTTCTCCAGGATTTGCACAATCTCCGCGCATTTTGATGCACCAGATCGGAGAGGGTTAAGGAGCAATGGAGGGCACGTTCCGGGAGATAGTTGCGTTTGCGCTGGCAGCGATTCCAGGCGTCATTCTTCTCGAGATTCTCGAGTACGGCCGCCCGCGTCTGCGGGAGCGGAACGGCGCCAGGGCCGTCGCCAGCTATTTGATCCTCAGCCTCCTGGTGTGGGTCCTGGCCCTCCTCCTATTCAAGGCCGATGGCCACATGGCGGCCGTTATCGATGCTGCTGACAAAAGCGGACAGCTGCAAATCCAGGCCTATGACGCCTTGGCCTGGCGCCTACTGGGCAGCTCGCTGATCTTGGGGCTCGCAATGCGGCTGTTGCTCTGGGTATTGGCTCGGGCTGCATTGGCCGTAGAGAGCAAGAGGCGCGCCGATAATCCGAGAGCTCTAGGTGTCTGGGGAGATGCATTGATGCAGACGATTTCGTTCGCTTTTGCCTGGGATCGTCTGCTTGAACGACTGAACCGGTCAGCAGTGCCCCAGATAGTTCATGTGCGCTTCCGCGATGGAAAGGAGTTGTATGGCGTATTGGCCGCTGGCGGGAGTGCCGACTTTCAGGCCGACGGTCGTGGTCTCGTCTTGGACGCAGAGCTGCTACGGGTAGACGGACGCTTGGAGCAGATTCCTAATAGCAGCGGAGTGTTCATCGCTTCTGACGCCGTTGCGAGCGTTGCCTTTGTCGAATACAGCACTTCCGAAGAAGGGGATACTCTTCCTAGCGATGAGCCAGAAACCCGTTGAACCATTGCCGAAAGTTCCCGATCCTGGAAGACTGGAAGAGCATGGGATTTCGATTCCTGCCCCTACGCCGACGGGGATCAGCATTCCCAATCCATGGATTCCGCAGGACGCCCAATCTGCCCAACAGGCAGTTGCTCCGGCTGGCGACCAATCTGAGCCAAAATAAGTTGGATCAATAACTGGCCAGCCAGCCAGTTACGATCCAGGCATGGCCACGGTCGACACCGCCGCGCCGGTTGCGCGGCCGCCGCAGATGTCCGCGAACCCGTTGCGGCGGATCGCCGAAGACGTGCGCGCCGAGTGGCGGGGGAAGGGGAAGTTCCCGCCCGGCCGGATGGACTTCAGCTGGAGCCGCACCCTCCAGGTCAACGACGACCCGCTGCCGCTGCTGCTCGGCGCCTACGAAGAGCTCGGGCCGATTTTCACCCTGCGGCTGCTGCACTCGCCGGTCGTCTTCATGCTCGGGCCGGAGGCGAACCACTTCATCACCGTCGCCCATCCGGAGAACTTCCACTGGCGCGAGTCGAGCTTCGGCGACCTGATCCCGCTGCTCGGCGACGGGCTGCTGACGATCGACGACGACTACCACGACCGCGCCCGGGCGATCATGATGCCCGCCTTCCACCGCGAGCAGATCGAAGCGGCGACGGCGGCGATGACGATCGAGGCAGACCAGGCGATCGACGCCCTCCCGGCCGGCGAGGCGGTCGACGTCTACGCGTGGATGCGCAACCTGGCGATGCGGATCGCGATGCGGGCGCTGCTCGGGCTCGACCCCGACGAGGCCGGCAAGGGCGCGGCCGCCGCCTTCCACTTCGAGCGCGCCCTCGGTTACTACGGGATCGATTTCCACCTGCGGCTGCTGCGCGGGCCCGGCGCGCCCTGGCGCAAGATGACCGCTTCACGGGCGATCCTCGACGAGATCGTCTTCGGCGAGATCGCGCGGCGGCGCGCCAGCCCCGACCCCGAGCGCCGCGACGTCCTCAGCCTTCTGGTCGACGCCCGCGGCGAGGGCGGCGAGGAGTTCAGCGACCGCGAGATCCGCGACCAGGTGATGACCCTGATGTTCGCCGGCCATGACACCTCGACCTCGACCCTCACCTTCATGCTCCACGAGCTCGCCCGCCATCCCGAGGTGACGCGGCGCCTGCGCGAGGAGCAGGACCGGGTACTCGGCGGTGCCACCCCGACCGCAGCGCAGCTCGAACGCGAGATGCCCTACCTCGACATGGTCCTCGACGAGGTGCTGCGCCTCTACCCGCCGGCCTGGATCGGCCCGCGGCGGGCAGTCCGCGAGTTCGAGTTCGGCGGCTACACGGTGCCGAAGGGCGCCTACGTCAACTACTGCTCCTGGGCCAGCCATCGCATCCCCGAGGTCTTCCCCGAGCCCGAGGCCTTCATCCCCGAGCGCTTCGCCCGCGAGCGCAAGGCGGCGCTGCCGCGCGGCGCCTACGTCCCCTTCGGCGGCGGCTCCCGCATCTGCATCGGCAAGCGCTTCGGCCAGACCGAGGTGAAGCTGGTGGCGACCAAGCTCCTCCAGCGCCTCGACCTCGGCGCCCTCCCCGGCCGCACGATGACGATTCGCCAGATGCCGACCCTCTCGCCGCAGGGCGGTCTGCGGATGCGAGTCGGAGCGCGCCTGACCTAGACTCGCTCGCGATGGGCGAGACGCTGATGCTCGTGGCGCTGCTCCCCCGGGCCGAAGAGGCGTGGGAGCCGGTGCTGTTCGGCGGCCTGATTCCGCTGCTCGGCGCGGTCGGGGTCTTCCTGCTGATCTGGTACGCGGTTCGCAAGCCTCCGGGGGAGGACGAGCGGGGAGACGAGTAGGGAGGGAGGGCGCTTATCGCGCCCTCCCGCCGGCCTACTTGATGAACAGCATCTCCTCGTACTTCGGCAGCGGCCAGAGGTCGTCGGCGACGACCTTCTCCAGCTTGTCGGCCGCCTCGCGCACGCTGGCCATCGCCGCCAGCTGCTTGTCGCGGGCGTGGACTGCCATCTGCAGGCCCTCGAGGCCCGGGTCGGCGTTCGCCGCCTCCAGCTCGCCGAGGGCGGCGACCAGCTCGTCGACCAGCTCGCGGACCTCGCCCTCGATGGCCGAGACGCCGGACTCGCCGATCAGCGCCAAGTGGCGCAGCGCCGCCGGCAGGATCATCGTCTTGGCGATCGAGAAGGCCGTCTCCGCCTCGATGTTGGCCCGCAGCCAGTACTGCTCGACCCAGACCTCGTAGCGGGACTCCAGCTCGCGCCTGGAGAGCACGTTGTACTTCTCGAAGGCGGCAACCGTCTGGTCGGAGATCACTTCCGGCAGCGCGTCCGGCGTCGTTTTCAGGTTTTTCAGCCCGCGACGCTCGGCCTCCTGGTGCCACTCCTCGGAGTAGTTGTCGCCGCCGAAGCAGACGACCTTGTTGGCCAGGTAGCTCTCTTTGACGAGCTCCATCACCGCTTTCGGCATCTGCTCGCCGCCGCTCAGCTTCGCCTCCAGCTTGCCGGCGAGCTCGTCGATCGCCTCGGCCGCGATCGTGTTGAGGACCGTGTTGGGGAAGGCGAGCGACATGCTCGAACCCAGGGCCCGGAACTCGAATTTGTTGCCGGTGAAGGCGAACGGCGAGGTCCGGTTGCGGTCGCCGCCGTGCATCGGCAGGGGCGGCAGCACCTGCGCTCCGAGGTCGAGGAAGGAGGCCGGCGTGTTCGGGTCGCCCTCGCCGGTCGAGATCGCCTCGAACACTTTCTCCAGCTCGCCGCCGAGGAAGATCGAGATGATCGCCGGCGGCGCCTCGTTCGCCCCGAGGCGGTGGTCCTGGCCGATGTTGGCCACCGAGGCCCGCAGCAGGCCCTGGTGCTTGTTGACCGCCTGGATCACCGCGGTGCAGAAGAACAGGAAGTGGATGTTGTCGGCCGGCGTGTCGCCCGGGTTGAGGAGGTTGGCGCCGGTGTCGGTCCCCATCGACCAGTTGTTGTGCTTGCCGGAGCCGTTGACGCCGGCGAACGGCTTCTCGTGCAGGAGGCAGACGAGGCCGTAGCGGCGGGCGACGCTTTCCAGCGTCTGCATGACGAGCTGCTGGTGGTCGGAGCCGACGTTGCTGTTCTCGAATATCGGGGCGATCTCGTACTGGTTCGGCGCCACCTCGTTGTGGCGGGTCTTGACCGGGATGCCGAGCTTGCGCATCTCCAGCTCCGCCTCGAGCATGCAGGCGAGGATCCGCTCCGGAATCGAGCCGAAGTAGTGGTCGTCGAGCTCGTGGCCCTTCGGCGGCTTGGCGCCGAAGAGGGTGCGGCCGGTCGCGATCAGGTCGGGCCGCTCGAAGAAGTACTGCTCGTCGATCAGGAAGTACTCCTGCTCGGGGCCGACGGTGGTGAAGACCCGCCGGCTCTCCTCGTCGCCGAGCAGCCGCAGGGCCTTGATCGCCGAGCGGCTGAGCGCGTCCATCGAGCGCAGCAGCGGGATCTTCGCGTCGAGCGCCTCGCCGGTCCAGCTGGCGAAGGCGGTCGGGATGCAGAGCAGCGCCCCGTTCGGGTTCTCGAGGATGAAGGCGGGGCTGGTCGGGTCCCAGGCGGTGTAGCCGCGGGCCTCGAAGGTGGCGCGGACGCCGCCGGTGGGGAAGGAGGAGGCGTCGGGCTCGCCCTGGATCAGCTCCTTGCCGGAGAACCCGGCGAGCGCCTGGCCTTCGCCGGCGGGCTCGAAGAAGGAGTCGTGCTTCTCCGCGGTCGAGCCGGTCAGCGGCTGGAACATGTGGGTGTAGTGGGTGGCGCCGTTCTCCAGCGCCCACTCCTTCATCGCTTCGGCGACGGCGTCGGCGAGGCTCGGGTCGAGCGCCTCGCCGCCTTCGAGCGTGGTCTGCAGCTTCTCGAAGACGTCCTTCGGCAGCCTTTCGCGCTGCACGGCGGCGGAGAAGACGTTCTGCCCGAACGGGTTGTTCTCCGGCAGGGTCAGGTCGAGCGCGCCGAGAGCCTCTCCGTTGGAGCTCCACTGCGCTGCGTTTACGTTGTGCTGACGGATGCGAGTCATCGGTACGGGTGTCCCCCCACGTAGGGCGCCCGATCGTAGGGCGCGTTCGGTTGCAAGTCTCTATCCCTTGAAAAGAGCGCTACAGAGCCTAATGGGGCAAGCTCAATCGCGCCTTTGTACCCCCGTACAAATCTGCCCGGAGGGCGGTTATACCTCCTGTCGCCGCTAGACAGAGCGTGTCCGGTAGGGAGTCTGGGTGATCCTCTTCACTCGCCTGCTGGCTGGGTCGTTGCCAGCTGGCCGAGATGGGTTTCAGGCCAGAGGCGCAAAACGTTCAGAGGATCACCCAGACTCCTCGCCACACGCATCCCCAAGGCAGCCAGGATTCGACAGCTGTTCAGCTCAGCGAAACCGCAACAGACCGCGCATATCGCGGTTTCTTGCGGTTTCGCGGGGAGCGCTTGGTTCCTGGTGCTTTAGCCGGCGAGCGGCGTGGCGTGGAAGAGCCCGAGGGGATGGCGGATGCGGAAGCCGGTGGTCGGCCGCATCTCTTCGGACCATCCAGGCCCGGTGCGGTCGCCGTCGGTGATGTAGGAGGTGTCCCAGCGCAGGCCGGCGATGATCGCGAAGACGTGTTCGTGGTTGGCGTAGATGCGAACCCAGGAGCCGGCGCCACCGCCGCCCCAGCGCATGAAGCCGGTCGAGTCGAGCGGCCAGTCGAGCAGACCGGCGGCGTGCATCACGTAGCTGACCGAGCCCGAGCAGTCATAGCCGCGCGAGTTCCAGTGGCGGTGGCCGCCGCCCCAGACGTAGGGCCGGTGGCGGATGCGGTTGGCCGCCTCGATCATCGACTTCACTGCTGGCGGCGCGGAGGGCGGCGCCACGGCACGGCCGTCAGGCAGCAGGCGAGCCTGCGGGACGGCGGCGCCGGCCGGCGTTGCCGAGCCGTAGAAGGCGCCGCAGAGCAGCAGCGCGATGACGCAACCGATGAGCTTCGCTGGACGGCGCATTGACGAGATGCATCGGCTAGCTGCGATCCCCACTTGAAAGGCAGGAGTGACGCAGCGCGCACATAAGCCCCCCGATCGGACTTTCAGGCCGCCATCGGGGCTGAGAAGTGCTGAATGGATAGCCTCCCGAGCCGCACCGCCAAGCCAACCGAGAGGAAACATCTTCATGTTCGTATCGAAGGCCGCCGTCGTCGGCGGGGGCACGATGGGTGGGGAGATCGCGCAGGCGATCGCCGCCGCCGACATTCCCGTCGTCGTCAAGGACATCGACCAGAAGTTCGTCGACGCGGCCCTCGACAAAGCCCGCGGCGTCACCGAGGGCCAGCTCGCCCGCCTCGTCAAGAAGGAGAAGCTGACCCAGGAGCAGGCCGACGCCCGCCTCGTCGAGGTGATGGGGAACGTCATCGGCACCACCACTTATGAGGAGTTCGGCGACGTCGACTTCGTGATCGAGGCGGTGCCGGAGAAGATGGAGATCAAGCAGGCCGTCTTCCGCGAGATCGACGCCGCCACGCCCGGCCACGCGATCCTCTCCTCCAACACCTCTTCGCTCTCGATCACCGAGATGGGGGAGACGACGCTGCGCGCCGACAAGGTCGTCGGCTTCCACTTCTTCTACCCGGCCTCGATCATGCCGCTGGTCGAGGTGATCGTCGGCGAGGACACCTCGCAGGAGACCGCCACCGCCGCCTACAACTTCGCCCAGACCATCAAGAAGCAGCCGATCGTCTGCGGCGAGGTCCCCGGCTTCGTCGTCAACCGCATCCTGATGGCGACGATGGGGGAGATCTGGCGCGCCCAGGAGGAGCAGGGGCTGTCGCTGAAGGCGATAGACGAGGCGATCGCCGGCGCCCAGCTGGCGCCGATGGGCCCGTTCTTCCTCACCGACCTGCTCGGGCTCGACACCGTCCTCCACGTCGCCGAACACATGCAGGAGTCCTACGGCGAGCACTTCTACGTCCACAAGGGCCTGCAGGGCCTGGTCGGCGAAGGCAAGCTCGGCGCCAAGACCGGTGGCGAGGGCTTCTTCAAGGACGGCGAGCAGAACGTCCCCGGCGACGCTCAGCCCGACGCCGAGGAGCTGGTGGCGATGTTCTCCAGTCGCGCCCTGATCGAGGCCTGCCTCTTGGTCGAGGAGGGGATCTGCTCGGTCCGCGACATCGACCTCGGGATGATGGCCGGGGCCGGGCTCGACCCGCGCAAAGGCCTGCTGCCGCCGTTCTGGAAAGCCGACGTCACCGGCCTCGACAAGGCGCTGGAGACGATCGAGAACCTGGAGGAGAGATACGGCGACCGCTTCACGCCGCCGGTGCTGCTCAAGCGGCTGGTCGCCCAGGGCCGCCACGGCCTCGCCACCGGCCAGGGCTTCTACCCCTACCCGCAGCCCGACGAGGGCGAGCAGGCCGAGACGGTGAAGCTGGAGACGCGCGGCAATGTCGCGATCGCCTGGCTCGCCAACCTGCCGATGAACTCGCTCTCGCCGCAGGTGATCGAGGACCTGGAGACGGTCTGGAGCCGGGTCAAGGGCGCCGAGGGCATCGGCGCGATGGTGATCGCCTCCTCGGTCCCGGTGGTCTTCTCCGCCGGCGCCGACATCAAGGCCTTCACCACCCTCGACGAGGCGAGCGGGGCGGAGCTGATCGACAAGGCCCACGCGCTCTTCCGCGACCTCGGCCAGGCCGGCGTGGTCACGATCGCCGCGGTCAACTCGATCGCCTTCGGCGGCGGCTGCGAGCTGGCGATGGCCTGCGATTTCCGCATCGCCGCCGAGGCCGCCGTCTTCGGCCAGCCCGAGGTGAAGCTGGGAATCATCCCCGGCTTCGGCGGCACCCAGCGGCTGGCCCGCCTCGTCGGCCCGGCCAAGGCGCTGGAGATGAACCTGGTCGGCGACGCGATTCTCTCCGAGGAGGCGCTCGAACTCGGCCTCGCCCAGCGCGTCGTCCCCGACCACGAGCTGTTCGAGACGGCGCTGATGTGGGGCCGCAAGCTCGCCGGCCAGGCGCCGATCGCGGTCGAGCAGATCAAGACCGTCTCCCACAAGGGCGAACTCGACGCCGGTATCGAGGCCGAGAAGCAAGGCTTCGCCACCGCCTTCTTCAGCGAGGACGCCAAAGAGGGCATCGGCGCCTTCCTAGGCAAGCGCACCCCGAAGTGGAGCGGCAGGTAACGACGCGTGAGGTGGAGCGACTGGCCGAGCTGCTCGGCCAGTCGCGCCGCGCCGTCGCCCAGGCCGGCGCCGGCGTCTCGGTTGCCTCGG
>JBQCHH010000024.1:0-161088 GCA_051954855.1 Solirubrobacterales bacterium | reverse complement strand
ACGGATCACCGAGTTCATCGCCGTGCGCAAGCTGCGCGAGGAGCGCGGGGCGTTGGACGAGGGCCGCGCCAACGGCGCGATCCTGACCCTGGTCGGGCCGCCCGGCACCGGCAAGACCTCGATCGGCGAGTCGATCGCCCGGGCGCTGGGGCGCGAGTTCGTCCGCATCAGCCTCGGCGGCGTCCACGACGAGGCGGAGATCCGCGGCCACCGCCGCACCTACATCGGCGCCCTGCCGGGGCGGATCGTCCGCGCCCTGCGCGACGCCGGCACGATGAACCCGGTCATCCTCCTCGACGAGGTCGACAAGGTCGGCGCCGACTGGCGCGGCGACCCCTCCGCGGCCCTGCTCGAGGTGCTCGACCCGGCGCAGAACAACACCTTTCGCGACCACTACCTCGACGTCGAGGTCGACCTCTCGCAGGTCGTCTTCATCGCCACCGCGAACGTGCTCGACACGATCCCCGGGCCGCTGCGCGACCGCATGGAGATCATCGCCTTCGACGGCTACACGACCGAGGAGAAGCTGGCGATCGCCCGCGGCTACCTGCTGCCGCGGCAGCTGAAGCGCAACGGGCTGAAGCCGGAGGAGGTCGAGGTCGGCGACGACGTCTTGCGCGCGGTGATCTCCGAGTACACCCGCGAGGCGGGCGTGCGCCAGTTGGAGCGCGAGGTAGGCAAGCTGCTGCGCGGGGCGGCGACGAAGATCGCCGCCGGCGAGGCGAGCGGCACCGTCGTCATCGACGCGGACACGCTGCGCGAGGCGCTCGGTCGCCAGAAGTTCTTCCAGGAGTCGGTCGAGCGGACCGCGATCCCGGGGGTGTCGACGGGCCTTGCGGTGACCGGCACCGGCGGCGACATCCTCTTCATCGAGGCGACCGCGATGGACGGCGACAAGGGCCTGGTGCTGACCGGCCAGCTCGGCGACGTGATGAAGGAGTCGGCGCGGATCGCCCTCTCCTACGTCCGAGCGCACCGGGAGGAGCTGGGCATCGAGCCGGAGGCGTTCAACCGTGAGTTCCACCTGCACGTGCCCGCCGGGGCGATCCCCAAGGACGGGCCCAGCGCCGGCACGGCGATGACCACGGCGCTGGTCTCGCTGCTGACCGGGCGCCCGGTGAAGCACACGGTCGGGATGACCGGCGAGGTCACCCTCCAGGGGCGGGTGCTGCCGATCGGCGGCCTCAAGCAGAAGGTGCTGGCGGCCCACGCCGCCGGGCTGACCGAGGTGATCCTGCCCGAGCGCAACCGCGGCGACCTCGACGAGGTGCCCGACGAGGTGCGCGAGCAGATGACCTTCCACCCGGTGATGAGCATCGACGAGGTGCTCGGGCCGGCGCTGGAGCCGGCGGAGAAGGGCCACGAGGTAGCGGCGGCGTAAGGAGGTCCCTGGATGTCTCCCCGCTGTCGCAACTGCTCTCCGATTCCGCCCGAGCTGCGGGCCGCCGCCGGCCTGCTCGAGCGCCGCTGGACGATGACGACGATCTACGCCTGCTCCAGCGGCGCCACCCGCTTCAACGAGTTCCGCCAGTCGCTCCCCGGCGTCTCCCCCACCACCCTCTCCGAGCGGCTGGAGCAACTGGAGCAGGCCGGCATCCTCGAGCGCCACATGATCCCCGGCCGACCACCCCATACCGAGTACACGCTGACCCCGCGCGGGACCCGCCTAGCCCAAGCCGTCGCCGGGCTGCTGCGGCACTGAGCCCGCGGGAGCCATCTCGCCGCGCACCTCGCGCAACCGGAAGTAGAGAACTGCGGCAACGAGGGCAGTGATCGGGGCGGTGAAGGTCGAGGCGAGGGCGTTGAAGACGATTCGCACCAGGGGGCCGTCGGAGATGCCGTTGGCGATCGCGGTGAGGGCGATCGCGGCGACGAAGGCGATCAGGTAGGCGACGAGGATCGTCCAGAGAACGGGCCAGCCGTTGTCTTTGACCAACTGGCGCGAGCGGCCGAAGGCATCGAAGACGCCGCGGCGCTCGACCACGATCGCCGGCGCGATCACGGCCCAGACCGTTGCCAGGTAGAGCCCCGGCACGACCAGCAGCACGAACCCGAAGCCGATGCCGACCCCGGCGAGGATGCCGGCGCCGAGCAGCGGCCCCAGGACCGGCAGCGCGAAGCGCATCAGGTCACTGACGGAAGAGTCGCGGCGGCCGTCCTGAACGTCCCGGACCAGCCCCACCACCATCCCCTGGTAGAGGGTGCCGATTGCGAGGCTGACCACGAGTCCCACCCAGAACAGGGAGAAACTGCCCGCGGTCAGGCCATTGACGATGGCCGCGATCAGAAACAGCCAGAAGGCAACCGGGAGGAGCACGCCGGCCTGGTCGCGGTAGGTCGCGAACACCTCGTTCAGAGTCGCGCCGACTTCGAGCTGGGACTTCATGCGGTCGCATTCGACCTTTCACCTGCCGACCCTCCCAAATCGGCTAATTGGTGGGAGTATTCGGCCAAATGGAGAGCTCGGACCCGTCAACCGAGAAACTTGGGGAGGGACGCTTCCAGCGCCTGATCGACGTCGGCAGCAACCTGCTCTCCGAGCTCGACCTCGAGGTGGTGTTGCAATCGGTGGTGGAAGCCGCCCGCGAGGTGACCGGCGCTCGCTACGCGGCGCTCGGCGTCCTCGATCGCGAGCGGCGCGAACTCGAGCGCTTCATCAACGTCGGGATCGACGAGGCGACCCGGCGCGAGATCGGCAACCTGCCGCGCGGCCGCGGGGTCCTCGGCGAGCTGATCCGGGAGCCGACGCCGCTGCGCTTGCGCGACGTCAACGAGCATCCGCACGCCTACGGCTTCCCTCCCGCCCACCCGCCGATGCACTCCTTCCTCGGGGTGCCGATCGCGGTCCGCGGCGAGATCTACGGCAACCTTTACATGACCCAGAAGCAGGGGGCCGCGGAGTTCGACGCGAGCGACGAGGAAGCGGCGGTCACCCTCGCCAGCTGGGCCGGGATCGCGATCGAGAACGCCCGCCTCTACACCAGCCTCAGCGAACGCGAGGCCGAGGTCGAGCGGGCGCTGCGGCGGGCCGAGACCTCGGTCGACATCGCCCGCACGGTCGGCGGCGAGACCGACGTCGCGCGGGTCCTCGACCTGATCGTCAAGCGCGCCCGGGCGCTGGTCGACGCCCGCGCCCTGCTGGTGCTGCTGCGCCGCGGCGACCACCTCTACGTCGCCGCCGACGCCGGCCGCATCGAGGAGGACATCAGCGACCTGACGATCCCGATCGAGGACTCGGTCTTCGGCGCGGCGATGGAAGAGCGGGTCTCGCAGCGGCTCGAGCGTGGCTCGCCGATGTCGCAGGGGCGCCTGCGCGAGAAGGTCGGGGCGGAGACGGCGCTGGTGGTGCCGCTGCTCTTCCGCGGCCGCGCCGTCGGCACCCTCGTCGCCCTCGACCGCGAAGCCGGCGGGATCGAGTTCGACCAGGAGGACCTGCGGCTGCTGCAGTCGTTCGCCTCCAGCGCCGCGACCGCGGTGGCGACCGCGCAGACGGTCGAGTCCGACCGCCTCCAGCAGCAGATCCAGTCGGCCGAGCGAGAGCGCGAACGCTGGGCGCGCGAGCTGCACGACGACACCCTGCAGGGGCTGGCGGCGATCCGCATCTCCCTGGCCACGGCGCTGCAGAGCAAGGGCGAAGACCGGCCCCGGCGGATCGAGTGGGCGGCCGAGGACACCATCGCCCGGCTCGAGCAGCAGATCAACGAGCTGAACCGGCTGATCAACGACCTGCGGCCGGCGGCGCTGGAGCGGCTCGGGCTGGCCGGCGCGCTGGAGGCGCTCGCCGAGGAAAGCTCCGCCCGCGGCGAAGTCCAGGTCGAGGCGACGGTCGAGATCGCCGGCGAGCCCAACCGCGACGAGGAGCGCCTCGTCTATCGCCTCGTCCAGGAGGCGCTGACCAACATCGTCAAGCACGCCGCCGCCTCGCACGTGACCGTCACCGCGAAGGAGATCGAGGGTGAGATCGAGATCGTCGTCAGCGACGACGGCAGCGGCTTCGACCCCACCGCCACCACCGGCGGCCGCGGCCTCACCGGCATGCGCGAGCGGATCGAGCTGCTGGGCGGTGCGATCGAGGTCAGCTCCGAGCCCGGCCAGGGCACCGAGATCGTCGCCCGGGTGCCGCTGCAGGAACGGGAACTGTCCTAGCCGGGGTCAGCCGCTTGCGCCGCGGGCGTCGATGACGCCGTTGACGATCGCGAAGCGGACCAGCTCGGGGCGCGTTTCCAGACCCAGCTTTTCGAGCAGCTTGGCGCGGTTGACCTCGACCGCGCGGACGCTGAGGTAGAGCTTCTCGCCGATCTCGCGATTGGTGTGGCCGAGGGCGAGGAGGCGCAGCAGCTCGCGGTCGCGGTCGCCGAGCGCATCGAGCGGGTCGGCGCCGAGCTGGGCCACCTGGCCGCCGAGCTCGGGGTCGATGTAGGAGCCGCCCGCGGCGGCGGCGCGGATCGCCGCGGTCAGCTGCCGCTCGGCCGCCTGCTTCAGCACGTAGCCGGAGGCGCCGCCCCGCAGCAGGTCCCGCGCCCGGCGCGGGTCGCTCTGCATCGTCAGCACCACGATCGCGGTCCCCGGCACCTCCTCGCGCAGCGCCGGCACGTCGCCGGCCGGATCGGCGCCGGGCATCTGCAGGTCGAGGACGAGCACGTCGGGGCGGCGGTCGCGGACCAGTTTCTGCGCGCTCGGCGCGTCGCCCGCCTCGCCGATCACCCGCAGGTCGTCCTCGCCTTCCAGCATCGCCCGCAGGCCGGTGCGAATGACGTTGTGGTCATCCGCGAGGACGACGGTTATCTCTTTCTCGCCGCTCTCCATCAGGTACTCCTCGGAGCCTCAGTCTGGCACGGCCCGGAAGCAGTGCGAAATCCCGAAGCCGGGATTGTGGACTTCGGCCGATGGGAAGAGGTCAGATCCGCGCAATTCTGAGGTCATGAGAATCCTGCTGGCCCTGGGGGAAGACGCCCTCCTCCGCCGCGACGAGGTGGCCTCGGCCCCGCACCGGCGCCGCAACGTCGAGGCCGCCGCCCGCACCCTTGCCCGGATCGCCTCCGAGCACGAGGTGATCCTCACTCACAGCGACGGCCCCCAGGTCGGCCACATGCTGGAGCTGGCGCTGCGCAACGAACTGCCCGAACGCGACGTGGTCAGCGTCCTCACCGAGGTCGTGGTCGACGCCGACGATCCCGCCTTCCGTAGCCTCGTCCCCTCCCCCGAGCCGCACGCGATCGCCGAGATCCGCAGCCTGCGTGTCCTGCTCGATTCCGGTGCTCTCGTCATCTGCGCCGACGGGAGTGGCATCCCCGTCGCCCTCGACGCCTTGGGGACGATGCGCGGCGTCGAGGCCATGATCGACAGCGACCTGACCGCGGCGTTGCTGGCGCGCCGGCTCGACGCCGACCTGCTGGTGATGCTGACCGACTTCGACGCCGTCCACGGGGACTGGCACAGCCCCCACGATCGGTCGATCGCCGGCGCCGAGGTGGCCGAGCTACGGGCGATGAGCTTCGACTCCTGCTCGATCGCGCCAAAGGTGGAGGCCGCTTGCCGCTTCGCCGAGGCGACCGGGCGGCGGGCGGCAATCGGCTCGCTCAGGAACGTGGTTCGGGCGGTGCAGGGCGAGGCTGGAACGCAGGTCCACGCCGCCGCCGCGGAACCGGCCATCGGCGCGACTCGCCGGCTTCCCAGGCGATAAGGGCGATCTCTTACGCGAGAAGACGCCCCCGCGCCGTCAGGGGTCAGCGCGGGGGCGTGGAACGGGGACTGGTGGGCTCGTCATCGCGAGCCCCCCGCGGCGACGACAACAGCGTCCATGGAAGGAACTGGGAGCGCTCATTGCCGTAACCAACTTGCATCAAAGCCATCTTCTCCGAGTGACAGAGAGTGAACATCGGGGATCGCCACACGCCCGGTTGCGGACGCCCCGCAACTCGCTTACGCTCGCTGCGTGAGCCCCGAGGCAGAGGAGAAGGTCGACGTTGTCCTCGCCGACGACCACGCGGTGGTGCGGGGCGCGCTGAAGGCGCTGCTGGAAGGGCAGGAGGAGTTGGAGGTCGTGGGGGAGGCCGGCTCTATCGCCCAGGCGCGCGAAATCGTCGCCGAGCTCGAGCCGCGGGTGCTGGTGCTCGACGTCAACCTGCCCGACGGGCTCGCGGTCGACGCGGTTCCGGTGCTGCGCGAGGAGGCGCCGGGGACGGAGATCGTCCTGCTGACGATGGAGCGCGATCTGACCCTCGCGCAGCGCGCGCTCGACGCCGGGGCTGCCGGCTACCTCTTCAAGGACTCAGCCCACCTGGACCTGATCGAGGCCGTCCGCGACGCCGCCAAGGGCAAGCGCCACCTCGGCCCCGCGGTCGCGGCCGGCCTCAAGAACGACGGTGCCGACAAAGACCACCGCGCCCTCTCGCCCCGGGAGACCGACGTGCTGAAGCTGATGGCCCTCGGCTACACGAATCGCGAGATCGGCGAACAGCTCTCCCTCAGCGTCCGCACCGTCGAGACCCACCGCGCCCACATCCAGCAGAAGCTCGGCCTCTCCAGCCGCCCCGACCTGACCCGCTACGCGCTGGCGCACGGGTTGATCGACGTCTAGCCCTCCCGCTCGAATTCCTCCGCCCTGCGGGCGAGCTCGGACAGGGGGATGCCGAGCGCCAAGCTGATCCTGCGGACCACTCCCCAGGTCGGGTTCCGTTGGCCGCGCTCGATGACGCTGATGTAAGTCTCATGAAGATCCGTCCGCTGGGCGAGCTCTTCCTGGGTCAGGTTGCCCTTCTTCCTGGCCTCTTGAACAGCTCGGCCCAAGGCAATAAGGGCCTTCTCGAGATCGTCGGATGGTGACGGCACAGGGTGAACTATCTCCGATGCTCGTCATAGAGGTTGACTCAAGAGTTGATCCAGACTATAAGTCTGGAGACTCATAGTCTTCTTCGACTGAAATCCGCTCAATCTCCGCTCGAAAGACGCATGGAATTCGCTCTCGCTCTCCAGACCCTGATCATCTTTCTCCTGCTCGCCAAGTTCGTTCTTCTCTGATAGACCCGGCGCAGCTGCCCCATGCCCGGTTAGATTGCGGCGATGCTCTACTTCAGCCACCCCGCCTGCCCCGAGCACGATCCGCGGGAGGGGCTGTTCGGGCATCCGGAGCAGCCGGACCGGCTGCGGGCTATCGAGGAGGCGCTGGCGGAGCGTGACTGGCTCGGCTGGGAGCGGCGCGAGGCGCCGCGGGCCAGCGAGGAGGAGCTGATGCTGATCCACCAGCGCGAGCACGTCGAGCGCATTCACGAGCTCTGCCGCTCGGGCGGCGGCACGATCGACGTCGACACCTACGCCGGCGTTGCCTCCTACGAGGCGGCGCTGCGGGCGGCGGGCGGTGCCTGCGAGATGACCCGGGCGCTGGTCTCGGGGGAGGCGAAGGTCGGCTTCTGCGCCGTGCGCCCGCCGGGCCACCACGCCGAGCCCAGCCGGGCGATGGGCTTCTGCCTCTTCGGCAACATCGCGATCGCCGCGGCCCTGGCGATCGCCGAGCTCGGGGTCGAGCGGGTCTTCATCCTCGACTGGGACGTCCACCACGGCAACGGCACCGCCGCGGCTTTCCACGATCGCGCCGACGTGCTGTTCGCCAGCATCCACCAGGGCGGGATCTTTCCCGGCACCGGCGCTCGCGATGACACCGGGTCCGGGCCGGGAGAGGGCTGCACGATCAACCTCCCGGTTCCCGCCGGCAGCGGCGAGGAGACCTGGCTCTCCCTGGTCGAAGAGGTCGTCCTCCCCGCCGCCGAGGTGTTCCACCCGCAGCTCGTCCTCGTCTCCGCCGGCTTCGACGCCCACCACGACGACCCGCTTGCCGAATGCCGCCTCGAGGCCTCGTCCTTCGGCCAGATGGCAAGCCTCGTCCGCGCTGCCGCCGCCCGCTGGGGCGCCCCGGTCGGCGCCGTGCTCGAGGGCGGCTACAACCTTCCCGCCCTGGCCGAGTCGGTGGTCGCCACGCTGGCCGCCTTCGGCGGCGAGGAGGCCTGAAATGGCCGATTCGAGTAGGGAGAAACCCACACGCAGAACGCGGTTTTCCCCCGATGGGAAAAGGCCCTGTTGAGGGAACACTCCACTCATGAACGACGCGGGATCAGCCAAGGTCTTGATCGTCGGCGGCGGCGTCGGCGCCCTCGAGGCGGCTCTCGCGCTTATGAGCCTGGCCGGAGACAGGGTCGAGGTGGAGATGTGCGCCGCCCGCTCCGACTTCGTCTACCGCCCCTTCGCCGTCGGTGAGCCCTACGGCGCCTCGCGCGTCCTGCGCTACGACCTTGAGCAGCTGACCCAGCGCTTCGGCGCCGAGTTCCGCCTCGACAACGTCGTCGCGATCGACCCGGCGCTGCGCTGCGCCACCACCCACGACGGCGAGGAGATCCCCTACGACTACCTGATCGTCGCCTGCGGCTCGCGGCTGCTCTGGTCGATCCCGGGCGCCACCACCTTCTGGGGCGTCGCCGACGAAGGGGAGGTCGGCGAGGTCGTCAGCCGCCTGCGCGAGGGCCGGCTGCGACGCCTGATCTTCACCATCCCCGGCGGCCACGGCTGGGCGCTGCCCGCCTACGAGCTCGCCCTGCTGGCGGCTACCGAGATGGAGCGCGTGGGCGTATCCGGCACCCGGCTGACGATCGTCACCCCCGAAGACGGGCCGCTGGTGATCTTCGGTCGCCGCGCCTCCGAGCAGGTCGGCGAGCTGCTCGCCGAGCAGGGGATCGAGGTCATCACCGGCACCACCCCGGTCAAGTTCGAGCACGGCGCCCTCGCGATCGTCCCCGGCGAGGAGATCGAAGCCGACGCGGTCATCGCCCTGCCCCGCCTCGAGGGCCGGCGGATCGGCGGCCTGCCCTACGGCGCCGACGGCTTCATTCCGGTCGATGACCACGCGCGGGTCACGGGGCTGGCAAACGCTTTCGCCGTCGGCGACGTCACCAACTTCCCGATCAAGCAGGGCGGCATCGCCACCCAGCAGGCCGACGTGGCCGCTGAAGCGATCGCCGCCGAGCTCGGTTGCGACGTCGAGGCCAACCCGCTCGACCCGGTCCTGCGCGGCGTCCTCTGGACCGGGAGCAAGCCGCGCTACCTGTTCGGCTGGCTGGCCGGGGGGCACGGTGAAACCTCCGTCGCCAGCGAGCGGCCACCCTGGCCGGTCGACAACCCGAGCAAGCTGATCGGCCGCTACCTGACGCCGTTCCTCTCCCAGGTCACCACCGGCACCGGCAACGGCCAGAGCGGCAGCGCACGGCCGGCGCCGAATCCCGCCGCCGACTAGGACTCAGCCGGCCTTCTGCAGCCGGACCGTGAGAGCGCGGCTGTTCGCCATTCCCCCGTCGGGCGCAAAGGTGACGATGAGCCGCAGGCGCAGGCTGCCGTCGTGTCGCAGCAGCCGACGCTTTGCCGGACGGGGCACGATCCGCAGGACGACGGTCCCCGCCGTCGGCGCGTAGCGATGCCGGGGCTCGGCACCGGCGAGGCTCACCTCTCCCGGTCCCGGGACCGCGACGGGGAGGGTGGCGGTGCCGAGCTTGCGGTTGAGGCGCAGCCGGCCGAGCTGGAATGAGTTGTCAACCCGCTTCGGCGCACTGGCGCCCCCTGGCGGCGACGGGCCACTGCCGGGCGGCGTCACCGGTGGCGGCAGTGGCGGCAACGGGACCGTCTTCGCCTGGACGACGTCGGCGCTACCGCTGCCGCGGGTCCAGGCCAGCGCCGGGATCCCGTCGGCGCCCCAGGCGACGGCGGGATAGCCGGCGCTGCGACCTGCCGCCGAGAGGCCTTCAGTGCTCGAGAGGGTGCCGTCGGGAGCGAGATCGCGACGCTGGACGATGAAGTTGGCGCCGTCGAAGCGGCTCCAGACGACCGTCGCGGTGCCGTCGGGGGAGATCGCGACCCCCGGCTCCGCCGCGTCGCGGCCGCCGGCGGAGAGGTTGACGGCGCCCCCGAGGGGTTCTCCAGCGGGGGCAAGCCGCTGCGCCTGGACAACGAAGTCACTGCCGTCGAAGCGATCCCAGACGACGGTAGCCGCCCCTTCTTCGTCAAGCGCAAGCTGCGGCTCGGCGGCGTCGCGCCCGGCAGCCGAGAGATTCAGGACCCCACCGACGCCGAGTCCGGAGGCGGAGAGGCGCTGCGACTGGACGATCCAGTTCGAGCCGTTGAACCGATTCCAGACGACGGTCGCGGTGCCGTCGGGGGCGACCGCGACCCGCGGCTGGATCGCGCTCCCTTCGCTCGCCGAGAGGTTGAGGGTCGCTTCCTCCGGTTCACCGGCCGGCCCGACCTGCCGCTCCTGGACGATCGAGTCGGAGCCGTCGAAGCGGCTCCAGACGACCGTCGCGGTGCCGTCGGCAGCCACTCCCACCTGCGGTTCGACCGCATCCTGCTTGGCTTCCGAGAGGGTGTGCGAGGAAGCCTCGCGGCTTCCGTCGGGAAGGATTCGGCGCTCCTGGACTATGTAGTGGGAGCCGTCGAACTTCTTCCAGACGACGGTCGCGGTGCCGTCGGGGGCGACCGCGACCTGCGGCGCCGCCGCGTCGTGGCCGGTAGCCGAGAGGTTCCTGGTGCTTTCTTCCGGCGTCCCGTCCGGCGCGATCCGGCGCGCCTGGACGAGGAAGTTGCTGCCGTCGGAGCGGATCCAGGCAACCGTCGCCGTCCCGTCGGGAGCGAGCGCGACCCGCGGCGCCAGCGCATCCTGCCCCGAGGCCGAGAGCTGCCGGGTCGCACCCGGCGTCCCTTCGGCGCCGATCCGGCGGGCGAAGACCCTGAATTCGCCGCCGCCTTCGCGGGCGCTCCAGACGACGGTCGCGGTCCCGTCAGCGGCGACGGCGACATCGGGGCCGCCGACCACTTCCGCCGCCGGCGAGATGTCGGCCGCTTCCGGAGAGCCGCCGCTCGCCGGCTCCGGCGGCGGCACCTTGGTCAGCGCCGGCAGGGACACCGGGCTGGGGACGAAGAGGCTGCTCTGGATCGCCTGGCGAAACTGCTGCTGCGCCGGTGCCGAGGACTCGATCGGCCAGTCCTCGCGCTTCCCGTTCTTGGGGAAGTTCCAGTTGAACCACATGTAGGCCTTGATTTCCGGGTGGTGCGGCAGGTAGGTCGTCAGCATTTCCCGGATCCAGTCGGTCTTGTTGCCGCCGTACTCGGTCGAGGCGTCCTCGACGATCGCGAACGGCTTCGTCGGCGCCAGTTCCTTGACGATGTCGAGCGTCGGCGTGATCGTCTGGTCGGGATTGATCCAGCGATCCGGCTGCGCCGGGTTGCGCCCCCAGTTGTAAGAGTCGAGGCCGGTCCAGTCGACGTATTCGTCGCCGGGGTAGTAGGGACTGGGGTTCGATTCGGGATCCGACCAGATGCTGTTGACGACCCAGGTCCAGGTGACGTTGGTCGCGCCCTGGCCGACCACGAGGTCGTGGAAGTGGCGCCAGGCGGCGACGAAGTCGGGGCTGCGGCCCCAGGCGTACCAGCCGCCGTTCATCTCCCACCAGGGCGCGAAGAGGAAGGGGTGCCCCCAGGCCTTCGCTTCCTGCGCCCATTTCCTGATCGCCGCGTCCTGGCTGCCGTCGACGACGGCTTCCAGGGTCATTTCCTTGCCCAACCCCATCGTCACCAGGGGTATCGCGCCGCGCGCGGCGGTGGCGTTCATCTCGGTCTTGTCGAAGCTGCACCAGTTCTGACCCTGGTTGAGGATCGCCACCTTCTTGCCGGCGTGGCGCTCGAACAGGTTCCAGGCCGCTTCGTCGCGCGGAGCGTTTTCGGTCCCGCCGTAGGTTTCGCCGCTGATCGTCGCGCCGAAGTACATCGACGCGCTCGCCGGCGCGGCAGCCGCCGGCAGCAGTGCCGCAACGCAGAGGCAGAGCGCGATCGCTCCTCGAATACCCCCCTGGACCATTGTTCGATGCTGGCGGAGAGGCGGCGATCCGTCAAGCGCCGCGGCGGCGGCCCGAATGTGCGGAAAAACACGGATGCCCCACGGGATGCCCGGGCAGAGGATGAGACAAACGTCCAGTCAAGGAGAGTGATGAACAGCTCGCTCGAATGCCCCCGGTGTCACCTTCAGGTCGAATCGAGGCGCCAGGCCGGCTGGCGCGGACGCACCTGCCCCGGCTGCGGGGCCCCGATGGTGCTCGGCGCGGTGCCCACCGAGGCCGTCGTGCGCAAGTACCTCTACGGCACTCGGCTGCTCCCGCTGGGAGCCCCGTCGCCGTTAAGGCGACGGGGCTTGACCTAGCGAGGTGGCGGATCAGGACTGCTGCTGTTCTTCTTCTTGCTGCTGTTGCTGCTGTTCTTTCTGCACCTGCGCCGCGGCGACCACGCAGCGGGAGAAGGGAGTTCCCTTTTCGCCTTTGACGTGCTTGCGGCTCATTTCCTTACAGGCCTGACTCGGAGTGACGTTTTCGTTGTTGGCAGCGCGAGCCATCGCCGTCACGCACTGGCTGAAGGGGGTTCCCTTTTCGCCTTTGACGTGCTTGCGGCTCTGGTCCTTGCAATCGACGCCGTAGGCCTTCGCCTTTTCAGGCAGCGGCGCCTTCGGACCGGGCGTTTTGTCCGGTTTTTTGCTTTCCGGCGTCGCAGGCTGTTCCTGCGGGCCTTTGCCTTTGCCCTGGCTGCCGGGTTCGCTCGGCTGGCCGCTCGCCAGCGCTGCCGCGGGTACCACCGCGAGGACGAGCGCGCCCAAGAGAACAGTGAGCTTCATGCGGAGCTTCATCGAGCCTCCTTTTCGATCGCGGGCCCCCGACTGGCGAAGGGCGTCCTTTGCGTTACCGCCCTCTTAAACGAGGGAGAGACAACCGATGTCAGTCCCTTGTCGGCCGCTTAGGAACTTTTTTCGACTGCTTTGCCTTTGTCGGCGCCGGGCGTTTCGGCGCCGGGCGAAACGGCTTCCGCAGATCCCGAGGGGACCGGCGACCGGGAAGCTTCGGGGGCTGCGGCGGGAGGGCTGCTCGGCGGCCCTTTCGGCGGCGAGCTGGGCGCCGGGGAGGACTTGGGCGGGGTTGCCTGACCGCCACCGCCGTTGCCATTGCCGCCCCCATTACTGCCATTGCTCCTGCCTCCCCGCTGCGGAGGTCCGTGGGTCGCGGCGGTTTCCTGACCCTTGGCCGCCGCGGCAGGGTGCTGCTTTTCGTGATTGCGACCATGAGGATGTTCGCTGGAGGAGCCCGTCGTCGTCTTGCCGTGATGGACCTGAGCCTGCCCGTGGGCGCGCCCCTTCGCCGTGGTGGAGGCGCCCTTGGCGGCCGCGCCGGCCTGGGCGCCACCGGCCTGCGATCCGCTCGCGTCGCCGGCCGTGCCGCTGCCGTGCGCGCCGCTGGGGCCGGAGGACCCCGGCGTGGAGCTGCTCGACTGCGAGCTCTGGTCGCCGGGCAGACCGAGGTGGATGGTTCCGCTCTTGTCGGCCGCGGTGACGCCGATCGCCGCCACCACCGCCACCGTCGCCACGCCTTTCGCCACGGTCGAGGCGCCGATGGTTTTCGCCGCGCCGCCGCCGAGGGTGGCCGCCAGCCCGCCCCCGGTCGCGCCCTGCGAGCCGCCGAGCAGACCGTGCAGCATCCCCACCGCGGCAACCGCAGGTAGCGGCGCCAGCGCCGCCAGGTCCCGCTGCCGGTCTCCGATTTCATCGCGGAACTGGCGACAGGCGGCGCAGGAGCGCAGGTGGGCGCGGACGTCGCGGCGGCGGGTGACCCGGCCGTCGCCGTCGGACAGGGCTCTGGTGACCGCGTCGCAGCTCATCTCACGCCCCTCGTCCATCTGCCGCAAGCTTTGCCGCGCCTCGTAGAGCGTCTGCCGCGCCACCGCTCCGGAGGTGTCGAGCGCCGAGCCGATCTCGTCGAAGCCGAGCCCGGAGAGCTCGCGCATCACCAGCACCTCGCGCTGGCGTTCGGGCAGCTCTCGCAGGTCGTCGAGCAGCCGCCGCAGCCGCTCGCGCGTCGCCACGTCCTCGGCCAAGCCGTAGCCCGGCGCGACCTGCTCGACGTCCAGCTCCCGCGTCTCCCGGCGCCGCCGCAGCAGGTCGATCGACTCGTTGTGGGCGATCCGGTACAGCCACGGCTTCAGCTCGATCTCGCGTTCCTCGCCGGGCAGCGCCCGCAGCACCTTGGCCATCGTGTTCTGCAGCGCGTCCTGGGCGTCGTCGGGGTTGCCGACGATCGCCAGGCAGAAGCGGTAGAGCGCCTGGTGGTAGCGGCTGAAGATCGCCGCGAAGGCGCGCTGGTCCCCGTCGACCGCGCGGCGGGTCAAGCGGTCGTCCGAGAGCAGGCGGCTGAATCCTGCCGCGGTTGCTACCTCGCTCATTGGGCGATCTTCCCATCGCAGGCCATCCGTTCAAGGGTAGGGACTGGGTGACTTGCTCCTCTAAACGGATCTTCAGCCCCTCCTGTCAGCGCCTATCCCACCTATCGGATTAAGAACCGGCGGATCGGGGGACTGTCGCGTTTTGAAAGGGAAGCCAATCCAACGGCGGCCACCGTGCCGTCCGGAACAGGAGGGGATTCACATGATTGGAGCGCTGATCGGACTGATCATCATCGTCGCGATCGTGCTGGTGCTGCTGAAGGTGGCCGTGGCCGGAGGAATCCTCGGCTTGATCGCGATCATCCTCCTCATCCTCCTCCTGCTCGGCCGGCTCTGAGGACCAGCTCCGAACTGCATCAAATTTCTGCTGGGGCAGAAATTTGATGCAGTTGGGTAGCGAGGGGCCATGAGCGATCTCGTCCTCGGGCCACTGCTGCGGCACGTCTCCGAGACCCAGGCGACGATCTGGGTCGAGACCGGCGAGCCCTGCGAGGTCGAGATCCTCGGCCACCGCGAGCGCACCTTCCGGGTCGAGGGCCACCACTACGCGCTGGTCTGCATCGAGGGGCTGGAACCGGCCTCGCGCTACGAGTACGAGGTGCGGCTCGACGGCGAGCTGCGCTGGCCCGAGCCCGGCTCCGAGCTGCCGCCGAGCGCGATCCGCACCACTGACGCCGACAAGGCGCTCGACATCTGCTTCGGCTCCTGCCGGGTGGCGGTGCCGCACGAGGCGCCCTTCACCGAACCGAAAGACGAGACCGAAGAGGGACACGAGGTCGACGCACTGTGGGTGCTGGCCAAGCAGATGACTGAAGGCGAGCGCGAGGAGTGGCCCGAGCAGCTCTTCCTCATCGGCGACCAGGTCTACGTCGACGAGGGCTCGCCGCAGACGCGCAAGAAGATCAGGGAACGGCGCGGCACCGAGACCCCGCCGGGCGACGAGGTGACCGACTTCGAGGAGTACACCTGGCTCTACCGGGAGAGCTGGGAGGAGCCGCTGATCCGCTGGCTCTTCTCCACCGTCTCGGTCTCGATGCTGTGGGACGACCACGACATGAGCGACGACTGGAACATCTCCCGCTCCTGGCTGCTGGAGATGCAGGAGAAGTCGTGGTGGCACCGGCGCGCGATCGGCTGCGTCGCCAGCTACTGGATCTACCAGCACCTCGGCAACCTCTCGCCGCGCGAGCTCGCCGAGGACGAGCTCTACCAGCGGGTGCGCGGCAACCAGCACGCGGGCGAGGAGCTGTTTGACTGGGCGCGCCGCACGCACGTCCACGGCGCCGGCACGCGCTGGAGCTACTGCCGCGACTTCGGCCGCACCCGGGCGATCTTCATCGACTCCCGCGCCGGCCGGGTGCTGGAGCCCGACCGCCGGGCGATGGTCGACGACGAGGAGTGGGAGTGGATCGTCGAGCGGACCGAGGGCGACTTCGACCACCTGCTGATCGCGACCACCGTCCCCTGGCTGCTCTCCCCCGCCTTCGACCGGCTCGAGGCCTGGAACGAGCGGATGTGCGACGGCGCCTGGGGCAGGCCGGCCGCCTGGGCGGCGGAGAAGCTGCGCCGCGCGGTCGACTTCGACCACTGGGCCGCCTTCGGCGAGTCATTCGCGAAGCTGCGTGACCTGCTCGGCGAGGTCGCCCGCGGCGAGCGCGGCATGGCGCCGGGCTCAATAGTCGTCCTCTCCGGCGACGTCCACCACGCCTACCTCTGCGAGGCCGGCTATCCGAAGACGCCCGCGCAGGGTGATGCGGCCGGCTCCCGGTCGACCACGCGCAGCCCGATCTACCAGGCGGTCTGCTCGCCCTACCGCAACCCGCTCGGCAAGAACGAGCGGCGGGTGGTGCGCACCTCCTTCCGCCGCCCCGCGATCGCCCCCGCTCGCCTGCTGGCGCGGGCCACCGGCGCCCTCGACCCGGGCATCCGCTGGCGCCTCCTCGACGGCCCCTGCTTCGACAACCAGGTCGCGACCCTGGAACTGGACGGCCGCACCGCCACGATGCGTCTCGACAAGACCGTCCCCGGCGAAGCCGGCAAGGAGGCGCTCCAGGAGAGCTTCTCCCGCCGGCTTGCCTAACAGCGGTGCGACTTATGGGCGTATAGCGCCCAAAAGGCGCACCGCTGTTGTTTAGATACTTAATTTCGGGTAGAAAAGCCTCGTTAACCAATAGAGGAGGACGCTTTGGGCATGAAGAGGATGGGGTTGGCGCAGATTGCTGTCGCGGCGGCGCTACTCGCTGCCCTGATCCTGGCGCCCGTGGCGCGGGCGGAATTCTCGACTCTCTACGGCGGCGACGTCAGCTGCGCCATGCAGCCGGCCAACGGCAACGTCCGGCTCTGCAGCGGCAAAACGACCACCTGGGATGGGGTGACGAAGATCGACGTCAACGTGATCCTGCCGCCGGCGCCCAGCGGCGGCGCGGACGGGCCGTACCCGCTGATCGGCGACTTCCACGGCTGGGGCGGCTCGAAGATCGGGCTCAACGAACAGACTCAGAGCTGGGCCGAACGCGGCTACGCCGTCTTCAGCATGAGCGACCGCGGCTGGGGCGAATCCTGCGGCGCCACCGACCCGGAAAGGCTCAGCCCCGCCTGCGCCGCCGGCTTCAACCACCTGATGGACGATCGCTACGAAGTGCGCGACGCCCAGTACCTGATCTCCCTCCTCGCCGACGAAGGCGTGGCCGAGCCGCAGAAGATCGGCGCCACCGGCTACTCCTACGGCGGCGGCATGTCGATGGCGCTGGCGACGCTGCGCAACCGGACGATGCTGCCCGACGGCTCGCTGGTGCCGTGGGAAAGCCCCGGCGGCAAGGCGATGGAAATCGCCGCCGCGGTGCCGCAGTGGCCATGGAGCGACCTCGCCTACGCGCTGATGCCGAACGGGACCACGCTCGACTACGTCGCCGAATCCCCCTACCTCGGCCCGAACGGCAACGCGCCGATCGGGGTCGAGAAGGCCTCCTACGTCAGCGGCCTCTACGGCCTCGGCCTGGCGGAGAGCAACTACGCCCCGCCGAAAACCGACCCGGAAGCGGACCTGACCGACTGGTACTCGCTGATCAACGCCGGCGAGCCCTACGACGCGAACCCGCTCGCCGCCGAAGTGGTGAACCAGATCACCACCTACCACTCCTCCTACTACATCGAACACAACCAGCCGCCGGCGCCGCTGCTGATCCAGAGCGGCTGGAACGACGACCTCTTCCCGCCCGACGAGGCGATCCGCTTCTACAACCGCACGCGCACCCAGTTCCCTGGCGATCCGATCTCGCTCTTCTTCATGGACGACGGCCACGCCCGCAGCCAGAACAAGCCCGCCGACGAGGCCCTCTTCCGCACCCGCGAGGAAGCCTGGTTCGACCACTACCTGAAGGGCGAAGGGGCGGCGCCGAGCTCGACCGCGACGGCGCTGACCACCGTCTGCGGCGGCCCCTCGGAAGGCCCCTACACCGCCGCCTCCTGGAAGGAACTGGCGCCGGGCGAGATCCGCCTCGACAGCGCCGCGACGCAGACGATCCTGCCCGCCGCCGGCGACCCGGCGATCGGCAAAGAATTCGACCCGATCGCGACCGGGAACGCCTGCGCGACCGCCTCCGGCGCCGACCAGGCGGGGGCCGCGAACTACCGGCTGCCGGTGCCGAGCGGCGGCTTCACCCTGCTTGGCGCGCCGACGATCATCGCCAATCTCGCCACCACCGGCAGCGAGTCCGAGCTCGCCGCCCGGCTCCTCGACGTCTCGCCTGAAGGCACCGAGCGGCTCGTCGCCCGCGGCCTGCTCCGCCCCGGCAGCGGCGGCCGGATGGTCTTCCAGCTGCACCCGCAGGCCTACCGCTTCGCCGGCGGCGACACGGTCAAGCTGGAGCTGCTCCCCAGCGACGCGCCCTACTCGCGGCCCTCGAACCTGCAGGCGCCGATCGCCGTCTCCAATCTCGAACTGCGGCTGCCGGTGCGCGAAGAACCGGGCGCCCTCGGCGGCGTCGTCCAGCCGCCGGCGCCGAAGGTGCTGCCCCCGGGCTACGCCCTGGCCGCCGGCTACGAAAGTCCCGGTGCCGTCCCCCTCAAAGCTAACCGCGGGCTGACGACGGTGCGCTCGATCGCCGCCACCCGGCGGGCGCTGCTGGTGCGCCTGCGCTGCGGCACCGGCGGCGAATGCTCGGGCCGGCTCGCGATCGTCCCCCGCGGAAAGTCGAGGAGGCGGACGGCGCTGGCGCGCGGCCGCTACTCGCTCGCGCCGGGGCAGCAGCAGACGCTGCGGCTGCCGCTCGGCAAGGGCGGCCGTAGACTCGTCGCGGCGAGCCGCCACCGCACCCGGCGCCTATCGGTCACGGTTCAGCTGGAAGATGCCGCCCGGCTGGATCCGCTGCGGCTGAGACGCAGCGTTCGCCTGCCGCGTTAGCCGGCGGCCTCCGGCCGCAGCGCCCCCAGGGAGCTCATTGTGGCCGGCGCGGGGCGAAGTGGATGGCGGTAGCGACCTCGCGGCCGCCGAGCAGCTCGATCCCGTGCTCCTCGCGCGGGGTGTTGACGAGGGCGCCGTCGACGACCAGGGAAGCGGAGCCGCCGCCGTCGAGGTTCATCGCCGCCACGGCGCCGAGCTCGACCATCGCCGAGGCCAGCTCCTCATCGTCAGCCCCGCCTCGTCGTCGGCGCGCCCGTCGCAGGCGACCGCGATCAGCTCGCCCCGGGAGATGCCGAGCGCGGCCCGTGGATAGCGGCCGTCGGTGATGTCGGAGTCGAACTGGCGCGCCCCGGCCGAGAAGCCCTCCGAGTCCAAACCGGCCTGGACCTGGCCTCGTCCGCGGGCGACCAGCATCGGCCCTGCCTGCAGGAGGTCACCCCGGGGAACGCCGCCAAGCTCACGCCGCGGCGCGATCGTCACCTCCCCCTCGTGCACGTGCAGGCAGGCGCGCTTGCGGCTCCAGGGCGGGTCGAAGGGCTCGGTCGGCAGCGCCTGCCCGTCGATCCAGAGGTCGCCCAGCGCCGGGCCGCCGGGCCGCATGTAGAAGCCGCCGACGATGGCGTGGGCGGCGCCGCTTCGCTCGCACCATCCCCGCACCGTCGAGCAGGGCTCCAGGGCCACCACCCGCGGCACGAGCTCCTCGCGGCCGAAGCGCGCGACGTGCAGCGTCGTCTCCGCCCCGTCGAGGAGGCGCAGCCGGCGCCGCTCCAGCAATGGCCGCGCTGGGTCATGGAGAGGGGATGGGACTGGGGAAGGGGATGCCGCTGGCATTCCAGAGGACCTAAACCGAGATCGCCCGTAATGGAACAGCACCCCCAGGACAGACTCGCGCTAGCTGCTGACGATGAACAGCGGCTTCGGCGTCTCACTTCGAGTTCAGCCGTCCAGGTCGCGGTTGGGTTTCTCGAACTTTTTGAGCGCTTTTAAGTTGTCGCCAATTCGCCTACGCCTATCGTTTCGACGATGACGACTGCCTCCGTCCCCCTCTCGATCCTCGACCTCGCCGCGGTGGGCCGGGAGGAGACGGTCGCCGAGAGCTTCGCGGGGAGCGTCGAGCTGGCGCGGGTCGCGGAGCGCAGCGGCTACCGGCGCATCTGGTACGCCGAGCACCACAACATCTCCTCGATCGCCTCCTCGGCGACCGCGGTGCTGATCGCCCACGTGGCCGCCCACACCGAGACGATCCGCCTCGGCGCCGGCGGGGTGATGCTGCCGAACCACTCGCCGCTGGTGATCGCCGAGCAGTTCGGGACGCTGGAGACGCTGCACCCGGGCCGGATCGACCTCGGGCTGGGGCGGGCGCCCGGGACCGACCAGCGGACCTGGATGGCCCTGCGCCGCGACCCGCGGGCGAGCGACCGCTTCCCCCAGGACGTCGTCGAGCTGCAGAAGTTCCTCGGCGACGAGAGCCCGCTGCCCGGGATCAAGGCGATTCCCGGCCGCGGCACCCACGTGCCGCTCTACATCCTCGGCTCCTCCCTCTTCGGCGCCGAGCTGGCAGCCGAGCTCGGCCTCCCCTATGCCTTTGCCTCCCACTTCGCGCCGCGCTTCCTGCACGAGGCGATCACCCTCTACCGCGAGGAGTTCAAGCCCTCCCGGCAGCAGCCCGAGCCCTACGTGATCGCCGGCGTCGGCGTGATCGCCGCCGAGACCGCGGAGAGCGCCGCCGCCCAGTTCGAGGCGGCCCGCCGCATTCGCGCCCGCGCCCTCTTCGGCCGCGGCCGAAAGCTCAGGGAGGAGGACATCGACACGCTCCTCGCCTCGCCCCAGGCCGCCGCCGTCGACGAGATGCTCGCCCACACCGCCGCCGGCATCCCCGACGAGGCCTCCGCCTACCTCAAGCAGTTCGCCGCCGAGACCGGCGCCGACGAGCTGATGACCGTCCACTACTCGGACTCGGTGCCGAACCGCCTGCGCTCGGTCGAGCTGCTGGCCGGCGCGCTCGATCCGACCGGTGCGGCTTAGCGCAGGCCCAGCACCTTGATCGTCTGCGCGGCCATTTCGGCCTCGCCGAGGGCGTTCGGGTGGACGATCACCGGGTTCGTGCCCTGCAGGACGGGCTCGATCCAGCGGACGCCGATCGGCTCGCAGGCGTCGTGGCCTTCCGAGACCTTGTTGAAGTTCACGTAGATCGCACCGGTGGCCGCGGCGGCGCGCCGGACGGCGTCGTTGAGGGTCGCCTGGATGCCGCGGACGTAGGGAACGTCCCCTTCGGCGACCGGCATCCTGTCGAAGCAGCCGCCGCTCGGCGGCATGATCCATGGGTAGCCGAGGATCGCAACCCTGGCCTGGGGCGCCTTCGCCTCCACCGCGCTGAGCGCCCTCACCAACGAGGGATAGGTCGTGTTTTCGATCGTTTCTTCGAAGGAAGAGCCGTAGCGTTCCTTGCAGGGGCTCCCCTGTCCCAAGGTCGAGAGGCCGGCCGCGCCGCAGTCGAAGAGGGTGTCGATGAAGACGCCGCTGTCGTTGCCGCCGATGGTCATCGTCACCAGCTGGGTTTCGGGGCTGAGGGCGTCGAGCTGCGGCGCGACGCCCGGGTACTGCGATTCGAAGAAGTGGCTCGTTTCCGCGCCGCCGCAGGTGACGTCATGCAGCTGGGCCCCGGTCGCGGCGGCGATCACGTGCGGGTAGTTGCTGAGCGAGCGCAGGCACTCGGGTGGCGCCAGGGGATCGGGCGGCAGCACGCCGGAGGCGGCGCTGTAGGAGTCCCCGAGCGCCGCGTACTGGAGCGGCGAGGCCGCGGCGCTCGCTACCTGAGCAAGGAGCGTGAGGGCGAAGATCGCCCCGACCGTGGCAACGAGGAGGGCGACCTTGCGAACGGAGGCGATGTGCGGACTGGAGAGCATCGATTTTCAGTACTTCGCCACCCAGTCTGCCCCGAACGGGCGCCGCCCAAACATCGAGAGCGAGCGGATTGGCAAGTCAGGCTCAGACCCTGGCTTCGATGACGCAGATGGCGGCAGCGGCCGGATCCTTGCCGGCCTCGCCGGCCGCCGGGTGCTCGTCGCCGCGGTGCAGCTGCGCCTGCGCGAAGCCGGCTTCGAGCAGGGTGGCCTTGGCGGAAGCCTCGTCGCCGCGGTAGGGATGGACCCTGCCGCGGACGAAGGTGCCGAGGAGCGCGTCGAAGGCCCGCTCGGAGGCGCCGCGAGCGGGCCGGGCGTAGCGCAGGTCGGCCAGGTAGACGCCCTTCGGGAACGGGCGCAGCATCCTTGCCAGCCGACCCCAAAGCGCCTCCACGGTCTCATCGTCCAAGTAGGTCAAAAGGCCCTCGGTGATAATCGCCAGCCCCGCGTCCGGGTCCATCGTTTCGACCATTAACTCAAGACTTTCCATGCCGCTCTCGCGGAGCACGTCGATGGCGGTGACGGGGTGGTAGACACCGAGCGAGCCCATCTCCGCCAGCGCTTCGCGCTTGCGCTCGGCCATCGCCGGCAGGTCGGCCTCGATGTAGGCGAGCTTGTCTCCATAGCGCTCGGCGAAGCGCCAGCCGCGGGGGGACATGCCGCAGGCGACCTCGATCACCTGGCTGACGCCGGCGCCGATCAGGTCGTCGAGACAGGCGTCGATGATGCGGTGGCGGGCGAGGAGGGCGCCTTCGAGACTGGGGCCGCCGAGCATCCTGCTGAGCGCGTTCGGCAAAGCCATCGTGCGGTGGAAGAAGCGGCCCTGCCAGGTCGCGAGCCGCGGATGCGAGAGGCCGTTCCTGACCCAGGTCTCACCGGTGTAGTGAGCGGTCGGCGAGATCGCCCCCGAGCCTTCGTCTTTCGCCATGGTCGCCATCTTCCCCCTTTCCGCACTCGCGCGGTCGCGACGGAGACAATCAGCCGGCCGAGGACTCGTTCAGCGCCACCGCTTCGCGGATCAGGTCCTTCAGCGCCTCCTCGTCGATCTCGTCGTCCTCATGGATGTCGATCGCGCGCCTGGTGTTGCCCTCGAGGCTGGAGTTGAAGAGGCCGGCGGGGTCGTCCAGGGAGGCACCCTTGGCGAAGGTCATCTTCACCACCTTCTTGTAGGTCTCGCCGGTGCAGATGATGCCGGCGTGCTCCCAGACCGGAGTCCCTTTCCATTTCCACTCCTCGACCACTTCGGGGTCGGCCTCCTTGACAAGGGCGCGGACCCGGGCGAGCGTCTCGCCGCGCCAGTCGCCCAGCTCCTCGATCCGCGCGTCTATGTGTTCAGAGGGAGTCGTCATGCGGGCGGTTGGTCGACGCGCACCAGGTTGCCAGAGGGGTCGCGCATCGCGAAGTCCCGCGCGCCCCACGGCCGCTCGGCCGGCTCTTCGACGATCTCGGCGCCCGCGGCGCGCGCCTTCTCGAAGGTGCCGTCGAGGTCGTCGCTGTGGAAGTGGACGCCGTTGAGAGCGCCCTTGGCAACGAGGGCAGCGACCGCGTCGTTGTCGGCGGGGCTGCCGTTGAGGTAGTTGGTGAGGACGATCGCGACGTCGGGCTGGGAGGCGGCGCCGACGGTGATCCAGCGGAAGTCGCCTTTGCCGACGTCGTTGCGCAGCTCGAGGCCGAGCGTGTCGCGGTAGAAGCTCAGCGCCTGGTCGGGGTCATGGACAATCACGAAGCATTGGGAGAGAGTCAGGTTCATGCGACAAGGCTAGGCGGCCAGCGCCTCTCCCGTTTCTCCAATCCTGCTCGGTTCGCGGCTCGGGCGGGTGAGGTCCTTGGCGACGCAGCCCGGCACGCTCGCCAGCGCGCTGTGGTCACGGGCCCGGTACGCAGTCGGCGTCTCCCCCACCAGCTCGGTGAAGCGGGCGCTGAACGAGCCGAGCGAGGTGCACCCGACCTCCATGCAGACCTCGGTGACCGAGAGATCGCCGCGGCGCAGCAGCGCCTTCGCCCGCTCGATCCGTCGCGTCATCAGGTAGGCGTAGGGCGTCTCCCCATACGCCGCCCGAAACCGCCGCGAGAAGTGCGCGGTCGACATCAGCGCCACCCGGGCGAGCTCGGCAACCTCCAGCGGCCGCGCGTACTCCCGGTCCATCAGGTCGCGAGCGCGGCGCAGGTGCGCAAGGTTGGCGAGCTCCTCCGAGGTCACGATGCAAGCGTAGACCGAGCGAGGATGGCAACAGCCTCTTCGCTGCCCCGTGCCGCATAGGCGAGCAGGCCCTGGAAGGCGTCCTTCGGGCGCCTCCGCGAGAGGTCGGCCTCGACCGCTTCTAGCTCCGCCGCGATCGAGGGCTTTAGGAGGACGAACCCGACCAGGGCCCGCAGCCCATCTCGCACGGCGTCCTCAACGATCGGGATGACCTCGCTCAGCGGAACCGACGACCCGTCCGCGACGCCATGCGCCAGGCGGTTGCGGACCCCTCGCCCGCGTTCGGGATCGTCGAGGAA
The DNA here is from genome assembly GCA_051954855.1 of Solirubrobacterales bacterium. Taxonomy (GTDB): domain Bacteria; phylum Actinomycetota; class Thermoleophilia; order Solirubrobacterales; family 70-9; genus VAYN01. The sequence goes on along the minus strand of JBQCHH010000024.1, from coordinate 136,995 downwards.
AGCGGCCACACGGTCGTAGTCAGCGGCCCTCGAAACAACCGCCGCCGCTTCCCCCAGAGTCACCTTCGGCGCCCGTCGCTGGGCTTTCGAATACTCGCCGAAGGTGGCCTCCAGAGCGGTGTAGAGAAGGGTGGCACGATGCGCGGGAGAGAGGGCATACCGATATGACCATTCGAAGTGCCGGAACGCGAGGTCGACGGTCGGATCCGGCTGATCGAGATAGCGCCGCAACTGGGCTAAGATCGCGGCGACCCGATCGCACTCAGCCGCTGTGAGCCCGTACCTGTCCTCGTTTGCCCCGAAGAGATGGTGCCGGTAAAGGCCCGGCGCGCGGAGGTTCAGGGAGCCAGTGCGCAGGTAGATGACGGACTGCGCCGGGTCGATCAGCGGTCCCGCCTTGTGCAGGCGCAGCGCCGTGAGGATCCACCGCAGCTCACCGAGCAGGACACCGAGCAGCAGCTTGGCTTCCTCCGTGGTGCCGGCGAAGTCAGTCAGGGCGGCGACGTAGAACGCGTGGTTGCCCGTTGTGAAGGCGTGGGACAGCTCGAACGCCAGGTCCGAGTGCTCCAGCATCAGCCAGTCCTGGTAGGTGATTTCGCGAAGCTCCACTCGCGGAGCGACCTCGAGAACCGGATCCGAGAGGAGCAATCCGGGCAGGTGGAAGGCCGCGAGGAAAGGCGGCGACGCAACCTCCAGCGAAGGCGGTTCGGTCATGGCAAGGGGATTGCCGGGGCGGCCGCAAGCCGGGTGAGCGCCCGACCCTCGTGGCGGGCGGAATCGAGCTCGCGGCGCAGCTCCGCCAGCGCGGCGTCGAGATCCGTCGCTCCGTCGAGCGCCCAAAGGACCCGCGCCACGGCTCGGGTCAGAGCGTGCCGCAGCCAATCCCACCACTCCGCTTCCGAGCGTTCGGTCGCGGCAAGCGTCGCCGCCGAGTCGCGGCCGTGGAGGAGGTCGCTCCGCAGCCCGTAGGCGATCCGCAGCTGCTCCCGCAAATCGGGCGCTTCGCCGTCCTCGTCCGCCAGCAGCGCCGCCCCTCGCTCGGCGAAGGTGCTCGTCAGGCTCGTCGTCACGTCGGAGAGGAGAAGCGCCTCCAGCGCAACCGCGCATTGGACGGTCCCGTCGGCGGGCGCGAAATCGGGCAGCGCGGAGGCCGCCAGGCTGTCCATCACGCGTCGCAAGAAGCCGGCTCGCCGCGCCTCGCGATTACGGGCGGCCAGCTCCAGCATCGGCTGTCCCAGAGTGAGCAGATCCTCATCTGCTTGGAGGATCACTTGCCCGTGGATGATCCCTTCGCGCTCCATCGGACCCATCCGGCGCTGCACCCCGTCCTCCCGCCGGATGTACGCGATCGACATCTCCGGTGAAGGCAGCGGCGCCGGGCTGACGAGGGTAAGCGCGGCATGGACGTCGAGAGTCAGTTGTTCGACGTAATCGGCGGCCGCGTCATCGAGCGGGAGCTGGGCCTGGCCGACGAGGAAGACCGGCCGGGTCGCTTCGTACTGCCGACGGCGCCTTTGCGCCAGGAAGGAGTCGAACTTCTCCCAGTGCTCGAAGGGCACCTCCCGCACTTCGAACCCTTCGTGTGTCAGTCCCATGCCCACCGGAAAGCACACCCCGGGCATGTGCGCAAGCACTTCGGCCGGGGCGGGAACCGAGTTCCGCTGTTCGATGGAGGCGAGGATCTCGTCGATCACGAGTGAGGGTCTATAGTGGGTTTGGGTGGCCTTTCGTTGAGGCTCACGCCTACTTCGTTGGGCCGCCTGTTTCTCTCCTTACGCACTGCCTCCGTCTCACAGTTCCCCCAGGCGGGCCAGGTGCTCGGGGTCGAAGTGGGCTTTATCGACGTTGGTCGCCTTCAGCATGGTGCGCAGAGCGTTGTCATCGAAGACGCAGCCGTGGAAGTAGGCGTCGGCGACGTTGGCGCCGTTGAAGTGGGCGCCACGCAGGTTGCAGTCCTTGAAATGCGCCGCCTGCAGCCGCGCTCCTTCGAAGCGGGCGACACCCAGATCGGCTCTTTTGATGTGGGCGTTGACGAGCTCACTGCCTTGCAGGCGGGCGCCGGGGGCTTCGACGTCCTTGAGACGGGCGTTGAAAAGACTCGCCTTCTCTCCTTGGAGGACGACGCGGTCCAGCTTTAGATCCGAGCCGGTCGCCCCCTGCAGGCTGGTGTTCGTGAGGTCGGCGCGACGCAGGTCGGCGTTGTCGAGTCTGGCCCCTTCCAGTTTCAGATCCCGCAGCGTTGCCTCCGCCAGGTCGGTGCCGGAGAGGTCGAGCTCGATCGGGTCATAGGAGACGGGGCTCGCCATCGCCCGCTCGAAGGTCCGGCGCAGCAGCTTCGTCACCGCGGGCGGGTGCGTGACCTTAAGGTTGGCGAGCACCGCCAACCGAACCTGATGGTGGAAGGTCGGGTCGCGTAGGTCGAGAAAGGTGAGCAGCGAAATCGCGGCGCCGGCCTGAACGGGCTCGCTGTCGGAGCCGAGGTCGAGCAGGAGGTGGGAAAACCGAGCGGCGAGGTCGCGGTCGCTTTCCGCCTGTCGCTGTTCGACGGCTCGCTGCTGCGTGGCGATGTCGGATTTGGTCAAACGGTTGCGTTCGCGGCTCTGACTGACAAAGGCGATGCCAGCCGCCAGCAGCGCCCCAAGAGCCGTGATCACCCCCGCGTACTGGCCGATGAAGCCGCGCAGCCCGGAGGAGTTGTTCACTTCGTTGTGGAGCTTTTTGATTTCGAGCCGAAGCTTGTCAACTTCGGCACGGTGCTTGCCACCCACAACCGGCACGGCGTTGCCCACCTGCTCCGGCGCGGTATCGCCCCCGGCGGCAAGCGCCGCGCCCGAGGTCGCCGGCGCGAGCATGGCGAGAAGGAGCAGCGCCGCCAATACAGCCAGGCGCGAGGGTGCCAGCCGGGTTTGTTTCACGCCCCTCCCGCGGGATCGCTTTGGTCTGACAGAGCGTCCGACTCTATTCGCTCTCCCCGGCTGTGTCGAGGAGGGCAGGCTTCAGGTGACCGCGCTGCCCCAGACCAACGGCTTGACGATCGCCGGCATTCCGCGCCAGCGGGCGTGCTCGACCGACTCGACCTGCAGGTGGGACTCGATCGTCGCCAGGGTTGGGCGGTCGCAGCGGCAGCCGTCGGCGAAGGCGGCCCAGGGGCGCGACGCGCGCCGCTGCAGCGAGCGTCGCCAACCCGGCTCGGCCTCCACGTGCTCGCAGAAGAGCAGGCGGCCGCCCGGCTTCAGGACCCGCGCCACCTCGGAGATCGCGCGCGCCGGGTCGGAGACGGTGCAGAGGACGAGGGTCGAGACGACGGTGTCGAAGGCCTCGTCGGCGAACGGGAGGTCCTCGGCGGGAGCGCGCACCAACCTGGTCGGCACGCCGTCGGGAGCTCGCGCGAGGTCGATCCGATCCGCCATCGGCTCGCCGGGCTCGGCCAGGACGAGCTCCTCCAGCCCGGCCGGGTAGTGGCGCAGGTTGAGGCCGGTCCCGGCGCCGATCTCAAGTACCGCGCCGCGGGCCACGGCCAATAGCTGCCGCCGGCGCGCCCCCATGCCCAGCCGCTCGCCAAGCCACACGAACGGGTCGTAGATCGCTGCGGTGAAGCGACTTCCGGCGACTTCGATGGATGGGTTCGCTGCAGTGGTGGTAGTCATGCCGTCGATTCAAGCGCCGCGTCATCGTCTCCGCTTCGCCTGTTCGGGCCAAATTCGGATGGCCTGTTCGGGCCATACCTCCGGTTCTAAGCTTGGCTCGTGGAAGAGCCGGAGATCCGCTTCATTGAAGAGGACGGGCGCCGCATCGCCTGGGCGCGCAGTGGCAACGGGCCTCCGCTGGTGCTCTGCGGCTGGTGGATGAGCCAGCTCGAGCTGAACTGGCGCGATCCGCGCTTCCGCGCCTTCGTCGAAGCCCTCGGCCGGCACCGCACGGTGATCCGCTACGACGCGCCGGGGGCCGGCGTCTCCGCCGACGGCCCCACCGCGCCCGCGACCGTCGATGGCGAAGCGGCGGCGCTCGCCGCCGTGGTCGAGGCGTCCGGGGCGCGGTCGGTCGATCTGTTCGCCGGCTCCTCGGGCGCCCCGGTCGGGGTCGCCTTCGCCGCCGCGCACCCCGAGCGGCTGCAGAGGCTGGTGGTCTACGGCGGCTACGCCTCGGGGCCGTCGATCGCCGCTGCGCGCAGCCGCGAGGCAATGGTCGGCCTGGTTCGCGAACACTGGGGGCTCGGGTCTCGCGTCCTGGCCGACGTCTTCATGCCGAGTGCCGACGGACTGGAGCGCGGCGCCTTCGTCACCTACCAGCGTGAAGCAGCGAGCGCCGAGGAGGCGGCGCGCTCGCTGGAGGCCGTCTACAGCTTCGACGTCGCCGCCCGCCTCAGAGAGGTGGCGACGCCCGCGGTCGTCCTCCACCGCCGTGAGGACCGGGCGATCCCTTTCGAGCTCGGCCGCGAGCTGGCCGCCGGGCTGCCGGATGCGAGCTTCGTGGCGCTCGACGGAGCCGACCACTACCCCTGGTTCGGCGACTCCGACGCGGTCCTCCGCGCCACCCTGAAGGCGCTCGGCGTCGATGGCGCCACCACGGTGGCGCCCGACTCCGAGACCGATCCCACGCCCGCGAGGGGTGAGGATCTGACCAGCCGCGAGACCGAGGTGCTGACCCTCATCGCCAGCGGCCTCTCCGACCGCGAGATCGCCGAGCGCCTCGTCATCAGCCCCCACACGGTCCACCGCCACGTCGCCAACGTCCGCACCAAGCTCGGCCTCCCCACCCGCGCCGCCGCGGTCGCGGCGGCGGCCAAGCGGGGACTGCTGTGATCGGCTCCAGATCGCCCGGCTAGGGAGAGGGTCCGAAAAGACTGACCAGGCTCTCCCGCGCCTCCGGGTGCAGGCTGAATCGCGCAGCCGGCCGTCCCGGGGTGGCACTGTCGCTCACTCCCGCGGTTTCGACGACGACGCCGCTGCTCACCAGGGCCTCCAGATGCCGGCGGATCGTCTGCCCGCTTGCCTGGCAGCGTCCACTGAGCTCCGCGGCCGTCGCCTCCCTCCCTTCCGCCAAGCCGCGCACCAGAGCAAGCCTTACGGGGTCGGCGATGACGGCAAGAAGGCCGGTAAGCACAGTGAAGGGCGAACCCGAGGCGCCCCCCTCGAAAAGCTCCGCGGTGCTCATGGGGCGGAAACGTAATCGGGCCCCGTAAGACCTGTCAACGACGCCGGTAAAATCAAGAACTCTTGAGCATCAAGAGTCGGGCATCTCGAGGAGCATCACCCAGGAGATCGCGCGAAGCGGCTCGCCGGCCTCCTGATCGAGACGCGCGGCGCTTTCGTCACGCACCCGCTCCACTTCTTCCACCGCGTGTCGATGGATTGCCGCCAGTTCGGTCCACCCTTGGGGGTCGACGACTATCCGGCTCGAACCGACACACCAATCGTCACGGTGATCGAGCCGGTCGCTCTGGAGGGCCAGGGACGTATCGGCTGCAGCCTCGCGGACGACGCGGAGCGCCGTCCGGCGTTTTTGTCGAGGGCCGAGCTTGCCGGTCACCTCGTCGTCCAGCCAACGCGAGCTCCGAGCGATCCGGTAGAAGCGCTCGGTCGTGCCGCGCCTGGTCTCCTCACCTGCGCTTTCGACGAGGCCGCCGGCGATCAGCTTTCGCAACTGGTCGCCGACGGTGCTTCTCGGTTGCGACAAGAGAGCGGCGAGTTCCCTTGCGCTCGCCGGGCGTTCGGTGAGGGCCCGGAAGATCGCGTATCCGACTCGGTGCCCGACCGCGTCCACCAGTGCCTTGTCGCCGTCGGCCACAGCCCGGGATGCCTCCTCGGAGATGTTCCTCTCGACGGTCAAGTCCTCGCCCACTTGGATCGGCGCATATTAGACGAGATACCGCTACTGGTCTTAGCCAATATTTCTCCGAGCACTCGGTATGTTTCCGTCTGTGGGAGGTACGCCTGAGCACTTCGATGCGGTCGTGGTCGGTTCCGGGTTCGGGGGATCGGTCACCGCCGCGCGCCTGGCCGAGGCGGGCTGGAACGTCTGCGTGCTCGAGCGCGGCAGGGCCTACCCGCCGAGCTCGTTCCCGCGCAGCCCGCTCGACACCAAGCACAACTTCTGGGACCCGAGCGAGGGCATGCACGGGATGTTCGACCTCTGGTCCTTCGAGGGCATGGACGCGCTCTGCGCCAGCGGCCTCGGCGGCGGCTCGCTGATCTACGCCAACGTCTTCCTGCGCAAGGACGAGCGCTGGTTCGTCAAAGAAGACCTCGCCGCCGGCGGCTACGAAAACTGGCCGGTCACCCGGGCCGACCTCGACCCGCACTACGACCGGGTCGAACAGCACGTCGGCGTCCAGCACTTCCCCTTCCACCAGGAGCCCTACGCGAGCACGCCGAAGGTGCGCGCCTACCGCGACGCCGCCGAGCGCCTCGGCCTCGACTGGACACTGGCGCCGCTCGCCGTCACCTTCGCCAACGAGGGCAAACCGGCGGTGCCGGGCGAACCGATCGCCGAGCCGCTGCCCAACCTCCACGGCCGCGCCCGCGAGACCTGCCGCCTCTGCGGCGAGTGCGACCTCGGCTGCAACTACGGCGCCAAGAACACCCTCGACTACACCTACCTCTCGCAGGCCTGGCGCGCCGGCGCCGACATACGGACGCGCTGCGAGGTGCGCGGCTTCGAGCCGCGCGAAGGGGGCGGCTACGAGGTCCATTACGTCCGCCACGACCCCGCCGCGGAGGGGAGCCCGACCGACACCAGGGCGCTGGCGACGGAGACGCTCACCTGCGACCACCTCGTCCTCTCGGCCGGGACGATGGGGACGACCTGGCTGCTGCTGCGCAACCGCTCGGCGCTGCCCGGCCTCTCCGACCAGCTCGGCCGCGGCTTCTCCGGCAACGGCGACCTGCTCACCTTCGCCCTGCGCTGCCACGAGCGCGTCAACGGCGATCGCAAGCCCCTCGTCATCGACCCCGCCCGCGGCCCGGTCATCACCAGCGCGATCCGCTACCCGGACGAGATCGAAGGCGGCGAAGGCCGCGGCCTCTACCTGGAGGACGCCGGCTACCCGCAGTTTGCGAGCTGGATGCTGGAGACGATCGAGGGCCCGGAGGCGATCGTCGGGGCGATCCCGCGGGTGATCGATTACCTCTGGGACCTGCTGCGCGGTCGCCGCAAAACCGAGGACGACGGGCTGATCTCCGACCTGCTCGGCGACTGCGAGCTCTCCTCGGGCCTGCTGCCGCTGCTCGGGATGGGCCGCGACATCCCCGACGGCGAGATGCTGTTGAAGAACGACCAGCTCGAACTCAACTGGAGCAAGCGCGGCGCCTCCGCCGACTACTACGACCATGTCCGCGCCAAGTCCGAGCAGATGGCCGACGAGCTCGGCGCCGACTTCCTCGACAACCCGATCTGGCTCGCCAACCGGGTGATCACCGTGCACGCCCTCGGCGGCTGCCGGATGGGGCAGAGCGAGCAGGAGGGCGTCATCGACCCGCAGGGGCGCGTCTTCAACCATCCCGGCCTGCACGTCGCCGACGGCTCGGTGATGCCGGGCCCGGTCGGCGCCAACCCCTCGCTGACGATCGCCGCCCTCGCCGACCGCTTCGCCGACACGATCCTCGAGGAACCGCGCCGCGGCGCGGGCGGGCCGGCGCAGTCTCCGGCCGCGGCGCCGCCGGCCCCTCCCGAGCCGCCGCAGCCCGCCCGGGCGCCCGCCGGCGCCGTCTCGCTCTCCTTCACCGAGGAGATGAAGGGCTACCTCAGCTTCGGCGAGCCCGACTACGACAAGGGCTACCGGGCGGGGAAGAAGGGCAACGGGGCGTTCATGTTCCACCTGACGATCACCACCGACGACGTCGAGCGCTTCATCTCGGACCCGCGCCACACCGCCGTCGCCGAGGGCTGGATCGAGTCCGACCAGTTCGGCGGCAGGCTGCCGGTCGGCGAAGGCGTCTTCAACCTCTTCGTCGCCGAGCCCTCGAAGGGGGAAAAGCGGATGCTCTACCGGCTCCAGTTCGCCGACGGCGAGGGGCACCCGCTGACGATGGCCGGCCACAAGATCGTCCTGCACGGGCACGGCCTGGACGTCTGGTCGGAGACGACGACCCTCTTCACCCGGGTGCTCGCCGGCCACGTCGACGAAGCCGGAGAGGACTCGGCCGAGATCGTCGCCGGCGGCATCCTCCACATCCACCCGCTCGACTTCGCCAAGCAGCTGACGACCTTCCGCACCCACCCGGCGGACCGGGTCGACGCCGTGGCCCGCTTCGGCGAGCTGTTCGCCGGCGAGCTCTGGAGCGTCTACGGCCCCGGCGGCAAGGCGTGAGCGAGGTCGCCGAACGCAAGCTCGGGTTCGTCACCAGGGACGACGTCGACTGCAACCTGATCAACCTCCGCGGCCGCCTCGACCCGGCGAAGGGGCCGGTGCTGCTCGTCCACGGCGCCGGCGTCCGCGCCAACGTCTTCCGCGCCCCCAGCGGCCGCAACCTGGTCGAACTGCTGGTAGAGCAGGGCTGGGACGTCTGGCTGGAGAACTGGCGCGCCTCGATCGAAGTCCCGCACAACCACTGGACCCTCGACCAGGCGGCCGTCTACGACCACCCGCGCGCGGTCGAAGTCGTCTGCGAGCAGACCGGCGCCGAGGAGATCAAGGCGGTCATCCACTGCCAGGGCTCGACCAGCTTCATGATGAGCGCCCTCGCCGGCCTCGTCCCCCAGGTCAAGACCATCGTCTCGAACGCCGTCTCGATCCACACGATCGTGCCGCCGCTGGCTGACGCCAAGCTGCGGTACATGATCCCCGAGACGGCGAAGCTGCTCGGCTACCTCGATCCGCAGTGGGGCCGTCGCGGCGCCCCCTGGGTGGTCCCGAAGCTGGTCGACGCCTGGATCAGGCTCGTCCACCACGAGTGCCGCAACCAGGTCTGCAAGTGGGCCAGCTATACCTACGGCGCCGGCCACCCCACCCTCTGGCTTCACCGGAACCTGAACGAAGCCACGCACGAATGGCTGAGCGACGAGTTCGGCGCCGTCCCGCTCACCTTCTTCACCCAGATGCTGCGCTGCGTCCGCGCCGGGCACCTGGTCTCGGTCGAAGGGCGCCCCGAGCTGCCGGCCGACTTCGCCGCCCAGCCGCCGGCCACCGACGCTCGCGTCGTCTTCCTCGCCGGCGCCCTCAACAACTGCTTCCGGGCCGAGAGCCAGCGCGTCTCGCACGAGTGGTACGACCGGCACGCGCCGGGCCGCTCGGCGCTGCACGTCTTCGACGGCTATGGCCACCTCGACGTCTTCATGGGGCAGAACGCCGCCGCCGACGTCTTCCCGACGATCCTCGCCGAGCTCGAGGCGGCGGCATGAGGCCGCCGGCGCGCCTCAAGCGCCAGGCCGGCCGCCGGGCGCTGGTCGACACGATCCCCTTCACGCTTCCGGTCGCCTCGCACGAGACGCCGGCGCTGATCGCGGCCTTCGCCGTGGACGCCACCGCCGCCGCCGAGCTGCTGCCGGGGAACGAGGTCCACCCGCTGTTGCTGCCCGGCGGCCGCGCGGTGCTGCTGGTGACGGTGGTCGACTACCGCTCGACCAACATCGGCCGCTACATCGAGTACTCGATCGCGATCGCCTGCACGCACGGCGACCGGCCGGCGCCGGCGCTGCTGCCGGCGCTGCCGCTGGCACAGCGCCTGTTCGGGACCGGCCAGTTCGTCGTCGACCTGCCGGTCTCGACCGAAGTCTCGGTCAAAGGCGGCAAAGGCATCTGGGGGATGCCCAAGCACCAGGCGAATCTCGACTTCGTGATCGGGCCGCGCAGCGTCTCCAGTCAGTACGACCTCGACGGGCAGCTCTGCGTTCGCATCGAGGTCGACCGCTCGCGCTTCGAGCGCCTGCCGGTCTCGTTCGGAGGCAGCAACTACTGCGCCTTCCGCGGCATGCTGATGAAGTCGAACATCTACTTTCAGGGGCAGGCCGGGTTCAACCTGCCGCTGACGCGGTCGGCCCGGCTGGAGATCGGCCCCCACCCGCGGGTCGAGAAACTGCACCGGCTGGACCCGTCCTCGCGGCCGCTCTTCTGCGGCTTCTTCCCCGATACCCACGGCATCCTCGACGACCACGTCGAGTCCTGGTTTCTCTCCTCGGCGGGCGAGCCGCCGGCGATGGAGGGGATGGAGAGCGTCGTCGACCTCGGCCAGGGCCAGGAGTGGCCGCCCCCGCCCGACGACCCGGCGCTGCGCCGGCCGGGCGTCGAAGTCGCCGAACCCTGAGCGGCTACCCGTCGCAGGGAGCGGAAAGCGACCGCTTGCCGACGGGGTCGAACGACTCTGTGCGGGTCGTCTTCCCTTCTTCGTTGCGGTAGCGGATCTTGATCTGGGGACCGCTGAAGTCGAGCACGGCGAACCCGAAGCGCGCCCAGCGATCGCCGTCCTCTTCCCAGTATTCGCGTTCCTCCCACTCGCCGGGAGGGGGCACCGGGTCCTCGGCCGCGTGGTTCATCAGCACCGGCACCCCGCCATTGCCGATGCAGCGTGAGAAGGGGACCCCCTTGGCCGCCCCATAGCCGACGCAGCGGTGCTCGTGGCCCCAGATCCAGGCGTCGACGGCGCCGGCGTCGAGGCTCGGCCCCAGCTTCTGCGCCAGCGTCTTGCCGACCTGGTCGGAGTCGCGGTCATAGACGGAGAGCAGCTGGTGGTGGCTGAGCAGCATCAGCTTGCGGTCGGATTCGGCGGCGACCGAGGCGACGAATTCCGCCTGCGGATCCTGGAGCACCCCGAAGTGGCCCTCGTCGAGGACGTCGGGGTTCCAGGAGGTGTCGAGCCCGACCAGGTCCCAGGAGGGAGAGACGATGCGGAAGAAGCTGGTCGGCTTGCCGTCGGCCGAGCGCTGGGCAGCGAACCGCTCGTCTTTCAACAGCGTTTCGAAGTAGCCGTAGCCGCCGCCGTACATGTCGTGGTTGCCGTTCAGCGACCAGGAGGTGACCCCGGCTCGCGCCTGCTCGGCGCTCACCGGCCACATCCCCGGCGCCAGCACGTTGCGTTCGCACTCGCCCGGAGTCCCGGAGTAGTAGACGTCGCCGAGGTGGATCACGTGCGCCTCGCGCCCTTCCGCCAGCGCCGCCGCGACCTCTTCGGCCATGTGCTGCGCCACTTCCTTGGCGCGGGGCAGGCCCGAGCCCCAGTCGCCGACGATCACGATCCGCGCCTCGTCGCCGATCTCGTGCCGCGCCGGCTTGGGATTGAAGGGGTGATTGCCCTCGGCCAGCCGCTCCAGCGTCGCCTTGGCGATGTCGGTCACCCAGCCGCTGTCCTCGGGGCCGAAGGGCACCGGGTGCAGGAAGCCCTGGATGAAGTGGACGATCCGCGCCAACAGGTCGCGATGGGGCGGCGGGATGTCTTTCACGCCCTGCTCGCGCAGCTTGTGCTCAAGCGAGCTCTGCAGCAGGCTGACGACGGGGTCGCGGGCCATGAAGGGGGCGGCCGGGTCGCGGCCACCCGAGGAAGCCGGCCCGGCATTGTCGTCGGGCAGCGCTTCGCGCAGCTTCTGCGCCGGGTCGCCCTCGCCGCCGATCTGCGCGGCCGCGCGGCCGGCCGCGCCTTCGAGCTCGGGAGCGTCCAGCTGCTGCTTCACCGCCTCGACGTAGCGCTGCAGCTCGTCGCGATCGACCGCCTCCCGGATCACAGCGCAATCATCCCGAAAGGAAGAAAAAATCCAGAGTGCCCTATGGGAATTGAGGGTTAACTTGCAGCGAACTCAGACCGGATAGCGCAGGATCGCCGCGGCGGAGCCGCCGCCCGGGACGTCGGCGGCGCGCACGGCGAGCACCGTGCCGCCGGCGAGGACGACACGGCGGCAGAGCTCGTCGACGACGCCGTAGTCCCCGGCCTGCTCGGCCTCGTCGAGCGTCACCGCGCCGGACTCCTCGTCGATCGTCCCGGCGAGCTTGGCGTCGATGTCGACGAAGAGGGTTTCGACGGCGCCGAAGGTGGCGGCACGGCCGAGGTCGTTGATCTCGACCGCGGTGCGGCCGGCGGACGAGCGCTCTTCGAACAGGTCGGTCAGGTCGCGCAGCTGGTCGGCGTAGAGGTCGTCGAGGACCTCGCGGGCGGCTTCGCCCAGCTCGGCGTCGGTCGCGGCCTCGGGACTGCCCGGCAGCGAGCGGTCGGCCAGGTGGGGGTAGGAGTTGACCGAGCGGAAGATCGAGTCGATCGGCTCGGACGCCGCCAGGATCAGCGGCACGTCTTGGCCGACCAGCACCGCCCGCAGCGCCTTGTCAACCGCGCGGGCGTAGCTGCGGACCAGGGTCTTGCGGCCCTCGGTGCCCTGCAGGCGCCGGGCCGCGGAGCGGTCGGTGATCGAGGCCTTGCCGGCGGCGTCCGCCGCGTCGCTCGGCAGGTCGGGAACGCGCACCTCGAAGGTCGGCAGGTCGGGGGTCACCTCGAGCAGGCGCACCGAACCCTCGGCGAGCGCCAGCACGAAGGCCGTCTGGGGGAAGGTGGTGGTGCGCAGCAGCGGCTTCACGTAGTAGCGGTCGGCGACCTGGACCGCCGCCGTCAGCCGGTTCGGCAGGCGAAAGCTGCGCAGGCCGTGGGGATCGGCGAAGACCGCGAGCGAGTGGGCCTGCTCGGCCCAGAACCCGGAATCGTCGTGGAGATCGTCGAGGGACCCCTCGATCGCCTCGCGCTCGGCGGCGCCGAGGCCGTCCGCGCGGAGCTGGGCGACGGCCTCGCCGGCCAGGTTCTTGAACTCGATCCGGGCCGCATCGGCCTCGGGCGTGATCGGGCTGGTCGGCAGGTAGATCGAGACTAGGCTGTCTCCACGCGCCTGCAGGAGACGCTCGATCTGACGGCGGCTCGGGATGTCGGTATGGAGAGCCACGACGACGACCTTAGGCGATCAGCCCCGCCCTCCGAACCTACATGCGGGTTTGTCAGACCCTGTGTCAGTCTTGGATCGAAGGCACCAGATCGGTAGCCGATCCGATGACGAACCTCGCTCAAAACCTGATCGACGCACTGGCGCTTGGTGGCCTCTACGCGCTGATCGCGATCGGCGTCGCCGTGATCTACACCGTGATGGGGATGATGAACTTCGCCCAGGGCGAGTTCATCATGCTGCCCGCCTACGCCCTCTACCTGCTGGCCGGAGTGCCGTTCGGCCTTGCGGTCTGCGCCGCGCTCGCCACGGGGATCGGGATCGCGGTCCTGGCCGAGCGGGTTGCTTTTCGCCCGGTGCGGAACGCCGACCTGGCCGCCCAGCTCGTCACCTCGCTTGCCGTGGCAACCATCCTGCAGAACGTCGTCAGCGCGACGATAGACGCCCGTGCCCAGTCGGTGGCGACGCCTGAGCTGCTGAGCGAATCGAGCCAGGTCGGCGCCCTCTCGATCCCGAACCTCGAGATCCTCACGCTCGCGCTGACCGCGATCGTCCTCGGCGGGCTCGGATGGCTGCTCTATCGGACTCGCATCGGCCTGGAGATGCGCGCGGCGGCGGAGAACTTCGAGATGGCCCGGCTGCTCGGCGTCCGCGCCAACCGCGTGGTCGCGATCGCCTTCGCGATCAGCGGCGCGCTCGCCGGCATCGTCGGCGTGCTGCTCGTCATGCAGACGGGTCAGGTCTCCCCGACGATGGGGCTGACTCCGGTGCTGGTCGGCTTCATCGCCGTGGTGATCGGCGGCTTCGGCAGGATCTTCGGCGCCGTGGTCGGCGGGCTCGTGCTCGGGATGCTCTCCTCACTGCTCGGCGCCTACCTGCCCACCGGACTGGTCCCGTTCCGCGACGCGATCGTCTTCTCGCTGCCCGTGGTGATCCTGATCGTGAGGCCGCAGGGCCTGCTCGGCGCGGCGACCGGGGAGGCGCGCATATGAGCGGCCGCCGGGGACTGCGCTCCCCGGCCTCGGCAGCTGTCTCCCTGGTCGTCCCCCTCGTCCTGGTGGCGCTGACCGCCGTGGTCGGGGCGAGCGGCACGCCCTCTTTCGAAGACACCGTGACGATGATCCTCTGCAACCTGATCATCGTCCTCGGCCTGCAGGTCTTCATCGGCAACAGCGGCGTCTACTCGTTCGGGCAGCTGGGCTTTGCGGCGAGCGGTGCGTACATCGCAGCCCTGCTCACGATCCCCGCGATCTTCACGACCCTCCAGGCGCCTGCGCTGCCGAAGCTGATCGCCGACGCCCAGCTCGGCCCTCTGCCTTCGACCCTGATCGCCGCGGTGGCGAGCGGATTGCTGGCGGCGGTGGTCGGCTGGCCGCTGATGAGGACCTCGACGCTGGCGATCCCGATCTCGACCTTCGCCTTCCTGATCGTCGTCTACAACGTCCTCGCCAACTGGGACCAGGTCACGGGCGGAAGCGGCGGGCTGGTGAGCATCCCGAGGACCACCGACGTCACCTCAGCTGGGCTCTGGGCCGGCGTGGCGGTCGTCGTGGTGCTCGTCTTCAAATGGTCGGCAAGCGGCTACCGGCTGCAGGCGACCCGCGAAGACGAGGTGGCGGCACGCTCGATCGGCATCGGCCTGATGCGCGAGCGGCTCCTCGCGTTCACGATCAGCGGCGTGCTCTGCGGGATCGGCGGCGCCCTGGAGGTGCACCAGTCCGGGACGCTGTCTTCCAGCACCTTCTACTTCGCCGCCTCGGTGACGACCCTCACCATGCTGGTGGTGGGCGGCGCTCGCAGCGTCCTCGGAGCCGTCGTCGGAACCATCGCGGTGGCGACGGTCAACGAGCTGCTGCGCAACCTCGAGGAAGGCGCCCACGTGTTCGGGCTGTTCTCGATCGGCGAAACGCCGGGCCTGGCCGCCATCGGCCTCGGCCTGATCCTGCTGGTGACGATGGTCGTGATGCCGGAAGGCCTGAGCGGCGGCCGCGAGGCGGGTGAGCTCGGGCCGATCCGCCGCAGGCTGCGTCCTCGATCTCTATCGACGCCTCCCGCGCAGGCGGCGGATCAAGCAAGGCCAGGGCCCGCGCGAGGATCGGCTGGGAGCCTGCGCGCCGAGGGAGTCTCCCTTGCCTTCTCCGGGTTGCAGGTGCTGAGAGGGGTTGGCCTTGCGCTGCCCCCTGGCGAGGCCCTCGGGCTGATCGGCCCGAACGGCGCGGGCAAGACGACGCTCGTCAACGTCCTCAGCGGCTTCCAGGCCCCCGACTCCGGGAGCGTCTTCCTCGACGGAGTCGACGTGACCAGCTGGTCGCCGGCGCGGCTCGCCCGGGCCGGGCTCGGGCGCACCTTCCAGGCAGCCCTCCCCTTCGCGGGGCTGACCGTGGTGGAGAGCGTCGCCGTGGGTGCGATGGGCGTCGGCGTCCGCCGGCGACGTGCCGTCGACGTCGCCGCCGACGTGCTCGACCGCCTCGGCCTGAGCGAGCAGGCGCAAAGCCCCGCCGGCCTCCAGCCCCCGGGGAACCAGCGGCTGCTGGGCATTGCCCGCGCCCTGGCCACCGGGCCGCGCTACCTGCTGCTCGACGAGCCCGCGGCTGGGCTGAACGACGAGGAGTGTCGGGACCTGGTGGCGATTCTCCGCGAGGTGACCCAGGACTTCGGCTGCGCGATCCTGCTGATCGAGCACGACATGAACGTGGTGATGGATCTCTGCTCGCGGGTGCAGGTGCTCGACGACGGCGAGACGGTCGTGGTCGGGACCCCCGAGGAAGTCCAAGCCCATCCCCGCGTGGTCGAGGCCTACCTCGGCACGTCATATGTCGCGGGCGCCCATGCTTGAGCTGCGCGGGCTGAAGGTCGCCTACGGCGGGGTCGAGGTTCTCCACGGCGTCGAGATGCGCCTCAACGAGGGCGAAGTCGTCGGCATGGTCGGTCCCAACGGCGCCGGCAAGAGCTCGCTCCTGCGTGCGATCTGCGGCCTCACCCGGCCGAACGCCGGCGAGATCAGCTTCGAAGGCAGGTCTCTGCGCGGGCTTGCGCCGGAGGAGATCGCGAGGCTGGGAATCGCGCTGGTGCCCGAGGGCCGCCAGATCTTCGGCACGCTTACCGTGGCGGAGAACCTGCACCTGGCCGCGCAAGGCAACGGCGATGAGGTGATGGAGCAGGTCCTGGAGCGGCTGCCGATCCTGCGGGAGCGAGCCGGGCAGCGGGCCGACCGCCTCTCGGGCGGTGAGCAGCAGCAGCTCGCCGTGGCCCGGGCGCTGCTGCGCAAGCCGCGGCTGCTGATCCTCGACGAGCCCTCGCTCGGCCTCGCGCCGAAGATGATCGACGTCATCTACGAGCTGCTGGAGGAACTTCGCGCGGAGGGGGCGACGATGCTCCTCGTCGAGCAGAACGCGGCGCGGACGATCGACTTCTGCCAGCGCAGCCTGGTGCTCGCCGGCGGCAAGGTCCGCGCCAGCGGCAGGCGCGAGGAGCTGCAGCGCAACCCCGAGGTTCTGCGTGCTTACATGGGGAGACAGCTATAAATGCCTGGGAAAGAGATGACTGATCAACCTCCCTCGATGCCGAGCAGCGACGACGTAACGCTGGCGCTGCGCCACTGCTGGCAGCCGGTGGCGAGGCTGGAGGATCTCGAGGACGGGCCTCGGCGAGCGGTCCTGCTAGGCGAGCCCCTCGCCGTGTTCCTCACCGAGGGCGGCGAGGCAGCGGTGGTCGCCGACCGCTGCGCCCACCGTGGCGCCTTGCTCTCGATGGGCAAAGTCTGCGGCGAGAGCGTTCAGTGCCCCTACCACGGCTGGGAGTGGGCGGGCGACGGCTCCTGCACCCGGATTCCCTCGCTTGCCGATCAAAGTCAGATCCCACCGCTCGCCCGGATTCCGTCATATCCGGCCCGCGTGCACTGGGGGCTTGTCTGGACGACGCTCGAGGAGCCGCTGAGCGACGTGCCCGACGTTCCCTGGTTCGACGAAGATAGGTGGACGTGGGGTCACGGCACCCCCTTCGAGCTGCCGGTCGCCTTCGGGCTGATGATCGAGAACTTCCGCGACGTCTCCCATTTCGCCTTCGTCCACCAGAACACGATCGGGCCTCAACCCGAGGTGATCGAGCCGCTGATGCCAGAGAAGAACGGGCTCGAGGTAACGCTCCGCCGCAACATGGAATGGGGAGCAGCCGGCGCGACCGAGGCGTGGGGTTCGTTGCGGGAGATGGGTTACCACACGATCGCGCCCAACTTCACCTCGGCGAGGATGTTCACCGACGACGGCGAGCGCTGCCTTCTGCACGCCGCCCGCGCGATCAGCGCGACCGAGTCAGCCCACTACTGGATCGAGGCGGGTCTCGAGAATTTCGACGAGCGGCAGCTCGAGAAGGTGATCGCCTACGACGCCGGCATCTACGCCGAGGACGTGGGGGTCATCTCGAAGATCGAGACGCCCGAGTTGCCGCTGGATCCCAACGCCGAGGTCCACACTCTCGCCGATCGATTCACCCTCGCTTACCGAGAGGCGTTTTTGGACTTCGTGAACCAGGCCCTCGCCAAGCGCTCGAATCGAGCCGGCACCGCGGCGGGCTAAGCACCGCTCCTCGGACTTCGCCCCCGCCGCTGGTCGAGCGAGCCGGCCTCCTCGTAGTGGAACTGGGAGATGTCGCTGCGGGCGACGATGCGGGTCAGCTCGAGGGGGCGCTCATGGCCCTGGTCCGCGGGAACGCCGTACTGGACGAGCCGGCCGATCAGGGCCGCGTCGCCGGTGCGAACGCCGAGCATCTTGGCGGTCCAGGGCCCGCAGGAGGAGTTCTCGAAGGAAACGTCGATCCGGGTGAACCTCGGCGACTCGCCCAGGGCAGGCTGTTCGCCGCCTTTGAGCGAGATCGCAGCGCCCAGCAGCCAGGGCACCCGCTCGACGGGGAAAAAGCAGTCGAGCCAGCAGATCGGTTTGTCGAGGCGGAGGACCGAGGTGACCTGAGCGACGGTCTGCCCGGGGGAGACGTCGAGAGCGTCGGCGATCGTCTGGTCATTCGTCTGCTGGCGAATGCGCAGGACGGCGATCCGCGAGTCGCTGGAGCGACCCTCCAACAGGAAGCGGATCAAGCCCCTGATCGGCACCCGGCGCTTCGGCTCGGCGACGTAGGTCCCCGAGCCGCGGCGGCGATAGATGTCCCCGTCGCGTTCGAGCAGGCTGAGGGCCGGGCGAACGACCGCGCGCGAGACTTCGAAATACTCTTCGAGCTCGCGCTCCGAGGGAAATAAGGTGCCTGGCTCCCAGCCACCCCCCTCGAGCCTCTGCTTGAGGATCTCACCGAGCTGGTAGTAGAGGGGGACCTGTCCGCCGCGCTCGGGCCGGCGGAGTCCCTCGAGGCCGATCAGAGAGGGCCGTTTGCGACGACCCGAGCTCTTGCGGCGGCCTCCCGAGGCGGGATGCTCAGGCTCCAATCAACTCACCGAGCGGCCTACTGTTCGTATTCGGGCACGTATGCGGGCTTTACCCGCGTGAGGAGCTTCGGCTTGCGTTCGGGGTATTCGTAGATGTACCACGGCCCGGAGGGTAGGTGATTATTGGCCGTGTAGCCAAGGGGACCCATCACCGTCGAGTGCGGTTTCGCTTCAAGGGCGGTGGCGAGCTTGGCGCCGTCGGTGGTGCCGGTTTCGCGGATCGCGTCGAGGATCAGCTGGCCGGCGGCGTAGGAAGCGAGCAGGTTGCCGGAGACGTCGGTGTTGACCCCGGCGCGCTTCAGCCTTTCGAAGAGCTTCGCCGTCTGCGCGTTGGTCGGGTCGTAGGCGGAGCCGTTGTCCGTCACGTAGAGGTTCCTCGTATCGGGGACGCTCTTCAGCCAGAAGGTGCCGTCGAAGGCGCTCGGCGCGGTGATCGGCAGGGTGATGCCGGCGGCGCGGATCTGCTTGATCGCCGCGGCTCCACCCGGCGGGTAGGAGCTGATGTTGATCGCATCCGCGCCGGAGCGCTTGATCTCGGCGATCTGGGAGGCGATCGACAGGTCTGAGTTCTTGAAGTCGGCCTGCCCGGCGAGCTTGCCGCCGAGGTGTTCGAAGGTCTTCTGGAAGCCGAACTGGTCGATCCTGCCGAGCAGGATTTCGGTGTCGGTCAGCTCGAAGGGGTGGCGGATGCCTCGCTGCCAGAGGAAGGTGGCGCGGGTCGAGGCCTCGCTGATCAGGCTGCGGTTGGCACTGAAGGAAAGCCGCCCGGTGTAGGGCGGGCCGAAGCCGGGTTCGCTGGCGCAGAGGGTGAAGTTGAGCTCGTCGTGTTCTTCCGCGATCGGGGCGCCGGCGGCGGCGATCGGGACTTCGCAGCTGACGAGAAGGACGTTGGCGCCCTCTTCGATCACCTTCTGGACGGCGATGGGCTGCTGCTGGGGTTCGGAGCGGTTGTCGGCGGTGACGAAGCGGATCTTGGAGCCGTCGATGCCACCGCGGGCGTTGGTTTCCTTGACCAGCTGTTCGACCGCGGCGATGTTGCCGTCCCAGGGGACGAGGTAGCCGCTCTTGGCGATCGCGGCGCCGATCACGATTTCTTTCGGCAAGCCGCTTGCGGAGGTAGGTGAGTCGGCGCCGGAGCCACAGCCGGCGAGGAGCGCAAGGCCGAGGGAGAGGACGACGGCGAGCAGCAGGCGAAGGGGGCGCATCAAGCCACATCCTAAGGAGAGGGATCGCCGCGCCTCGGGGCGGCGGGCGCCAGAGCGGGTAGTTGTTACTACAGGATCTCGATCCAACTTGACCGTCGCATCGAGGGTGTGTCACCGTGCTGATGTCTGCAGTTCCTTGCCGCCCACGCCCGGCAGCAGCGCCCCGACTGAGTCGGGGCGCTGCGCCGAGCGAGGGAGGTACGCGCCGAACGGGTCCGAGGCGTGATTCTCGTCGCCGGCTCGGGGCGCAGGGCCTGACGCAACCGTCGCGGTCTTTCATCTGCGCTTAAGGGTCGCCACCTAGCTTGCCCGGCGCCGAGGTCTCGCCCCTCGCCACCGATGGACCAGACCGCCGCCAGATCCCGCCGCCGCGCCCGGCACGCCTTCTCCAAGGTGCCCGAGGTAACCGCCTACTTCTGGATCGTCAAGGCGCTGACGACGGCGATGGGCGAGTCGACCTCCGACTTCCTGGTCCACGCCATGGTTCCGCAGATCGCGGTGGTGCTCGGCGGCATCGCCTTCGTCATCGCCCTCTACATCCAGTTCACCAAGGACCGCTACGTGCCCTGGGCCTACTGGCCGGCGGTGGCGATGGTCGGCGTCTTCGGCACGATGGCCGCCGACGTCCTCCACGTCGGCTTCGGCGTTCCCTACATCGCCTCGACGATCTTCTATGCGATCGCCCTCGCCGCGGTCTTCCGGACCTGGTACGTGAGCGAGGGCACGCTATCGATCCACAGCATCACCACCCCCCGGCGCGAGCTCTTCTACTGGGCGGCGGTTCTCGCCACCTTCGCGCTCGGCACCGCCGCCGGCGACCTCACCGCGGTCACCGTCGGGATCGGCTACTTCGGCTCGATCATCCTCTTCGCCGCGATCATCGCGGTCCCAGCCGTCGGCTACTTCCGCCTCGACTGGAACCCGATCCTCAGCTTCTGGTTCGCCTACGTGGGGACCCGTCCCCTCGGCGCCTCGGTTGCCGACTGGCTCGCCGTCTCGCACGCCCGCGGCGGCCTCGCCCTCGGCACCGGCCCGGTCAGCCTCGTCCTCGCCGCCGCGATCGCCGCCTTCGTCTACCACCTGGCGCGCACCGGCAAGGACACGCCGGCCGATCAAGTCGTCGCACCGCGGCCGCGAGCCGAGCGCCGTCCGGTCGCCTCCTTTCCCACGCCGCCGGAGGAGGGGGCCGTGGAACTGGGCCGTAGACGGCGAAGGCCAACGCGAGTGGTGGACTGACCAGCGCCATAGCACGCGTTCGGTTATCTTTACCTAAAAGTTGGTAGAGGTGCGATCCCAGGAGGTTTACTGATGCGGCGACGGCGTGCGATGCGGGTGCTTGTCCTCGGTACGGCCATCGCCGTATGCGGCGTTTCCGCCGCACAGGCGAGCGTCCTACGGGTCGGCACCTGGAACCACGTCCCGGGCCAGTTCACGACGATCCAGGCGGCGGTCGACGCCGCCCAGCCGGGCGACTGGATCCTGGTCGGCCCCGGCGACTACAAGGAACTCGGCAATCCCGGCGGCGAAGAGCCGGCCGGGGTGCTGATCACCACCCCGAACGTGCACCTCCGGGGCATGGACCGCAACGCGGTCACTGTTGACGGGACGAGGCCGGGGACGCCTAGGTGCTCCTCGCGCCCGCTCGACCAGGGGCCGCTGAACCGCAACGGCATCGACGTCTACAAAGCCGACAACACCTGGATCGAAAACCTCACCGTCTGCAACTACCTCAGCAACGGCGAGGAGGGCAACCAGATCTGGTGGAACGGCGGCGACGGCAGCGGCCACATCGGTCTCAGCGGCTTCTGGGGCAACTACCTGACCGCCACCTCCAGCTACTCGAGCACCGTCTCGGGCGCGCTCGCCCCCTGCTGCGGAGTCGACTACCCGGCCGGGGACTACGGGATCTTCTCCAGCAACTCGACCAATGGCTTCTTCAAGCACTCCTACGCCAGCAACATGGCCGACTCCGCCTACTACATCGGCGCCTGCCAGCAGGTCTGCGACCAGGTGATGGAAGACGACCAGGGCGAGAACAGCGCCCTCTGCCTCTCCAGCACCAACGCCGGCGGGTACCTGCTGGTCAAGCACAACGAGTGCGACGACAACAAGAGCGGCCTGGTCTCGAACTCGCAGAACAACGACGACTGGCCCTCACCGCAGATCGGCCGCTGCCCACCTGGCCAGAGCGGGCCGCTGGGAACCCAGTCGTGCACGGTCTGGACCGAAAACTACATCCACGACAACAACAACCCGAACGTCCCCGGCAACGGCTCCGGCCTTGCCGGCGGCTCGCCGGTCGGCACCGGCATGGTCCTCGCCGGCAGCACCTACACGACGCTCTCCGGCAACACCGTTACCAACAACGGCTCCTGGGGCGAGCTGATCGCCGACCTGCCCGACCAGGAGACCCCGCCCGCCGACGTCACGACCCCCTGCCAGGGCGGTGTCTACGTGCCGGCCCCCGAAGCCGAAACCTGTTACTTCCCGGCCTACGGCAACGTCAGCGAGAACAACACGTTCTCGGGCAACGGCTTTTTCGGCAACCCGAGCAACGGTGACATCGGCCTCGCGACGGCGCCCCACGACCCTGGCAACTGCTTCGCCGGCGACAGCGTCCCGGACGGGACCGACCCGCCCGGCATCGAGACCAACCCGATCTACCAGCCCTCCAACGGGATGTGCGAAACCCCGAACTCGGGCGATCAGACCGTGCTAGCCGCCGAGGTCCTCTGCGCCAGCCAGCTGGTCGCCCCCTGCCCGGGCCTGCCCGGGGCGAGTTACCCGCGCCCTGCCGCCCAGTTCTCCCTCCCCCCGGTGCCCTCAAACCTGCCGAGCATGCCCGAACCCTGCGCCGGAGTGCCGAAGAACCCCTGGTGCCCCTGACGGGGCGACGGCCGCGGCTTCACGGGCCGCTCTTCAGGGCGTCGAGGCCGATCGTGTCTTCGCGGGCATACGCCTCCCCGCTCCGCATCGCCGGAGCCAGGAGGCGGGCGCCGAGGAGCCCGACTCCCCGGATGGGCTCACCGCACCGAGGGCAGCTGCCGACCTCTTGCCCCGCCTCGGCTTCTCCGTCTACCCGTTCGACATGACCACATGAACGGCACCCCGCGAGCGCACGCATCGCCTCCTCCTTCTCTCTTGGTCTGGCCGTTCCCCTGGCGCCCCTGCCGGAGGCGGAGAAGTGAGCGGTCTGTCTCATGTAGGACCGGCAGTCGAGCCTCGCGCCTCGCCTGCCAGAACACCACTCCTCTACCCAGAGGTCGATGCGACCACTCCTTCGAGGCGATTGATACGTCGATTGTCATCCGGACCTGAGAGACGGACAGCGGGACTCCAAGGCGGCTTGCGTGTTGAGGGGTCGGATCAAGGACCGAAAGGAAGCGGGAATGTCAAAGAGGGTCGTTGCGATGTCACGCGGATCGGTCGCGGCGGCGGTGCTGCTCACCGCGCTTGCCGCCTCCCTGTCCCATGTCCCCCGTGCCTCCGCCACTTGGCCCGGACGCGACGGGCGCGTCTTCTTCGTCTACGGCAACGAAGAAGGCGGCGAAGGGACCACGTTCGCGCCGCAGGGCATTGCCAGCATGGTCGCGAGGCAGCCGGCGACGCTGCGGATGCTGACCAACGACCCGAGCGACCGCGACCCTCAGATCTCCCCGGACGGGCGGCTCGTCGTCTTCTCCCGCAACCTCGACGCCGTGGGCGGCGAGCGCCGGGCGATCTTCGTGATGAACACGGCCGGCGGCGGGGTCAAACAGTTGACTGAACCACCCCTGGTGGCCAACGGCCAGGACCGCGAACCGAGCTTCGCCCGCTCCGGCCGCCGCGTCTTATTCGCGCGCGAAGAATCCCTCGCCGGTCACGCCGAGCAGCACATCTTCTCGGTCGGCCTCGACGGCTCCGGGCTCCGTCAGGTGACGAGCGGTACGAACTGGGACGCTGGGCCCGCCGCCTCCCCGAACGGCAAGATCCTCGCCTTCGTCCGCCGCCCCGGCAGCGTGGGACCAAGCGGCCTCGTCGCTTACGGCAAGCAGCACCTCTACACGATGCGGGTGGATGGCACCGGGATCAAGGACGAGACCCCGCGCCTCACCTGGACCAGTCCGCAACCGAACCCGACTTCAGTCCGAACGGCCACCTGATCGCCTTCGCGGCCGGCAGCCCCGACCAGATCTGGGATGTCCACCCCAGCGGGACGGGACTCGCCGACATCAGCCGCCTGCGCTGCTGCAGCCCCGCCTTCCTGGCGCCCGCCTTCTCGCCCGACGGGCGCTGGCTGCTCGCCACCCGCCACCGGACCGAAGGCACCCAGATCGTCCGCTGGGCGGCGACCGCCGCGCAGCTCTCAGGCCACTCGCGCAAATACCCCGAAACCCTCGCCGGCATCGAGCTCCCCGGAGAGTCGCCCGCCTGGCAGCCCAAGCCATGAGCTCGCCCACGCCCGTGAGCATCAGCAACGCCTTTATGACGCTGCGGCTGGTGCCCTTTAGCCGCAGCGGCGGTAGCGCAGGTACACGGTCGCGCCGAACGTGCGCGTCTCGACCAGATCGAGGTCGATGTGCACGTCCGGCGGGAAGTACGGCGTGCCGCCGCCGATCGCGATCGGGATGACGAACAGCTCGAACTCGTCGATCAGCCCGCGCCGCATGCATTCCGCCGCAAGGCCGGCGCCGCCGACCGCGATCCTCCGGTCCCCGAGCGCGGCGACCTCCTCCTCGAGCGATCCCGTGGCCAGGCGGTTGCTGCCCTCAACGCTCGTCAGGGTGGTCGAGAACACGATCTTCTCGAGCGGCCGCCAGATCTCGGCGAACTCCGCCATCACGGGGTCGGAGAACTCCTCGGTGTCCCACACGAGCATCGTCTCGTAGAGGCGCCGGCCGAGCAGCTGAACATCGACCGCGGCGACCCGTTCATTGTGGAACCGGTGCAACTCCCGACTGGGCACCGCCCAGCCGAAGCTCCCGTCGGGCCCGGCAACGTACCCGTCAGCCGACAGGCTCATGGAATAGGTGATCACGAGGACACAGTGAACCGCGCCGAGCCGACGGCCTTTCTCGGCGACCCGCCGCAGTCGATCGTGGCGGGCAGTTCTGCGTACAGCGGAGAAGATCCCCTGCGAACACCGGATCGATGACTCGGACTTCGAAGCGCAGACGTGCGCCCGCGCTCACGGCAACTACCCCTCGCCGTCGGTGGGCAGCCACCCAAAATGCCGGTCGAAGTCCTCGGGCCACTCGGGGGCGAAAATAAGCTTGACCTGAGAAGCTTTCACGATCCCAACTTCCGACCGAAGGCCTACGCCGCTCAGATCTGGAATGGGCGCGACCCCTCTCCCAATCCCACCGCCCCCATCGACCCCGGCTGTCCGAGCTGCAATGCGGGGCAACCAGCGTCGAGACACGCGCCCAGAGCTGGCGCTTCGGTCCGCGCTACACGCGCGTGGCATGCGCTACCGCGTCGACCTGCCGATTCGCCTGGCGACCGGCATGCGCCCTATCCGCCCTGACATCGTGTTTACCCGAGCAAAGATCGCCGTCTTCGTGGACGGATGCTTCTGGCATGGATGTCCGGACCACGGCACTAGACCGGCCCGCAACACCGACTACTGGACGGCAAAGCTAGAGCGCAATATCCAGCGAGACCGTAGAAACAACGCCCTACTCGAAGAGGCTGGTTGGACCGTCATCCGAATCTGGGAGCACGAGGCATCGCACGCCGCGGTCATAGAACGCGTCGTGAACCAGGTTGCATCCATCAAGTGATCCCCCGGAGCAGGGCCTCCAACCTGCGCCGTCCCTTTTGCCCAACGCCACTCGACTCGCATCGCACCGCAGCTTGATCGGCTAAGTCGGCCAGAAGGCTGAGGATGTCAACGTCCGAGTAGACAGCTACCCGAGCAACAAGTTCCCGTACGTCGTAGCAGACATCTAGGAACACGCCATGTCTGACGAGTGCGTCCGCAACCAGGCGGTTGACCGGCAACTCCCCCTGGGATGGATCGAGTGCGACGTAAATAGCGCGATCCGCGTGATGGTCGAACGCCCTACGAGCGAGCTCCATCACCTCCTCGGGCTGAACCGGCCGCTGTTTAACCTCACAGACCAACGGCGGTGGGTGCCCAGCCCGCTTCACGTCGAATGGCGCCGGGTGGTTGTTAGAGACCACCTCGATGTCGGGAAACGCAGACGCAAGCACCGCCGCAACAACAGCCTGCCCCCTGCTGCCACCTTCCGGATCCTCCATCGCAAAAAGTTGCAGAGCCTCCGTCAAGTCCTCAATCGAGGAAGCCGTTCCGAACTCGAGGGAAGCTGCACTGGTTGCGTCTACAGACCGCTGAACGCGAGTTCGCTCGTGGAGAAAAGAAACCAGCGCATCGTGAGCTTCCGCCTTGTTGTACCCATTCAGGTCGTCGAGCCAGCGAACGAACATGTCGTAAATAGGCTTCGTTTTAGGACCGATCCTGTCGAAACGATCGATCCGTCCGGGGCCACGCAAGAACGGGGAGTTGTTCACGGGATTCTTGCTCAACGTGCCCAGGTGAACGTGACCACGGACTCGGGATTGAAGGAACTCGGCGACACTCCGCAGGCTGTAGCCAGCGGGGCCGGCGTTCAAAGCCTGCGTTAATGAGTCAACCCTCGGATCAGTTGCCTTTGCCAGTAACGCAGCACCTAGCGCAGCGACGTAGGTCTTGCCGTCGCCTTCCTCAACCTGCTCGGTCAACCAGACGACCCGTTCAACCCAAAGGTCGGAGCCGCCAGCTGAGGCGGCATCCCTGAGGGCGGCATCGAGCTCGCGCTCCAAATCAGGCGTAGGAATACGAATACTCACTTCGGCCCGACTCCTCAATCAAACGGGGGTCGGCTGCCTCGAGGAGGGCGCAACCGAGTCATCCTCTTCTCGAGCAATGGGGACTTGCCGGCCATCGATCGCCTCAAGCGCCTCCCTCAGGCTTATAGCGACGCGCTCCGCTAGAAGCGGGGGAACAGCGTTCCCCACCTGCCGGTACCTTCCCCCTCGAGGGCCACGCCATTCCCAGTAGGCCGGGAAGCTTTGCAGCGCTGCGGCCTCCTCGACGCTGATCCTCCGCATCCGCCTCGGTGCCGTCTTCCTCGGCCGCCCCCCCTTCAGCAGGCGCCGGTGGTAGTCGACCACCCATGGGCTCGCGCCATCCTCTAGCTCCTCTTGGTCGATGATGGGCGTCGCGTTGCCACCCATCGACGCGGGCAGAGTCATCGCCGGACCGTCGAGCTGCAGTGGTCGACCGGATCCATTGAAGAGAAGGCTCCCCCGATGAGCCGTAGGGCGCATCACGGGATTAGACGCCGGCACTACCTTGGCGGTCGTAGCGGTGTCATTACCAGCTTCCCCCAGGCGGGGCAGCGCCGAGAGCGCCTCTCGCACGGTCAGCGGAGTGTTCTTGGTCGTCGGCACCGGGCAGAGTGGACTGCCGCCACGCACACCGATCAGGAACATCCGCTCACGCGCTTGCGGCACGCCGTAGTCCACAGCGCTCAGAACCATTAGCTCGACCCTGTACTCGAGTTCCCTGGAACGTTGGACCAGCGCCTCTCGCACCGACTTCCACCGTGGGCCCCTGGCCAGCGCCTTGACGTTCTCCAGGCAGAAAGCCCTCGGCTCGAGGCGCTCGACGACATCAAGGAAGCTATGTACATGTCTGGAGCGGGGATCATCAGGGTCCATGCGACCTATCACTGAGAAGCCCTGACAAGGGGGTCCGCCGATGACTAGATCAGGTCTCAGGCTTTCAGGGGGACCATCGTCGGGCAGCTTCCCCTGAACGATGTGATCGCCGAGATTAGCCTTGTAGGTGGCGACGGCATGAGGGTCAGAGTCGATCGCCCAGAGCAGCTCAAAGCCTGCCTGGGAGAAGCCATGATCGAGGCCCCCAGCCCCGGCGTAGAGAGACACAGCCGTGTACGTTAGGGGCGGCACGGAGGCATTGTGGCCATCGACGCGGACACTTTTGGGCACTACTGGTCGGCGCGCCTTCCTTCTCGATCGAACACCAAGAGCGCTGGCGTCATGCGCTCTACCGTTGCGGGGGATTCGAACCCGCGACCTTCGGGCTATGAGAGCTCGCGCAGCGCCTGCACCTCAACCCCCGATCGCGCTCATCGTGCGCGCCGGCCGGCGGAAGCCGGCCTCGCCGACGCGGTGCCGCAGCTCCTTGCGCGCGACCGCGGACCGGATCAGCTCGCCCAGCTCGGCGTCGGTGGCGCCGGTGCGCAGCGGCCCGCGCAGGTCGGTCTCCCCGAGCGAGAAGAGGCAGGTTCGCAGCGCCCCCTCGGCGGTCAGCCTGACACGGTTGCAGTCGGCGCAGAACGGCTCGGTGACCGGGTTGACGAAGCCGATCTCACCGCTGCCGTCGCGGAAGCGGAAGACCCTGGCGGTAGCGGAGGGCTCGCGGGGAAGCTCCTCCAGCGGGTGGGTTGCGTCGATGATCGCTCGCAGCTCCTCGCCGCTCAGCACCGCGTCCTCGCTCCAGGCGCGGTCGCCGTCGAGCGGCATGAACTCGATGAAGCGGACCTGGAACCCGGTCGTGCGGGCGAACTCGGCAAAACGCAGCGCTTCGCGCTCGGCGCAGCCGCGCACCGCCACCGCGTTGACCTTGACCTTGACCTGGGGGAAGGCGGCGAGGGCATCGAGCCCGCGCAGGACCTGGGGCAGGGCGTCGCGACGGGTGATCTGGAAGAAGCGGTCGCGCTCGAGCGAGTCGATCGAGACGTTGACCCGCTGGATCCCGGCTCCAACCAAAGCAGCGGCTTCGCGCTCGAGCAGGTAGCCGTTGGTGGTCAGCGAGAGGTCTCGCAGCCCCTCGACGCCCGCCAGCATCGCCACCAGCCGCGGGAACCCGCGGCGGACCAGCGGCTCGCCGCCGGTGAGGCGAACGTCTTCGATCCCGAGGGCGACGAAGAGCCGGACCAGACGCTCGACCTCCTCGAAGCTGAGGATCTCCGCGCGGTCGAGCCATGGCAGGCCCTCCGCCGGCATGCAGTACTGGCAGCGGAAATTGCAGCGGTCGGTGACCGACACGCGCAGGTCGGAGATCCGCCGCCCGTTGCCGTCGCACAGCTCCACTACGCGAGCGTCACCTCGACCGTCCCCTCCCGCACCTCGACCCGATGGACCGCGACGCCCTCATGGCCGCCCAGGCACTCGCCGGTGTGGAGGTCGAAGCGGCGCTCGTGGAGGGGACAGGCGACGCAGTTGTCGGAGAGCAGCCCGTCGGCCAGCGGCCCGCCCTGGTGGGGACAGGCGGCATCGAGGGCGAACCACCCGGTCGGCGCGTTGAAGATCGCGATCCGCCGGCCTTCGATCGTGACAGCACGGCCCTCGCCGAGCGGCACGTCGGCGGCGCGGCAGACGGCGTGGGCGGTCGCGACGCTCACAGCTGCGCCCCCGCCGGCGGGCCGACCAGCGCCTCGACCAGGTCGCCCCCGGAGGGCGGGTCGAGGTCGCTGAACTGGCGCGGGTGGTAGGGCAGGTCGCGCTCGAGCCAGGGGTCGGAGACCGCCGCCTTGGCGATCCGGAAGCGCTCCAACAGCGCCGCTGAGCGCTCGGGGTCGCGGACCACGGCGCGGATCTCCTCCAGGCCCACCCGGGGCACGAAGTCGTAGAGCCGTTCCTTGTAGTCGGCGTTCTCGCGGTAGTGCTGAAGGACCACGGTGGCGGTCCGGATCACCTCGGCCGGCGTCTCGACCGTCTCCAGAACGTCGGCCTCGCGCACGTTCGCGCCGGCGGCGCCGCCGACGCGGATCTGCCAGCCGCCTTCGACGGCGACGACGCCGATGTCCTTGACCGTCGCCTCGGCGCAGTTGCGGGGGCAGCCGGAGACGCCGGCCTTGACCTTCGCCGGCGTGTAGAGGCCCTCCCACTCGCGCTCCAGCGCGATCCCGAGGTCGATCGAATCGCCGAGCCCGAAGCGGCAGAAGCTCTCGCCGACGCAGGTCTTCACCGTGCGCACCGCTTTCGCGTAGGCGTGCCCCGAGGGCATGCCGATGTCGCGCCAGATGTCGGGCAGGTCCTCCTTGCGGACGCCGAGCAGGTCGATCCGCTGGCCGCCGGTGACCTTGACCATCCGCACGTCGTAGCGCTCGGCGGCGTCGGCGATCCGCCGCAGCTCGTCCGGCGTCGTCACCCCCCCGTACATCCGCGGCACCACCGAGAAGGTGCCGTCGTTCTGGATGTTGGCGTGGACGCGGTCGTTGATGAACCGCGCCGCGCGCTCCTCGCGGTGGCGGTTGGCGTTGACCTCCGAGACCAGGTAGGCGAGCGCCGGCTTGCACTGGCCGCACTCGCGCCCGGTGCCGCAGGCCTCCGCCACCTCGCTGACCGCCTCGAGGCCCCGCTCGCGGATCACCGCCGCGAGCTGCTCGCGGGTCTGGCGGCGGCAGGGGCAGAGATAGGCGGGCTCGTCGACCGCGCCGCCGGTCTCCGCCGCGACCAGCTCGACCACCGCCTCCTTGCAGGAGCCGCAGCCGGTGCCGGCGCGGGTCATCGCCATCACCTCGCGCGGGGTGGCGCAGCCGCCCTCGCTGACGGCGGCGACGATCTCGCCCTTGCAGACGCCGTTGCAGTTGCAGATCTGGGCCTCCGGAGGCAGGTCGGCGGCGGTCGCTTCGGCCGAGGCGGCGAGCCGGGCCAGCGGGTCGGCCACCTCCTCGCCGGAAGTAATCGCGTTCAGCAGATCCTCGCTGCCGCGGGTGTCGCCGAGCAGGATCGCGCCGGCGGCGCGGCCCTCGTCCAGGACCAGCTTGCGATAGGCGGGACTGCCGGCGTCGGCGGCAACCGCCTCCTGCGTTCCTTCCGGGGACCCGATCGAGACCAGGTCGACCCCCATCACCTTCAGCTTCGCCCACTGCAGCGAGCCCTCGTAGGGCTGCTCGGAGCGGCCGAGCAGGGAGGCGGCGGCGACCGCGGCCTGCTCGTGGATCGGGGCGACGAGGCCGTAGACCGTGCCGCGGTGCTCGGCACACTCGCCGAGCGCCCAGACCGACGGGGCGCTGGTCCGCATCTCGTCGTCGACCAGGATTCCACGCCCAACCTCGATCCCGGCCGTCTCGGCGAGGGACGCCTGCGGCCGGATCCCGATGCTGATCACGACGAGGTCGCACTCGATCTCCTCGCCTTCGGCGAAGCGCAGGCCTTCGACCCGGTCGGAGCCGAGAATCGCCTCGGTCCGGCGCTCGAGCAGGACCTCGACCCCGAGCTCCTCCATCGCCGGCTGCAGCAGCGCCGCCGCGGGATGGTCGAGCTGGCGCTCCATCAGCCGGTCCATCAGGTGGACGACGGTGACCGCGCAGCCCTGTGCCGCCACCCCGTAGGCCGCCTCCAGTCCCAGCAGGCCGCCGCCGATCACCGCCACCCGGCCGGCGCCGCCGCGGGCCGCGGCACGGATCTCCTCGCAGTGCTCGGGGCCGCGGAACGGCAGCACGCCCGGCAGCTCCAGGCCCGGCAGAGGCGGCAGCAGGGGCTCCGATCCAGTGGCGAGGACAAGCTGGTCGTAGGGGATCTCTTCCTGGTCTTCGAGCGTCAGCCGGCGCAGGCCGGTGTCGAGATGGGCGACCCGGCGCCCGAGCAGGGTCTTCACCGCGCGGTCCTCGTACCACTCGCGCGGGCGCAGGGCGAGCGAGGCCGGCGCCTCATCGGAGACCAGCAGCTCGGAGAGGCGGACCCGGTCGTAGGGAAGGCAGGGCTCGCCGCAGATCATCGTCAGCGGCACCGCGGTGTCGCGCCCGCGGATCTCCTCGCAGAGCGACTGCGCGGCGATCCCACCTCCGACGACTACGACTCCCGAATTCATGCCGGCATCCTCGGGCGTCCGCGTTTCGCCACCGTCACGCCTCTGTTTCGGTTCGATGAATCCCGCTCGCGTGCCGCCTCCCCTTCGCGCAGGACCGCCTCGATCTCGCCCTGACAGGACCCGCACCCGGTGCCCGCCCGCGTCTCGCGCCCGACCTCGGCGACCGAGCCCAGACCGCGGGCGCAGATCGCCGCTTCGATCTGGCCACGGGTGACGGCGTTGCAGTTGCAGATCAGGTCGCCGGGCTCCGGCGCCGGCGATTCCGCCGCGGAACCGGGCGGCGCCAGCAGCTCCTCCGGCGCCGGCTCGCCGCTGCGCAGCAACGAGGAGAGCTCGCGGGCGCCGCTGACGTCACCGAGCAGCGTCGCCGTCGCCAGCCGGTCGCCATCCAGCACCAGCCGGCGGTAGATGCCGCGGCGGCCGTCGATCCAGACCAGCTCGTCCCCGTCCTCGCTCTCGGCGCCGCCAGCGAACAG
The DNA here is from genome assembly GCA_051954855.1 of Solirubrobacterales bacterium. GTDB lineage: Bacteria > Actinomycetota > Thermoleophilia > Solirubrobacterales > 70-9 > VAYN01. The sequence goes on along the minus strand of JBQCHH010000024.1, from coordinate 105,210 downwards.
GCTCACCCCGGCCACCTTCAGATTCGTCGCCGGCACCTCGCGTTCGAAGACGGCGGCGTCGCCGGCGACCGACGCGCCCGCCACCCGCGCCTGCGCGGCGACCGGCGCCCAGAGCCCGTGGACCGTCCCCTCGTGCTCGGCGCACTCGCCGACCGCCCAGACCGACGGAGCGCTGGTCCGCATCCCGCCGTCGACGAGGATCCCGCGCCCCACCTCGATCCCGGCTTCCCAGGCAAGTGAAGTCTCCGGCCGCACGCCGGCGGCGACCACGGTCAGCTCCGCCTCGACCTTCTCGCCGCTGCGCAGCGCCACCCCGTCGGGGTTGCAGCGCGAGGCGACGACGCCGCAGACGCTGCGGATGCCGAGCCCGTCGAGCTCCTTCGCCAGCATCGCCGCCGCGGTCGGGTCGAGCTGCTGGGGCATCAGGTGGGGGGCGGCCTCGACGACGGTGACCCGGAGGCCGTGGCGGCGCAGGCCCGCCGCCGCCTCCAGTCCAAGCAGACCGCCGCCGATCACCGCGGCGCTGCGGGCGCCCTGGGCGGCGGCCTCGATGCCGCGGACGTCGGCGAGGGTGCGGAAGGAGAGGATGCGGGGGTCTTCGGCGCCGGGGACCGGCGGCACGAAGGAGCGTGAGCCGGTGGCGATGACAAGCGCGTCGTACTCGTGGACGTCCCCGGTGGCGTCGAGGACCCGCCGCCCCTCGACGTCGATCTCCCGCGCCGGGCAGCCGCCGCGCAGGTCGATGCCACGCCGGGCGAACCAGTCCGGCGGCCGCAGCTCCAGCGCCGACACCTCGGCTTCGCCGGCGAGCAGCTTCGAGAGCAGGATCCGGTTGTAGGGGGCGCCGGGCTCCTCGCCCAGCATCGTCACCTTCCAGGCGCCTTCCGGGGCGCGCTTGACCAGCTCCTGCACGGTCTCCAGTCCCGCCATCCCGGTGCCGATCACGACCAGGCGCCGGCGCGTGTCGAGTTTGTTCGGCATATCCGAACGAACTCGACACCCCTCCGGGGAGCGCCGGGCAGCGACTGCGCCCTCGGCGACCGGCTCGATCCGCACCGCCGCCGCCTTCAGCTCCGGCTGCTTGGAGACGGGGTCGACGACCGGGTTGGTGGCCGCGTTGGCCTGCCCGGCCCCGGCCGGCGCGTTGCGCGAACCCCAGTGGAAGGGCGCGAAGGCGACCCCCTCGCGGGCGCCCTCGACGATCGTCACCCGCATCACCATCTCGCCGCGCCGGGAGACGATCCGCGCCCGCGACCCCTCCTCCACCCCGATCCGCTCCGCGTCGGCGGGGCTGAGCTCGACCAGCGGCTCCGGCGCCAGGCGGGTGAGGCGAGCCGACTTGCCGGTGCGCGACATCGTGTGCCAGTGCTCGGCCACCCGGCCCGTCGTCAGGATCAGCGGGTAGAGGTCGTCCGGCTCCTCCGCCGGCTCCTCATGTGGGGTGGGAGCGAAGCGGGCGCGGCCGTCGGCGGTCGGGAAGCGCCGGGTCTCGTAGAGGCGCTCGGTCCCCTGCGAGTGCGGGCTCGGGCAGGGCCATTGCACGCTCCCCTCCCGCGCCAGGCGCTCGTGGCTGACGCCACTGAGGTCGCAGGGACGGCCGGCCGTGCAGGCGGCGAACTCGGCGAAGACCTCCTCCGGCCCGCTCCAGGCGAAGTGCTCACCGTAGCCGAGCGCGCGGCCGAGGCGGGCGAAGATCTCCCAGTCGGGCAGCGCCTCCCCCGCCGGCTCCAGCAGCTTGCGGACGAGGCCGACGCGGCGCTCGGAGTTGGTCATCGTCCCCTGCTTCTCCGGCCAGGCCGCCGCCGGCAGGACCGCGTCGGCAAGGGCGCCGGTCTCGGTCGGGTGGTGGGCGTCCTGGACGACGAGCAGCTCGGCCGCTTCCAGCGCCTCCTGCGCCCGCCCCGAATCCGGCAGCGAGACGGCGGGGTTGGTGGCGACCACCCAGAGCGCCTTCACCTCGCCCGCGCGGACCGCCTCGAAGAGGTCGACCGCCGCCAGCCCGGGCACGGGCGAGATTCCCGCCCCACCCTCGCCGACCCGCCAGAAGCGCTCCATCTCCGCCCGGTCCTCGGCGCTGTCGACGCGCCGGTAGCCGGGGAGCAGGTGGGCGAGACCGCCGGTCTCCCGCCCGCCCATCGCGTTCGGCTGGCCGGTGAGGGAGAGCGGCCCGGTCCCCGGCCGGCCGATCTGGCCGCCGGCCAGACAGAGGTTGATCAGGGCGCGGTTCTTGAGGGTGCCGACCCGCGACTGGTTCGCCCCCATCGACCACAGCGCCATCGAGCGCGGTCCGCTGCCGAAGCGGTGGGCGGCTTCCGCGATCAACCCCGGCTCGACCCCACAGACCTCGCCCGCCCGCCGCGGCGACCACTCGCGAGCGACCTCGCGGGCCTGCTCCCAGCCGGAGGTGCTGCGGGCGATGAAGTCCTCGTCGACGAGGCCGTCGCGGTCGAGCACGTGCAGCATCGCGCTCAGCAGGGCGAGGTCGGTGCCGGGCCGAACCGGCAGGTGCAGGGTCGCCTCCCGCGCCGTCGGCGTCCGCCGCGGGTCGACGCAGATCACGCAGGCGCCCTCCGCGCGCCGCTCGCGGATCCGCGACCAGACGATCGGGTGGCAGGCGGCGGTGTTGGTCCCGAGCAGCAGCAGGCAGTCGGCGAGGCCGATGTCGGCGTAGGCGGGCGGCGGCCCGTCGTAGCCGAAGGCGCCGCTGTAGCCGGCCACCGCCGAGGACATGCAGAGGCGCGAGTTGGAATCGACGTTATTGGTGCCGATGAACCCCTTCGCCAGCTTGTTGACCGCGTAGTAGTCCTCGCTCAGCAGCTGGCCCGATATATAGAAGGCGACCGCACGGGGCCCGTGCTCGGCGACGATCTCCCGCAGCCGTCCGGAGAGCCGGCCGATCGCCTCCTCCCAGCTCGCCTCGCGGAACCTGACGTCGCGCCGCTCGCGCAACAACGGCGTCCTCGCCCGGTCGGCGGCATGAACGGCACTGGCCAGCTCCAGCGGCTTGCGGCAGGTCTTGCCACGGTTGACGGGATGGATCGGATCCCCCTCCACCCCCACCAGCCTGCCCTCGCGCGCCTTGGCGACGAGGCCGCAGCCGACACCGCAGTAGGGGCAGAGGGTGTGGACCCGGTCAGGCATCGCCGGATCGTTCCGGCCCGGGGTTTCGCCGCCGCGTCAGCGCGGTTTCCAGCTTGCGACGTCTCTGTGAACAGCGGGTTACGTGACAAGCCCGAAACAGAGAGGTCACGGACTCGATACGCGAAGCACCTAGCTTCGCCACCGATCACCATGCGGACCGAGATCGGAGGAAAGAGGAGATGAAGCTGTCGAAGGGGCGCTGGCTGGGGACCTGGGAACCGGAGGACGAGGGGTTCTGGGAGGCGGTCGGAAGCGACGTCGCCCGCAAGAACCTGATCTTCTCGATCTTCGCCGAGAACATCGGCTTCAGCGTCTGGGTGCTGTGGACGATCGTCGTCATCAACCTCGGCAACGCCGGCTACGAGCTGTCGCTGTCCGAGACGTTCTGGCTGACCGCTGTCCCCAACCTGATCGGCTCGACGCTGAGGATCCCCTACACCTTCGCGGTGCCCCGGTTCGGCGGCCGGCTATGGACGACGATCAGCGCCTCGCTCCTCTTCATCCCCTGCCTGCTGCTCGCGCTGGTGGTGCCGAGCGGCTGGCTGCTCTCCCAGAGCCACGACGTCCAGTTCTGGGTCCTGCTCGGCTGCGCCGCCACGGCGGGCTTCGGCGGCGGCAACTTCTCCTCTTCGATGTCGAACATCTCCTTCTTCTATCCCGAACGGCACAAGGGCTTCGCGCTGGGACTGAACGCGGCGGGCGGCAACCTCGGCGTCGCGATCACCCAGCTGCTGGTGCCACTGGCGATCGTCGTCGGCGTCCCGACCGCGGCGGTGAAGCTGCCCGAACACGAAGTGCACCTCGCCTACGCCGGCCTGATGTGGATGCCGCTGGTCGCCCTCGCCGCCTTCTGCGCCTGGCGCTACATGGACAGCCTCACCCAGGCCAAGGCCGACACCGGCTCCTACGTCAAGGCGCTCGGCCACGGCCAGACCTGGGTGATGTCGATCCTCTATATCGGCACCTTCGGGTCCTTCATCGGCTACTCGTTCGCGCTGCCGCTGGTGATCAAAAACACCTTCCCCGAGTTCCTCGCCAACCACCCGTTCATCGCCACCTATCTCGCCGGCCTCGGCTTCGTCGGGGCGCTGATCGGCTCGGTCGCGCGGCCCTTCGGGGGCTGGGTCTCCGACCGCCTCGGCGGCGCCAAGGTGACGCTGTGGTGCTTCGTCGGCATGGCCGGCTTCACCCTGCCGGCGATCGCCGGGGTCGGCAACCGCAGCTTCCCGCTCTTTTTCGGCTCCTTCATGGCGATCTTCCTCCTGGCCGGGATGGGCAACGGCTCGACCTACCGGATGATCCCCTCGATCTTCGCCGAGCTCGGCCGCCGCAAGGCCGCGGCGGACGGCCTAGAGGAGGCCCGCACCGCGGTCGACTTCAAGCGCCGGGCCGCCGCCGCGATCGGCATCGCCGGGGCGGTCGGCGCCTTCGGCGGCTTCCTGATCCAGGTGGTGCTGCGCCAGGCCAGCCTCGGCGTCACCGCCCTGGTCGGCGCCGCCGAAACCCCGGCGGAAAAACTCGCGGTCGCCCAGGCCAACGTCGACTGGTCGATCCCGGCGCTCTGGGTCTTCTTCGGCGCCTACTTCCTCTTCGCCGGCATGACCTGGTTCTTCTACCTGCGCAAGGAGTTCGCGACGCAGGTGGTCCCGAGCCTCGCCCATGCCTCCGTTTGAGGCTCGAAACCAACTCGAAACACACACAGACAACGCGGCGCAACCGGCATTCGCGATTTTGGACAACGGGAGAAAATCGGGTGCGCCGCCCGAACCTAGGCTGAGTTCGTGCAGGCGGACGCCGAATATGTGATGCGGGTGGTGGAGGAGCGCGGGGTGCGCTTCGTCCGCCTCTGGTTCGTCGACGTGGTCGGCTCGCTGAAGAGCCTGGCGGTGCCGGCCTCGGAGCTGGAACCGGCGCTGCTGGAGGGCGTCGGGGTCGACGGCTCGGCGATCGAGGCCAACGCCCGCGGCTCCGAACGCGACGTCTACGCCTGGCCCGACCCCAGCTCCTTCCAGGTCCTGCCCTGGACCGAGGAGCCGCGGGCGGCGCGGATGTGCTGCGACCTGCGGACGCCCGACGGCGAGCCCTTCGCCGGCGACAGCCGCCAGGCCCTTTGCCGCGTCCTCGACCGGGCGGCGGAGGCGGGGCTGACCCTGCAGGTGGGGTGCGAGATCGAGTTCTTCCTCTTCGACGAGAAGCAGGACCCGAGCCGGCCGCCGACCCCGCTCGACAACGGCGGCTACTTCGACCTCACCGTCCAGGACGTGGTCAGCGACTTCGGCCGGCGCGCGATCGAGCACCTCGAGCAGGTCGGCATCCCCGTCACCGCCTCCCACCACGAGGTCGCTCCCTCCCAGCACGAGATCCACCTCAAGCACACCGACGCGCTGACGATGGCCGACGCGATCACCACCTTTCGGATCATCGTCAAGGAGGTGGCCCGCGACCTGGGGCTCTTCGCGACCTTCATGCCGAAGCCGCTGGACGGGCTCAGCGGCAGCGGCATGCACCTGCACCTCTCCGTCTACGAGGGCACCGAGAACCTCTTCTTCGACCCGGAGGGCGAGTGGTCCGCTGGCCGCGGCGGCCAGTTCCTTGCCGGCATCCTCGCCCATGCCGCCGAGTCGGCGGCCGTCTCCAACCAGTGGGTCAACTCCTACAAGCGGTTGGCCGCCGGGATGGAGGCCCCTGGCCACGTCGACTGGACGCGCGACGGCACAAACGCCCTGGTCAGGGTCCCGACCGGCCGGCCGGGGCAGGCCGACACGGCGCGGATCGAGCTGCGCTCCCCCGACGCCGCCGCCAATCCCTACCTGCTCTTCGCGATGGTCCTCGCCGCCGGCCTGCGCGGGATCGAGCGCGACTGCCGGCTCGGCCCGGAAGCCGGGATGAACGGCACCGCGGAGAGCCTGCCCGGGGACCTCGGCGAAGCGACCGCCCTCTTCGACCGCTCGGAGCTGGCCCGGGACACGCTCGGCGACCGCCTCTGCGACTGGTACGTAGCCAACAAACGCAGCGAGTGGGATGCCTACCGGGCGACCGTCACCGACTTCGACCGCGACCGCTACCTGCGGTGGCTGTGAGCCGTGGCCGATGTCTGGATCTACAGCCCCGAAGCCCGCCGTGGCACGCAGATGGCCTCCCAGGTGGCGGAGCTCGGCTTTACCCCACGGCTGGTCGAGGCCAACGGCGGCCTGCGACCCAGCGAAGGCGACGGCGCCGCCAACCGGCCTCCCGACCTCGCCGTCGTGATCGGCGACGAGGACCTCTGCGGACGCCTTCGCGACGACGCCGCCTTCGCCGACGTGCCGATCCTGCTCGCGGTCGGGCCGGAAGACCTCGAGGGACGGGTGCCGCTGACGGAGGAGCTCCTGATCTCTCCCTTCACCCCCGCCGAGCTGGAGGCGAGGATCGCCCGGGCCCGCCGACAGGCCGGCGGCGGCGACGAAGTCCAGATCGTCCGCGTGGGCTCCCTGGAGGTCGACCTCGCCACCTACCAGGTGACCGTCGCGGGGGAACCGATCGACTTCGCCTACAAGGAGTACGAGCTGCTGCGCTTCCTCGTCACCCACCCAGGCCGGGTCTTCTCGCGCGAGGCGCTGCTCAACCGCGTTTGGGGCTACGACTACTACGGCGGCGCCCGCACCGTCGACGTCCACGTGCGACGGCTGCGGGCAAAGCTCGGCGCCGAGCACGCGGGCCGGATCAAGACGGTACGGGGAGTCGGCTATCGGTTCGACTTAGTGCCCACTTAGTACCCGCCGAAGATTTCCAGTAGACCCTGGACACGAAAAAAAGCCCCGTTTCCGGGGCCTTTTCTTATAGCGGGGGCGGGATTCGAACCCGCGACCTTCGGGTTATGAGATTGAGTTGCTGGATCGGCTGGACTACGCAGGGCTAGGTTTCAAGCCGAATTCGCGAGATCGAACTACGTGGGGATCGGCTGGAATCTGTGGGGCGCGTTGCCCCATTTGTTGCCCCAGGACTTAATTCCCCGCAGCCAGCCTCCGACTGCTAGGGCCGCCCTAATCAGTTCCCATAACGGCCTTCCGAACGACGCCAGCGGCCTCTTGTGCCGAGACGTGCTCAAAAAAGCGAATGACCCTCCAGCCATCCTCGATCAGAGCTGCATCGTTCCTCCGGTCCCGCTCTACGTTGCGCGCAAGCTTGGGTGCCCAATAGTTTCGATTGGCTTTTGGCATCTGTCCGTGCTCTGGACATCGGTGCCAAAAGCAGCCATCAACGAATACTGCGATCTTGGCGCGAGTGAAGACAATGTCGGGCCTGACACGCCCAGCGCTGAGTTTGAGGGCCAGATCCTTGCGAAATCGCAGCCCGAGCCGTTGAAGCTCTGAACGCAGTGCCAACTCAGGCGCCGTGTCAGCGCGACGATTGGCCCTCATAGTCTGCCTCGCGCAGTGGCTGCTCGGAGCTGGGCTTCCCGCCATTACGAGAAGGCTAACGCGAAGGCGACCAGCTTCGGCCATGCAGGGCTTCTGCGACCGCCAATGCCACCGAATACGCGACCGGCGGGGCCACCGAATTACCGATCTGCCCCAGGGCCATATAGGTCGCGCCTGCGAAGCGCCAATCTTCAGGAAAGCCCTGCAGCAGGGCGCAATCCGCGACGCTCAACCTAAAGTCCCCGTTCTTGGCCGGAAATGCGCTTGCCGCGGCGCGATCAGCAGCGACGCCGTTAGGCCAGATCCCCAGCTTTGCCCACGCACGCTGAGCGGAGGCGCTGCTGAGGATCGACGTCGTGTGCCGCGGCCCGGTGAGGGTGCTGCGAATAGTCGGCGCAAGCGCGTCATAGCCGATGTCCGGCAGGCCCAGCGCAGCGCGAACCCCAAGCGTCGCGGCAAGACCGTCGATCGGCTCCCCCGGTGCGTGGTGGCTGGGAGAAGGGGGCTCGAACCGAACATAGTCGCGCTTCCGCCGGAACCCTACGAACAGAATGCGGCGACGGCGCTGCGGCACGCCGAAATCGTGCGCGAGCATTTGGAAGGTCGCAACATGGTAGGTCTTAGCCAAGGGGCCGTAAAAGGATCGGCGGAGGTAGCTCTGGAACTTGGGTCCTGCCAGGGCCGCGACGTTCTCTGCCACGAATGCCTGCGGCCGAACAGCAAGCACGCTTCTAACGAAATCCGGCAGCAGGTTGCGTCCATCGCGCGCCCCCTTCTGTCTTCCAGCAATGGAGAAAGGCTGACAGGGGGGACCTCCGTGAAGCACGTCGGCTGCTCCTCGATGCTGACGCCAATCAACGCTTTGGACATCACCGCTGGCACCAGACTCGACCGTCCAATCAGGCCGGTTCAGGATGAGGGTCTCACCTGCCGCGTCCAGGGTGTCGTAGGAGGCAACGTGGCCGAACCCGGCCCGGTCGAAGCCGAGATCCAGCCCCCCACCGCCACTGAAGAGAGAGAGAGCCGCAAGGTCGTGTCTATCGACCTTCGGCATGAGATCAGCCGGATTGAAGCTTGGGGTGTTTATCGGATGAAGAGACGCGGAACCCTGCCCTGCCAGCGCCTTGACCTTCGCTCTGTATGAGCGCTGAGAGGTCGCGCGGAAGATGGCGCGCTGCTCCTCGGTCAGATCCCGCCCTTGATACCAGGGCGCTGCCGTGCCGCGGTTGTACTGGCTCATATGCGGCGCGATCGCAACGTCATGTCGCAGGCAAATCTACGAGGAAGCACGGCGGAAGATTGGAAGCTCCTCAGAAACCGCGCTCAGGCGCGCTAGCCTTCCAGCGCTTCGATCACGAGCTCGCGAAGCCGAGCGGCGTGATTTCGTTCAATCCGCTCCCAACCGTCAAAGTAGCTCGCTGAGATGTGAGGGTTGTTGAGCGTCGAGCCGCGCTTGATCACATAACAGCATCGCTCTCGCAGCATCGCAAGCATCGCCTCGCGCGAATACCGCTCGCCCGGCAGATCCGCTGCGTCTCGATAGTCCTGACGCTTGTACTGGTTCTTCATGAGCTGGTAAGCGTCCTCGTATTCGAAGTCCGCTGCCTCGCTCAAGACTGCTGAGAGAGTTTCGTCGTGGAGAAGGTCAGGAACAGTCTCGGCCAGCACGATGTCCGGCGCGATGTAGGCGGCCATCCGGTCAAACCACGGCTTCATCTGCTTCGGGGAGCCGTATAGGCAGTATTGAAGCTTGAGCTCTCCTCCCGCCTGGTTATAGACACCGAACAGCCAGTGCAACGACCTCCACTTCTCGATGTAGTGCAACCCGAAGTCGCGAACGGTTGAGATATTTGGCCTCCCCTTAGTTGCCGACTTCAACTCGAACGGGATATCCATCCCGTCGAATTGCGGAGGCACCGCTGCGCCCTCGAGCTCAAGGACGGCGTCTATATCCGCGCGACCGAACTCCTCCGGCCGAGTGAGATTGAACAGCGTGCGCATCTCCCGCTCACGAACGTCATCCTGCGCAGCCACTGGTCAAGGGATACCAGAGTCCGCGGTCAAGTCTCCCGCCCCGCGCATCTCGGGCTGGCAAACTGCATCAGTCCTTGAGGTCCAAATTGACTTCACGAACATCGCGTGTCCATTTGCTGCCCATCGCAGGGCTCTCAACCGAGAATCCCGCTTCCCTCGCGCGCGGTCGAGCCGTGACATCTGATCCGGCAGCCACGACTTGCGTCTCCTGCAGCAGGATGAGCAGCCTTAAGTCCAACGCTCCTCCTCGTCTCTTTATATGTGAGAGGCAAATCGGCGGGCCAACCGTGTCCGTCCAACAGCGAAGGAGATGTCAATGTCTGAGGCAAAGATTCCAGAGGGGCTGCGCGAGCAGCGCGAATACGTTGAGCGACTTGAAGATGAGTCGTTCGGCTGGGACCTGATGATCGGAGACGCATTCGTCAGGGGAATGCGCGACATCGGGTACAAGGGCACCGCCTTCGCCTTGGCCGAGCTGGTTGACAACGCGATCCAGGCCTCCGCAACGCACGTCGACGTCCTCTTCGGCTTCGACGGAGGGAAAACGAAGCCCAAGAAGATCGCGGTGGTCGACAACGGCCACGGCATGGACCCGAAGATGGTCCGTGCTTCGCTCATCTGGGGCGCCGGAACCCGGATGTCAAAGAGCGAGGGCTTCGGCAAGTACGGCTATGGCCTCCCGAGCGCATCGGTCAGCCAGTCGCTGCGCGTGAGCGTCTACTCGAAACCCTTGGGGGGTGACTGGCACCGCGGCTATATCGACATCGAGGAGATCAAAGCGGGAATCTGGACCAAGGGCAACCGCATCGAGATGCCCGAGGTCGAGAGACTCGACCCCCCCGACTTCGTCACCAACCAGCTGAGCAAGTCGGGGCGATGGCCCCTGGACCACGGAACCGTCGTGGTCTGGGACGAACTCGACCAAGGCCGCATCGACTACCGGCAGCGGGCGTCGCTCCGCGCCCGACTGCTGACCCAGCTCGGCGTCATCTACCGCAACTACCTGAACGCCACTCCGATGAGGATCGACGGGATCGACGTCGAACCATGCGACCCGCTCTTCCTTACGGAGGGATTCCGCTACTACGACCTCGACGATGACCGGGCGATAGAACTCGACCCGGCCACGGTCGAGGTCAAAGACAAGGAGACCGGCAAGGTGATCGGCCGGATGCGGGTCCGGTTCGCGCGAATGCCGGCGACCTTCTTCCGAAAGCCGGACGCCAAGCACACGAACAAGCCGAACACCAAGACCGACATGAACGAGCGGCTGGAGATCGCCGATGCCAACAACGGCATCATCTTTCTGCGGGCCGGGAGGCAGATCGATGTCGTCCGCCCGCCGCGGAACGTCCTCGGTGGCATCGCCAATGTCGACCGCTTCTGGGCAATCGAGGTCGACTTCGACCCCAGCCTTGACCATCTCTTCTGGATCACGACCGCGAAGCAGCAGGTAACGCCGGACGAGCGCATCTGGGAAATCCTCCGCTCCAAGGCCAAGGTGTTCGAGGCGCTCGGAAACATGCGCACCATTTACCGAAAAGAAGCGGCAAAACTGAGCCAAGAGGCCGAGTCGGCCAACGAAGGTCGCGAGAGAGCCTCAGTCGAAGCGGTCAAGGAAGCGAAGAAGTTCCGGACCGAGAAACCGCCCGCCGACACCCCGAGACGCCGCCAAGAGGCCGACCAGAACCTCGAGACCGAGAGTCGGCGGCGCGCAGGAAAGGCGGGGGTCTCGCCGGAGGCGATCAAACGTGAGGTCGTCGCCGAACGCGACGGCGTCGAATTCTCGGTCGAAACCGAGGATATGCCGGGGGCGCCCTTCTACCGCTGTGTGCAGGAGGGCGGCACCCGTGTCCTCTATTTGAACGTGGCGCACCGCTTCTACACGGAGCTCTATGGCGATCCGAGCTCCACGCCCCGGCTTCGCGCCGGGCTCGAGGTCCTCCTCTGGACCCTCGGAAACGCGGAGGTCGACGCCGATCCCGAGAGCGAGCGTCGCCACTTCTACGAGCGCGAGCGCGCCAGCGTCTGGAGCGCGACCCTGGCAGACAGCCTCGCGGTCCTGCGGAAGATCTCGGTGGTCGACGACATCCCCGAGGCGGAAGCCGCCTGACCGCGCCCGACCCCGTGGGCCGTCCTCAACTTTTGGGGCCCGCGGCGGCTCTTACTCTTCACAAGCAACGCGAGGGGGTTCGTCGCGATGCCCGGGCAACTGTCCTGGGCCAACTGGCGAGACGAGCCGAGTGCAGCGTCATCCGAACGGGTGCCCCTTCCACAACAGAAGGAGCAACCGATATGCCCATGTCTCACCTCGTGTGCCGCAGAGCCGAGCTTCAGGGACTGCTCGAGGACGCCCAGTCCGAACCCGAAGACGACTCGCCGGCTATGAACGAGATCGTCCGCCGCTTCGAGGGCCTGGCCCAGAAGATCGCCCGCTCGCTGACCGCCGACGAGTTCCTCCAGGAGGACCTCGCGGACGAGGCGCTGATAGCACTGGTCAAGGCGGTGCGCCGCCACGACTCGAGCCGGCCGACCTTTCCCGCCTTCGCGCAGGTCTATATGCGCGGGGCAGCGATCCGCGAGTTGGGCCATTGGAGCCGAACTGGAAGCGAGAGGGCCGACAGAGCCCCGCTTGAGATCCCCTTGGAGGCCACCGACCTCGTCGACCACCTCCCCCCGGCCGGCCAGCCCGAGGAGGAAGCGCTGGTTCAGCTTGCGCCCTGGGGCGCGGGACAGGTGGCCGAAGTGATCGAAGGCCTCGACGAGCCTCGCGTCCGTCTCCTCAAGCTCCGCTATGTCGAGGACGCTCCTTTGGCCGCGATCGCCGACGAAGCCGAAGTGAGCGTCTCGGCGATCAGCCAGCGTCTCGACACCGTCCACCGACGGATCGAAGCAGCGCTGGCTGCGTAGTCGAAAGCGGGGGCCCCCTCTTGAGCGCTGAGCCGCGGGGCACTTTGCGATTTCGGCGGCGACCGTAGGTGGATGGCAGGCCCTATTTCAAAGGGCTGGATCGACCTCTTTCGGACCTCATGTTGCCCCAGGCGTTTGCCCCAGGGCCGATTTTGCGCCCTGTTGTCTGCCCTCCCAGAAAGACAAAAACCCCGCATTTGCGGGGCTTTCGTCCTATAGCGGGGGCGGGATTCGAACCCGCGACCTTCGGGTTATGAGCCCGACGAGCTACCTGGCTGCTCCACCCCGCGGCGGACCGTGGATGGTAGCAATTCGGCGGGGGTCTTTGAAGGGGCTGGGGGGTCTAGAGTGGCGCGGTGGCCGAGGGGGCAAAACGGGTCGCGGTGATCGACGTGGGGACGAACTCGACGCGGTTGCTGGTGGCCGACATTGCGGGCGGGCGGGTCTCGCCGGTCGACCGGCGCAGCAGGGTGACGCGGCTGGGCCGGGGGGTCGACCTCTCCGGGCACCTGGCCGGCGAGGCGATCGAGGACGTCTGCTCGGCGATCGGCGACTACGTCGGAATCCTGGAGGAGCTCGGGGCCGAGACGGTCGACGCGATCGCCACCAGCGCCGTCCGCGACGCCGACAACGGCGGCGCCTTCATCGCCGAGCTGCGCGAGCGCTTCGCCCTCTCCGCCCGCGTTCTGGACGGTGAGGAGGAGGCGCGCGCCACCTACCTCGGCGCCATCTCCGAGCACCCGCCAACCGAGCCGACCCTGGTCGTCGACATCGGCGGCGGCTCGACCGAGCTCGTCGTCGGCACCGGCGCCGAGGTTGCCTTCCACGACTCGCTCCAGGCCGGCGTCGTCCGCCACAACGAGCGCCACGTCGCCAGCGACCCCCCCACCGCGAGCGAGCTGGAAGCGCTCGCCGCCGACGCCCGCGGCCTGATCGAAGGCTCGGTCGGCGCGGGGGTCGAAGCGCGCCAGGGCATCGCCGTCGCCGGAACCCCCACCTCGCTGGCCGCCGTCGAGATGGAGCTCGAGCCCTACGATCCGACACGCGTCCACGGCCACGTCCTCGCCCTCCCCTCAATCCAGCGGATGCTCTCGCGCCTCGCCTCCCTCCCGCTCGCCGAGCGCGTCCAGATCCCCGGCCTCCACCCCGACCGCGCCCCGACGATCGTCGCCGGCGTCGTCATCCTCGTCGAGACGATGCGCGCCTTCGGCCTCGAAGAGATCACGGTCTCCGAGCACGACATCCTCTACGGCACGGCGCTGGGGGCGGGGGCCCTCCGCTAAAACCCGCTTCAACCCCGTCGAAAGGCTTCTCCAGTACTAACTGGACAGAGTGTCTGATCAGAGACCGCCAAACGGGCGAATCCTCGCGCGGAAACAATAAAATTAGGTACCAGAGCGTACCGCCTTTTCATTAACTTCCGACAAAGGGCGGTAGACGAAAAGGACAGTTGGGTACATACTGAATCGACCGGGCAAGAGGTGGGGTTCGCTTCACCTTGTCACCCGGCATATAGGGCTTAGGCGATTGCCGCATCATGGCGCCTCCCGCCGTCTGGGCCCACCGAATAAAGGTCCCTGAAGACGTACCCCTGCCCGTCCTGAGGGGCCAACTTGAATCGGTCGCCAGCAATGGCGGCCGATTCTATTTTTGCCAGCACTCAAGCCAAATTCGATTTGCGCGGGTAGGCGACCTCAGGATCGGTGAGGACGTTGACCAGGGTCGGCCGTCCCGAGGCGAAGGCCCGCTCCAGCGCCGGCCGCAGCTCCCCCGGCTCGCGGACCAGGATGCCGTCGCAGCCGAGCGATTCGACCAGCTGGTCGTAGCGCGTCTCCGGCTGCAGCTCCGCCGCCACCGAGTACCCGTAAAGGAATTTCATCGGGTGGTGCTCGAGCGCCCAGATGCCGTTGTTGCCCATCACGCCCACCACTCCCAAACCATGACGCGACATCGTGTCGAACTCCATGCCCGCGAAGCCGAAGGCGCCGTCGCCCAAGAGCAGGCAGACCTGGCGGTCGGGATGGGCGACCTTGGCCCCGATCGCCTGACCCGGTCCGGCCCCGAGACAGCCGAACGGGCCGGGGTCCATCCAGCAGCCCGGTTGGTAGGTCTCGATGAAGCGGCCGGCGTAGGAGACGAAGTCGCCGCCGTCGCCGACGACGATCGCGTCGCGGTCGAGGACCTCGCCGAGCTCCTTGTAGACGCGCACCGGGTGCAGCGGCGAGCGCGGGTCGTCCAGCTCCTCCTGCTCGGCCGCCCGCTTCTCCGCCTCGACGCTGCGCAGCTGCTCGAGCCATGGCCGCGTGCGCGGCTCGCCGGCTGCGGCTTCGCGCAGCGCCGCCAGCGTCGCCCGCACGTCGCCGACCAGGTCGACCTGAGGCGCCCGGTTGGCGACCAGCGCGTTCGCCGCCACGTCGAGCCGCACGATCTTCGTCTCCTCGCCGAAGCTGCCGCCGAAGCCGAGCCGGAAGTCCATCGGCACGCCGACGACGAGCGCCACATCGGCTCCCTTCAGCGCCGTGCCGCGGGCGCGGCTGAAGGCGAGCTCGTGGTCGGCAGGCAGACAGCCCCGCCCGAGCCCGTTGAGGAAGACCGGGATGCCGAGCGCCTCGGCCAGCTCCCGCAGCTCCTCCTCGCCGCGGCCCCAGTAGAGGCCGGTGCCGGCCATGATCGCCGGCCGCTCGGCCGCTGCCAGCAGCGCCGCCGCCTCTTCGACGCCAGCGGCCGGCCGCGCCGCGCCGGCCTCCGGCAGCGCCGGGATCTCGACCTCGGCCTCGGTGAAGACCACGTCGAGCGGATAGTCAACGAAGGTCGGCCCGCTCGGCGCCGCGGCCGCCAGGTCCAGCGCGGCCGCCGTCACCGCCGCGATCCGCGCCGGGTCCTTGACCGTCTCCGCCGACTTGACCAGCGGCGAGACGAACGGCAGGTGGTCGATCTCCTGCAGCGAGCCCGAGCCCCAGCGCATCTCCGGCGCCCGCCCACCGAGCACACAGACCGGCGAGTTGTTGGCCTGGGCGCCGGCGATCGCGCTCATCCCGTTGGTGACGCCCGGCCCGGCGGTCAGCGCCGCCACCCCGACGTTGCGGGTCGCCTTGGCGATCCCCTCGGCGGCGAAGGCGGCGGTCTGCTCGTGGCGCACGTCGACGAGCCCGATCCCCTCCTCCCTGCAGCCGTCGTAGATCGAGAAGAGGTGCCCGCCCGAGAGCGTGAAGAGGTGGTCCACCCCGCGTGACTTCAGCGCCTTCGCAACCAGCCTGCCCCCGTGCTCAGCCATCGGCGCAGCCTAATAGCTTCGACCGAACCGAGTTACCATCGCCGAGCCCGGGTGGCGAAACTGGTAAAAGCGGCGGCCTTAAAAGCCGCTGCCCCTTATGGGGCTTGCGGGTTCGAGTCCCGCCCCGGGCACTTTCTCGACCGCACTGCGACCATATCGCGGTTTTTGCGCAAATTGCGGGTTTCCGCTTTGTCTAAAGCGGCAATAAAAGCTTTAAGCGGGGCGCAACCTTGCCCTTGTTACCGTGTCTATGTAGACGGAACCGTCCTTCCACCTGGGAGATCTCTTTGGAGGCATCAGCCCTAACTCATGCCAGTCGCCGCGGGCTCATCGCTCGCCGCTCGCCGCTGCTCAAGCTGCAGGGCGACGAGAAGCTGATCGCGATGGCGCGCGCCGGCAACCCGGGCGCCTTCGAGGCGATCGTCGACCGCTACCAGGGCCGCCTGCTCGGCTTCTGCCGCCAGATGCTGGGCTCGACCGAGGACGCCGAAGACGTCCTGCAGGAGGTCTTCGTCAACGCTTACAAAGCGATGCTGGCCGACGAGCGCGAGATCAACCTGCGCCCGTGGCTCTACCGGATCGCCCGCAACCGCTGCCTCAACTACCTGCGCAAGCCGAAGGCCGACGCGCAGGAATCGATGGACATGGTCCCCGAGGTCGACGCCGCCTCGACCGCCGAGCGCGTCCACAACCGCGAGGAGTTCCGCCAGATCCTCGCCGACGTCAACAAGCTTCCCGAGACCCAGCGCTCCGCGCTGCTCCTGCGCGAGATGGACGCTCTCTCCTACGAGGAAATCGCCGCCGCGATGGACACCACCGTGCCGTCGGTCAAGTCGCTGCTGGTGCGGGCGCGGATCTCCCTCACCGAGGCGAGCCAGGCCCGCCTGCTGACCTGCGGCGAGGTGCGGATCGAGCTCTCCGAAGCGGCCGAGGGCCTGCGCAAGGTCTCGGCGCCGGTGCGCCGCCACGTGCGCGAGTGCGACGAGTGCGCCGACTTCCGCGGTCAGCTCCGCTCCAACGAGAAGGCGCTGGCGGCGCTCTTCCCGGTCGGGCCGCTGTTCGCCCTCAAGGGCTTCATCGCCTCCAAGCTCGGGCTCGGCACCGGCGGCGCCGGAGCGGCGGGGGCCGGTGCCGGCACCGCGGGCGCGGGTGCAAGTGCCGGCGCGCTGGGCGGCGTCAGCGCCGCGATCGGCGGCGGCTCCGCCGCCGGCGGGATCGGCGCCGCACTGGGGACCAAGGCAGTCGCCGGCGTCGTCACCGCGGCCGTCCTCACCGCCGGCGCGGTCGAGGTCAAGCTGCCGACCGGCTCGTCGGGACCCGTCGCACCTTCCAGAACCGCCCAGGTGCGACATTACGAACCAGCGACCCCTCCCGCCGTCGCCGTAGCCCAGACCGCTCCCCTCGCGGCCCCCAAACCCAAGCACCCGGGCGAAGCCGTCGAAGCCGCACCCATCCCGGCGCCGACCGAACCGGTTGCGGCCACCCAAGAAGAAGCGCCCCCGGTCACCACCCCGGCCGAACCCGAAGAAGAAGCCGCCGGACAGTCGAACGCCGGCGAAGAAGTGGCGATCGGCGATTCTGACGAAAGCATCGGCAGCGCCAAACCGTCTGAAGAAACCCCCGGCGCCCCAAGCGACGGCGGCACCGTGGTCGTCACCGTCGGCGGCGGCTCACCGCCCCCGCCGAGCGAACCGGCTCCGAGCCCGACCCCCGCGCCGCCGCCGGCCGAACCCCTGCCGCCGGCAGCCGAAGCACCGCCGGCCGACACCGGCGGCACCATGGCGCCGGCCGCCGAACACGGCCTCGCCGCCGAATAGCCCTCCTCGGGCGGCGTCTGCTTAGGCCAAGCCGATCACTTTGAGCCGGCGCATCAGGCAGGTGCCGGCGAACTGACGAGTTTCCTCGAGCGAGTAGCCGAACAGCTCGAAGTCGTCGCCCGCGCCCTCGGCCCAGGGCGGCTGCAGCACCCCGTCGGCGAGCGGCAGCGCCTGCTCCAGGGTGCGCTGGATCGCCTGCTTGTAACGGTCGTCCTCGCGCGCCTTCTCGCGCAGGAAGACGGAGCCGAAGGCGACGTGGCGGTGCTCGTCGCGGGCGACGTTGGTGAAGCCCTCGACGAAAGCCGGCAGCGTCCCTTCGCGTTCGTTGAACTCCATGATGAAGTGCTGCCCGGTCAGGGCCAGCATTCCCTCGATCACCATGTGGTAGAGCGTCACCGCCTCGACCAGCGCCTCGATGTCCTCCGGCTCGGCCGAGAGGCGGTCGGTCCGCTCCTTCAGCATCCCGTCGAAGAGGTCTCCGAACTTGACGTTGAGGTGGGCCGAGGTCTCCGCCAGCATCGCGCTCAGCTCATTCGACTCGAGCACCCCGACCTCGCGGTAGAAGCGCTCGAAGAACCGCACGTGGCGGGCCTCGTCGGCGATCTGCGTGCAGAGGAAGATTTTCTGGTCCTCGGTCGGCGCCGCCCGCATGATCGGCCCCAGCTCCTCGGCCACCTTCTGCTCGCCGATGAAGAACGAGGAGAGCCCGTACATGCGCTGGAAGCGCTCCTCCTCGTCGATCCGCTCGTGCCAGTCCTCGCGGTCGCGGCTGAAGTCGAGCTCCTGGGTCTGCCACTGCTGGCGCTCCCAGAGGTCATAGAGCTCCGCGTAGTTGAGCAGCTTGATATCAGCGGTGCGGTCCGCCGCCTCGTTCAGGGCCGGGTCCGCCGTCGCCTGGAAGTCGGCGCGCTCGGTCCTTGCCTGCATCCCGGTTGCCGGTTTGGCCTCCATCTCGTCTCTCCTCTGGTCGCCTGCGGCTGCTTGGTCGAGGCTAGCACCGTCCTGGCTGACCAGCCAGTTCCGCCAAAATTCAGCGCGCGCTGAAAAAGGCCCCCCATAGAGGGGAAAATTCAGCGAGCGCTGAATTTTCCGGGTCAGACGGTGTGGGTCTGGCCCGGGTCGAGGACGACGACCTTGGAGGAGGTCTGCGACTCGACGTCGGACTTGAAGGCCTCGGCGTCGGTCTCGATCGGCGGGAAGGTGTTGTAGTGCATCGGGATCACGGTTCCCGCGCCGACGAGCTCGCAGGCGACGACGGCGTCGTGGCGGTCCATCGTGTAGTGGCCGCCGATCGGCACCAGGAAGACGTCGATGTCGCTGCGCCGCGCGATCAGCTGCATGTCGCTGAACAGGCAGGTGTCGCCGGCGTGGTAGACGGTCGTCTCGCCGATCTTGAGCACCAGCCCGGCGGCGGGCCCGACGGCGATCCCGGTCTCGGCGCTGAAGGGGTCTTCGCCCGAGCCGGGGATCGTGTTCGTGTGCCAGGCGGGGACGAGGCTGATGTAGCCCCAGTCATAGGAGACGGTGCCGCCGAAGTTGGGGTCTTTGACCGACTCGACACCCTGCGCTTCGAGCCAGTGGGCGAGCTCGACGATCGCCACACACTCGGCGCCGGTCCGCTTCGCCACCGGCACCGCGTCGGCAAGGTGGTCGGCGTGGCCATGGGAGAGGGCGATGTGCGTCGGATTGACTTCCTCCCCGGTATGGACGGCGATCGGGTTGTTCGGTTTGAGGAACGGATCGACGAGGACGGTGGTCTCGCCCTCGCTCAGCTCGAAACAGGACTGCCCGTGAAACTTGATCTCCATCAGCTTTCTCCTCCCGGTTCGCTGGATTTGATTCTGTTGATCGCGGTGTCGGTCGTGGCCAGCTCTTCTTTGAGTGCCCAGCCGACGGCCACTCCAACCATCATCCCCATCCTCGCCTCCTCGGCGAGCAGGGCGCGGACGGCGGCGAGCCGCTTGTCGGGGTCGGGGACGGTCGCGGCCTTGAGGGCCTCGGCCTCGTGGGGCTCGCCGAACCAGCCGCCCTCGGCCAGCGCCGCCGCCAGGACCTTCTGCAGCTGCGGCGCGGCCCGCGCGACGACCCGCTCGGCCTCGGAGAACCGCCCCGGGTCGAGCAGCCGCTCGATCGCCGCTTCGAACTCGCTCTCGTCGGGCACGGTCAAACCCTAGCCCGTCGTCTTTAAACGCAGCCCTACTCGTCGTGGTGGATGACCGAGGCGGCGAGCCCGGCCAAGGCGCCGATGGCACCACCGGCGATGCCGGCGTAGAAGTCGGCGGTGAGGGCGAACAGCGGCAGCGCGATCAGGACCACCGCCGCGACCGCGACGCCGATCGCGTCGTAGTCCTCGCCGACCCGGCCGTGGACTTCGGCGCGGCGGATCGTGAACCAGGCCGCGAGCGCGCCCAGCGCCATCCCGTTGCCGCCGCCGATCACGTTGGGCGCGACCGAGACCGCCGCGGCGACGAGGATCCCGAGCGAGCCGCAGGCGAGCAGCAGCACGAGGGTGGGCAGAGTGCCGAGGCGGCGCTCGACGCCGGTGGAGAAGATCGCCAGGGCGACGGCGACGACGAAGAGGTAGCCGAGGTCGGTGTAGGCGAACGGCGCGGTCAGGTACCGCCACCAGTCCCCCGTGTAGGGGACCACGACGCCGCCGTACGTGGCGATCGGGTGGCCGCCGGCCTTCTGGACCAGCAGCATTGCGGCGGAGCCGAGGATCACCGCCAGGGTCGCGTAGGGGCGGTCGGTCGAGACCGCGAAGGAGGGCCGTCCCAAGCGCGGGATCCGGCGTCGCCGCCGGCGCGGACGCTGCGCCTCGAGCGCGTCGCCGCGCCGCTCCAGCTTCGGCGCCCGCTTGCGCAACCGGGCCCCGCAGTAGGGGCACTCGGTGACGTAGGGACTGACCTCGGAGCCGCAGTTCTTGCAGATGACGCTGAGCTCAGTCTCGCTCATGTAATCGAGGATACCCGGGCCCTGGAAAAGCGACGGCGGCTGCGGCCCGGCCTGCCTCGGTGAGATACTGCCAGGACAACCATCTTCGAGGAGGAATTGACGTGGAGCTGAAGAGTCTGACCGAGCAGAAATCGCTGCTGGAGGTCCTGCCGCCGGGCAAACGGGCCCGCCTGCACCGCCTCCTGTTCGAGTTCGGACCGGGCAACGGAACCCTGATGCTGCTGCCGATCGACCAGGGCATCGAGCACGGCCCGCGTGACTTCTTCCCCAACCCGGCTTCCAAGGGCCCGGATTACCAGTTCCGCCTTGCGGCCGAGGCCGGCTACTCGGCCCTTGCCTGCCAGATCGGGATGGCCGAGAAGTACTACCCCGACTACGCCGGCCGGGTGCCGCTGATCCTCAAGGTCAACGGCAAGACCGACATCCCCAGCTCGTCGAAGGCGCTCTCGACCTGCAACGCCAGCGTCGAGGACGGCGTCCGCCTCGGCGCCGACGCGATCGGCTACACGCTCTACGTCGGCTCCCCGCGCCAGGACGAGGACCTCGCCCAGCTGCGCCGCGTGCGCGAGGAATGCGACCGCTTCGGAATGCCGCTGGTCGTCTGGTCCTACCCGCGCGGCGAAGCGGTCGAGGCCAAGGGCGGCCAGAATTCCTTCTACGCGATCGACTACGCCGCCCGGATGGCGATGGAGATGGGCGCCGACGTGGTCAAGCTCAACATGCCGAAGATCGACTCGTCCAAGGACAAGGACGCCCCAGCTCCCTACAACGAGATGGAGGTCGACCAGACCGAGGCGATCCGCCAGTGCGTCGAGTCGGCCGGGCGGGCGCTGGTCGTCCTTTCCGGCGGCTCCAAGACCGATGACGAGACGGTCCTGCAGAACACCCGCGAGGTTATGCAGGGCGGCGGCTCCGGCGTCATCTTCGGCCGCAACGTCTGGCAGCGCGAGTGGAACGAGGCGCTGGCGATCATCGAGCAGATCAAGGAAACGCTTCTCAGCAACGTGCGGCGTACTCCCTAGTCACAGGGGGAGACTTTGGGCCCATCCCCGCTTAGGTTGGGGTGGGCCTTTTTCGTGCCAGTAGGAGCCAGGTTGGCAGCGCGGTGTTGCTGGTGCTGGTCGCTGCCGTGATCGTCCGGCCCTGGGAAGCGTGGGACGGGCTCTGGCGTGAGCAGCCGCCGCGCAGCGCTTGGGCCTACGTAGTGCGGGCGGTCGACGGCGACACGATCGAAGTGCAGATGGAAGGGCACCGCGAGAACGTCCGCTACATCGGCGTCGATACGCCGGAGACGGTCAAGCCGGGAACGCCGGTCCAGTGCTTCGGCCCGCGGGCGCATCGCTTCAACGCCGCGCTCGTCACCCACCGCCGCGTGCGGCTCGAATTCGACGCCGAGCGGCGCGACGTCTACGGCCGGCTGCTTGCCTACGTCCATCTAGGCCACCGCTTCGTCGAGGCCGAACTCGTCCGGCGGGGCCTCGCCCGCACCCTCACGATCCCTCCCAACGACCGCTTCGCGGGGCATTTCAAACGGCTTGAGATGGCGGCTGCACGGGCCGGGCGCGGCCTTTGGTCCGCCTGCTGATCTGTAAGCGAACTGTGAGCCCTGCAAGATCTTTTGCTACGGTGCCCGCTGGCCCCCGGGCCCTTCCTTATGAGAATGCGACAGAGCATCTCCCAGTTCGAGACGGCATTCGAGCAGGAGACCTACCTCGAGCGCCGCCGGCGCGAGCAGCTGCGCCGCCGCGCCGCCAACCGCTCGCGGGCGCGCAAAATCAACCGCGTCGAGCAGGAGGGCAAGGTCCGCTTCAGCGTCCTCGCCGTCTGCCTCACCGCGACCGTGATCGTCGTCGTGCTGGCGATGTTCGAGGCGCTCTCGCTCTTGATGTCGTAACCCCGGGCCGCCTCTCTACGCACGCATGCCTTCCTTCAATAGACTCGCGCGCCGATGGCTCGACGCTCGCTGAAGCCGCAGCTGAACCAGATCCGCGCCTGGGTGCAACAGGGCCGGACCGACGCCTGGATCGCCCACCAACTCGAAGTCAGCGCCACCGAGCTGCGCGAGTTCCGCAAGCAGTACGACCTCTCGGCCGACGCCGAGAGCGCCGGCGCGGGCGAAATCGACCTCCGCGACGAGATCGAAGCCGAGATCGAAGCGGCGACCGAAGCCGAAGAGGCGGAAGCCGCCGAGAGCGAATCCGAGGAAGGCGAGGAGCGCGAGGAAGGCGAGGAGCGTCCCGAGCCCGGTGCGGGCCGTCGGCGGCGGCGCCGCCGGGGTCGCCGCGGTGGACGCGGGCGCCGCAAAGAGATCGAGGCGACCTTCGACCACGGCGAAACCGAGGGCTACGGCCTCTGGCTCGACGCCTCGGTCAAGGACAACCCCGTCTACGCCGAGCACTGGGCCGGCAAACGCGACGTCACCGTCCGCATCGAGGCCGACCAGATCGTCATCCGCCGCGCCGGCGCCCCCGAGGGCAACGACGATGGCGGTGCCAGCGACGAGTCGGACTCCGAGTCCGACGAGTAGCGCCGCTCAGACCGGCAGCTGCCTGCCGCCGGCGAAGTCCGTAGCGCCTCTCAGGTAAAGCCAGAAAGCAGCGTCCCCGAGCGCCTGCGCGTCCTCCTCGATCGCCGGCGCCACGTCGATCGCCACCTGCTGGCACCAGTCGGTGCCCTCACCGTAGAGGTCGGCGAGCTCGCCGGCGCTGAAGGTCGGTCCGATCCGCCGCCGCAGCTCTTCTTTGATCGCGTCGACCACGCGGTCGGCGAGGCGACGCCGGCGGGGATCGTCAATCGCCTGCAGCGCCCGCCGCCCCTCCTCCCACTGGAAGAGCGCGTTCTCTATCGGGTAGCCCACCCGCCGAGCTTACCCAGCCGCGGGCGCGGGCATTCAGCTCTGCGGCGTCTGTGGGACTTCGCGCAGCGGCGCATTGGCGGGGCCGCAGGCGCGCGGGTCGAGCTGCCCGCGCACCTTCCAGACGGTGACGGGGCCACTGCGGATGATCGGCTGGACCGCCTGCTCGCCGCGCAGCCAGCGGGCCTCGGGCGAGATGATCGGCTTGTCCGGGTGGATGAAGTTGAGGAAGGGGGCGGTGACCAGGTAGTCGAGGTCGGCGACGTTGACGGCGGCGCGGAAGGCGGCGCAGGTGGGGATCGCGTTGAAGGCACCGTGGGGACCGTCTTCGCCGAGGTACTGGACGTGGTTGGTGAGGTCGGTCCCGTAGAAGCCGTAGCCGGCGAGGCCGGCGGTGGTGCCGACGAGGCCGATGCGGGTGTGGCTGAGGTTGCGCGCCCAGCGGTAGGCGCTGTCGAGGTGCATGCCGGGGATGCTTTCGTCGGGCTTGCCGTCGTTGGCGAAGCGCCCCTCCAGGTAGTGGCGCTGGACCGGATAGCCGATCGCGACCAGGAGGACGGCAAGGCCTGCGGCGGCGGCCGTGAGGATGCCGGCGCCGGCGCGACGGGAGCGAAGGAACAGCCAGCCGACCGCGACAGCGGCAACCAGGACGACCAGCAGGAGGGCGAAGACGCGGCCCTTGTCATGAAGGGCCTGGTCGGGCCGGTCGGTGACGAGGAAGACCAGCACCAGCGTCCCCAGCAGCCACCACTGCCGCCGCGGGGGGTCGAGCGCGCGCGGCAGCGGCACCAGGACGATCCCCGCCAGCAGGGCCGGGATCACGTAGCGGATGTTGATCCCGAAGCCGACCGGCTCCCCCTCCGCCCCGGCGGCGCTGAGCGGGGTGAAGAGGTAGGCGACGAGGGCGACGAGGGCGGCGATGCCGACCCAGCGCACGATCCTGTCGCGGCCGCGGAAGACGGCCAGCAGCGCCGCCACAGCGGCTCCGAAGACGACCAGCGGCCAGAGAGCGCCGAACGCCTCGTGCAGGCCGGGGGCGAAGTAGTGACGCCAGACGCCGGTGTCGGTCGCGTAGTGGACGATGTTGAAGTCCGGTCGCCCTTCCTGCAGCCGCTCCGGGTGCGGCAGCGAGATCGGCCCCAGCGATTCCACCTCCGGGATCGGGTTGCCGGCGACAACCAGGTTGCGCAGGTACCAGAAGGCCCCGCCCGCGAGCGCCGGCAAGAACCACCACCCTGCCGCCGCCCAACGCCGCCCCCGCGGCGCCAGCACCACCACCGCCGCGGTCAAAGCAGCCGCCATCGCCAACCCCGTGACCCGAGTCCCCGCCGCCAGGCCCGCAGCGAGCCCAGCCGCGGCCACAGCCCACCGCTCCATTCCCTCCAGAGGTGGTTGAGCTTTTGCCTCTATAGGAGGCCTAACCTCAACCACACCTGCCGAGGGGCGGGCGCGACGTGCCCAGGCCTCGACCAGGATCGCGATTGAGGCCAGCAGGAGAGCTGCCGCCGCCAGGTCGTTCTTGGCAGCGCCGGGGTCGCGCACGACCAGCGTGTGGCACGCCAGCAGGATCGCGGCAGCTACAGCCGTCAGCGCCCCCCGTCCGTACGGCCGCCCTACGCAGTAGGCAGCGAGGAAGGCGATGGCCAGCCACCCGAAGTTCAGGAACAAGCTCAACGTGTCCCTGCCCGTCAGCAGAATCCCCACGGCGTGGAGCAGTTCGCTGTTCTGGGGATAGAACCAATTGATGAAGACCGTCTCCACGTGGTGCATCCCTACGACGGAATGCGTCTGCACCATGTCTACGGCAAACGGCAGGTGGTACCAGAGGCTGTCGAAGTTGAAAATCCCTCTGTCCCACGCATGCTGCGTCGTGACGCCCCAGCTGAACACCGTGGCCGCGATCACCGCAGCCATGACGATGAGGCTCCACATCGGTTCTTGACGGGGGCGCTCCGGGCCGGCGGGTCCTGTCGCCGATTTGGTGCCACCACCCCTGCCGGGGTGGTCCCCCAAATCCGCGCCACCCGCCGGCAGGAGCCGCACCAGCACAGCGACCAGAATTGAGCCCGCGATCAGGGTGCCGGCGTAGAAGAGGCCGAACGTGCCGAGGATCTCGGATAGCCAGATGACCAGCGCGATCGCAGTGATGCACTCGACCAAGCGTGCCGAGGCACCCCCCCATGCAGGCAGTAGACGTCGTCGCAACCAATAAGAGCTGAGGCCTACAGGGACGACAACCAGGGCCAGCTGGACGGCCCCTAGCAGGTAGGAGCCGAGGTCAACCACCGGAAGCTCCCAGAGAGACGCTCAGCCGCCGAGATGGCCGCGGATGACGACCGGGGTTTCGCCTTCGGCCACCATGCCCTGTGCTCGCGCCGTCTGGTTGACGACGAGCGGGTCGTTCGCGGACTGGATGCGGTCGTGGAGGTGCCGGTTCTCGTGCAGGAGCTCGTGCAGCTTCGCTTTCGCCGCGGTGGTCGCGGTGTAGGTCTTGACGAAGTCGATCGCCGGGTTCAGATACGAGTAGAGAACGGCGAAGAGGACGACGGTGAGGGCGATCCGCCCCACCCGGTCCCACTTGATCCGGCTGGGCCCGCTGCGCGCCGCCGGGCGCCGTTTGCGAGCGGCTGGACGTCGGCGGGTAGCCGTGCGGGTGCGGCCGGCCTGCGGACGCGATGCCATACCCGGTGCTACGCGGCCGGGCCCCGCATTCCTTCATTTACGAGCGACGCTGGACGAATGCCTGCAAGCCGGGGAACTGCGCGGCGTCGCCCAGCTCCTCCTCTATCCGCAGCAGCCGGTTGTACTTGGCGACCCGGTCCGAGCGGGAGGGCGCCCCGGTCTTGATCTGGCCGGCGCCGGTGGCGACGGCGAGGTCGGCGATCGTCGTGTCCTCGGTCTCGCCCGAGCGGTGCGAGATCACCGCCGTATAGCCCGCCTCGCGGGCGGTGCGGATCGCCTCCAGCGTCTCGCTCAAGGTGCCGATCTGGTTGACCTTGACCAGGATCGAGTTGCCGACGCCGAGCTCGATGCCGCGGCGCAACCGCTCGGGGTTGGTGACGAAGAGGTCGTCGCCGACCAGCTGCACCCTGTCGCCGAGGCGGTCGGTCAGCAGCTTCCAGCCGTCCCAGTCCTCCTCGTCCATCCCGTCCTCGATCGAGACGATCGGGTAGCGCGAGCAGGCGTCCTGCCAGTAGGCGGCCATCTCCTCCGAGGAAAGGGTGCGGCCCTCGTGCTCGAGCCTGTAGGAGCCGCCGTCGAAGACCTCGCTGGTGGCCGGGTCGAGGGCGATGAAGACGTCGCGACCCGGCTCGTAACCGGCGGCCTCGACGCCCGCCAGCACGGCCCGCAGCGCCGCCTCGTTGGAATCGAGGTCGGGCGCGAAGCCGCCCTCGTCGCCGCCGGCGGTCGAGAGCCCCTGCGAAGACAGCGACTTCTTCAGCGCGTGGAAGACCTCGGCCCCGATCCGCAGGCACTCGGAGAAGCTCCCTGCGCCGGCCGGGACGACCATGAACTCCTGGAAGTCGACCGAGTTGTCAGCGTGGGCGCCGCCGTTGAGGACGTTCATCATCGGCACCGGCAGCACGCTCGGCTCGCCGCCGCCGTAGAGCTCGGCCAGGTAGCGGTAGAGCGGCTGCCGCGAATCGGCCGCGGCGGCCTTGGCGGCGGCCAGGGAGACCCCCATCAGCGCGTTGGCGCCGAGCCGGCCCTTGTTCGGGGTGCCGTCGAGCTCGATCATCGTCCGGTCCAGAGCGCCCTGCTCGGTCGCCCGCGCCCCGGTCAGCGCCTCGGCGATCTCGCCGTTGACGTTGGCGACCGCCTGGCCGACGCCCTTGCCGGCCCAGGCCTCGCCGCCGTCGCGCAGCTCGACCGCCTCGAACTCGCCGGTCGAGGCGCCCGAAGGCACGGCCGCCAGCCCGCGCGCTCCCGACTCCAGCACGACCTCCACCTCGACGGTGGGATTGCCGCGCGAGTCGAGGATCTGGCGCGCGTGGATCGAAGCGATGGCGCTCACGGGGCCGGCAGTCTATTCAGCCGATCGGGCACCGCGCCGCGCGCTTCTCAACTGCCCGCTTCGCCTTCGATCACTTCGGGATACGGGCGCTGCACGCGGCTTTCGCCCTTCGGCTTGAACGGGGTGACCGTGCCCGGCTGCGCCGTCGGGCTCTGCGGCACCGGCGCCGGGCACGCTTCCGCGGGTTCCTTGGGATCGGCTTCGTAGCAGGCGGCCGGCGCCGCATGGGCGAAGGCGGGGTACTCGGCGCAGTTTTCGACGACGAAGCCCTCGGCGCAGTGGGTGCGCGGATACCACGTTTCGGGAAAGGCGAGATCGAACCTGGTGAAGACTTCCTGATTCTTGATCCCCTGAAGGGACGCCTTCGCTTCCGCAAACGTTTTCTTCCGCGGCGATTCTCCTTCGGTCAGCGGTTCTTCTTCGAGGTAGGCCCTCACTTCCGCAGCCGACGCTTTTTCCGCTTCCTTTTCGAGCGCTTCTTCGATCTTCCGGACCAGCATTTCCCCTCGCACGCGTTCGTACATCGTCTTCCGCGTGAAGTGCGCTTCCCGCAGGGTCTTCGCTTCCCCGCTCTTTTTGAGTTCGGCGGCGACTTCCCTGTCGCCGACCACGATTCCCATCGCTTCCCCCTGCCCCCGCAGCCAGATGGCGGTGATCAAGCCGTCCAGCGCTTCGGACTTCGCCTGTTCGTAGCCTTCTTCCCCGGGCTTCGGAGGCTTCCGCCCGCCGAATCCGGCTTCCTGCAGCATCTTCTGATCTAGCTCAGCCTTGCTGATCGTGCCGGTTCCGGGGGGAGCGTCTTCGACGATCGCCACGTCGCCAGGCGGCACGCTCGCAGCGGTCGAGCCGACTCCGACAGCCAGCGCCACGCCGACGAAGAGGAAGGCGAAGAGCGCGGCGAAGAGGATCAGTGCATGGCGCCGCATGGCAGGTGCAGCTTAATCAGAGATACTTGCGCGGTCTAGTAAGCCGCGGGCTATTCGCCGGACGGTTTGGACCCGGATTCTGCTTCCGGTGCCGCTTCGGGCGCTGCTTCAGGAGCTGCTTCCGGTGCCGCTCCAGGCGGGGGAACTTCGGTGGCGGCTTCTGCGGAGCCCGGTGGCCGCGGGCGCTGCACGAGCTGTTCGCCTTTTGGT
Organism: Solirubrobacterales bacterium; assembly: GCA_051954855.1. Taxonomy (GTDB): domain Bacteria; phylum Actinomycetota; class Thermoleophilia; order Solirubrobacterales; family 70-9; genus VAYN01. Next base: position 76,674 of record JBQCHH010000024.1, on the reverse strand, counting down.
TTCTGCACCGTGACGGTTCCCGGCAGGGCCGGTTTGGTCTGCGTGACCGGCGCCGGGCATTCGTTTGCCGGCGTTTTCGGATTGGCTTCGTAGCAGCCCGGGGGCGCGTTGGTCGGATGACCGCTGCTCTTGAAGTTCGCGCATTGTTCGGTCACGAAACCGCTGGCGCAATGGGTGCGGGCCTGCCACCTGCTCAGGTATCCGGCGGTGAATTCGCTGAACTGTTCCTGCTGCTTTTCCTGCGTGAGCGTGCTGATGATTTCGGCTTCGGCTTCTTTCAGCGATTTCGCTTTCGCCGGGTGCAGGTTGACGACTTCAAGCAGAAGGTAGTTTTTTTCAACTTTGATCGGGCCGAGCAGTTCGCCCGTCGCCGCGCTGAAAAGCGGCTTTTTCAGCTGTTCCGGCAAGAATTCTTCCTGCACGCCAGGCGTCAGACCGCCTTTGGATTTGGTCGTCGGGTCGGAGGAGTATTTCTGCGCGGCTTTTTTCCAGCCCGCCGGCGAGTGGTCCGCTTCCAGCGCTTTCTGCGCCGCTTCGATCTTCGACTTTTCTTCGTTGACGATGACGCGGACGTCGCGGCTTTCTTTGAGCGTGAATTTGGTCGCCTTTTCGGCTTCGTAGTAGGCCGCGATTTCAGCGCTCGTGGGTTCAGGCGCTTCCGCTTTGGCCGCTTCTTCGATCTTTTTGGTGAGGATCTGCAGTTCCAGGATTTCGTTGACTTCCTGCTGCGTGAAGTGCGATTTCTTGAGGAATTCCTGGTAGGCCTTTTCGGTCGGGAAGTTCTGTTTTTTGATGTTCCCGAGTTCGGTCGCGACTTCTTTTTCGGTGACCGTGACCCCCAGTTCTTCCGCCTCGCCGCGCAGCCACCTCGATTCGAGCAGTTCTTTGATCGCCGCTTTCTTCAGTTCTTCGTATTTCGGTTCGCCCGGCTGCGGCGTCTTTTTCAGTTTCGCCTGCGTCGCCTGTTTTTCCAGAGCCTTTTCGAATTCTTCTTCGCCGACGTGGCTGAGGTTGGCGGGCACGCCCTGGATCAGGGCGATGTCACCGGCGGGCACGGTCGGGGAGCCGATCCCCTCCGCCGTGGCGAAGATCACGAAGAGCAGGACGAAGAGGGCGCCGAAGACGATCAGCGCGATGCGCTGGCGCCCCGCCCCTCTGGCCGGGCCCGGTTTCCGTCTCTGCCCTGCTTTCGCTCCCACGAGCCCGGCAGCATAGTCAAATCGGCCCGCTTAAGCAGCCTTTAGGCCGCTGCGGGCTCGCCGGCGCGACGCGCCTCGCGCAGACCCGCGGCCATCGCCAGCACCGCGGCGAGCCGCTCCTCGGGGTCGCCGGCGACCCGGATCGCCGCCGTCTGCTCGCGCCATTCGTAGAGCGCGCCCTCGACCTGCTCGGCCAGGACGCCCGCCGCCTCGGAGTCGAGCTCGACCCCGGTGACGCTGAGGCGGCCGCCGCGGAACTCGACGCTGCGGGCGCCGGCCAGCCCCAGTTCGATCCGCGCCCGCTGCAGCTTCAGCAGGTTCTCGGCCTGCGGCGGCAGCGGCCCGAAGCGGTCCTCGAGCTCGTCGCGGATCGCCCGCAGCGCTCCTGGCTCGCGGGCAGCGACGATGCGGCGGTGGACGTCGATCTTGGCCGCCTCGAAGGGGACGAAGGTGGCCGGCAGGTAAGCGTCGACGGGGACGTCGAGACGGACCGGCTCCGGCGCCTCCTCGCGCAGCTCACCCAACTCGGCTTCGCCCGCGGCGGCCTCGGCCACCGCCTCGTCGATCATCTGGCAGTAGAGCTCGAACCCGACCGCGGCGACGTGGCCCGACTGCTCGTCGCCGAGCAGGTTGCCGGCGCCGCGGATGTCGAGGTCCCGCATCGCGATCCGGAAGCCGGAGCCGAGCTCGGTGTGGTCAGCGAGGGTCGAGAGCCGCGCCGCCGCCTCCTCGCTCAGCGCCTCGGCCGAGGGGTAGAGCAGGTAGGCGAAGGCGCGCTCGCGGGAGCGTCCGACCCGGCCGCGGATCTGATAGGCCTGCGAGAGCCCGAGCTGGTCGGCCCGCTCGACGATCAGCGTGTTCGCGGTTGGGATGTCGAGCCCGGACTCGATGATCGTCGTCGTCACCAGCACGTCGGCCTCGCCGCGCAGGAAGGCCAGCATCGTCTCCTCCAAGCGGCCCTCGTCCATCTGCCCGTGGGCTTCGAGGAAGCGCGCGCCCGGCACCAGCGCCCGCAGCCGCTCGGTCGTTTCCGGCAGCGAGTCGATCCGGTTGTGGAGGACGAAAGCCTGGCCCTTGCGCTCGAGCTCGCGGTTGACCGCCTTGCAGACCAGGTCCTCATCGTAAGGGCCGACGTAGGTGCGGACCGGGCGACGCCCCTCCGGCGGCGTCTCGATCACGGAGATGTCGCGCAGCCCCGCCAGGCTCATCTGCAGGGTGCGCGGGATCGGCGTCGCCGAGAGCGCCAGTACGTCGACCTTCAGCTTCAGCTGCCGCAGCAGCTCCTTCTGCTTGACCCCGAAACGCTGCTCCTCGTCAACGACGACGAGGCCGAGGTCCTTGGCGCGGACGTCGCGCGAGAGCAGCCGGTGGGTGCCGATCAGGATGTCGACCTTGCCCGCCTCGAAGTCTTTGAGGACGGCTTTGACCTCGGCCGGCGCTCGCAGGCGGGAGACGCCCTCAACCCGGAACGGCAGGTCGGCGAGGCGCTCGCGGAAGGTGCCGAAGTGCTGCTGGGCGAGGATCGTGGTCGGGACCAGGACCATCACCTGCTTGCCGTCGGAGGCGGCCTTGACCGCCGCCCGCAGCGCCACCTCGGTCTTGCCGAAGCCGACGTCGCCGCAGACCAGCCGGTCCATCGGCCGCTCGGCTTCCATGTCCCCCTTCACCGCCTCGATCGCTTCCAGCTGGTCGGCGGTCTCCCGGTAGGGGAAGGCGGTCTCCAGCGCGATCTGCCATTCGCCGTCGGGCGGGAAGGCGTGGCCCTTGCGGGCGCGGCGCTCGGCGTAGAGGTTGAGCAGCTCGCCGGCCAGCGCCCCGGCCGCTTTGCGCGCCCGCGCCTTCAGGTTCTGCCAGCGTTTGCCGCCCAGGGCCGAGAGCGTCGGTTCGCCACCGGCGCCGACATAGCGGCTCAGCTTCGCCAGCTGGTCGGTGGGGACGTAGACGCGGTCCTCGCCCTTGTATTCGAGATACAGGTAGTCGCGGGTGACGCCGCCGACCTCGCGCGTCTCGAAGCCGGCGAAGCGGGCGACGCCGTGGTCCTCGTGGACTACGTAGTCGCCGACCCGCAGGTCGCTGAAGGCGAGGCGGCCGCGCCCGGCGCCCGGCGCCGGCTCCTCGGTGCGGCGACGGCGGTGGACGAGGCGGCGGAAGGGATAGACGGCGAGTTTCAGCTCCGGGCTGACGAAGCCCTCGCGCAGGCGCGCTTCGGCGAAGGAGAGGCCGGGGTCGGGTGAGACGCGGCCGCCTTCGAGCAGGCGCGCGTCAAGCCGGTCGAGGCCGTAGCGGGCGCGCTCGGCCTCGCCGCGGCTGTCGAAGGCGACGACGGTGCGGTAGCCGGAGCGGACGAGTTTCTCCAGCTCGCCCTCGGCCTCCTTGACGCTGCGGGCGGGCGACTCGGCGCGGGCGGCGCGGAAGGCGTCCTCGTCCTCATCGCCGGCTCCGCTCAGGGCGAGGGCGGCGCGGGCGGCGAGCGGCTCGGCGACGTCGACGTAGAGGTGCTGGGCGTCGTCGGCGTGCATCGCCGTGGTCACGTCCTCCCAGTGGTCGCGCAGCGCCGGCTCGATCTCCTCCTCGCCGAGCAGGACGACGGCAGCCGTCTCGGGCACCAGCTCCAGCGGCGCCCGGAAGTGCTCCAGCGGCAGCACCTCGGCCAGGTTCGGCGACTCGCCGTCTTCCTCGGCGGCGGCCATCGCCGCCAACTCGGCCAGCTCGCGGTGCTCGGCGTCCATCTCCGCCGCCGGCGCCAGCTCGACCCGCTCGGCCTCGCCGAGCGAGCGCTGGGTGAAGGTCGAGAACCAGCGCATCGACTCGACCTCGTCGCCGAAGAGCTCGATCCGCACCGCCCGCTCCTCGGTCGCCGGGTAGACGTCGAGGATGCCGCCGCGGACGGCGAACTGGCCGCGCTCCTCCACCTGCTCGACCCGCTCGTAGCCGGCGCCGACGAGGTCGTCGGCGACCGCGTCGAGCTCGATCTCCTCGCCCTGCTCGATCGCGAAGCCGGCGGGGCGCAGCGAGGCGTCCGGCACCGCCTCTGCCAGAGCCGTCGCCGAGGCGACGACGACCGCGTCGGCTTCCCCCCGAACTGCATCAACTTTCCGGCCTGGTGGGCCGGAAAGTTGATGCAGTTCGCTGGAGGCGAGCGCGTCGAGAGCGTCGATCCGCAGCCCGACCAGGTGCGGCGGCGGGCTGACGTGGGAGGTGTAGCCGGTCCCGCGCGAGGGATAGAGCCGCACCCGTCGCGGCGCCAGGTAGGAGCGCAGATCGGCGGCGAAATCGCGGGCGGAGCGGTCGTCGGGAGCGACCAGCAGCGCCGGCCGCCCGGCCAACCCACGGTCGTCCTCCAGCAGCGCCGCCAGCAACAACGGCCGCAGCATCGTCGAGGCCCGCACCGTCGCCCCCTCCCCACCCTCAACTGCCGCCCGCACACGCGCAGCAAGCGCATGAACGCGCTCGTTCTCAGCGGCGATATCAATCAGCGGACGCAAGCTCATGGCAGCAAAAACGCCCGGATCAGCGAATCCGGGGCAAGGCGAACGATTCTAGGGAGCACGCAATTGGGGTAATCCGTGGCCTGGATTACCCCAATTAGAGGGTGATTACCTCAATTGGCGCGTGGATCATGAACGGACTGAAGGCGTATCCGATTTTTGAGCACACTCCGCTGTGCTCCAAATCGGATGCAGCGGATCAAGCGAGGACCTCAGCCGAGGACCGTGAACTTGCGCTTGGCGGGCGTCGGGTCGGCTTTGCCGCCCTTGCTTGCCCGCACCTGGAAGACGTGCTTGCCTGGCTTCAGCTTCTTGTAGGTCTTCGGCGAGCTGCACTTCTTGAACGGCTTACGGTCGAGCTTGCATTCGAAGGTCGAGCCGGCCTCGGTGGAGGTGAACTTGAACTTGGCGGTCGTCTTGTGGGTTTTCGCCGGCGGGCCTTTGACGATCTTCGTGTCGGGAACGGTGGCTGGAACAACCGGCGGCCCACAACTGCTGCTGCTGCTGAGCGGGCAGCCCGGAACGACCCCACCGCCACCGCCTCCACCGCCAGGTTCGGCTGCCGCCGTGGTCGTGGTCAGCTCCGAGGTGCCGCCGTTGCTGTTGGTCTGGGTCGCGGCGACGATCGTCCCGGCGGGGACCGAGCCATAGGTCACTTTCCAGTTGCCGCTGCCGTCGGCCACTGCTTCGCCGAGGAAGGATTCGAGCTCGCCCGCTTCGGCGCTCGCCTTGCGGAAGACGCGGATCGTGGCTTCGGGTTCGGCGGTGCCTTCGGCCTTCGTCTGGGTCGCCGCGGTGACGGCCGGCGGCAAGATCCCTTCGTTCGCCCCGTTGACGAGGTCGATGAAGAGGCCTTTGTTGGCGCTGCCGCGGTTGCGGGTGATCTCGGTCTCGCTTCCCGGTTCCAGCGCTTCTTCGACGATTTCGATCGCCGGGCCGCCGCTGCCTTCGATCACGTTTTCCTCTCCACTCGTACTGCCGCCGATCAGGCCGCCGGTCATCGCGATGCCGGGTGGGTTCCTGAACCTGATCCCGGCTTCGCCGCTTTCCAGCACCGTGTTGGCGCGCACTTCGTTGGCGGGGCCTTCGACGAGGATCCCGTTTTCGTTCGCCGCTTCGATCAAGTTGCTGGCGATCAGGCCGCCGCCGGGTTCGCCCTTGGCATAGACCCCGACCGAGCCGCCGATGATTTCATTGCCGGTCAGATGGCCCACCCCGCCACGTTGTTCGATCCCGACGATGCTGGGGAAGATGAGGTTCTGTTCGATGCTCGGGGGTTCGGCCACTTCCTGATCGAGGGCGAAGATCGCCTTGCCCGGTCTCGCCAGTTCTTCCCCACCGGGTCCGATTCCGAAGCTGTTTCCGCGGGCGATGAAGCCTTCGCCCTCTTCGGTGGCGATCGCTTCGTTGCTCCCGGCAAAGTAGTTGGCGTCGCTGGAGGAGAACCCACCGACGGTGACGTTGCGGGCGCGCCCCGCGAAGACGCCGTAGACGCCGTTCGCGATCGTTTCGGTTCCCGAGGCGCTCAGTCCGATGAAGTTGCCGTGGATCAAGGTCGGCCCGCTGGCCGGGGCCTCGTTCTGCCCGGCACCGTTGCCTTTGAGGTCGATCCCGACTCCCTGTGCCCCTGAGATCACGTTGCAGCCACCGTCGCAGGCCGTGCTCGTCAAGGCAGCGCCTTCGACCGTCGCCCCGACCTCGTCGTTTTCGGCTTTGACGCCGCCGCTCGCGGTCGAGTTGGTGATCTCGATGTCCTTGGCGTTGGCGATCTGCGTCGAGCCGCCTGGAAGCCCGAGCGGTTCTGGGATGCTGACGCCGAAGTAGTTGCCCTCGATGGTCGCGTCGCTGGCGCCGTTGAGGTCGAGGCCGTCTCCTTCGTTACCGGAGATGACGTTCCGTTCGGAGGCTTCCGGGCCGCCGATCGTCGCCCCGTCGGACCCTGGGTCGAAGAAGATCCCGGTCAGGTTCGCTTCTTTGGCGCCGTTCAGGTTCAGCCCGATCCAGTCGTTGCGGGCGACGAAGCTTTCCGAGCTGCCGACGACGTCGATCCCGAACTGGGCGCCGGTGATCGAGAGACCTTGGATCACCACCCCGTTCGCGTCTTCGACCGTCAGCGCAGCTTCGCCTTCGGGGCCCTTGATCCCGGCGCAGGGGGCGTCGGGGCCGTCTTCGCCGAAGCAGTCTTTGCCGAGGATGCTGACCGGATCTTTGATCGCGGGCAGCGCCGTCGCCGGCGCGATCGTGTCGGCCAGTTCGCCGTTGAAGGCAGCGGAGAAGGTGATTTCGTCGCGCACGCCGGTCGAGGCGTTTGACTCTTCGATCGCTGCCCGCAGGGTGCATTTCCCGCCCGCGGTGAGGCAGATGCCGTTGGAGAGGAGGTCGGCTTCGTCGGCGGTGCTGTTGACTTCGTAGACGGCGGCGGAGGCAGCAGCTGGAAGCACCAGTAAGAGCAGGGCAGCGGGAAACACCAGGACAAGACGCAATCGGTAAGTCATGGAGCGACCCTATCCGGCTCAGCCGGACGAGGGCAAGCCTGGCCCCGAGCGCTGCCACTCCACCTGGCCCTGGCCCTCGGCCTCGGAGCGGCCGACGACGTCGTCCCACTCGTGCAGCATCCGCTTCAGGCGGGCGACCGCCTCGGGGGGATGGGCGGCGACGCCGGCGGCCAGCTCCAGCGCCGCTTCCTCGGTGCCGGCGGCCGGGGCGACGCGGTTGACCAGACCCATCCGCAGCGCCTCGTCAGCGCCGACGGTGCGCGAGCTCAGGAGCAGGTACTTGGCGGCGGCGAGGCCGCAGAGGGTGACGAGCCGGGCCGGGCCGACCGGCACGCCCAGCGCCGCGCCGGGGAAGCGCATGCGCAGGTTGGAGCCGCCGACCCGCATGTCGCAGGCGACGGCGATCTCGGCCCCGCCACCGACCACGTCGCCGTGGCAGGCGGCGATCGTCGGCTTCGGGAAGGCGACGACGGCGTCGTAGAGGTCGGCGAAGAGCTGCATGCGGCGGACCTTGCCCTCCTCGTCGAGCTCCTCGCGCACGTCGGCCCCGGCCGAGAGGCCGAGGTGGTCGGCGGAGCTGAAGACGAGCACCCGCACCGCCTCGTCGCCGCGGGCGATGGCGAGGTGCTCCAGCAGCTCGACGAGCATCTGGGTGTCGATCGCGTTGCGCGCCTTCGGCCGGTTGAGCCGGATCAGCGCCACCCCCTGCTCGTCGACGGAGTAGCTGGTGACCTCGTTCATGCCCCCGACGCTATTCGTTCGACGAGGCGCTCCGTCTCCACAGCGGCGCTGGCAATCAGTTCCTCTACCTCTTCCCTCGGCTCGCGAAAGCGGCCAAGCACCCACGCCGAGACGACTTCCGGGTCCGTTGAAGACGGCCGTCCCACCCCCGCCCGCACCCGCCAGAAGTCGGCGGCTCCGAAGCCCTGCTTCAGGCTCTTGAGCCCATTGTGACCGGCAAGACCACCGCCAAGACGAGTTTGAATCTGGCCGAATGGCAGGTCGATCTCATCGTGGACGACGACGACGTGATCCAGCGGCACTTTCAGCCGCCCTCGCGCGGGGCCGGCGGCATTGCCAGAGGCGTTCATATAGGTCTGTGGCAGCAGCAGCGCGATCCGCGGACCAAAAAGCCGCGTCCGTCCTTCCCAAAGCTTGCTTTGGAATTTTTCACGTGAGCGGCCCAGCCCCCAGCGCGAAACGAGCGCATCTCCGACCATGAAGCCCAGGTTGTGGCGGTCGCGCGCGTGTTCGGGCCCGGGATTGCCGAGTCCGACTATGAGGATCAGCGGTTACTCCCCTTCGGACTCGCCCGAGTCGCCGCCGCCCTCGCCCTCGGCTTCGGTGGCGGCCTCTTCGCCCTCGCCGACCACCTCGGCCTCCTCCTCGATCTCCGGCTCGACGGATTCGACCCGCGGCGGCGAGAGGGTGACGATGGTGATCTCCTCCGGCTCGTCGGCGACGAATTTGACCCCGTCGGGAGCGGCGACGGCGGAGAGCTGCAGGGTGTCGTTGATCTCCATCGCGGAGACGTCGACGACGATGTTGTCGGGGATGTCGGCCGGCAGCGCTTCGACGGTGATCTCGCGGGTGACGTGCTCGAGCACGCCGCCGCCCTTGACGCCGGGCGCGTTGTCGGCGCCCTGGAGCTCGATCGCGACCTCGGCCTGGATCTCTTCGGTCAGGTCGACCTGCATCAGGTCGAGGTGCTGGAAGCTGCCTCGCACCGGGTGATGCTGGGCTTCCTTGACGACGACCGGGACGGCTTTGCCGCCCTCGATCTGCAGATCGAACAGCGCCGCACCCTCGCCGAGGACGTGGCGGAGGTCCCGTTCGCTCACCTGGAACGGCTTCGCCTCCTTGCCGCCCGAGTAGACGACGCCGGGCACGAACCCCTCGCGGCGCATGCGGCGGGAGGATCGCGAGCCGAAATCGGCACGCGGAGCGACCTTGAGGGTGGAGCGTTTGCTCGCCATCGGACGGGAGAGGATAGAGAAATGGCCGCGAAGGGGCGCCTGTGGCAACCTTGCGGGCGTGGCTGACGACTCGAAGATCCCCAAGGGGCGCATCCGCCGCTCGGCCAAGCTCGGCTCGATAGTCGGCGTTCAGGGCGCTCGCTACGCCGGTACCAAGGCGACCAACGTCGGCCGTTCCGAGGAGGAGGGCAAGGAGCGGCTGGAGCAGCGCCACCTGGAGACGGCGATGAAGATGGTCGGGGCGCTGGGTCAGATGAAGGGCGCGGCGATGAAGCTCGGCCAGTTCGCCTCCTTCATCGACACCGAGTTCCTGCCCGAGGAGTACCGCGAGATCTACCAGGAACAGCTGGCGAAACTGCGCACCGACGCGCCGGCGATGCCCTGGGAGAAGGTCGAGAAGGTGCTGGTCGAGGAGTACGACGGCGAACCGGTCTCCGAGCTCTTCGCCGAGTTCGAGCAGGAGGCCTTCGCGGCCGCCTCGATCGGTCAGGTCCACCGCGCCGAGCTGCTCGACGGGCGGCGGGTGGCGGTGAAGATCCAGTACCCGGGGATCGCCGAGGCGCTGGACGCGGACCTGCGCAACGCCGGCACGATCGTGCGGCTGGCGCGGGCGATCGCGCCGGGCCTCGACGCCAAGGCGATCGCCGAGGAGCTGCGCGAGCGGGTGATGGAGGAGCTCGACTACGAGTACGAGGCGCAGAACCAGCGCTCCTTCTCGCGCGCCTACCGCGAACATCCCTTCATCTACGTGCCGGAAGTGGTGACGCGGCTCTCGCGGCGGCGGGTGCTGGTCACCGAGCTGGTCGAGGGGAAGGGCTTCGAGGAGATCAAGCAGCTGCCGCACGAGGAGCGCAGTCGCTTCGGCGAGATCGTCTACCGCGGCAGCTTCGGCTCGATCTACCACCTGCAGCACTTCAACGCCGACCCTCACCCCGGCAACTACATCCTCATGGACGACGGCCGCGTCGCCTTTCTCGACTTCGGGATGACGAAGAAGCTCGACCGCGAGCAGATCCTGCTGGAGCAACGGGCCTTCGACGCCGCCTCGCGCAACGATCCGGAGGCTTTCCGGCAGGCGCTGCACGACCTCGGGTTCATCAAGAAGCCCTCGAAGCTCGACGCCGAGCGGCTGCTCGACCACATGCGCGCGGTCGGCGGCTGGTTCGTGATGGAGGACCGCGAGCTGGAAATCACCCCGCGGCGGGTGATGAAGATCATCGAGGCGACCAACGACCCGCGCTCGGAGTACTTCGACCTGATGCGGCGCGAGTCGCTCCCCGCCGACGAGCTGATGGGGCGGCGGATGGAAATCGGCGTCGTCGCCGTGCTCGGCCAGCTGCGGGCGAAGCGCAACTGGCACCGGATCGCCCGCGAGTGGGTCTACGCCGACCCCCCGGCGACCGAGCTGGGCGCCCAGGAGTGGGATTACTTCGAGGAGCGCGGGGTCAAGCGGACGCCGGGGCTTGCCGAAACCCTCTGAGTCACAAACGAAGGGAGAGAACGATGAGCAGGATCAAACGCGGTTGGGGCTTGACGAAGAAGAGCTGGGCGCTGCTGAACGAGCACCGCTCGCTGATCCGCTTCCCGCTCTACGGCGCGATCGCCACGACGCTGCTGGCGATCGTCTTCCTCGGCCCGGGCCTCTACCTGCTCGGCAAGAACACGCTGGCCGGGGCGATCCCGCTGCTCGTGATCGGCGTCTACGTGCTCAGCGTCGTCGGCATCTACTTCAGCGTCGGCCTGGCGGCCTGCGCCGACATGATCTTCCGCGGCCAGGAAGCGACCGTCGGCGACGGGCTCGTCGTGGCGCGCGAACGCTTCAGCCAGATCTGCGGCTGGGCCGCGGTCAACACCGCGATCAGCGCGGTGATGGGCGTGCTCGAGAACCAGGGCGGGCTTGGCGGTCAGATCGCGGCCCGGCTGGTCGGCATGGCCTGGTCGCTGGTCACCTTCCTGGCGGTGCCGGTGATCGCGATCGAGGGCACCGGCCCGCTCGCGACGATCAAGCGCTCGGCCTCGATGTTCCGCGAGCGCTGGGGGCAGCAGATCACCGGCAACATCGCGATCGGCGGCGCCGTCTTCCTCCTTGGTGTGCTGCCCTCGGTCCTTCTCATCGTGCTCGGCGTCGCCGTCTGGGCCTCGGCCTCGTTCCTCGGGGCGCTGCTGGGGGTCGTCGGCGTGCTGGGGCTGGCGGTCTCGCTGCTGGTCTCGAAAGCGCTCAGCGGCATCTTCGGGGTCGCCCTCTACCGCTACGCCCTCGACGGCACCACCGTCGGCGGCTTCACCCAAGAGGATCTTGAGTCGGCCGTAAAGGTCAAACGTGGCCGCCGCGGCACCCCGCCGACGGCAACGCCGGGAACGATCTAGGCATCGTTTCCACCCTTGAGGCCCCTGGAAGGGCTTAAAGGGTGGAAACGTTCAGCGGGTTTGGGCTTCGTAGGCGAAGTAGCCGATGGTTTCCCCGGCGGTGAAAAGCTCGGGTTTGCCCTTGGGAGCGCCGAAGACTTCGTTCAACACCTTTGCGAAGCTGGGCTGCAGGGCCACCGGAACCGGCGGGGAGCTGACCACGCCGGTGTCCCGGTCGCCGCCGACCCCGCCGGGGAAGTTCGGGGAACCCAGCGTGGCGAACGGTCCGCTGAAGGGGATCTGTTGCGGGTTCGGGTTGTAGTTGGCGTCGCCGGTGACGAGATGCGATTCGAGACCGAGATTGGTGTCGAGGAAGTCGATCGTGTGGTCGAACGGTTCCTCGTGCTGGGCGAAGAAGAGTCCGCCCTGACTGAGCAGCACCCCGGCCGAGCCGTCAGGGGCGACCTGCCCGCCATCGAGCGGCATCGCGACAACAATCGGCGCGGTGTTCCTCAGCGTGGCCGAACCGGAAGCCCCGACGAAGGCTTCCACCGAAGCGAGCTTCCTGTGGAAAATTTCCTCTTCGATCGTGAAGACGATTTTGCCGCCGGTGACCCCCAGCCATTCGAAACGGGCGGCGGCGGTCGCCGAGCCGAGCGAGTGGCCGGCTTTGAAGGTGCCGTCGAGGCCGAGCTTGCGGTTGAGCCTGCTAGCGGCCTTGGGCGTCAGCTGCAGCGATTTCAGCGCCAGGTCGAGACTGAAGCCTTCCCTCGTCGCCTGCTGCGGCGGCAGTTTCGCCAGCGTGGTCGCGATGCCGTTCACGTTTGCGTTGAGGGTGTGCTTGGCGGTGTTGAGGACGAAGCGGTTCAGCTTCACGCTCCGCTTGCCGGCCTGGACCTTGAAGCCCCCTTCGAGGAAGAGGTAGCCGCTGCCGAACTTCTGCTCCAGCAGGCCGCTGGAGATCGGCAGCGTGGCGCCGGACTTGCCGGCCGTCGCGGGCTTCAGCCCGGTGAGACGGACACCCTCGCGCGCCAGCGTCTTCGCCAGGCCAGGAGCCAGCTTCACGTGGAGGTTGCCGCCATCGACGCCTTCGGCTTGCGCCGCTGCTACGGGCAGGAGCGCGAGGGCGACGACGATGGCGGCAATGAACTTCATGGGCTTCACGACGCCCACATCAACACGGCGATTCAGAATTCGATGCGCTCGAACAGGCGGGGGTCGTTGGAGCAGATGCCGTGGACGCCGATCTCGACCAGCTTCTGCATACGCCGCGGGTCGTCGACGGTCCAGGCGATCAGCTCGACCCCGGCGAGGTCGCAGATGCGGGCCAGGCGCTTCGAGGTCAGCGGGTGGTAGACCCACATCGCCTCGACGTTGAACTGCGGCAGCTTCTCGGCCGCGAGGCCTGGCAGGTGGGCGCGCATCCCGATCAGGGCGGCGCGCATCGGCAGCGCCGCCCAGCGCTTCGAGCTCCAGTCCTTGGTCACTTTGGGATAGGTCCAGCCGCGCCGCAGCTCCGGCGCCAGCTCGAGGATGCGTTTGAGCGTGTGCATCTCCATCGTCGAGATCATCGCCCGCTCGGTCAGACCCCGCTCGCGCAGCGCCTCCACGACCTCCTCCTCGCGCCCGGGCAGCTTGATGTCGAGATCGATCTCGACCCGATCCAGCGGCGGCTCGAGAAAGGCGTCCAGCGCCTCGGTCAGCCGCAGCGGCGTCCGCCGCTCCGCGTCCTCCCAGTCGTGGGCGACCACCAGCGGCGCCCGCTGCTCCAACGGCAGGTGCGCGTCCCGCAGCCAGAGCACGTCGAGCTCGATCGTGTCCACCCCCGCCTCGACCGCAGCGTGGAACGACTCGATCGTGTTCCCGGGCGCGATCAGATCGGCCCCCTTGTGGCCGACCAGGCGCAGCTTTCGCGGCTCGTCCTTCATCGGTCTCCTGTGGTGCTACTGAGGCGTTGCCGCGATGTCGAATCGATGACCACAGTGCTTGCAGACGCGAGCAGCCTCGAGCACCGTCTCCGCGCAATCAGGGCATGCCTTCGTCCTCCGCTCAACCCCCTGGTAGGAAGACACTGAATTGCCAGCCAGGATGAATCCCGCGAACATCGCAAGGATGCCTGCGGCGCCAGCGGCATAAATGCCCACAGCCGGGGACCCGTTCACGGTGACCGATTTGTGCAAGAAGGGGTTGGCGATGCTTTCGAGTTTGGTGCGGTCTCCCGTTCCACTGTAGATCGCGACTCCGAGGATCACTAACCCAAGTACAAAGACCGCCCAGGTAGTCGTCGAAGTGGAGTAGGCGCGATAGACAGCACCCAGGATGCCGACCGCACACCCCAAGACCAGCCAGCCTCCCCCGCCTTGAATCAAAGTGTTCTTAGCAATGCTGCTGAAAGCGCTCGTTTCAAGTGCTGGCAGGAACACAGAGACCACGGCCAGCGCCGCAGCGATCGTAGCTAGGGCCATCGCGCCCGCATTCGGCTGGATTTCCACTCCGCTCTCTTCGTGCTCGTACAGGCCTGCGGCCTGCACTTCGGCATATTCACGCTTCGTCTTGCGGCCGTTACGCACGCGAAGCCCAGCTATGCCGGCAAAGACCAAAAAGATGATGACGACGACACCGAAGCCGGTAATTGCACCGGTCGAGTCGGCCACTGGGACGGGCACGGTGGACAAGGCGGCCAAAGCGTAATCGAAGCTCAGGCCACACCCGTACCCCAGGCGGCGGTCGGCAAGGCGCAGCGCGAGTGGCTGGGTGTCCAGAACCAAGCGGAGCGCCGCCGAAACGACTCCCGCATAGCGGCGCTATGCGGGATGTCGGAGAGGTGGCGAATCCGCGCCGGTTATGGACACCCAGCCGCCGCGATGGGCCGCAGCCGCCCGCCTAGAACAGCTGGTTCTCGCCGGCGAAGATCTCCGAGACGGAGCCGTCGGTGAAGATGCTGCGGATCGAGTCGGCGAAGATTTTGGCGGTGGAGAGGACAGTGATGTTGTCCGGGGCGCCGGGGCGCAGCGGCAGGGTGTCGGTGACGACGATGCGCTCGATCGCCGAGTTTTCGAGGCGTTCGAAGGCGGGGCCGGAGAAGACGCCGTGGGTGGCGCAGGCGATCACCCGCGCCGCGCCCTCGTCGATCACCGTCTGGGCGGCGGCGCAGAGGGTGCCGGCGGTGGCGATCATGTCGTCGACCAGGACCGCGGTCTTGCCCTTGACGTCGCCGACCACGTAGCCGATCTCGGCCACCGCCTGGGCCGGGCGCTCCTTCTCCATCACCGCCCACTGGGTGCCGATCCGGCGGGCGAAGTTGCGCGCGGTCTTGACCCGGCCGGCGTCGGGGCTGACGATCACCAGCTCGTCGTTCAGTTCCTGGTCGATGAACCACTGGGTCAGCATCGGCATCGCCGTCATGTGGTCGACCGGGACGTGGAAGAAGCCCTGGATCTGACCGGCGTGGAGGTCCATGGTGAGGACGCGGTCGACGCCGACGCCCTCCAGGCACTTGGCGACGATGCGGGCGGAGATCGGCTCGCGCGGGGCCGACTTCTTGTCCTGGCGGGCGTAGCCGTACCAGGGGAGGACGGCGATGATCCGGTGCGCGGAGGCGCCCTGGGCGGCATCGATCATCGTCAGCAGCTCCATCAGCGCGTCGTTCGGGGTCATCCCTTCCTGCTCGTTGGAGCAGGTCGACTGGACGAGGAAGACGTCGGCGCCGCGGATCGACTCCTCGTAGCGGCAGTAGACCTCGCCGTCGGCGAAGGTCTTCAGCGTCACCTGGCCGACGTCGACGCCGAGTTTGCCGGCGACTTTGGCGGCGAGGTCCATCGAGCAGCGGCCGCCGAAGACCATCATCCGCTTGGAGTAGTCGTGCTCGATGGCGGTGCCCACCTGCGGGCGCTCCTCGATCATGCTCACGGGGTTCCGTCCTCTCGCATCTTCGCCGCCTTGCGGGCGGCATATCCGTCGATGTTCCTCTGCGCGTTCTCACTGACGGCCAGCGCCCCCTCGGGCACGTCGTCCTTGATCACTGCGCCAGCGCCAGTGTAGGCGGAGTCGCCGACTTTTACCGGGGCGATCAGCATCGTGTCAACGCCAATCCGCACGTCGCGGCCGATTACGGTCCGGTTCTTGCGGAAACCGTCGTAGTTGGCGGTGATCGTGCCGGCGCCGAGGTTGCTGCCGGGACCGATCTCGGCGTCGCCGACATAGGCGAGGTGCGGGACCTTGGTCCCCTCCCCCACTTGCGAGTTCTTGATCTCGACGAAGGTGCCGGCCTTGGCCTCGTCCTCGAGCAGGGCGCCGGGGCGCAGGTAGGCGAAGGGGCCGACGCTGCAGCCGGCGCGCACCTCGCACTCGACCAGGTAGGAGTGGAGGACCTGGGAACCGGGCCCGACGCTGCTGTCGATCAGGGTGCTGAGCGGGCCGACGACGGCGCCCGCGCCGATCGTGGTCTGGCCGCGGAGGCTGCTGCCAGGCTCGATACGGGAGTCGGCGGCGATCTCGACGCCGGCGTCGATCCAGGTCGAGGCGGGGTCGACGACGGTGACGCCGGCGAGCATGTGCGCCTCCAGCAGGCGGCGGCGGGCCTCGGTCTCGACCGCGGCGAGGTCGACGCGGTTGTTGACGCCCATCGTCGCGGCGATGTCGTCGGCGAGGTGGGCGGCGACGGTGTGGCCGGCCGCGCGCAGCAAGGAGAACGCGTCGGTCAGGTAGTACTCGCCCTGCGCGTTGTCGTTGGAGAGCGAACGCAGGGCGGTGACGAGAGGGGCGGCGTCGAAGACGTAGGTGCCGGCGTTGATCTCGCGGATCGCCAGCTCCTCGGGAGTCGCGTCGCCGGCGGCTTTAGCCTCGACCACACGCTCGACCTCGCCAGAGGCGCCACGGACGACGCGGCCGTAGGCGCCGGGGTCGTCGAGCTCGATCGTCAGCATCGTCGCGGCGGCGGAGGAGGCGGTGTGAGCCTCGAGCAGTCCGCCGATCGTCTCCGTCGAGAGCAACGGGTGGTCGCCGGAGAGGACGAGGACAGTCTCGCTTTCCTCGATCAGCGGCAGCGCGGCGCGGATCGCGCCGCCGGTGCCGTCCGGCTGCGGCTGAAACACAGTCTCGGCGCCCTCGGGCAGGCCGGCGGAGAGGTCGCGCCCCGGCGAGACGATCGCCGCCACCCGGCCGGCGCCCGCTTCGCGCGCGGCGATGATCGGCCAGGCGACCATCGGCCGCCCGCAGACGGGATGCAGCATCTTCGGCGTGGAGGAACGCATCCGCGTCCCCTCCCCCGCCGCCATCACGAGGACCAGGGGGGAACTCACTCCCGCATCGTATTTGCTCAGGCGCGCTTGGCGAGTTCTTTGCCCAGCAATGCAACGGAGGTCAGCGTCCAGCCGGCGAAGATCAGGTCGATGCCGACGAGGAGGCCGATCGCCCAGTCGGCGCTGCTGGGGAACTTGGCGAGGATGAGGATGCCGATCAGCAGGCCGCAGACGCCGCTGAGGCCGACCCAGCCGGCGTTCGGCTGACCGCGGCCGATGAAGGCGATGGTGACGCGGGTGAGGCCCATGAAGAGGAAGTAGATGCCGAGCACGAAGGTCAGCGTCAGCGTCCCGTTGTGCGGTTCGACGATCAGCCAGATACCGACGATCACCGTCAGCACCGCCCACAGCATCCGCAGGAAGAAGGTCCCGACCGAGTGCGCCGAGAACGCCCCGGCCACCAGCACCGCACCGACCACCAGCAACAGCCAGCCGATGAAGATCGCCGTCCCCACCGCAGCCACCGCCGGCACCAGGATCGCGATGCAACCAAGCACGATCGCACCGATGCCGACCCCCATCAGCATCTTCCAGCTCCGCCTCAGCCCCTCCCGCACCTCCGGGTCAAGCGACGCTCCGCCGATCTCCATGCCGACGACCTTAGGCCCGAAAACGGACGATAGAAAATCGAGCCGGCAATTTCCCTCCTATAAGGAGGCTAATTGCCGGCTCGCGCGCGACGGCGTTACGCTCGGGTAGCGATCCGGGGTGGTGTAGTCGGCTAGCACGCCTGGTTTTGGTCCAGGAAGCAGGGGTTCAAGTCCTCTCCCCGGAGTACTGCTGGTTCGAGCTACTCCTCCGCCGCGCGAGCCACTTTGCCGCCCTTGGCGCCGGGCTCCATGGCGGGGCCGCGGGGGGAGGCGATGCCGAGGACGCGCATCGCTTTGAGGCCGAGGCCGAGCTTCTCGCGGCCTTCGGTGCTGGAGACGTCGTGGCCGCAGAGCTCGCGGACGCGCTCGAGGCGGTAGCGGATCGTGTGGCGGTGGGTGAAGAGCTGTTTGGCGGTGGCGGCGACGTTGCCGTCGTTGTCGAGGTAGGCCTCGACGGTCGCCACCAGCTCGGTCTCGTACTGCTCGTCGTAGGAGACCAGCGGCTGGATCGTCTCCGCGTAGAAGCGTTCGAGCTCGGCCGGGTCCTCGCTCATCGCCGGCAGCAGCAGGCGGTAGGCGCCGGTGTCCTCGAAGGCGAGCAGCGCCCGTCCCTCGGCCTCGCCGACGTTGACGGCCAGGCGCGCCTCGTTCCCCGCCCGGTAGAGGTCGACCGGGTCGGCGCAGCGGCGGCTGCGGCCGGTGGGGAGGTGGAAGCCGCCGAGGCTGTCGTCGAGCTCGCGCGCCAGCCCGGCGGCGGCCCGGGCCAGCCGCTCGTCGTCCTCGGCCGGGACGATCGCCGAGATCTCCGCCGCTTCGTCCCCGTCGCTGGCGGCCAGCGAACCCGGCGCCAGCGCCCGCAGCGCCCGCTGCGCCAGGACCAGCACCCGCTCCCGCCACTCGCCCGTCTGCGCGGCGCGCGGCATCGCCCGCAGCACCACCACGCCGGCGCCGCGGTCGAGGTCGGCGCCAAGCTCCGCCGCCCGGGCGACGATGTCGCCGCGGTCGGTCACCTGGCGCCCCAGCACGGCCATCACGAAAGCCCCAGCCGCCTCCTCGCTCTCCCACTCGGGCGAGCGCGAGCGCTCCAGCTCCAGCGCCAGCAGCGTCGTCACCATCCGCGCCAGCACCGCGTCGGGCGGCGTCTTCGTCCGGTAGCGCAGCTCGCCGACGACGTTGTCGGCGACCCGCAGCTCGACAGCCGTCACCCCCTCGCCGCCGGAGAGCAGCTTCTGCTCCTGGTCGGAGGAGGCGCCCGCCACCGCCAGCACCGCGCTGGAGCGGTCGATCAGCACCACGCTGGCGTCGAGCAGGCGCGCCGCCGCGCGGGCCACCGCGGGCAGCCCCGCGCCCGACTCGACCGCGTCGGAGAGCGCGTCGAGCAGCGCCGCCCGGTCGGCGTCGGCAGGGCTCGTGGCCCCGTGTTTCGAGGAAGCCGGCATCGCGCCATTATCCCGGCAGGGAACCGAAACTACTTGCCGTGGATGAAGTTGACGATGTCCGTGTAGTAGTAGACGATCGCCAGCCCGATCACGATCCCGCCGCAGATCAGCGCCGCCAGCACGAAGAGCGAGAGGAACCCGGCCGCGGCCTTCTCCCAGAGCCGCCCGTAGGCGGTCACCGCCGGGTGAAGGATGAGGGTGACGAAGACGGCCAGGCAGATCGCCGCGGCGACCCCGTAGAGCAGGTACTGGTGGTCGATCCTCGCCAGTGCGAAAACGGTCACTGCTCTGGATTGTGGCGCACTTCCGTGACGACCAGCGCGATCGCCGCGCAGAACGAGAACGCCGCCGCGCCCAACGCCCAGCCGCCGCTGACGTCGCTGAGGTAGTGGACGCCGAGGTAGACGCGCGAGAGACCGATCAGCGCCGCGATCGCGATCCCCGCCGTCACCACCGCCGCCGCCCGCGCCATCCCCGGCCGCAGCCGCAGCACGATCGTGAACGCCAGCCAGACGTAGATGACCGAGTGGGCGGCGTGGCCGCTCGGGTAGGAGAAGCCGGTGACGTGGACGAGCTGTTCGGTCGGGCGCGGGCGGGCGACCAGGTCCTTGATCTCGACGACTCCGATCTGGATGATCGCCATCCCCGCCACCAGCACCCAGAACTCGGCCCAGCGCCGCCGCCAGGCCAGGAGCGCCGCGCAGACCGCCGCCAGCGCCCAGGTGAAGCCGCCGGAGCCGAAGAAGGTGATGACTTCGGCGACGCTGGTGAGGAGGTGGGTGCGCAGGTGGCCGGCGATTTCCATCGCCGTTTCGTCGCCCGGCGTCGGCCCGGGTTCGTGCCCGATCACCACCGCGTAGGCGATCAGGACGAAGAGGGCGACCGCGAGCGTCGCCATCAGGCTGGTGAATTCGAGCCCGAAGGTGCCGCCGGGGGTGACCCGGTCCCAGAGGAAGAGGAGCTGCGGCCGGTAGCGACGGCCGAGCACGACCAGCCAGCGGGTGGCGGCGTGCCGCTCCATCCAGCGCACCGCCGCCGCCCGGTTCTCCTCGACCCGGAAGTGGCGGTAGAGGAAGATCGAGCCGGCGACGACCGCGATCAGCGTCCCCAGCAGGAAGGCGCCTTTGGCGGCGTACTTGCCCGCCGTCGCGATGCTGCGCGAGAAGAAGTAGCCGATCAGGATGTGGGCGCTGGCCCAGAGGCCGGTGCCGAGGATCGAGTAGGGGACGAAGGCGCGGTACCGCATCCCCGAGCTGCCGGCGATGAAGGGGGCGAAGGCGCGCACGAGGCTGACGAAGCGGCCGATGAAGATCGTCTTGCCGCCGTGGCGGTCGAAGTAGTCCTCGACTTTCTCGAAGCGCTCGTGGCTGATCCCGAACCGCGGCCCGTGCTCCAGCACGAAGCCCCGTCCCAGCCGCCGGCCGAGGAAGAAGCTGGTCGTGTCGCCGAGCCAGGCGGCGAACCAGCCGACCGCGATCAGCAGGTAGATGCTGATCGCGCCCTGGCCGGCGACGGCGCCGCCGAGCAGCATCACCGTCTCGCCGGGGACGACGAGGCCGACGAAGGCGCCGGTCTCGGCGAAGGCGAAGACGCCGACCAGCAGGTAGGTCCAGGCGCCGAGCGTGTTGGAGATTTCTTCGAGCAGCTTCTGCAGGTCGAGGCTGCCGAGCTCGCGGCTGAGGAAGTAGTAGCCGACGGCGATCGCGGCGGCGATCGCGGCGATGATGATCTTTTTGCGGCGGCTGGTGCCCTCTCCCTCCCCGGCGAGCCTCATCGCGTCAGCCTCGCGTGTCCGGCGGCGCAGACGATGGCTTCGCCATACCCGGTTGCGGCGGCCGCGTCCCGCGCCGAGGCGAGGTCGGGGAAGAGGCCGACCGCGGTCGGGCCGGAGCCGCTGAGGACCGTGACCGGGGCGCCGGCGCCGCGCAGCGCGTCCAGCGCCGCGCCGATATCCGGGCGCAGCGAGAGCGCCGCCGGCTCGAGGTCGTTGACGAGCAGCTCGGGGTAGTCGAGCGGCGAGGCGCCCTCGCCGGCGACCTGGCGCAGCCGCTCGGCCAGCTCGTCGAGCTCCGCCGGCGCGCGGCCGAGGCCGAGCCGGTCCGCCTCGGCGAAGACCGCGGCGGTGCTGAGCCCACCGCCGCCCGGCAGCAGCACCGCCGCGTGCTCGACGGGGTCGGGCAGCGGAAACACATGCTCCCCCGCGCCCCGCACCAGGGCCAGCGATGGGCGCAGCTGCGAGGGCACATCAGCGCCCAGGCGCGCCGCCAGCTCGGGCAGGTCGGCGACTTCCCCAGTCGCCAAGCGCAGGATCGCGGCGGCATCGCCGCTGCCGCCGCCGAGGCCCGCCGCCACCGGCACCCGCTTCTCGATCTCGATCCGCAGCGGTTCCCGCTCCCAACCGGGCTCGCGCAGCGCCGCGAGCGCCTTCGCCGCCAGGTTCTCGCCCTCGATGCCGGGGCAGATCACCTCGTCGCGCTCGGCCGGCGTCACCGTGATCAGGTCGGCCAACGCCAGCGGCTCGAACAGCGAGCAGAGCTCGTGCAGGCCGTCCTCGCGGACGCGGCCCAGGTAGAGGCAGAGGTTGAGCTTGGCCGGGGCGTGCAGCAGCATGAGACAGGTTTCAATCAGGCAGCTTCGCGGAGAGGGCGGCGAATTGCCGCGGCGAGAGCGCCTCGGCGCGGGCGTCCTCGGGCAGGCCGAGCGCCGCCAGCGCCTCCCGCGCCGGTCCCAGCAACCCGGGGCGCGCGTACTCCAGCGAGCGCGCCAGCGACTTGCGCCGGTGGGCGAAGGCGGCGCGGATCAGCTCCCGCGTCGCGGCGTCGGCGCCGGGGCCGGTGCGCTGCAGGCGCAGGATCGCCGACTCGACCCGCGGGCGCGGCTTGAACACGGCCGGGTCGACCGCCCGCAGCATGAAAACTTCGCAGGCGAGCTGGGCGACCGCGCTCGGCGACCCGTAGACGCGGCTCCCGGGCCCCGCCCGCAGGCGATCGGCGATCTCCCGCTGCACCATCACCGTCCAGCGCCGCAGCGTCGGCAGCTCCTCGATCGTGCGCAGGATCAGCGGCGTCGCCACCGAGTAGGGCAGGTTGGCCACCATCGCCGTCGGCGCCGGCTGCAGCGCCGCGAGGTCGAGCTTCATGGCGTCGCCCCAGTGCAGGTCCACGTTCGGCAGCGCCCCGAGCGGCGCCAGCGCCTGCTCCAGCCCCCGGTCGATCTCGACCGTGTGCAGATGCGCCGCCGCGACCGCCAGCCGCTCGCTCAGCACCCCTTCGCCGGCGCCGACCTCGAGCGCCACGTCGTCCGGCGCCAGCTCGGCGTCGCGGACGATCGCCTCCAGCAGGTTGGGGTCGGCGAGGAAGTTCTGCCCGAGCCGGACCACCGCTACCAGCCGAACAGCGCCCGCGCGTTGGCCTCCACCATCCGCTCCAGCTCCTCGTAGGTAACGCCGCGCTCGGCCGCGATCCCCCGCGCCGTCTCGACTACGAAGGCGGGCTGGTTGCGCTTGCCGCGCATCGGCTGCGGGGCGAGGTAGGGCGCGTCGGTCTCGACCAGGATCAGCTCGTCGGGCACCTTGGCGGCGGCGAAGCGCGGCTCCTTGGCGCTCGGGTAGGTGGCGTTGCCGGCGAACGAGCAGTACCAGCCGCGCTCGGCCGCGTCGGCGACCCGCTGCGGAGCCGAGAAGCAGTGCAGGATCACCGCGGCGTCGCCGGCATGGGCATCCAGAGCCTCGAAGATCTCGTCGATCGCGGTCGTCTCCCCCTCGCGGTCGCGGGCGTGGATCACGATCGGCAGGCCGAGCTCGCGGGCGATCTCGATCTGGGCGACGAAGGCGCGCCGCTGCTCGTCCGGCGACGCGTAGTCGCGATAGAAGTCGAGGCCGGTCTCGCCGATCGCCCGCACCTTCTCGTGCGCGCCGAGGCGGCGGATTTCCTCGGCGGTGTCGTCGGCGAACCCGCTCGCCTCATTCGGGTGCCGCCCGACCGCAGCGAAGACCGCCTCGTGTCGCTCGGCGCTCGACACCGCGGCGGCGTTCGTCTCCGCGTCCATCCCTACGGTCAGCATTCGGCTCACCCCGGCCTCGGCGGCCGCGGCGACCAGCTCGTCCTCGCCGCCGTCGCAGAGGAACAGGTGGGTGTGGGAGTCGATCATCTCCCGGCTCAGCCTATCCTTCGGCCGATGGCGGACCTCGCCGACTACTACCGCGAGATCTACGCCCGCGGCCTCGGCGGCGAGGCGCCGGCGATCCCGGTCGCGGTCTCCGAGCTGGAGCGGGCGGCGCTGGCGGCGATGGAGCCGCGGATCGCCAACTACGTCGGCGCCGGGGCCGGCAGCGAGGAGACGATCCGGGCGAACCTCGAGGCCTTCCGCCGCCGCCAGATCGTGCCGCGGATGCTCCGCGACGTCTCCCAGCGCGACCTCTCCACCCCCGTCCTCGGCACCCGGATGCCGGCGCCGCTGATGCTGGCCCCGATCGGCGTCCAGCAGGGCGTCCACGAGGAGGGCGAGCTCGCCACCGCCCGCGCCGCCGCCGCGGTCGGGGTGCCGATGATCGCCAGCACCGCCTCCCACTTCTCACTGGAGGAGATCGCTGAGGCGGGCGGCGAGGCGCCGCGCTGGTTCCAGCTCTACTGGCCCAACGATCCCGAGCTCGCCCGCAGCTTCGCCGAGCGGGCCGAGCGGGCCGGCTACGAAGCGATCGTCCTCACCGTCGACACCTTCATCCCCGGCTGGAAGCCGCGCGACCTGCAGCAGGCCTGGCTGCCGTTCCTCGAAGGCCGCGGCGTCGGCAACTACTTCCAGGACCCCGTCTTCCGCGCCAAGCTGGAGCAGACGCCGGAGGAGGACCCGGGGATGGCGACCGGCCAGTTCCTCGGCGTGCAGGCCAACCCGGCGCTGAACTGGGCGGACCTCGACCAGCTGCGCGAGATGACCTCGCTGCCGATCCTGGTCAAGGGCATCCAGCACGTCGAGGACGCCCGCGAGGCGGTGCGGCGCGGGCTCGACGGCATCGTCGTCTCCAACCATGGCGGCCGCCAGGTCGACGGCGCGATCGGCTCGCTCGACGCCCTGCCGGCGATCGCCGAGGCGGCCGGCGGCGAGCTCGCGATCCTCTTCGACAGCGGCGTCCGCAGCGGCGCCGACGTGCTGAAGGCGCTCGCGCTCGGCGCCGACGCCGTCTGCCTCGGCCGCCCCTACGTCTGGGGCCTGGCGCTCGACGGCCAGGCCGGAGTCGAGGTCGTGCTGAAGATGGTCCTCGCCGAGCTCGATCTGACGATGGCCCTGTGCGGGCTGACCCGGCCCGATCAGATCGGGCCGGAGCTGCTGGCCTGAGAATCGGTGCGCCTTATGGGCGTATAGCGCCCAAAAAGCACACCGCTGTGAGCCATCCTCAGGCGGGCGCCTCGATCTTCGGAAAGAGCGGCGCGACCCGCTCGACCTGCTGGCCGCCCTCGCGCGAGCCGAGCTCGGCCAGGCCGCGCCCCTCTTCGCCCAGCGCGGTGAGGAGCGTCTCGCTCGTCTGCGGCAGGTAGGGGACCAGCAGGAGCGTCGTCACCCGTAGGCCCTCGACCAGGTTGTAGAGGACTTCGTCGAGGCGCTCGGGGTCGGCCTCGTCCTTGGCCAGCTCCCACGGCTTCGTCTCCTCGACGAAGCGGTTGAGGCGGCGGACCAGGGTCCAGACGAGGTCGAGCGCCTGGGTCAGCTCGGCCTTGTCGAGCAGGCCGCTGAAGCGGGACACGGCGCCCTCGAAATCCTCGGCCAGCGTCGCGTCGACCTGCGCCACCGGCACCGTCCCGTCGCGGTAGCGGTCGACCATCGCCAGCACCCGGCTGGCGAGGTTGCCGTAGTCGTTGGCGAGCTCGGTCTCGTAGCGCTGCTCGAAACCGGCGGTCGAGAGCGAGCCGTCCTGGCCGAAGCTGACCTCGCGGAAGAGGTAGAAGCGCAGCGCGTCGGCGCCGAAGCGCTCGATCACCTCGAAGGGGTCGAGCACGTTGCCGAGGCTCTTCGACATCTTTTTCTCGCCCATCAGTAGATAGCCGTGGATCACCATCCGCCGCGGCGGCTCGATCCCGGTGGCAAGGCACAGCGCCGGCCAGATCACCGCGTGGAACTTGAGGATGTCCTTCGCCATCACGTGCAGGTCGGCGGGCCAGTAGCGGTCGGTCAGGTCCTCGCCCTCGCGGGCGAAGGTCAGGGCGGTGACGTAGTTGAGGAGGGCGTCGAACCAGACGTACATCCGCTGGCCCGGGTCCCAGGGCAGCGGCAGCCCCCACTTCAGGTTGGGGCGGGAGAGCGAGACGTCTTCGAGGCCGCCTTTGATGAAGGAGAGCGCCTCGTTGCGGCGGAAGTCCGGGACGACGAAGTCCGGCCGCTCCTCGTACAGGCCTTCGAGCTGCGCCTGGAAGGCGGAGAGGCGGAAGAACCAGTTCTCCTCGCGTTCGCGCTCAAGCGGAATCTCATGGATCGGACAGGTGTTGCCCGGCCCCAGCTCGCGCTCGGTTTTGAAGTCGGCGCAGCGGGGGCAGTACCAGCCTTCGTAGACCCCCTTCGTCACCCAGCCGTTGTCGTAGACCCGCTGCATGATCTCGGCGACCTTCTCCTTGTGCCGCGGATCCGAGGTCCTGATGAAGAAGTCGTTCGTCGCCCCAATGATCGGCATCAGCCCCCGGAACTTCTCCGCATTGCGATCGGCCAGCTCCTGCGGCGAGATCCCCGCCTTCTCCGCCGCCGTCTCGATCGGCTCCCCGTGCTCATCGGTCCCAGTAAGGAAGAACACATCGTCCCCCCGCTGCCGATGATGCCGTGCCAGCACATCCGCAGCCATCGTCGAATAAGCGTGCCCCAAATGCGGCTCCGCGTTGACGTAGTAGATCGGGGTGGTTACGTAAAAAGTCTCCACTGAACCCCGCAGGCTATCTGCGCGCCTCTCGCCCCGTAAGGGCTTTGTAGAGGTCGTTGGCGCGGGTGCCGGTGAGGGCGGCTACTACCGAGGCCGCCGCCCGGGGGCGGGCGCCGGACTGGACCAGGTGGCGGAGGGCGTCGACGGCAAAGCCGACGTCTTGGTTGTGCTCGGCGGAGGCGGCGGGGGCGATGACGAGGACGATCTCGCCTTTGACGTCGCCGCGGAAGCGGCGGGCGAGCTCGCCGAGGGTGCCGCGGGCGACCTCCTCGTGGACCTTGGTCAGCTCCCGGCAGACGGCGGCCTGGCGGTCGGGCGCCAGCGAGGCGAGGGCGGCGAGGGACTCACCGACCCGGCGCGGCGACTCGAAGGCAACGACGGTCTCGGCCGAGCGCAGGACCCGCTCCATCTCCCCCGCCCGCCGCGGCAGGAAGCCCTCGAAGCGCCACTTGTCGGTCGGCAGCCCGGAGGCGACCAGGGCGACCGGCACGACCGAGGGCCCCGGCAGCACCGTCACCTCGAGGTCGCGCTCGATGCAGCGGCGGATCAGCTTGTAGCCGGGGTCGGAGATCGCCGGCATCCCGGCGTCGGAGACGAGGGCGACGACGTCGCCGCGCTCGATCCGCTGCGCCAGCTCCAGCGCCCGCGCGCTTTCGTTGCCCTCGTGGAAGGAGACCATCCTCGGTGCCGGCCGGATCCGCAGCCGGTCGAGCAGGGCGCCGGTCTTGCGGGTGTCCTCGCAGGCGATGAAGTCGGCGCCGACCAGCGCCTCGCGCATCCGCACGGAGACGTCGTCGATGTTCCCGATCGGCGTAGGGCAGACGACGAGGCAGCCCGGCATCAGGCTGCCACCTGCCCGAGTTCGGTCCGGGCCAGCGCCGCGGCGCCGATCATCCCGGCGTCGTTGCCGAGCGTGGCAGGGACGATCGGGGTGCGGTTCATCGGCGTCAGCGCCCGCTGGCTCACCTCGCGCCGGACCGGGTCCAGCAGCAGGTCCCCGGCGGCGATCACGCCGCCGCCGACGACGATCACGTCGGGCTCGAAGATGTTGGCGAAGGTCGAGCAGGCGACGCCGAGCCGGCTGCCGATCAGCTCGAAGACCCCGATCGCGACCTCGTCGCCGGCCAGCGCCGCTTCGGTGACGACGCGGCCGTCGATCGTCTCGCCCGTGGCGAGCGCCTTGCCGAGCGCCGAGTCGGGCGCGCCTTCGGCCGCCGCGTGCCCCTCCCGCCCCAGCGCCGTGCCGGAGGCGAGCGCCTCGACGCAGCCGTGGTTCGGGCAGTTGCCCTGGCAGGGCGGACCGTCGGCCTGGATCACGGTGTGGCCGAGCTCGGCCCCGGCCCCGGTCGCGCCGCGGTAGAGCTCGCCGCCGAGGACGAGGCCGCCGCCGATCCCGGTGCCGATCGTCAGCATCACCACGTTCGGCTTGCCCTGGGCGGCGCCGAAGAGGTGCTCGGCCAGGGCGGCGACGTTGGCGTCGTTGTCGACGAAGACCGGCAGCCCCACCCGCTCGGAGACGAGGTCGCGGATCGGCAGTTCGGAGAGCGGCAGGTTGACTGCGGCGACGGCGACGCCGCGGTCGTGGTCGATCGTCGCCGGAACGCCAAGCCCGACGGCGGCCACGTCGGGGCGCGCTTCCCGCGCCTCTTCGATCTCGCGGACCAGCAGCTCGACCAGCTCGTCCTCGCTCTGGCCGGTCGATTTCTCGCGCTGCTCGTAGAGGACTTCGGTGCCGGCGAGGACGCCGACCAGCATCTTCGTGCCCCCGAGATCGACGCCGATGGTCTCGGTGCCGTTCACAAGGAGCTGGAGGCTGGAAGGCGAAGGACCGGCTGCATCGCCATGATTTCTAGCCCTTCATGACGCCCGACGGCGAGCAGCGGCCCCCAGAGCCGCCCGAATACAACGTCTACAGGTCCCGGCGAGGGCTGTTTTCGCGCTTGAAAGGCGCGGATCTGTCCGGGTTGCGGGACGGTGCAAGGCTCCCTTCATGGCGCCGCCGACGGCGCGAGGAGCCGGGCCTGCCGCCGCCCGAGCGGCGGCGGATCACCCCCCGGCGGGTCGTCAAATGGGTCCTGCTGGCCGCGCTGGGATGGATCTTGCTCAGCTTCATCGCCTTCGCCGTCTCCGCCCAGATCCAGTCCTTCAAGCTCTCCAGCGAAGCCGGCAACGCCCTGCACGGCAGCTCCTGGATGCTGACCAGCCCGCAGACCATCCTGGTGATGGGGACCGACGCGCGGCCGCCGAACACGCAGGAACCCGGCGCCCCCCATAAGCAGAAGTGCTTCGAACAGCAGTCGCGCGGCGATGCCCCGCACGACGGCTGCGAAGCCGGTGAATACCGCGCCGACACGCTGATGTTGATCCGCGCCGGCGGCGGCACCTTCCGCAAACTCTCGATCCCCCGCGACACCTTCGCCGAAATCCCCGGCTACACGCCGACGAAAATCAACGCCGCCTTCTCCTACGGTGGCGCCGCCCTGCAGATCAAGACGGTCGAACAGTTCCTCGGGATCAAGATCGACCACATCGCGATCGTCGACTTCACCGGCTTCGAAAAGCTGATCGACGCCGTCGGCGGGGTCGAAGTGAACGTCCCCCACAAGCTCTGCGCCGAAATCTCCGGCGGCGCCGGGCACGGCCAGGGCGGGATCACCCTGCACCTGCACAAGGGCGAGAACACGCTCGACGGGGAAAAGGCGCTTGCCTACTCGCGGGTGCGCGAGCCGGTCGAATGCCCCGGCCCCGGCAAGAGCGCCTACAGCTTGGGCTACAGCGACTTCAACCGCGAGCAGGCCCAGCAGTCGGTGATCAACGGGATCAAGGAACGCCTCACCGACCCGCTCCGCATCCCCTACAACTTCATCCACGGCCCGATCATCGGCTGGCAGGCGCCAAAAGCCTTCGTCAGCGACATGGGCTTCTTCACGATGCCGCAGCTGGTCCTCTCCGCCGCGATCGGCGGCGGCTCGACCGCCGAAGTCCTCTGCGTCAAGCAGTTGAGCGGCTGCAACCTCCGCTCCGACGGCTCCTACGAAGTCCCCGCCTCAGTGCGCAAGAAGGCCGTCAACCGGCTGATCAACGGCTAAGAACGATTGGTGAATTTTGGTCCCTATAGGGGCCTTAATTCACCAATCGCCGGTCAGTCCGCAGTCGAGGCGGCTGGCTTCGAATCAGACTTCGACTCGCTCTTGCCGGAGCCCGAGGAGTCTGAGCTCTTCGACTCGGCCGAGCTCTCAGCGGCGCCGTTGCTGCCGCCTCGCTTCGTCCCGTAGTCGGTGTTGTGGAAGCCGGAGCCCTTGAAGTGGATCGCCGGCGGGGTCAGCACCCGCGAGGCCGGGGCGCCGCACTCCTCGCATTTGCGCAGCGGCTCGTCGCTCATCTTCTGGATCACCTCGAAGACGTGGCCGTTCTCGCATTTGTACTCGTAGATGGGCATGGCGGCCCGGGATTATCGCAGCCGCTACCGTTCCCGCCATGGCAACCGAGCAGGGGACCCGCCCGACCGAGGTGACGATGGAGGAGATCGTCGCGCTCTGCAAACGGCGCGGCTTCGTCTTCCCCTCCTCGGAGATCTACGGCGGCCTCGGCTCGACCTACGACTACGGCCACTACGGCGTCCTGCTCAAGAACAACGTCAAAGCCGAGTGGTGGAAGGCAATGCAGCAGGAGCGCGACGACATCGTCGCGCTCGACTCGGCGATCCTCCAGCACCCGCGCGTCTGGGAGGCCTCGGGCCACCTCGAAGGCTTCACCGACCCGCTCGTCCAGTGCCTCGGCAAGTGCAAGAAGCGCTGGCGCGAGGACCATCTGCGCGAGGCGGTCGAAGCCGAAGGCGGCGACCCGAGCGCGGAGCTGCGCTGCCCGGAGTGCGGCGGCGAGCTCTCCGAGCCGCGCCAGTTCAACCTCATGTTCGAAACCCACGTCGGGCCGGTCGCCGAGGAGGGCTCGACCGTCTACCTGCGCCCGGAGACGGCGCAGGGGATCTTCATCAACTTCAAGAACGTGCTCGGCTTCGCCCGCAAGAAGCCGCCGTTCGGGATCGCTCAGGTCGGCAAGTCCTTCCGCAACGAGATCACCCCCGGCAACTTCATCTTCCGCACCCGCGAGTTCGAGCAGATGGAGATGGAGTACTTCACGCCGCCCGCCGAAGCGGAGAAGTGGCATCAACACTGGATGGCCGAGCGCGAGCGCTGGTACACCGAGCTCGGCATCCGCCCCGACCACCTGCGCGTGCGCGCCCACGGCGCCGACGAGCTCTCCCACTACTCCTCGGCGACGAGCGACATCGAGTACCTCTTCCCGATCGGCTGGTCGGAGCTGGAGGGGATCGCCAACCGCGGCGACTTCGACCTCACCCAGCACGCCAAGTTCTCCGGCGAGAAGCTCGAGTACTTCGACCAGCAGACCAAAGAGCGCTACGTCCCCCACGTGATCGAGCCGGCCGCCGGCGCCGACCGCGCCACCCTCGCCTTCCTCGTCGACTCCTACGAGGTCGAGGAGGTGGAGGGCCGCCAGCGCACCGTCCTGCGCCTGCACCCGCGCCTGGCCCCGGTCAAGGTCGCCGTCCTCCCCCTCGTCTCGAAGGAGGGGATGCCGGAGAAGGCCCGCGAGATCTTCCAGAGCCTGCGCCATCGCCTTCCCGCCGAGTTCGACGAGGGCGGCTCGATCGGCAAGCGCTACCGCCGCCAGGACGAGATCGGCACCCCCTGGGGCATCACCGTCGACGGCCAGACGATGGAAGACGACACCGTCACCCTCCGCGACCGCGACTCCCTGGAGCAGACCCGCGTCCCGGTCGAGGGCCTCGGCGACGAGCTTGTGAAGCGCCTGGAAGCCCCCTGGCGCAGCCCGAAGCTGGGCTGAGACCCCATGGCCTACGAGATGAAGATTCGCGGCAGCGAGCACGAGGTGAAGGTGCGGAGCCCTTGGGCTGTGGCTCTGCTGCCGGTGGTGACGCTCGGGATCTATCACTTTGTCTGGTGGTACAAGATCAACAAGGAGCTGGAGGGCTACGGGGAAGCCACCGGGTACGACCTCGGACAGAACCCGGTCAACTCTCTGCTGGCTCTGGTTCCGGGCTTTCTCATCCTGATCCCGCCGCTGATCACCTACTGGCGCGGAACCGAACGCGTGCAGGGCGCCTCGAAGATCGCGGGGCGGGAGCCGGTCAGTGGCTGGCTCGCTCTGATCCTCTACCTGATCATTCCTTTCGCCTTCCCGGCTTACCTGCAGGTCTCCCTCAACAATGTCTGGGAGCATGAGGCCGAACCGCTGCCGGGCCAGGCGGCGCCCGCGCACATGGACGACATGCCGCCTCGCCTCTAGGACGATCACTTAGCTGCCGATAGCCACGACATGGATGCGTCGTGGCGGGAAGAGCTGAAGCCCCATGCCGATGAGCCCCGGGGCAGCGCCGGCTGGCGGTTGGCCAAATCCAGCTGGAAGCTGGCCTGCCAGCAGCAGGCGATCCGGGGCCTCGTGTTCATGCTCGCCGTGGTCTGGGCCGGAAACGCCTACCTGGGCATCGTCACCGGCCTCAATGCGACCAGCAGCAAGGACATCGCCGGGGTCATCGCCATCGACGCGGTGTTCGCGGTGGTGGGAGTCTTCCTCCTCGGGGCGATCGCGGCGGCGGCCGACGCGGCGCTCGACGGCGCGCCCCTCGATCTCGGCGAAGCGCTCGCCGAGGCACGGGAGCGCTCCCGCCCGCTCCTCTGGTGGGCGGGCGTATTTCTCGCGGTCTGGATCGGGGCGTTCTTGCTGGCGCGCCACTTCCACTTCCGCCCGGCCCTGCCCTGGATTCAGTTCGCCTGGTACGTCGCCATCTTCTTCGTCATCCCTCTCGCCGTCCTCGGGGACCTCGGCCCCGGAGCCGGACTGCGAGAGTCGCTATGGCTGCTGCGCCGACGCCGGCGCGAGTGCTTCGCCGCGGTCCTCGGGATCGGCCTCCTCGCCTTTCTGGCGATCGTGCCGGGATGGCTGATCGCCGAGCATGCCGCCGCCGTCTACCAGGAACACGGGCAGCGCTCGCACCTGCTCACCATCCTCAGCCTGCTCCTGCTCTTCGGCGGCTTCGCCTTGGCGATGGCCACCAAGGAAGCGTTCGCGGTGATGCTGGTGAGGGACGAGCTCGACGACCTCTCGCCCCGCGAATACGCGGGCGGGCGCCTCGGGCGCCGAGAGAAAGTGCTGCGCTTCTGCGGCGGCGCTCTCGCCGTCTTCGCGGTGTTCGCCATCGCGGGCGCGATCAGCAAGCACGACCGCCACGTGACGCGGGAGAGCTCCGCCCCCGGCTCCAACTACACGACGATCGTCTCCAGCTACGGCGTCGAGCTCCCCTCCGAATCGCCTGTCCTCTACGGAGGACGCAAGATCGGCGAGGTGCTGGGCTCCGAGCACGAGGGATCGGGGCTCCGCGTCAGGTTCCATGTCGAACCAGGCTTCAGCCCCACCGCGACCCCCGCCGAACTCGTCGTCGAAGCCACGGCTGGGCAGCCCTCGCTGGTACTGAAGCCGACCGCCGGAGCTTTGCCGGGCAGCTCGCAGCTTTAACGCGAGACCGCGAACAGCGTCGCTATCCGACGCTTCTCGCGGTCTCGGCGTTCATGAACTCCAACACCGCCGCGGCGTCGGCCTCCAGCGCTGCGGCGTCGCGCTGCTTGACCTTGTCCAGGTGCTCGATCGTCACCTTGCCGTTCGCCAGGCGCCAGGTCGCTACGGCGCGGCCGTCGACCAGGGCGAAGGGGCGGAAGACGCCGTTCATCGTCACCAGCACCTTGTGTGGGCCGACCACTTCCTCGCGCGAGGTCCAGCCGAGCAGGAGCGGATCGAAGGCGCCGAGCAGGCGCGGCGGCGGCATCGGCGCCGGTTCTGGGCTCTTCGCCAGCTCGACCAGGCCGTCCTCGCGTTCGGCCAGCTCCGAGGCGATCGCCTGCAGCCCGGCGCGGGCGTCGCGCAGCGGCAAACCGGCCCAGCGGGCGAGGTCACGGTCGTCGGCCGGCGCGTGCCCGACCAGGTAGCGCCGGGCGAGCTCGGCCAGTGCTCGCTCCCGATCGACCGGCGGCTGCTCGCCGAGCCAGTCGTGGACGAGCACGTAGGCGTGTTCCCTGCCGGCCATCGGCCCACGCACCGCGATCCCCCGCAGCGTCGTCAGGAACAGCAGGTGGATCAGCGCCTGACCTTGCGTCGGCGCCCCGGCCCGTTCCAGCCGCTCGCGCAGCTGCAGGCGGGTCAGCGGCCCCTCGTCGGCGAGCGCCCGCTCGATCGTCTTCACCGCTCGCCCCCCTACGTCGGGGCTGATGCCCTCCTGCCGCAGGCGCCGGGCGCTCGAGGTCATCAACGGCGGCGTCGTCAGCGCGTGCAGCCACGGGTAGTCCTCGCTGCGCACGAGGTGCAGGGTGCCGCGGTTGAGCCAGGTGATCAGCAGCGAGCGCTCCTCGGTCAGCGCTTGGTCGACATCGGCCGCGCTCACTCCCTCGGTGCGGGCGCGGATCGCCAGCCGCGCCCCGCGCGGGTCCTGCCCCTGCACCGCCGACAACCGCTCGGCTACCGCCTCGGGCGAGCGCAGCGGCTCCCCGGCGAGACCCTGGGCGGTCAGGCGTTCGGCGATCGGGGCGCGCACGGAACGATGATGCCGCGCCGCCGGCATGCACGCGTCAGCGAGCGGCGATCTAGTGGACCGCGAGCAGGTCGACCACGAAGATCAGCGTTTCGTTCGGGCCGATCGCCGGCGGCGATCCAGCCGAGCCGTAGGCGAGTTCGGGCGGGATGATCAGCTCGCGCCGGCCGCCCAGCTTCATCCCTTCGATCCCTTCTTCCCAACCCGGAATCACGCTGCTGGATCCGAGGGTGAAGGGGAAGGGTTCGTTGCGGCTCCACGAGGAGTCGAATTCCTTGCCGTTCTTGTAGTCGACGCCGACGTACTGGACGGTGACTTCGTCGCCGGCCTTCGCGGTCGGCCCCTTGCCCTTCTTCAGATCCTTGATGACCAGCTTCTTCGGCGGCGGTCCACTCGGCACCGTCACCTTCGGCTTCTTGATCTTGGAAGCTTCGGCCGGGGAGAGCTCGCCGCCACCCGACTTCTTGCCTGACTTTTCCTGGCTCGGCTTTTCTTCGGCCGGCTTTTCTTCTTCGGAGGATTCTTCTGGGCTTCCTCCTTGGACCCGCAGCATGTCGGCGAGGATGATTACCCGCGTGTTCGGCGGGATACCGGCCGGGACTTCGGGCCCCGTGTTGAGTTCGGGCGGGATCACCATCTCGCGGCGGTCGCCCACCTCCATGCCTTCGACCCCGAGTTCAAGGCCTTCCATCACTTCGCCCTTGCCGACCGTGAAGGTCAGCGGCTTGCCCTGTTCCCACGAGGATTCGCCGAGCTTCTTCCCGGTCTTGTAGTCGACGGCGACGTACTGGATGGTCACGTTCGATCCCGAGAAGGCCATGTGGCCGATTCCTTCGTGCACGTCCCGCTCCGCGAGCGTTTCCGGCGGCGTGCCTTCGGGCATGATCACCTTCGGTTCCTTGCCGACGAGGCCGCTGCTCGCTTCTTTCGCCCGGATTTCTTTTTCGTAGACGATCGGGGCATTGCCAAAGGGAATCCGGAAAGGCTTCGACGCGGTCGTGGCTTCGGTCGTGGTTTCGGTCGAGGAACCCGAGCCGCCGCCACAGCCGACGACCACTGCCGCGAGCAAGGCGAGAATGATCAAAGAAGCTTTTCGCATCGGCGGCATACTAGCCGGGTCGTCAAGTTCTGGGGAGCTTCCGGACGCGGGCCCGCTCTAGACTGGCCGCTCGGGAACTTCAGGAGTGGAGGAGAAAATGGGTCTGAACCTCGCGTCGATCGTCACCGAAAGCGCCAAGCGAGCGCCCGGCAGTGCAGCCGTGCGGCTTGGCGACAGGGAGTTGTCCTACGGCGAGCTCGACGAGCGCAGCGCCCGCCTGGCGACGCTGCTGCGCGAGAAGGAACTGCGGCAGGGCGACCGGGTCGGGGTGATGCTCCCCAACGTGCTCGAGTTCCCGATCGCCTACTACGGCGTCCTCCGCGCCGGCGGCGTCGTGGTGCCGATGAACGTGCTGCTGAAGCGCCGCGAGATCGCCTTCTACCTGGAGGACTCCGGCGCGAAGCTGCTGCTGGCTTGGCACGGCTTCGCCGCGGAGGCCGGCGACGGCGCCACCGACGCGGACGCCGAGTTGATCGAGGTCGAGCCGGGCGCCCTCGCCGAGCTGCTTGACGGCTGCGAGCCGGCCCCCGAGCTCGCCGACACCGACGGAGAGGACACCGCCGTCATCCTCTACACCTCCGGCACCACCGGCAAGCCTAAGGGCGCGGAGCTGACCCACTTCAACCTCTCGCGCAACGCCGACATCGCCGGCCGCACCACCTGCGAGATCAAGGCGGGCGACATCGTCCTCGGGGCGCTGCCGCTCTTCCACTCCTTCGGCCAGACGGTCAGCATGAACGCCTCGCTGCGGATCGGGGCGACGCTGACGCTGCTGCCCAAATTCGACCCCGGCGAGGCGCTGGAGATCATGCAGCGCGACGGCGTCACCCACTTCTACGGCGTGCCGACGATGTACGGGGCGCTGCTCCATCACCCCGACCGCGAGCAGTTCGACGCCTCCGCCCTGCGGACCTGCATCACCGGCGGCGCCTCGATGCCGGTCGAGGTGCTGCGCGGCTTCGAGCAGGCGTTCGAGTGCGAAGTCCTCGAGGGCTATGGGCTCTCGGAGACCTCCCCCGTCGCCAGCACCAACCATCCCGGCCGCCCGCGCAAGCCGGGCTCGATCGGCACCCCGCTGGAAGAAGTCGAGATGAAGGTCGTCGACGAGGATGACAACGAGGTGCCGCAGGGGGAGGTCGGCGAGATCGTGATCCGCGGCCACAACGTGATGAAGGGCTACTGGCAGCGGCCCGAGGCAACCGCGGAGGCGATGCGCGGCGGCTGGTTCCACAGCGGCGACATGGCCAAAGTCGACGAGGACGGCTACTTCTTCATCGTCGACCGCAAGAAGGACCTGATCATCCGCGGCGGCTACAACGTCTACCCGCGCGAGGTCGAGGAGATCCTCTACGAGCACCCGAAGATCCGCGAAGCGGCGGTCATCGGCGTGCCTCACGACGAGTGGGGCGAGGAGATCGGCGCCGCGGTCGTCCTCCACGAGGGCGAGGAGCTCGATCCAGACGAGGTCAGCCGGTACGTGAAGGAGCGGATCGCCGCCTACAAGTACCCTCGGATCGTCTGGTTCCTAGACGATCTCCCCAAGGGGCCGACCGGAAAGATCCTCAAGCGAGAGATCGAGTCACCCGCGGCGAGCAGGGAAGAAGCGTCCGTCTAGCGCTTCCCGCTTTCTTTACACCAAACGCTGTCATACACTCAGCGACTTAAGAGCATGGCGCTATGGGAGGCGCCTGCGCACACAGATAAGGAGAGACCATGCAGAAACGTCTGATGGCGTTTGTCTCAGCGATGGCGATTTGCGTCGTCGGTGCGGCATTCACCCCCGCCAGCTCGATGGCGATGAACCCGATCCTCTTCGTCCACGGCTGGTCGGAGAGCGCCTCGCTCTGGAACACGATGATCGGCCGCTTCGAAAAAGACGGCTACCCGAAATCGTATTTGAGCGCCTACAGCTACAACACCTCGCAGTCGAACAAGATCGATGCGGAAAAGGAAGTCAAGTCCCACGTTGAAAGCCTGCTGAAAACCACCGGCGCCAGCAAGGTCGACATCATCTCCCACTCGATGGGGAGTCTCAACACTCGCTGGTACATCAAGTTCGACGGCGGCGAATCGAAGGTCGCCCACTGGGTTTCGCTCGGCGGCCCCAACCACGGCACCGAAACCGCGAACGCCTGCGCCTTCCAAGTCTCCTGCCAAGAGATGGAGGTCGGCTCGACGTTCCTGAAAGAACTCAACGCCGGCGATGAAACGCCTGGAGAAGTCATCTACGGCACCTGGTGGTCGCCGTGCGACGAAATCATCAAGCCGAACGAAAGCGTCATCCTCACCGGCGCCAGCAACCACAAAACCTCGTGCCTCACGCACGTGGGTTTGACCACGGACGAAACGGTCTACAAAGAAGTCCGCGAATTCATCAAATAGATCCACTCGACGCCCCGGCCCCGGCCGGGGCGTCTTCGTTTTAAGGAGGCAACATGGCTCGCAAACGACTGACGGCATTCGTCGTTGCAATCGCCCTCTGCATCACCGGCGCGGCCCTCGCACCCGCCAGCTCCCTCGCCCTCGACCCGATCCTCTTCGTCCACGGCTGGAACGGGAGCGCCTCGAACTGGAACACGATGATCGAACGGTTCGAAAAAGACGGCTACCCGAAAAGCTATCTGATGGCTTACTCCTACAGCAGCTCGCAGTCGAACAAGGTCGACGCGGAAAAAGAAGTCGCCTCGCACGTCGAACAGCTGCTGAAAAACACCGGGGCTGAAAAGGTCGACATCATCGCCCACTCGATGGGCAGCCTCAACACCCGCTGGTACATCAAGTTCGACGGCGGCGAATCGAAGGTCGACGACTGGGTCTCGCTCGGCGGCCCGAACCACGGCACCGAAGTGGCCAACATCTGTTTCGGCATCGCCTGCGAAGAGATGCGGATCGGCTCCAAATTCCTCACCGAATTGAATGCCGGCGACGAAACGCCGGGGACCGTCAACTACGGCACCTGGTGGTCGCCGTGCGACGAATTCATCAAGCCGAACGAAAGCGTCATCCTCACCGGCGCGAGCAACCACAAAACCTCGTGCCTGTCGCACCTCTCTCTGTTGACCGACGAAACGGTCTACAAAGAAGTCCGCGAATTCGTCAAATAGCAGGTGCGAACTGAAGTCCTTGCGCGATCCTGGCTAGCTGGCCAGGATCGCGCTAATCTCCCGGTGCCCACAACGCGACACCAAAAGGAGACAAGATGAGCGTCGCTTCCCAGCGCCTGATGGACAACATCACCTACGAGGACCTCTACCACCGCTGGGAGCAGGGCAACTGGAGCGCCTACGACATCGACATGTCGCAGGACCGGGCGGGCTGGGAAGGGCTGAGCGAGATCCAGCGCCGCTCGGCGATGTGGATCTACTCGATGTTCTATTACGGCGAGGACCGGGTCGCCGACACCCTCGCCCCCTACGTCACCGCCGCCCCGACCGAGGAGCAGTCCTACTTCCTGGCGACGCAGCAGGTCGACGAGGTCCGCCACTCGATCTTCTTCCACCGCTTCTTCAAGGAGGTGATCGGCGTCGGCGGCACCTCCGTCCAGCAGACGCTCGCCTCCACCCTGCCGCAGCTGAACTGGGGCTACCGTGGCGTCTTCGACCGCCTCGACCGGATGGCCGAGGAACTGCGCAAGGACCGCTCGCTGCCCAAGTACGCGCAGGCGATCACGCTCTACCACCTGATCGTCGAGGGCAGCCTGGCGCAACCGGGCCAGCACTTCATCGAGGACTTCTTCGCCTCTAAAGACACGATGCCCGGCTTCAGCGAGGGGATGGCGAACGTCTCCCGCGACGAGCAGCGCCACATCGGCTTCGGCGTCAAGGTGCTCTCCGAGCTGCTGGCCGAAGGCGCGCCCGGCTGGGAGGAGAACCGCGCCGCAGTGGTCGAGTTGCTGCGGGAAACGCTCCCCTACGGACCCGCCGTCTTCTCACCGCCTGGACTCGACCGCGAATACACCGAGTGCTACGGCTTCTCGCTCGAGGACATCTTTGCCTTCGGCCTGAAACTGATTCGCCAGCGCTGGCGCACGATCGGCTTCCCGACCGAGGAGATGCCGCCCGGCGTCTTCCCGTTCCCGCCGGAGGACTCCGAGGAGGAAGTCGCCGAGCGCCAGGTGAAGATGATGATGGCCGGCGTGCTCGGCCCCCCGGACGGCCCGGCCCCCGACTCCTCGCCCGAGACCCAGCGCCTCTACTTCGACCTGATCAGCCGCGTCGCCGATCCGGCCGCTGCCAACGGCTCGCCCTTCGTCCTGCAGTGGCGCTTCACCGACGCGGAACCGTGGCACCTCGTCCTCGACAACGGCTCGACCCGAGCCGAGGCCGGCGAAGCGCCCAGCCCCAACGTCACGATCGAATCCAGCTGGGCCGACTGGATCCTCAACGGCAAACCCGACACCAACCGGCTGAAGCTGATGCTGCAGCGCCGCATCCGCCCGCGCGGCAAGATCCGCGACATCGCCCGCCTGCGCAAGGTCTTCAACTAAACGCGCAGCATCGTTTCCACCCTTGGTGCCCTTATAGGGGCCTCAAAAGTGGAAACGACGTCTAGGAGATCGGCGGGCGGCGGTCTGCCCAGGGCCGCGCGGCCTCGATCTGGGCGGCGAGCGAAAGTAGCGTCGCCTCGTCGCCGCGGCGGCCGATGATCTGGATCGAGAGCGGCATTCCCTCGGGGGAGAAGCCGGCCGGCACGGCCACCGCCGGGTTGCCGAGGTGGTTCCAGGGAACGCAATAGGGATAGAAGCGGCTCATGCCGAGAACGGTCTGCAGCGCCCCCTTGCCCTCCCAGCGGCGGATCGGCAGCGCCGTGCCGCCCATCACCGGCGTCACCAGGACGTCGTGGTCGTCGAAGATCGCGTTGACGCGGGCGATCTCCGCCGGTCGCTTGGCCATCGCCTGCTGGTAGAGCGGCTCCGGAAGGATCTTGCCGAGGCGCCCGAAGCCGCGGGTGCGTCGTTCGAGGCGCTCGGGATGGGGCACTTCCTCCACCGTCTCCGCCACGCCCTTGAGGAAGCGGGCCGAGATCGTGTCGCCGATGCTGCCCCAGTCGGGGTCACGAGGGGCGACCTCGTGGCCGAGGGAGCGCAGCAGCTCCGCCCCGTCGGCAACGGCCTGCTTCGCCTCCGCGGAGACGGTCGGCGGCGCCAGCGCTCGCGGGGCCCGGGTCGAGTAGGCGACCCGCAGCTTGCCCGGCGGGCTTGTCGCCGCCTCGACGAAGGGGCGGCCGGGCGGGGGCGGCGCCTCAGGCTCGCTCGAACCGCCGGAGATGACGTCGAGCCAGAGCGCGGTGTCGAGGACCGAGCGGCTCACGCAGCCGAGCACGGCGAGGCCGCGCCAGCCTTCCACCAACGGGGCCAGCGAGGCCCGTCCACGGGAGGGCTTGAGACCGAAGAGGC
This sequence comes from Solirubrobacterales bacterium, assembly GCA_051954855.1. Taxonomy (GTDB): domain Bacteria; phylum Actinomycetota; class Thermoleophilia; order Solirubrobacterales; family 70-9; genus VAYN01. Next base: position 36,828 of record JBQCHH010000024.1, on the reverse strand, counting down.
CGCAGGAGGCGGAAGGGATCCGGATCGAACCGGCCCCGTCCCCGGCCGAGGCGATCGGCACCAACCCGGCCGCCACGGCGGCGGCGGAACCGCCGCTCGAGCCACCCGGGGTCCGCTGCGGGTTCCAGGGGTTCCTGGTGACGCCGTAGGTGGCCGACTCGGTGAAGCCGCAGATCGCCATCTCCGGCAGCAGCGTCAGCCCGACGACGATCGCGCCCGCTTGGCGCAGGCGCCGCACCATCTCCGAATCGGCCTTCGCGGGCTCGGAGAAACCATCGGTGCCGTGGGTGTTGACCTGACCGGCGACGTCGACTTCGTCCTTGATCGCAATCGGCACCCCCAGCAGCGGCCGCTCCTCACCCGCTCGCACCCGCGCCTCAGCCTGCTCGGCTTCAAGCATCGCCTGCTCGGCGAACACCAGCCGAAACGAGTTCAGCTGCGGATCAAGCCGCTGAATGCGGTCCAGGTAGAGCCCGACCAGCTCGGTAGCCGAGACCTCTTTGGCCCGCACCATCTCCGCGAGCCGGGCCGCCCCGGCAAAAGCAAGCTCATCTCCACCACCCTGCGTCACCCGGCAATCCTATGCCTTGGCCGGCTCCGTCTCGGCGCCCTCGAAGCTGAGGTCCGGGATCAGCCGGTCGAGCCAGGAGGGCATCCACCAGTTCCAGCGGCCCATCAACTTCATCGCCGCGGGGACGAGGATGAGGCGAACGAGGGTGGCGTCGAGGGCGATGGCGACGGCGCAGCCGAGGCCGAGCTCCTTGATCGAGGGGACGCCGGTGAGGACGAAGACGGCGAAGACCGCGGTCATGATCAGCGCCGCCGAGGAGATCGTGCGGGCGCTGGTCGAGAGGCCCTCGGCGACGGCGCGCTCGTTGTCGCCGTGGAGCATGTAGCGCTCGCGGATCCGCGACATCAGGAACACCTCGTAGTCCATCGAGAGGCCGAAGACGACGGCGAAGATCAGCGGCACGTTGATCGTGTCCAGCGCGCCCTGGCTTTCGAAGCCGAGGAAGCCGTCGAGCCAGCCCCACTGGAAGATCGCGACGAGGACGCCGAAGGCCGCGCCGATCGAGAGCAGGTTCATCAGCACCGCCTTCAGCGGCAGCAGCAGCGAGCGCAGCATCACCATGAGCACGACGAAGCTGAGGGCGAGGACAAAGAGGACGATCTTCCACATCGAGCCGCCGATCTGACCGGGGACGTCGTGGCTGCGCGCGGTCTCGCCGCCGACGTTGACTTCGGCCACCTGCGCCAGCCCGGAGGCGGGGACGACCGTGTCGCGCAGGCGCTCGACCAGCGCCGTCGCCGCGTCGGACTCGCTCGGCGCGCTCGGCGTCGCCTGGATCAGGGCGGCGTTGCCGGCGAAGACCGGCGGTGCCACCGAGCTGACGCCGGCGGTCCCTTCCAGCTCGCGGCCGAAGCCCGCAACCGCGGCCTTGTCCGGCGCGCCTTCGAATTCGGCGACGATCTGGACCGGGTCGGTGCCACCGCCGAGCTGCCGCGAGGCGATTTCGCTGCCGACCCGCACGTCGCTGTGCTTGGGGAACTGGGCCAGCGCTTCGGTCCCGGTCTGCAGCGAGAGCAGCGGGCTCGCCAGGACCAGCAGCACCGTGGCAACCCCGATGATCGCCGTCCAGGGCCGCGCCATCACCCGCGTCGTCCAGGCCCGCCAGAAGCGATTGTGGCCGGCGGCGAGTTCCGCGGCGGTGTGACGCCGGTAGAAGCGGCGGCGGAAGAAGCGCTCGACCCTGGCGACGACCCCGCCCGGCAGCACCCGGTCGCCAAGCAAAGCGATCAGCGCCGGCAGCAGGGTCGTCGCGGTCAGGATCGAGACTGCGACCACCGTCATCGCCCCCAGCGCCATCGAGCGCAGCGCCTGGTTATCGACCATCCACAGCCCGGCGAGGGAGATGATCACCGCCGTCCCGGAGAAGGTGACCGCGAGGCCCGAGGTCGAGAGCGCCCGCGCCCTCGCCTCCCGCTTGTCCCGCCCCGCTTCGCGCTCCTCGCGGTAGCGGGCGAGGATGAAGAGCGAGTAGTCGATCGCGACCCCGATCCCGATCATCGAGGCCATGTTGGTGACGAAGACCGAAGTCGTCATCTGCAGCGAGATGAAGTAGATGAGGGCGCCGGTGACGAAGACGCTGACGAAGCCGAGCGCCAGCGGCAGCACCGCCGCCGCCAGCGAGCCGAAGACGACGAGGAGGATGAGCGCGACAATCGGGAAGCCGCTCGACTCGGCGCCGGCCAGGTCCTCCTTGGAGATTTCCTGCATCCCCGCCCAGATCGTCGGCTGCCCGACCAGGTAGGGGGTGACCCCGGCCGCGGCGTTCCCCGGGTTGAGGTCTTCGCGCAGGGTCGCGGCCTTGTCGATCAGCTCGTCGGAGGTGAGGTCGCTGCGCAGCGGCAGCAGGACCACATCGCTGCCCTGCAGTTGACGGCGCGCCTGCGCAGCCGCGGCCGGCGGCAGCGTCACGTCTTCGAGCTTCGCCACCTGCGCCCGCACCCGCGCCACCGCCCGGTCGCGCTGCGCCGCGCTCGCCCCCGGCGCCGCCTTCAGCACCACCGCGATCCCGTCCGCCTGCGAGCCGAAGTCTTCCTGCAGCGCTTCGCTGACCTTCATCGACTGGCTGCCGGGAACGTCGAAGCCGCCGCCGGTCAGGTGGTCGGTCTGTTTCGAGGCGAAGGGGAAGGCGAGGACGACAATCGCGACCCAGACACCGAGGACCAACCAGCGCCGCCGCCCCAGAAACTCCGCCAGTGCCCTCATCGCGTCTCTCATGCCGCCCTCTCCTTTTCAAGTGGTCATGCTCTAGACGAGCCTCCCGCCCCAGGCGTGACAGGGTCTGTGAGCAGCATCACTGCGTGAGCGGGCTCACGCCTATCCCTTCTCTGTAGAAGCGGTCAGTCGTCTGGAAGCCGGGATGACGAGCTAGAACCAGATGACGAGGAGCGGTTCGACCCCGACGGCTACGAGATGGATCGCGCCATCGAGAGGGAATGGGAAGCCGAGGACGGGGCGCAGGCTAGCTGTATTCCATTTTGCGCTCGCCTGCACAGGGGCCATCCCGAAAGACCCGGCTCGTCTGTTTGTCCCAGCGGAAGACGTCCCTCACGCGAATATCCCGACCCCAGATGAAGGTGGTCCGGGTCGGGTTTAGGCATATATCGCCGAACTCAGTGACCATCTGGCGCAGATCATGCAGAGCCTCGGTGCGTTCGTCGATCTCTGCGATGGGAATCTCCCGGGTCATCCAGGGTTCCTGCTTACGAGAAGGCTTGGTCCTCCACAGCAAGGGATCGCCTCCGGCTCCGTCCTCCTTCGCGCCAAAGCCAACCCACCAGTCGCCATGGGCGAAGTCGTTCCTGCGAGTGATCTCGTCCCGAACCTCTTTCCTGAGACGGACTGCAACCTTTTCCTCTTGGTCATCCAGTTCGCCCGCATGGAGGCACATCCCGAAAAAGGCGTTCGCCAATGGATCGGCAGTCATCTCACCGAGTGCGAGTTTGGCCAACATGGGATCGTCCGGTCGGCCGAGGCAGGCTTCCATACATAGCCGCATGTGGAAGAGCATTCGCGAGAACTCGACAAACCACCGCCCTACCGCCCGGTACGCATCATCCTTTTCTGCCTGGGTCGCTGACATTCCTCGGTTTACTTCGGGCTCCCCGTATCCGACGGGCAGAAGCCTAAAGGCCGATCACGCGTCCTGCCCACCGCATCCGACTTTGAACACACTCCGCTGTGTTGAAAATCGGATGCGATCTTCAGCCGACGGTCGCCGGCCAGGATCAACCCGATGGGCGCGCTACTCAGAGGCGAGCAGGTAGCGGGCTGAGGCGGCGCCGACTGCGAAGGCGCCGGTGCTGTCGCGGGAGGGGTCGGAGAGGACCTGGAGGGCGAAGCCGTCGCCGAGGGCGAAGAGGTAGGAGACGACGTCGGCTGCGGCGAAGCGCAGCTTCAGCACGCCCTCCTCCTCCTTGCTGCTCAGCACGTCGGCGACGTGGGAGCGGGTCTTCTCGAACAGCTGGCCGACCTCGCGCTGGATGTCGGGGTTGCGGCGGCCGGCGCTGAAGAGCTCGAAGAGGAGGAGGAAGAAGCCGGGTTCGTTGTCGATCATGTCGGTAAGGCTGGCGACCAGCGCCTCGAGCACGTCGTCGACGCTCTTCGCCCCCGCCAGCCGCTCGTCGAGCCGTTCGACCCGCAGCTCGGTGTCGCGCCGCACCACCTCGACCAAGAGCCGCTCCTTGGTCCCGAAGTAGTAGTGGAGGAGGCCGCGGCTGACCCCCGCCTCGCGGGCGACGTGCTCGAAGGTGGAGCCGGCGGCGCCGCGCTTGGCCACGGACTCGCGCATCGCATCGACGATCCGCTGCGCCTTGTCGCCGCTGAGCTCGCGCTCTTTAGTCGCCGCCTCCATAGTCAGGTCAGTCTAGTGCCCACTGACGCGGGTTTAGTGCCGACTGACGAGACCCAGGCGCCGGCAGGCAAGGACGCAGGGAGCGCGGCGTGCTCCGCACGCAAGCGACCGAGGACGCAGCATGCCGGTGTCTGGGGGCCGTCAGTCAGGACCCGTTAATGCTGGTGGTGGAGGTGTACTCGAACTCCTCTTCGGCGCCGAAGAGGGCGTCGAGGACCGCCTTGCGGGCACCCTCGCTGACGGCCAGGGCGATCACCGCGCCGACGATCGCGATCAGCAGCAGCCGGCCGAGCCCGCCCTTGCGCTTCTTCTTCGAGGCGCGGAGACGCTCGCTCGCCTCCTGCAGGTTCTCGGCGGCCTTGCGCATTTCCTTCTGGACCTTCTTGTCGCTGGCCACAGCCTTGACCGTGCCCTTGCCGTTGCCGGTCGCCCGCCCGTAAGCGCTCTTGGCAGCTTCGAAGGCGTCCTTGAGGCTTTCACGCAGCTCTTCGTCTTCGATCAAGCGCTGCACGTAGGGGTTTTCACGGGCAGTCTCGTAGATGTCTCCGGCGCGCGCCGCCTTCGTCTTGCTCATGCCATCTCCTCGGTGGATTCCTGGACCAATACCAGGATAACCCTCTACCCAGGGTCAGCGAGGTCCTACACCATCGACGAGGACCCCGTTCGAGTGCCAGCCGAGCTGGGCATCGCGCACCACCCCCAGCCGCAGCGGCGCCAGACCGGGACCGGGAAAGCGGTAGCGGCGGATGAAGAGGCGGCCCACGTCTTCATAGGCGACTTCGCGGAAGCCGGGCCCGAGCAGGCGGCGGGGCGGCGGGGGAGCCTGCCCCTCGGAGACGAAATCGATTTCCCGCACCAGCCAGTCGTAGCCTTCGGAGGCCTTCACCTGGATCGCCCCGGGCGGGAGGTAGTAGCGCAGCGGCGCCTCGCCGAGCGACCAGAGCACCGTCGCCCGCGGCGCGTCCGGTTCGCCCAGACGTTCGGCGACAGCGCTCCAGTCAGGCCGCTGCAGGTAAGGAGAGGCGCCGGCCCAGATGCAGAAGCCGAAGCAGTAGACGAGGAGCGAGGCGGCGATCACGGCCCCGACCCGGCGCGCCCTCTTCACCGTGAGGGCGATCGCGACGACGAGCAGGAGGGGCACCAGCGCCGGCAGCAGGTTGCGGGCGAGCACGTAGTCCTTGGTGGTCGAGGCGATCGCCAGCAGCAGCGGGATCCCGATCGCCATCGCGCCGACCGTCAAGGGCACCGAGGCGGCGCGTCGCTCCTCCCTGCTTCCCCGCGCGACCAGCAGCACGAAGGCGGCCACCACCAGCGCCAGCGGCACGTAGGCCAGGGTCGGCTGCTCGGGGCGACCGATGATGTCGCCGGTCTCGCCGGTGAAGAAGGTCGCCGCCGTTTCCCAGACCCGGTGGCCGAGGCTGAACCTGCCGATCCATTCGGCGTGGCCGTAGGACATCTGGTGGATCACGAGCGGCGTCAGCAGCACCCCGGTCAAGATCACGATCCAGAGCCCGCGCAGGGTCGCCCGCCCGCGCCGGCGCAACAGCAGGAGAACCTCCGCCGCCAGCGGGAAGACGGCGAAGTAGTGGGTCGCCAGGGCAAGCGCGGAGAAGACGCCCCAGGCGACGAAGTCGCGTTTTTCCCGCGGGCGGTCGTAGCGCAGCGCCCGCAGGCAGTAGAGCAACGAGAGCGCGCAGAAGAGCGCCAGCATCGCGTAGGCCCGCGCCTCCTGCGAGTACCAGAGCAGCATCGGGTTGCCGGCCACCAGCGCCGCGCTCACCAGGCCGATGCGGCGCTCGCGCAGCTCGCGGCCGAGCAGGTAGGCGACCGGGATCAGCAGCACCCCGCAGAGGGCCGAGAGCGAGCGCAGCCCGTAGGCACCGGTGCCGGTGAATTGCGTCCAGACCCAGGCCACTGCGTAGTAGAGCGGCGGCGCCGACTCGCTGAAGCCGACCGCGTCCATCGCCTGCCGGAAGTCGCCCCCCAGGACCCGGGTCGCGGTGACGATCTCGTCGTGGTGGTAGCTCTGCACCCCGAGCGTGACGAAGCGCAGGGCGGCGCCCACGACGGTCAGCCCGGCGAGCAGCCAGAACGCGCGCGAGCGCGCCCGCGCCGCCTCGCGCAGGGACTGGGTGACAGACCCGAAACCGCCTCGGCGGAGGCTTGCCGCCTCGATCAGCGTCCCCCCGAGAGCGCGACCTCGAGGGCCTGCGAGACCTCGTCGACGTAGGCGAACTTGAGGCTGCCGAGCTCGTGCGCGGGGATCTCCGCCACGTCGCCCTCGTTGCGCGCCGGCAGGATCACCTGCTTGATCCCGGCCCGCTGCGCCGCCAGCGACTTCTCCTTGACGCCGCCGATCGGCAGCACCTGGCCGGTCAGCGTCACCTCGCCGGTCATCGCCACATCGTTGCGAACGGGTCGGCCGCTGATCAGCGAGGAGAGGGCGACGGTCATCGCCACCCCCGCCGAGGGGCCGTCCTTGGGCACGGCCCCGGCCGGCACGTGGATGTGGATGTCGTGCTCGGCGAACCAGCCGTCCGCCAGCTTCGGCGCGATCTCGTCGCAGTGGCCGCGGACGAAGGAGAGCGCCGCCTGCGCCGACTCTTTCATCACGTCGCCGAGCTGACCGGTGATCGTCAGCTTGCCGGCGCCGGGCATCGCCGTCGCCTCGATGAAGAGGACGTCGCCGCCGGCCGGGGTCCAGGCGAGGCCGGTGGCGACGCCGGGGTCCTTGGTCCGCCGCCGCTGCTCGGCGAAGACGCGCCGGCGCCCCAGCAGCTCGCGCGCTTTCTTGCCCGAGATCCGCACCTTGCCCTTCGCCTTGCCCTCGGCGACCTGGCGCGCGACTTTGCGACAGACGGTGCCGATCTGGCGCTCGAGGTTGCGGACGCCGGCCTCGCGCGTGTACTCCTCGACGATCGCGGTCAGCGCCGCATCGGTGAGCTCGATCTGCGAGGGCTTCAGCCCGTTGGCCTCGATCTGGCGGCCGACCAGGTAGCGGCGGGCGATGTGGCGCTTCTCCTCCAGCGTGTAGCCGGCGAGCTCGATCGTCTCCATCCGGTCGAGCAGCGGTCCTGGGATCGTGTCGAGGACGTTGGCGGTGGCGATGAAGACGACGTCGGAGAGGTCGAACTCGAGGTCGAGGTAGTGGTCGCGGAAGCTGTCGTGCTGGGCCGGGTCGAGCACCTCCAGCATCGCCGAAGCGGGGTCGCCGCGGAAGTCGGCGCCCATCTTGTCGATCTCGTCGATCATGAAGACGGGGTTGCGGGAGCCGGCGTCGCGCAGGGCGCGGATGATCGTCCCCGGCATCGCGCCGATGTAGGTGCGGCGGTGGCCGCGGATCTCCGCCTCGTCGCGGACGCCGCCGACCGAGATCCGCTCGAACTCGCGCCCCAGCGCCTTCGCGATCGAGCGGCCGAGGCTGGTCTTGCCGACGCCGGGCGGGCCGACGAAGCAGAGGATCGGGCCGGGCGAGTCGGGGTTGAGCTTGCGCACCGCCAGGTACTCGAGAATCCGGTCCTTGACCTTCTCCAGGTCGTAGTGGTCGGCGTCGAGAACCTCGCGGGCATGCTTGATGTCGAGGTTGTCCTCGGTCTCCTGCGCCCATGGAAGCTCGGTGAGCCACTCCAGGTAGGTGCGGATGACGCCGTGCTCGGCCGCGGCCGGCGGCAGCTTCTCCAATCGCGAGAGCTCGCGGTCGGCGGCTTTGAGGGCGTGCTCGGGCAACTCCGCCGCCTCGATTTTCTCGCGCAGTTCGTTGATTTCGGCCAGCTGCTCGTCCTCTTCGCCGAGCTCGTCCTGGATCGCTTTCAGCTGCTGGCGGAGGAAGAACTCGCGCTGGTTCTTGTCGATCTCCGACTGCACCTGGGTCTGGATCTGGGTGCCGAGCTGGACCACCTCGAGCTCGCGGGCGAGGATGCGCGAGAGGTGGCGCAGCCGCTTGGCGACGTCGACCTCCTCCAGCAGCTTCTGCTTCTCCTCGGTGCCGATCCGCAGCGCCCCGGCGATCAGGTGGCCGAGCGCCGCCGGGTCCTCGATGTTGGCGACCGCCATCTGCAGCTCCTCCGGCAGGTAGGGGATCTGCTCGACGATTTCCATGAAGGTGCGCTGGACGTTGCGGCTGAGCGCCTCCAGCTCCGGGCTCGGCTCGCTGACGTCCGGCAGCTCGCCGATCCGGGCGACCATGTAGGGCTGCTCGGCGACGAAGGGGCCGACCTTCACCCGCTGCATCCCCTGGACGAGGATGCGCAGGCTGCCGTCGGGGATCTTCACCATGCGGGCGACGGCGCCGACGACGCCGACGCCGTAGAGGTCGTCCGGGCCGGGCTCCTCCTGCTCGGGGTCGCGAGCGGCGACCATCACCAGCATCCGGTTGGCGCCGAGGACGTCGTTGACCAGGTGGATCGAGCGCTCCTGGCCGACCGCCAGCGGCGCCAGGGTCTCCGGGAAAGTGACGGTGTCGCGCAGCGGCAGGACCGGCAACGCCTCCGGCAGCGGCTGGTTGGCGCGGAGCCCGTCCTCCGCCTCGAGCGGGGCCTCGACCACTTCGAGGACGGGCGCCCCCTCCATCAGTTGCGAGATGTCAGGGTCGGTCACTTGCGCCCTATCGGCACCCGTCGCGTGGTCTCGCCGGGATCGCGCAGCGGCAGCTCGATCCGCAGGATGCCCTCTTCGTAGGTGGCACCGGCGCGGTTGGCGTCGACTTCGACCTGCAGCTCGACCACGCGGCGGAAGTGGCCCGAGGGGATCTCGATCTGCTGGTAGACGCGGCCCTCGGTCTCCTGCAGGTGCCGCTCGCCGGTGATCGCCAGGTGGCGGCCGCTGACCTCGATCCCGACCTGGTTCAGCTCGACCCCGGCGAGGTCGACCTTGACGATCGCCCGCTGCGGGTCGCCGCAGTAGTAGACGTCGACGTTGGGCGAGAAGCCGCTGCTGCGGCGGGTCACGTACCTGGTGCGGGTCCAATCCACGAAGACGTCGCGTTGGGGCATCGCCAGAAAAATAGCCAGCCGTGGCCGGCTTGGGGTGCTCAGGCGGCGCGAGACGCCCAGCGCGGGGCACGCATGAGGAGGACAGGCTGGCGGGGCGGGACGAGACCCTCGGGGCGGTTAGGGCGGAAGGTGGCGCAGGCCTCGTTCAGCTCGAGGGCGCAGAGGAGGTTCTTGCGGAAGTAGCAGTCCTCGCAGGTCGGTGGCTTTGGCTTGCGCGGCATCCGGTGCCGATAGTTGCACCGACTTCGTGCCTCTGCAGGCACCGAATCCGCAAATCGCCACGACTTTGAAACAGCTTCGTCACGACTTCCCCGCGTCTTGCGGGAGCACCGGCGCGCGGCGCTAACATCCGTCGCGATGGAGGGTCATTCCCGCAGCGAGAAGCTCTCCGCTTCTCCCCCACTTTTCAAAAGCGAATTCCTCAACTACTTCTCCCGCGTCCACCCCGCGATCCCGGCCGTGATCTTCATCCCGGTGGTGGTGGCGATGGAGTGGATCGGGGCCGATCGCGGCTACGCGGCCTGGCAGCTGGCGCTGCTGACCCTGGCCGGTGTCGGCGTCTGGACGCTGACCGAGTACTGGCTGCACCGGCTCGTCTTCCACTGGGAGCCCGACAACGCCTTCGGCCGGCGCATGCACTTCATCATCCACGGCGTCCACCACGACCATCCCAACGACAAGATGCGGCTGGTGATGCCGCCGTCGGTCTCGATCCCGCTCTCAGCGCTCTTCTTCCTCGGCTTCTGGGCGATCCTCGGCGACGCCGCCTTCCCGGTCTTCGCCGGCTTCATCGGCGGCTACCTCTTCTACGACTACACGCACTACTACGTGCACCACTTCGTCCCCAAGACGGACTTCGGCAAGCGGCTGCGCGAACACCACATGCGCCACCACTTCCAGGACCACCGCTACGGCTACGGCGTCTCCTCCCCGCTCTGGGATTACGTCTTCCAGACTCAACCCCGCAAGCGCAGCAAGTACCGCTGATCCAGCGTCTGCCGGTAGGGAGTCCGGGTGATCCTCTTCACTCGCCTGCTGGCTGGATCGCGACCAGCTGGCCGAGATGGGTGTCAGGCCAGAGGCGCAAAACGTTCAGAGGATCACCCTGACTCCAAGCCACACGCTCCCAGATACAGCTGAGCCCAGCTCAGTTGTCACAACCCGCCATGCTGTGACGTCTAGAGGTCATGAGCACTTTACGCAAGGCAATAGTCATTGGCGGCGGACCGGCGGGCTTGGTGGCGGCGGCGCGGTTGGCCGAAGGTGGAGCTGAGACGACGCTGCTGGAGGCCAGCAGCGGACTCGGCGGCAGAGCCGCTTCGGAGCGGCAGGGCGGGTTCATCCTCAATCAGGGGCCGCACGCGCTCTATGCGGGCGGGCCGGCGATGCGGGAGTTGCGGGCGCTGGGGGTCAAGCTGCCGTGGTGGAACCCGACGACGCCGAGCTCGGTGTTCATGCGGGGCGGCAGGCCGCGGCGCTCGCCGGGCGGGACGCTGGGGCTGACGCGCCTGCTCGGGCCGATCCTTCGCAGCCGGCCCGAGGAGGTGCGCGAGCTGTCGGTCAGCGAGTGGCTGCGGCGGACGTTGCGCTCTGAGAGCGCACGAGCGAGCGCCGGCGCCCTGGTGCGGGTGACGACGTTCGTCGCCGATCAGGACACCTGCAGCGCCGACGTGGCCCTCACCCAGCTCAAGCTCGGACTCTATCCCAGCGTCCGCTACCTGCACGGCGGCTGGCAGTCGCTGGTAGACGCGCTCGCTGTCCGCGCCGAGAGCAATGGCGCGACCGTGCGGACCCGGGCCGCGGTGCGCGGCCTCGACCGCGATGCCGACGGCTGGGCGGTGACGCTGGACGAGGAGACGCTGCGCGCTGACGTCCTCGTCGTCGCCGCCGGCGAGCCCCCCGCGATCGCCAAGCTGCTGGGCGAGCGCGCCCCGGCCGCGCCCGGGCCGGCCGCGGAGCTGAGCGTGCTCGACCTCGGGCTGAGCAGCCTGCCGCGGCGCACCCAGCGCTTCGCGCTCGGCGTCGACGAGCCCACCTATCTCTCCCGCCACTCCCCGCCCCGCCATCGCGACGGCCTCCTGCTCAGCCTCGCCAGCTACACCCGCCAGCCGCGCGCCGAGCTCGAGGCGCTGGCCGACGCCGTGCAACCCGGCTGGCGCGAGCGGGTGACGCTTGAGCGCTTCCTGCCCCGCATGGCGGCTGTCTCGGCGATCACCACCCCGGCCGGCGGCGGCCTCGCCGGGCGCCCGGCGATCGACCGCGGCGAGGGCCTCTACCTCGCCGGCGACTGGATCGGGCCGGAGGGCTGGCTGGTCGACGCGGCGATCTCCAGCGGCGCCGCCGCCGCTGCCGCGGCCCTGCGAGCCCCGCTGCCGGCGCTGGCATGAGGGAGGACGCCTTTGAGGTCTGCCGTCCGCGCCTGCTGGGCATCGCTTACGGGCTGCTGGGCGAGCTGACCGAGGCCGAGGACGTCGTCCAGGACGCCTGGCTGCGCTGGGACCGGGCCGATCGCGACGCCGTCCGCAACGCCGAGCCGTTCCTGGTCACGGTGACGACGCGGCTGGCGCTCGACCGCCTGCGCTCGGCCCGCGCCCGACGCGAGGTCTACGTCGGCCCCTGGCTGCCGGAGCCGCTGGTCACCGACCCGGAGACGCCGGAGACGCAGGCGATCGAGGCCGAGCGGCTGAACCTGGCGCTGCTCGGCGCGCTGGAGCGGCTGAACCCGGTCGAGCGCGCCGTCCTCGTCCTCCGCGACGCCTTCGACCTCGAATACGCCGAGATCGCCGACGTGCTCGAGAAAACGCCGGCCAACGTCCGCCAGATCGCCAAGCGCGCCCGCGAGCACGCCGGCGACCCGAACCGCCGGCGGAATGTCGACGAGGAGGAGCAGGAGCGGCTCGCCACCGCCTTCCTCACCGCCGCGGTCTCCGGCGACGTCGACCAGATCCGCGACCTGCTGGCGGCCGACGCGATCATGTACACGGACGGGGGCGGGGTCGTCACCGCCGCCCGCAAGCCGATCTACGGCGCCGACAAGATCTCCCGCTTCCTGGTCGGCATCCAGCGCAAGGACGCCTACCCCACCGATCCCGTCTTCACCCGGGTGCGCGTCAATGGCGACCCCGGCGTGCGCGTGGACAGCGCCTCGGAAGGCTTCATCAACATCGCGGCGATCGAAGTGGCTGACGGCGCGGTGCAGTCGCTCCGCTTCTTCAGCAACCCCGAGCGCTTCCCGGTCGAGTTCCCGCAGCGCCGCTAAGGCGGCGCGCTGACCCGCAGGGCGATCTCCAGCTCGAAGCGGGCGTCGGGGTCGTCGAGCTCCTCGCCGAAGAGCTCGCGCAGGCGGGCGATGCGGTAGCGCGCGGTCTGGGGGTGGACGTGGAGCTCTGCCGCCATCGCAACCGCGTTGCCGCGATGGCGGACGTAGGCGAGAGCGGTCTCGCGCATCCGCTCGCCGGCACGCTCGGTGAGGCGGTCCAGGGGCGCCAACCGTCTTTCTGCGAGCAAGGAGGTCAGCAACGGGCTGCTGACCAGGAGGAGGTCGGTGAGATGGTCCGCCGTGCGCAGCAGGCCCCGCTCCCCCGCCGCACCGGTGGCCGCCGCCAGCAGCAGAGCTCTTGCCAGCTCCCACGATTTCGCCGCCTCGGCGAGCTCGACGGCGGGGCCGAGCGCCAGGGTGGTTCTGGAGGCCGCCCGCCGCAACTGGTCGATCCGGCCCGGCCCCTCCGGGTCGGGGACGAGCACGCAGCCCGTCCCTTCCCGTACCGTCGCCAGGGCATCGACGGGCAACCGCCCCGCTACCGCCGTGAGGTCGCGGTCGGGGAAGGCGGCCACCGCGATCAGTCCCGGAAGCTGCCAGCCCGCGGCCTGGCCGGCGGCGGCCACTTCAGCCCCATCGGCCGGCGGGACGCGGAGCAGCAAGGAGACGAGTTCCTGTCGCCGCCGGCGCCGCAGATCTTCGACGGCCAGTTGCGCTTCCGCGTAACCCTCGACCGAGTCGGCGGAGAGCTCGTCGATGTAGGCAAAGATCGCGTCTGCCAGCAGGGTCAGAGGCTCGGGCTCCAGGTTGACCCGCTGCCCGGCTTCGGCGAGCCGTCGCCAGGCGACGCGGGCACCGAGCCGATAGGCCGCCTGCAGCGAGTCCAACGTTCTCCCCACCTGCTGCTCGCCCCGCCCCAGCTCGCGGTAGACCTCCCGCCCCGGCCCGCGGTCGGCGTCGGGGTCGCGAATCAAGGCGACGAACTGCAGTAACGCCTGGTTGACGCCCGCGCGGACGCCGTGGCCGAAGCGCCCCTCCAGCGGCCGTTCGTACTCCTGCACCTCGCGCCCGATCGTCGCCAGGATCTCCTCGGTGATCGCCGGCAGCTCCGGCTCGATCAGGTCGGCGACCTCAGCTGGGAGCCCTCGCCAAGGCTCAGCATCCATGCTTTTGCTCATCTAAATGACAAGTTTATCCTCAGAATCTTGGCAAATGCGAGAATTTTTATGGCCTCTGACAGCGAAGCTTCCGGGAAGTGGGCGAGATGAGCCGCAGCGAGAAGGCCGTCAACCTCGGCGCGGTCCTAGTTCCCTTCCTTGCCACCGTGGTGGCGGTCGTCCTTCTCTGGAACAACTGGGTCAGCACCGCCGACCTGGTGATCGCCATGGCGATGTACCTGCTGACCGCAATCGGGATCACGGTCGGCTTCCACCGCCTGTTGACCCACCGTTCCTTTCAGACTTCGAAGCGGATGGAGTACTTGTTCGCGAGCCTCGGCTCGATGGCGGTCCAGGGTCCGGTCATCGCCTGGGTGGCCGACCACCGCAAGCACCACGCCCACACCGATGAAGAGGGTGACCCCCACAGTCCCCACGTCAGCCCTGACGGCGGCGTCAAGGGAGTGTTCTCCGGCCTCTGGCATGCCCACACCGGTTGGCTGATGTCCTCCCAGGGCCGAGCCGACTGGAAGCGGTATGCGGCGGACCTCTATGAGGACCGCGGGATGCGAGCGATCAACCGTCGCTTCCCTCTCTTCGTCCTCGCCACCCTGGCGATTCCGACGCTCGCCGGCTACCTCGTCAGCGGCGCTTTCGCCGGCGCCTTAACCGGTCTGCTCTGGGGTGGGCTGGTGAGGATCTTCTTCGTTCATCACGTGACCTGGAGCGTCAACTCCGTCTGTCATTTCCTCGGCCGCCGGCGCTTCGACACCGACGATCGTTCCACCAACGTCTTCTGGCTCGCAATCCCGTCGCTGGGAGAGTCCTGGCATCACAATCACCACGCCTTTCCCCGCTCGGCGGTGCATGGGCTGAAGCGATGGGAGCCAGACCCCTCGGCGATCATCATCGCCACGCTGGAGAAACTGGGCCTCGCGCGGAACGTGATCCGCATCTCACCTGAGCGTCAGGCTGAACGCGCTTCCTAGACACACCCCAGCATTTTGTCTACTACTCAAGGCTAGACTGGCCAAACAACCGGGACAGGTGGTTGATTTATCCCGATCAACTGTCACAGTGTGTGTAACTCTGGCAGACTCCCCTAGAGATAAATCACTCTCTGTCTGGATAGGAAAGGAATTAGATGCCCCCCACCAACAACGTGCTCGACGAGGCTAAGCAGCTCGTAGAACGACGCCTCCAGGACCTTGACGAGGAGCGCAAGCGACTCGAGCGCGCGCTCGCCGAGCTTGGCGGCGGAACGACCCGCCGCGGCCCCGGCCGCCCCAAAGGCAGCACCAGCAAAGCCATTGCCAGCACCGCTGGCACGACGGCGCCCCGCCGACGTCGCCGCAAACGGCGTGGCGGCACCCGTGCCGACCAAGCGGTGAAACTGATTGAAGGGCAGCCCGGCATCAGCGCCTCGGACGTCGCCAAGTCGATGAAAATCAAACCGAACTACCTGTACCGCGTTCTCGGTGACCTGGAGAAAGAAGGTCGCGTAAGGAAGGACGGCCGTCAGTACCACCCAGCCGGTGGCTGATCGGTACCAATCGTTACTCCGATAAAAGAGGCCGGCGCATCAGCCGGCCTCTTTTATATGCGCTTGGGGAGGGGCTCAGACCAAACCAAGCCGGCTGACTGCGTCGCGCTCCTCCTGCAGCTCCATCACGCTGCGATCGATGCGCTCACGCGAGAAGTCAGGGATCTCAAGCCCCTGCACCACGCTCCACTCGCCGTCGCTGCAGGCGCACGGCATTCCGCAGATGATCCCCTCGCCGATCCCGTAGGAACCGTCGGCGGGAACGCCCATCGACACCCAGTCTCCCTCTGGCGTGCCGAGCACCCAGTCGTGGACGTGGTCGATCGCCGCGTTCGCGGCTGAGGCGGCGCTGGAGGCGCCGCGGGCGTCGATGATCTCGGCGCCGCGTTTCGCCACCCGTGGAATGAACTCATCGGCGATCCACGCTTCGTCGTCGACCGCGTCCCAGGCCCCGGCGCCGTCGACTTCGGCATTGACGAGGTCGGGGTACTGGGTGGTCGAGTGGTTGCCCCAGGTGGTCATGTTCGTCACCGCGGAGACCGGCTTGCCGAGCTTGTTCGCGAGCTGCGACTTCGCCCGGTTGTGGTCGAGGCGCATCATCGCCGTGAACCGCTCGCGGGGGACGTCGGGGGCGTTCGACATCGCGATCAGGCAGTTGGTGTTGGCGGGGTTGCCGACCACCAGCACCTTGACGTCATCGGCCGCGCCCGCGTTGATCGCTTCGCCCTGCGGCTTGAAGATGCCGCCGTTGGCCTCGAGCAGGTCGGAGCGCTCCATGCCCGGGCCGCGCGGACGCGCTCCCACCAGCAGGCCGACGTTGCAGCCATCGAAGGCCTGCCTGGGGTCGTCGGTGATGTCGACCCGGCTCAGCAGCGGGAAGGCGCAGTCGTCGAGCTCCATCGCGGTGCCCTCCGCGGCCTTGATCGCTTGCGGGATCTCCAGCAGGCTCAGCTCGACGGGCGTGTCGGGGCCGAGCATCTCTCCGCTGGCAATGCGGAACAGGAGGGCGTAGCCGATCTGGCCGGCGGCGCCGGTAACGGTGACCTTGACAGGGGTGCTCACTAAATCCTCTCCTCGAGTTCGGGGGTTTGGAAGATCGTTACGCCATCGCGTGCTGGAGGTTCTCGTCGATCGAGGCGAGGAACTCCTGCGTGGTCTGGTAATCCTGGTCGCCGCCCACCAGCAGCGCCAGGTCTTTCGTCATCTTCCCGCTTTCGACGGTCTCGACGCAGACGCGCTCAAGCGCTTCCGCGAACTGCGAGACCTCTGGGGTTTCGTCCATGCGCCCGCGGGCGGCAAGCCCACGGGTCCAGGCGAAGATCGATGCGATCGGGTTGGTTGAAGTCGGTTTGCCCTCCTGATGCTGGCGGTAGTGGCGGGTGACGGTGCCGTGGGCGGCCTCGGCCTCGACCGTCTTGCCGTCGGCGCTCATCAGCACGCTCGTCATCAGCCCCAGCGAGCCGAAGCCCTGGGCGACGGTGTCTGACTGCACGTCGCCGTCGTAGTTTTTGCAGGCCCAGACGTAGCCGCCCTCCCACTTCAGCGCGGCGGCGACCATGTCGTCGATCAGGCGGTGTTCGTAGGTAAGCCCGGCGGCCTCGAACTCATCCTTGAACTCGGTCTCGTAGACCTCGGCGAAGAGGTCCTTGAAGCGGCCGTCGTAGCGCTTGAGGATGGTGTTCTTGGTCGACATGTAGACCGGGAAGCCACGGTCGAGTCCGTAGCGCATCGAGGCGCGGGCGAACTCGCGGATCGACTCGTCGAGGTTGTACATCGCCATCGAGATGCCGCCACCGGGGAAGTCGTAGACGTCGAGCTCGACCGGCTCGGAGCCGTCCTTCGGCGTGTAGGTGAGGGCCAGCGTCCCCTCCCCGGGGACGACCATGTCGGTGGCGCGGTACTGGTCGCCGAAAGCGTGGCGTCCGATCACGATCGGCTTCGTCCATCCTGGCACCAGCCGCGGGACGTTGGCGATCACGATCGGCTCGCGGAAGATAACGCCGCCGAGGATATTGCGGATGGTCCCGTTCGGCGAGCGGTACATCTCCTTAAGGGAGAACTCCTCGACCCGCGCCTCGTCGGGGGTGATCGTCGCGCACTTGACGCCGACCCCGTGGCGCTTGATCGCTTCCGCGGCTTCAACCGTGATCCGGTCTTCGCTCGCGTCGCGGCTCTCGATCCCAAGGTCGTAGTACTCCAGCTCGACGTCGAGGTAGGGGAGGATCAGCTGCTCTTTGATGAACGACCAGATGATCCGGGTCATCTCGTCGCCGTCGAGCTCGACGACCGGCTTCTCGACCTTGATCTTCGCGTCCGGAGCCACCGGAGAGCGATGCTATCGACGCAGGCCCTCCAGCAGGTCGCCGGGAAGGCGGGGTTGACCCCGAGGCGCCCGTGCGTTCGACTGTGAGCGGCAGGACGATAAGAAGAGGAGGGTGAGATGAACACCTACGTAATCCGCCGCGAGCAGGCCTGGCAGGACGCCAGCGAGCTGGAAGCGACCGCCGCGCGATCGAAAGAGGTCGCCGAGAGCGACTTCCCCGACGACATCCGCTGGATCCGCAGCTACGTGATCGCCGAGCCGGGCGGCACCCTCGGGACCGTCTGCATCTACCAGGCAACCGACGCCGAGGCCGTCCGCAACCACGCCGGCCGCGTGGGGATGCCCGCCGACGAAGTGCTGGAGTGCGTCGACACGGTGGTCGTCAGGCCCGACCCCGAGCCGGAATCCACCACCGCATAGGCCCAGGGCGAACTGCATCACTTTTCCTGCCTGCTGGGCGGGAAAGTTGATGCAGTTCGCAAACCGTCTGCGAGAATCGAGGCGTGGCAACGGTCGAGCAGCCCACGCCGGGACGGACCCACGAGGTCGTCAACCAACCCTCTCCCCTCGTCGACTACAACGTCTACGCGGCCGACCGCGTGTTGGGCGAGGCGGTCAAGCGGGAGGGCGCCGAGTGGGACGAGGCGCGGATCTCCGCGGTCGGCGCGCTGGCCGGCAGCGAGCGGCTGCAGACGCTGGGGGCGCAGGCGAACGAGAACCCGCCGCGGCTGCGCACCCACGACCGCTACGGCCACCGTGTCGACACCGTCGACTTTCACCCCTCCTGGCACGAGCTGATGGCGATCGCCGTGTCTCACGAGCTCCACTGCTCGCCCTGGAAGGACCCGCGGCCCGGCGCCCACGTCGCCCGCGGCGCCGCCTTCATGTGCATGTCGCAGGCCGAGGCGGGGATCGGCTGCCCGATCTCGATGACCTACTCGGTGATCCCGGCGCTGCGGACGCAGCCGGAGCTGGCGGCCGAGTGGGAGCCGCGCTTCCTCTCCAGCACCTATGACCCGGCGAACGCGCCGGCCGCCCAGAAGCCGGGCGCCCTGGCCGGGATGGGTATGACCGAGAAACAGGGCGGCACCGACGTCCGCGCCAACACCACCATCGCCCGGCCGGTCAACGGCGGCGGCCCCGGCGCCGAGTACGAGCTGACCGGCCACAAGTGGTTCATGTCGGCGCCGCAGTGCGACGCCTTCCTCGTCCTCGCCCAGGCCGACGGCGGCATCTCCTGCTTCCTCTTCCCGCGCTGGACGCCCGACGGCGAGCGCAACCGCTTCCGCCTGCAGCGGCTGAAGGACAAGCTCGGCAACCGCTCCAACGCCTCCAGCGAGGTCGAGTTCGACGCCGCCTCGGCCTGGCTCGTGGGCGAGGAGGGGGCAGGGGTGCGGACGATCATCGAGATGGTCAACCACACCCGCCTCGACTGCGTCCTCGGCGGCGCCACCGGGATGCGGGTCGGCGTCGCCCAGGCGATCCACCATGCCTCCCACCGCTCCGTCTTCGGCCGCGAGCTCGTTTCCCAGCCGCTGATGCGCAACGTCCTCGCCGACCTCGCGATCGAGTCCGAGGCGGCGACGATCGGGGCGCTGCGCCTGGCCCGCGCCTACGACGAAGCGCTCGCCGGCGACGAGGAAGCGGCGGCCTTCAAGCGCGTCGCCAACGCCGTCCTCAAGTACTGGACCTGCAAGCGCGCCGTGGCCCACGCCGGCGAGGCGCTGGAGTGCCTCGGCGGCAACGGCTACGTCGAGGAATCGGGCATGCCGCGCCTCTTCCGCGAGAGCCCGCTCAACTCGATCTGGGAGGGCTCGGGCAACGTCCAGTGCCTCGACGTCCTCCGCGCCATGGTCAAGTCACCTGCCTCAGTCGAGGCCTTCTTCGCCGAGATAGCCGCCGGCGCCGCTGCCGAGCCCCGCCTCGCCGCCTACGCCAGCTCCCTCAAGGACGAGTTCCCCGGCAACCTCGAAACGATCGAGACCCGTGCCCGTCACCTGGTCGAGCGCATGGCCCTGGCCCTCCAAGGCTCCCTCCTAGTCCGCTACGCCGACGAAGCCATAGCCGATGCCTTCTGCGCCTCCCGCCTCTCCGGCAACTGGGGCCAAGCCTTCGGCACCCTCCCCGCAAGCACCGACTTCGGCCGCATCATCGACCGGCACCGAGCGACTACGTAAATCAAGCGGCCTGAGTAGCAGCGATTGGTGAGTTGACCTGGCTATAGGCAGGAAAAGTCACCAATCGCCAGTTCCTACTCAGCCGATTTGGCGTTTGTCGGTTTCGACCGGCAGGTCGGTGATTTCGGCGACGTGCTTGGCGACGTCTTGCCACTCGTTGCAGGCGGCGGCGTACCAGACGTGGCTGGTCGTGAGGCCGGCGGCGTCCTCGGCTTTATCCAGCTTGGCGATCACTCCCGCGAGCTCGCCTTCGAAGGCCACCCAGGTCGTCCGCAGGGAGTCGAGGGCCCTGGCGATGCTTTCCAGGTCGGTCAGCACGAACTTCGTGCTCATCGTCAGCGAGTTGAGCGTGGCGACGATCTGCTGATCGGTGGTCAGCGTCGCCTGGTCGCCGGCGATCGTCTGTTGGAAGCCGGAGATCTGGCTTTCCATGTGAGAGATGTCGCCTTCCGCCTCGGTGATCGAGGCGACGCCGATGCCCGCGAGGACCAGCGAGAGACCGCCCGTCACGGGAGCGAAGACGATGCCGAAGATCGTCTCGAAGATCCCGGTCGTCCTTTCTGACCGCGCCTTGGCGACCGCTTCCCGGTCGGTCTGGACCTGTTCGTTCAGCTGCTTGATCTGGGCGTTGATGCTCTGGATCGTGGCCTCGATTTCGGCCTCTTTGGCCTGCACTTCGGCGACCGTCGTCTCCATCTTCTGCTGGACGCCGCCCATTTCCCGCTCGAAGGCCGCGAGCTTTTCCAGGTATTCGCCGATCGTCGCGGCAATCGCCGCGACGGGCTGCTGAAGCGCCCGGAAGCGTTCGACCAGCTGCTCCTTCTTGGCCGGGTCGAAGTGCTGTTCCAGTTCTTCGAAAAGCTTCTCGATCGGCGCGTGGGCAGCGAGGAAGACGGAGGCGCAGTGGGAGACGGCGCCCACCACTTCGCTGCCGAAGTAGAGGGCGCCGCCTTGCCGCCAGTTGACAACCAGCTTCTCGGCCGCGCCGAGCTCCTGGTTGAGCTGCTCCCACCAATCCGATTGGACCCGTTCGATTTCGGCCTGGATCACCGCCTGGCACGACGCGTTCAGCTGCGCTACGCCGCTGAGGCCGGCGTCGAGCTGGGCGTTGACCTGCTTTCCGTCGAACGGATCGCTCATGCGGCCTGCGCGCTGGGCAGCATCGACACTTCTTTGCTCGCCACTTTGGGTTCAGTGGTGATCAGTTCGTGGGCAAGGGCGGCGGCGTCGGCCCACTCTTTGGCTGCCTGTTTGGTGAAGGTGCCCTGAAGGAGCGTGCTGAGGCTTTTTTCGCCTTTCTGCAGCTTGTTCGCCACGCCCTGCAGCTCGCCTTCGAAGACGTGCCAGGTGGTGCGGAATTCCGAGAGGGAGTTGAGCGCGGTCTCGCTGTAGTTGATCGCCTGACTGGCCCCGGTCGACAGTCCTTTCAGCGCGACCAGCTGGCGCTTGTCGGCGGCGATCTTGTTCTGTTCTTCGCCGATCTGCTTGAACTGTTCCCTGATCTTGGCTTCCATGATGCCCCAGGTGACGGCGCCGCCGATGATCAGCAGGCCACCGGTGCCCCCGACGAGGAGCGAGGCGCCACCGCTGATCGGGGCCAGGGCGATGCCGACGACGAGGAGGAAGCAGCCGAGGCCGACGCCTCCCGCCGAGACCGCGATCGCGATGTTCTCGTCGTGGATTTTCTTTTCCAGGTTTTCGATCGCAACTTCCATCGATTTGATCTCGGTGGCGAGGCTGGTTTCGGCTTCCTGGATTTTTCCCGTGCCCGAAGAGAGGCCGTCATGGGCGCTCTGCATTTCTTTGCCCCAGGCTTCGAGTTCTTTTTCAATCTGTTTCGCTTCTTCGACCGTCGTGACCACCGGTTCGCGCAGCACCTCGATCAGGGCGCGGACCTGTTTGACGTAGGGGTCGTCTTTGCCTTCGGCGTCCGGATGGGCGCGGACGATCCCTTCGATTTCTTCGGTCGCCACTTCGTAAGTGGGGTTGTAATCGAGGACCGCTTTGGGGACGCCGCCGGTGATCGAGGGGGCGAGCGTGTCGATCCAGGTGTGGGCGACGCCTTTAGTTACGTCCAGCTTTTTGTTGAGGTCATCGAACCAGACCGGTTTGGTCGGCGGCGGGACGAACACCGTGTTCGCCACGCCGTGGCAGGCCTGCGTGATCATGTTCAGCGTCAGGAACGATTTTTTGGTCTGCGGACCGATGCCTTCGATCGCGGTGAGGATTGGCTGGGACATCTCTTCTCTCCTGTGGTGGATGGTTTGTCAGCCCTGCAGGGCCATTGGTTTCTGCGGGTCGAGAAGGACCGGGGGGCCTTCTTTCGTCTTGATCGTGACGATCGCCTGAACCAGCGAGTTGATCTGCTGCCAGTTCGCGTTTGCGACCGAAAACGTGACCAGGTCGACGTAGTCGCCGGGCTCGACGCCGGCTTCGAGCGCGCCGATGACGGATTTGACCTTTTCCAGCTCGGTGCGCCACATGGTGGTGAGCCGGGGCAGCGTTTCGACGATCCGCGCGAAGGACAGCTCGAGGTCGTAGACCAGCTGCAGGACCATTTTGGTCGCGGCCGCCGCCTGCGCCTGATTGCTCGCTTTGAGCTGCAGCGCGCCGATCTTGTCGAGGGTTTCGCTGATCTCGGCGATCCCGGAGATGATGCTGTAGAAGGTCTTGCCGACGGTGTACACGGAGGCCGCCATCGACAGGAACGAGAACGACACCGACACCTCGACGGCGATTTCGTAGACCGTCTTCACGGTGTTCTGGACGATGCTCTGGCCGCTGCTGATCTGGGTCGAGCTGATCGATTCCTCCAGCGAGGAGACCATGTCCTGCAGATGCGCGAGCTGGGCGGCGATTTCGGTCATCGCCTGCTCCTCGTTATGCAGTTCTTTCCAGCCTTCGCGGATGCTTTCTTCGAGCAGCGGCTGAACCGAGCGGAAAGCCTGCAGACGGGCCCGGAACTTCGTGGCCGATTCTTCGTTCGCGGTGGCCGCCTTGCGCAATTCCGGCAAAAGCGTCTGCCCGAGCACTTCGATCCACTGCTTTCTGGTTTTCAGCGCGCCCGCTTTCTTCATTTCCGCCACCCCGGCGAAGGCGCTCGCGTAGTCCGCGAACTGGAGCAGCACCGGCCCCCAGATCTCCGGTTTCTCCTGAGTCCAGGCGGCCCCGGCTTTACTCAGCATCTCGACCCGGTCCCGCACCGAGACGAGCCATTGCGGGTCTTCCGGCAGTTTCCCGATCAGCAGGCTCTGGCTTTTCAGCGAGTAGGAATCGATGCTGAGCGCCTGGTTGAACGAATCGGTGATGAGGCCCTCGGCGACGGTGATCTGGGGCGAGAGCACTTCAGGACACCTTGATTTCGAGATACGGGTCGAATTCCATCGGTTTGCCGTCCATGGTCAATTTCGCCGAGTACTGCTCGGTTTTCGCCGCCCCCTGGGACTCGACGCGCCCTTCCCAGAAAGCGCCTTCCACGGTTTCGACTTTGCGCGGGACGCAGACTTTGTCGTTGACCATCTGGCCGGTGAAGCCCGCGATCTCGACGTCGGTCGAGGGCGAGACGGGCACGACGCTCCAGCGGAGGATCTGGCCGTCTTTGATGACCGTTTTCAGCTCCGCTTGCCCCTCGCTGCCCGACCCGACGTACTTGTTGGTGTCGACCAGGTAGACGTTTGCCGTGAGGTTGCCGCTGGCCAGCGCGCCAACCACGTCGACGACGATCAGCACGTCAACGATGTTCAGCCCTGCCTCTTGCTGCTCGCTCATTTTGTGCTTCCTCCCTCAGACGACTTTGATGAAGCAGGTCGCCTTCATTTCGGTTTTTTGGTTGATTGACAGCGTCACGGTGTACGGGAAGGCGGCGAAGACTCCCCGCGACTCGACCCGCCCCGCCCACGAACCATCGGGGAGGCGCTTCGGGGCACAGGTTCCTTCTTCCACCATCCGTCCCGAGAAGCCGGCGATCGCGATCGGCGTCTCGGGGGAAACCGAGACCACGTCCCAAACGATCTGCTGGCCGTCCTGGCAGACGGTGTGCAGTTCTTCGCTGCCCTCTTTCCAGGAACCCAGGTAGTGGTTGTTGTCGACCATGTAGCAGTTGTTCTTCAAACCGCCACTGGCCAGGGCGCCGACGGTGTCGACGACGATCAGCACGCAGAGGGTCGAGAAAGACGATCCTCCCTCAGTGCCACTTTGCACCGCCCGACTGGTCAAGAATAAGAACCTACTGGACCAGTCAAGTCCGGAGTGTTAATTCGACGTTGCTACGCCTTTTTGTCGAATCATCGTCCGGCGGTGGCGTCCCGCAGGGCGCGGCCGACCTGCTCGATCGTGATCACGCCGGAGAGGCGGCCGTCGGAGTCGACGGCCATCAGGGCGCCGAGGCGGCGCAGGTTCTGGTTCGAGAGCAGGGCGTCGAGGGGGGTGTCGTCGCGGACGAAGAGACCGCGGTCGGGATCGACCAGGTCGGAGACCTGGGAGCTGGCGCGGGAGATCTCGGGGACCTCGTCGGCGCGGTCGCGCTGGACCAGGCCGAGGAAGCGGTAGGCCGCGTCGACCACGGGGACCCAGGGCCAGCGGTAGCGGAGGAAGTATTCGTCGAGGGCCCGCTCGACGCTGAGCTCGCCCGGGATCGCGACCGGTTCGCGGTCCATCACGTCGGCGACGCGGACGTCGCCGATACGACTGGTGATCGCCGTCTGCATCGCGGCGCCGCGGGCGGAGCCGTTGATCACCATCCCGATCAGCGCCAGCCAGACGCCGAAGAAGAGGGCCCCGGTGAAGGTGAGCACGAGCCCACCGGCGATGAAGAGGTAGGCGAAGAAGCGGCCGAGGTTGGCGGCGAAGCGGGTCGCTTGGTTGCGGTTGCCGCTGCGCGCCCAGGCGATCGCCCGCGCCACCCGGCCGCCGTCCATGGGGAAGGCCGGGAGCAGGTTGAAGACGAGGACGAGGAGGTTGATGCTCGCCAGCCAGGCGAGCAGCGCCATCAGAGCGGAGGCGTTGGACCGGACTTCCTGCAGAGCCGCCTCCCGGAACTCGGTCCAGCCGACCGCGATGCTGCCGACCGCGGTCAGCACGACGACGATCGCGAAGGTGACGGCCGGCCCCGCCAGCGCCACCTGCAGTTCGGTCTTCGGCGAGTCGGCTTCGCGGTCCATCCGCGCCATCCCGCCGAAGATCCAGAGCTGGATGCTGGAGATGCCGATGCCGTTGCGCCGCGCTACGACCGCGTGGCCGAACTCGTGCAGGAGGATCGAGCCGAAGAAGCCGATCGCGCTCAGCACGCCGAACAGGAAAGGCCTCGTCCCCCCTTCCCCCAGCAGTTCTTCGAAGAAGTTGGCCATGAAGAGGATGACCAGGAAGAGGACGATGAACCAGGACCAGTCCACGGTGACCTTGATCCCGCGGAAGTGAAAGAGGGTGATCGACCCACCGCCGAGCATGGGTCCATGGTAAGCGGCTAGCGTCTCCGACCGATGCCTGACGAAGCGATTTGGCTGCGGGAGCGGCTCGAGGAACTGGAGCGGATCAAACGGCCGTCCGCCTCGGAGGGGGAGCGGCGCGCCGCCGAGTGGCTGGTCGCGCAGTTCGCGGAGCTCGGCGAGCAGGCGCGGATCGAGGCCGAGCCCGCCCACGGCACCTTCTGGTGGCCGCTCGGGATCGGCGCCCTGCTTGGCGTCCTCGGCGCCGTCGCGACGCTGCGCGGGCGGCGCCTGCTCGGGACGCTGCTCGGCCTGGTCGGCGCCGTCGGCATCCGCGACGACTTCCCGCCGAACCAGCGCCGGCTGCGCCGGCTGCTGCCGCGGCGCACCACCTACAACGTCCTCTGCGAGGTCGGCGACCCGGGCGCCGAGCGCACCGTCGTCTTCATCGCCCACCACGACGCGCCCCACTCCGGCCTCGTCTTCCATCCCCGGATCCCGCAGCTCGCCGACAAGCTGGGGTTGATCGAGCGCAACGACACCAGCCCGCCGCTGATGGCGCCGGTGATCGGCGGGCCGCTGCTGGCGGCGCTCGGCGCCCTCACCGGCAAGCGGCTGCCGGCGAAGCTCGGACTCCTCTTCGGCCTCGGCTCGGCGGCGGCGATGGCCGACATCGGCCTGCGCCCGGTCGTCCCCGGCGCCAACGACAACGGCGCCTCCTGCGTCGCCCTGCTGGCCCTCGCCCGCCGCTTCCGCGAGAACCCGCCGCAGGGCGTCCGGGTGGTCCTGCTCTCGACCGGCTCGGAGGAGTCCTTCAGCGAGGGGATGAAAGCGTTCGGCGAGCGCCACTTCCCGCACCTGCCGCGGGAAAGCACCGTCTTCCTCTGCCTCGAGGCGCTCGGCTCCGAGCACCTGCTGGTGCTGCGCGGCGAGGGGTTTCTGAAGATGAACGAGTACTCCCCCCGCGCCCTCGCCTTCATGGACGGCCTCGCCGAGGAGATGGGCATCTGGCTCTTCCCCAACCTGCGCATCCACAACGGCACCGACGGTCTCGAGCCCCTGGCCGCCGGCTACGAGACCGCCGTGTTGTGCAGCTGCAACGACTTAAAGCAAGCCGGCCACTACCACTGGCCCGACGACACCGCCGACAACATCAACTTTCAAACCGTGGAGCGCGCCATCGATCTCTGTGAGGAAGCCACGCGACGTCTCGGCTTGCAATTTCTGTGACGAATTACGACTACGCGCGCGGCCGCGCCAGGTATAGGCTTCCGCGCCGTGCCTACTCATGACGTTCTAGTTGTCGGGGCCGGGCTAGCCGGTCAAAGAGCTGCACTGGCCGCCGCCGAGGAGGGGGTGTCGGTGGGGATCATCAGCAAGGTCCACCCGGTCCGCTCCCACTCCAACGCCGCCCAGGGCGGCATCAACGCGGCGCTCAATCCCGGCGACTCCTGGGAGTCCCACGCTTTCGACACGATCAAGGGCTCCGACTACCTCGGCGACCAGGACGCGATCGAAATCATGACCCGCGAGGCGCCGGAGGAAATCCTCCACCTCGAGCACCTCGGCGTCACCTTCCACCGCAACGAGGAGGGCAAGCTCGGGACCCGCGCCTTCGGCGGCGCCTCCGCCGCCCGCACCTACTACGTCGCTGACATCACCGGCCAGGCGATCATGCACGTGCTCTACGAGCAGCTGATGAAGTACTCCGAGCAGATCGCCCGCTACGAGGAGTGGTTCTGCAGCTCGCTGGCACTGGACGAGAACGGCGAGTGCTGCGGCGTCGTCACCCGCAACGTCGCCGACGGCTCGATGGAGCTGTTCACCGCCAAGTCGGTGATCCTCTGCACCGGCGGCAACGGCCAGGTCTGGAAGCCGACCACCAACGCGCTGATCTGCACCGGCGACGGCATCGCGATGGCCTACCGGGCCGGGGCAAAGCTGATGGACATGGAGATGATCCAGTACCACCCGACGACGCTGGCGGGCAAGGGCTTCCTGATCACCGAGGGCGCCCGCGGCGAGGGCGCGCACCTGCTCAACGCCAAGGGCGAGCGCTTCATGGAGCGCTACGCGCCGAACAAGATGGAGCTCGCCTCACGCGACGTCGTCTCCCGCGCCGAGCAGACCGAGATCAACGAGGGCCGCGGCTTCCCCGACGGGACCGTCGCGCTCGACATCACGGTGGTGCCGAAGAAGCGCGTGCACGAGGCGCTGCGCGAGATCGTCCTCGTCGGCCGCGACTTCGCCGGCGTCGACATCACCCGCGAACCGATCCGCATCAAGCCGGGCAACCACTACACGATGGGCGGCGTCAAGACCGACGTCGACGGCCGCACCGACATCCCCGGCCTCTACTCGGCCGGCGAGACCGCCTGCGTCTCGGTCCACGGCGGCAACCGGCTCGGCGCCAACTCGCTGCTCGACACGCTGATCTTCGGCAAGCGCTCCGGCCGCGACGCCGCCGCCCGGGCGAAGCGGATGGACTACGCCCGCGCCTCGAAGAAGGTGCTGGAGGACGAGGAGGCGCTTCTCGCCGACCTGATGTCCCGCGAGAAGGGCTCCGGCCGCCGCATCTCCGAGATCAAGCTGGAGCTGGGGCAGACGATGGACTCCAAGGTCGCCGTCTTCCGCGACGAGGCCGGGATCCAGGAGGCGCTGGAGACCGTCCGTCGCCTCAAAGAGGAGGCGAAGAGCGCCTACATCGACGACCACGGCAGCGTCTTCAACCAGGATCTGATTGCCGCGATCGAGCTCGGGTACATGCTCGACAACGCCGAGTGCACCTGCGTCGCGGCGCTGGAGCGCAAGGAGAGCCGCGGCGCCCAGTACCGCACCGACTACCCCGAGCGCAACGACGAGGAGTGGCTCAAACACATCGACCTCGAGCTGACCGACGACGGTCCCGAGATCTCCTACTCCGAGGTCACGATCACCCAGTGGGAACCGCAAGAGAGGACTTACTGATGGCCGAGTACACGATCAAAGTCCGTCGCTTCCAGCCCGAGAGCGGCCAGGGGCCCTACTGGGAGGAGTTCAACGTCGAGCTCGACCCCTCGCTCTCCGTTCTCGACAGCCTGCTGCAGGCGAAAGACCGCGACGACGGCTCGCTCGCCGTCCGCTGCTCCTGCCGCGCCGCGATCTGCGGCTCCTGCGGGATGAAGATCAACGGCCAGTCCGGGCTCGGCTGCAAAACCCAGATCGGCGACGCCCAGGAACAGGCCGACAAGTTCTCACGGGCCTCCTCCGCTGAAGAGGAGGCGCTCCCCACCCAGGCGAACGGGCCGACCCCGATCGTGATCGAGCCGATGGGCAACATGCCCGTCGTCAAGGACCTGATCACCGACATGGAGTCGACGCACTGGACCAAGATCCGCCGCGTCACTCCGTGGCTATTGCCGCACGGCGAGGCGCCGGAGCGCGAGTACATCGTCGAGCCGGAATCGATGATCGACATCACCCAGTCGATGGCCTGCATCCAGTGCGGCGCCTGCGTCTCCTCCTGCCTCTCGATGGAAGCCGACCCCGAGTTCATCGGCCCGGCGGCGCTGGCCAAGGCCTACCGCTTCGTCGGCGACCCGCGCGACGCGGAGACGACCGAGCGCCTGCACGATCTCGCCCTCGACCCGCACGGGATGTACGACTGCACCCACTGCTTCAGCTGCATCGACGCCTGCCCCAAGGGCGTGGCGCCGATGGACCAGATCATGCGCCTGCGCCGCAAAGCCGGCGAGGCGGGAGTCGAAGACCCCAACAGCGGTCACGACCACGAGATCGCCTTCGTCAAGATCATCGAGAAGAAGGGGACCCTGGACGAGTCGCTGCTGCTGCAGGAGTCCTTCGCCCCCGGCTTCAAAGGCAAGCTGAAACCGAACCGGCGCGCGATCCGCGAAATGCTGGGCTCGCTGCCGACCGCCCTCCGCGGCATCAAGACCGGCAAGATGCGCTCGCTGGCGAAGCTGATCCCCGGCGTCCACCCGAAGCTCCCGGGCGGCGCTCAGGACGAGGTGAAGGCGATCTTCAAGCACACCGAGGAGCACAGCGAGGAACTGAACCTGTACATCCGAGGCGAGGAGGGCGAGGACGCCCAGCCCGACGCCGTCGCCGCCGAGGAGGTCTCCACCAATGGCTGAGAACATCAAAGTCGCCTACTGGCCCGGCTGCGTCTCGCGCGGCTTCACCTCGGAGCTGCACGGCTCGATGGCGCTGGTCGCCGAGCGGCTCGGGATCGAGCTGGTCGAACTCGACCGCGCCAACTGCTGCGGCGCCGGCGTCATCGCCGAGCACAACCAGGAGCTGGCCGACACGCTGAACGCGCGCACCTTCGCGCTCGCCCAGCAGACCGGCCTCTCGATGATGAACATCTGCTCGACCTGCCAGGGCGCGCAGTCGGAGTGCCAGCAGCGCCTCGACGCCGACTCCGCCTACCGCGCCCACATCAACGAAACGCTCTCCGGCGGCCTCTCCTACGAGAAGGACAAGAACGGGTTCACCAACAAAAACTTCCTCTGGCTGCTGGTCGAGGACTACGGCCTCGACCGCCTGGCCGAGCAGGTGAAGCGGCCGCTCAGCGGCCTGCGGGTCGGCCCCTTCTACGGCTGCTACATCGTGCGGCCGAAGGAACGGCTCGGCTACGCCGACTACCCGGACCGCGACATCTACCTGGAGAAGGTGATCGAGGTCCTCGGCGGCGAGGTCGTCGAGTACGACGGCGCCCGCAAGTGCTGCGGCTTCCCGGTGATCACGATGGCCCGCGAGACCTCGCTGCGCCAGGCCGGCACCCACGTCGGCGACGCGATCGACGCCGGCGCCGACTGCCTGGTGACGCCGTGCCCGCTCTGCCACCTCAACCTCGACCTGCAGCAGCCGGAGGCGGCCAAGGTCGTAAACCGCGACCTCGGCCTCGCCGTCCTGCACCTGCCGCAACTCGTCGGCCTCGCCCTCGGCGCCTCGCCGAAGGAACTCGGCATGAGCAAGCACATCGCCTCGACCGGCTGGGTCGAGGAGCGCCTCAGCTCAGTCGCCTCTTAGCGAACAGCAAGCCGGCAATTACCGTCCTTATAGGAGGGTTATTGCCGGCTCGATGAAAAAGGGCCGCGCCGAAGCGCGGCCCTTTCCGTGGTGCGGCTGGTGGTCGAGGGCTATTTGCCCGCGATGTAGAGCGAGCTGCCTTCGGCCACCTGCGTCAGGCTGAACGGCGCGAAGAACCCCAGAAAGGTGGGGCATTCTTCGCTGGTGCCTTCGGCCAGTTTCCATTCACCTTGCAGGTTCAACTGGGTCGGGCTCCCGTTGACTACCTGGCCGGAGACTTTGGACGACAGGTAGACGCAGGTGATGCTGCTCTGAATCCGCAGCAGCGGCGCCCCTATCGACTTCGCCAGGGTGAAGAGACCCTGTGGCGATTCCGCTCCCCGGTATTGGAAGCTCGAGGCGTCGTAAGGCGGGTTTTCGAGGCTGACGACCGCTTCCGGTTCTTCCGGCAGGTTCGTCGTGCAGCCTTCTTTCAACCCGAGCTCCAGTTCCGAGATGCCGTTGCCGGAGCTCGTCCCGTCTTCGTTGAATTCGCCGTGATATTCGCCCTGGTTGCAGAGGACGACCAATTCCGAGCCTTCCGCTGCTGATTTGAAGGTGGCGGTGCTGGTCAGGGCGCCGGCGACTTTGATCCCGGTGAACCCTTCGCCTTTCGGACAGGCCAGAACCCCTTCGCTCAGGAACGGTTCTGCTTTGCAAAGGACGGTGCCGGTACCGCCACCGCCTTCTTCTTTTTCTTCTTCTTTACCGCCCCCTTCTTCTTTTTCTTCGCCGCCACCTTCTTCTTCGGCTTCTTCGCCGTTGATGTGGGCGATCGCGGCTGCGGAGGCTTTGGCGATCGAGGCCGGCAGGTCGCGGTAGCCGAGGTGCCGGACCGCGGCCTGGCCGCCTTCTTTGTCGGTGACGAAGGCGAGGTAGTCGTGGACGGTGGTCGCCACCCCTTTGCTGAAGTGGTTCGCCGCGGCGACGTCCCAGGTCAGCGTGCAGATCGGGTAGGCGCTTTTGGCGACTTCGCCGATGCTCGGGTCAGAGCCGTAGACCTGTGACCAGTCGACGTTGACGCCGCTTTCCCAGCCAGCCGGCCGAGTGTATTTGGCGGCACCACAGCTGGCTTCGCCTTCACCGTTTTCCGGGTTGCTGAATTTGACGCCGTTGTAGACGTTGACGATCTGTTTCGGCGCCCACTGCTGCGCTTCCGGCAGGCTGCCGAAGGTGATCGTCCCGGGGTTTTCGGCGACGTAGGAGAACGGGCCGATCTCGCCTTCTCCACCCGGACCGGCGACGGTCGTCACATGCCCTTCGCCTTCCTGACACTGGCCGTTGCTCGGCCATTCCTGGTTCGGCGAGGTTTCGGCGGTGGGACCGAACGGAGCCTGCAACTGCGCCCAGGTCCGTTTTTCTTTGCTCGAGTCGGAGGCGCTGCCGATCTGGCGCCAGTTCTTGATTTCGCCACTGAACACCTTCTGCAGCTGAACCGGGGTGATTCGCGGCACGGTGCAGGCCGGGTGCGCGGGCAGCCGCGGCGGGTTGGCCGCGATCGCAATCGCGGTCTGCGTCACCGGCACGACGACCACGTCGGAGCCGAGGGCGCTGCGCATGTTGGCCAGCATCGTCCCTTCTTCTTCCACCGACCCCGAGGGAGCGATGTCGGTCCCGAGGAAATTAACCGGGAAGCCGAATTCTTTGGTGTGCAGGGCGCCATCCCCAGCACCCCACGCGCGCAGCGCGGCGGTGCTGCTCACCGGCACGTAGGACACCTGCGGTTTTCCGCCCGTGCCCTGGCTGCCGTTGCACGCAAGCGGATTGGAGGAGCCGTTGAAGCCCGCTTCTTTGTCGCTCCAGCGCTGCTGGGCGCGGGTCTGCAGGAACGCGCCAAGGCCCTTGGCGTTGGTTCCCGAGCACTGTTCGCCAAGCGCCGCGGCGCTGGACACGTTGAAAACGCCGAACGCGGCGACGAGACATACGAGCGCGGCCAGCAATGCGCCGCGGCGGCGGCCCAGCCGGGCTCGCCCACTGGTGAAGAGAATCATGGTTCTCCCTCTGGTTTCGAGCCACGGCCCCTGCCGTGGCTCTGTCGACTCCGTCAACAGGCGGAGCTTCTTCCTCTAATTAGCGAATGGTGTTAGAAGTTGCGCCCTACTCAGCGACTTTTAACCCGGTTTTGATGAGGCAGATGGCGTAAAACCAACGCGCCGAGCGAGCCATTGGGCGCCAACGGTGTCGGTGAGGCCGTGGGCGACGATCGAGGCGATGATCGCGATCGCGGCGGTGTCGAAGATCAGCACGTTGTTGCCGACGTCGGACTTGAGGACGAAGAGGGCGAAGAGCATCGAGGCGACGCCCTTGGGGCCGAACCAGGCCATGAAGAGCTTCTCCGAGCGCGGGATGCCGGTGCGCAGGAAGGAGAGGAGCACCGCCGCTGGGCGAGCGAAGAGGATGGCAAAGGCGACGAAGACGACCAGCGGCGGCACGCTGTGGTGGAAGCCGGTGGCGTAGATCAGGCCGCCGAAGACGAAGAAGGTCAGCACCTGGAGGATCGCGCTGCTGTTCTCGGCGAACTCGACGAAGCCGTCGGGGACTTGGCGCTCGCTCGCCCCCATCGCGATGCCGCAGACGAAGGCGGCGATCAGGCCGTTGCCGATCGTCGCTTCGGCTAGGCCGAAGGCGAAGAGGGCGAAGCCGACGGCGTAGATCCCCTCGTAGCGGGCGGTGATGCCGCCGCCGGGCAGGGCCCAGTGCAGGCGCCCCGCCGCCACCCCGAGGGCGACGCCGATCGCCGCTCCCACCGCGGCTTCGCCGAGCAGCTTTGCCGCTTCGGCGCCGGCGTTGCCGCCGGGCGAGGCGAGGACGAGGAAGAAGAGGACGAAGGGCAGCGCCAGGCCGTCGTTGAGCCCGGACTCGAGGTTGAGCGTGTGGCGGACTTTGCTCGGGACCAGCCGCGAGGTGACGACGGCCGAGGTGACGACGGGGTCGGTCGGCGAGAGCACCGCCGCCAGGAGGAAGGCCTGCGCCCAGGTGAGGTCGGGGAAGAGCGCCTTCGCCGCCAGCCCCAGCAGCGCCATCGTGATCGGCATCGCGATCACCAGCGCCCGTGCCACCGGTCCCCAGTGCCTGCGCAGCAGCTCACGCTCAACGAACATCCCGTCGGAAAACAAGGTCAGGATCAGCGCCAGCTCGACCAGCTCGACGATCGCCTTGTCGCCGGCGTCCACTTCGACCACGCCGGTTACCGCCAGCCCAAACCCCAGCGCCACCGACAGCACCGAGGCCGAGAGCACCGTTCCCCTCATCACCCCCGAAAGCGCGGCGACGACCGCGAGCAGGGCTCCGAAGAGCAGCAGAGCTTCGGCGAAGCCGATGTCCACAGACTAAGCGGGGACGCCGACGAGCCCGCGCTCGACCAGGACCTCGGCGAGCTGGACGGCGTTGGTGGCGGCGCCCTTGCGCAGGTTGTCGGCGACGATCCACATGTCGAGGGCGCGCTCGTTGCCGGCGTCGCGGCGGATCCGCCCGACGTAGACGTCGTCCTTGCCGGCGGCGTCGATCGCCATCGGGAAGCGACCGGCGGCCGGGTCGTCGACGACGGTCACGCCCGGCGCCGCCGCGAGCAGCTCGCGCGCCTGCTCGGGATCGAGCGGCTCGCGGGTTTCGACGTTGACGGCCTCGGAGTGGCCGGTCACGACCGGCACCCGGATGCAGGTGGCGCTGACCTTGATCTCGGGGTCGCCGAGAATCTTGCGGGTCTCGTTGATCAGCTTGCGCTCCTCGTCGGTGTGGTCGTCTCCCGCCGGAAAGCTGCCGGCCTGGGCGAGGACGTTGAAGGCGATCTGGTGCGGGTAGATCTGCGGCGCGGGCGGCTCTTCGCCGTGGAGCAAGGCGTGCGCCTGCGCCTGCAGCTCGTCGATCGCCGCCTTGCCGGTGCCGGAGACGGCTTGGTAGGTGGAGATCACCAGCCGCTCGATCCCGGCCGCGTCGTAGAGCGGTTTCAGGGCGACGACCATCTGCATCGTCGAGCAGTTGGGGTTGGCGATGATCCCGTTGTGCCCGGCGAGGGCGTCGGGGTTGACCTCGGAGACGACCAGCGGCACGTCGTCGTGCATGCGCCAGTAGCTGGTGTTGTCAACCACGGTGGCGCCGGCGGCGACGAAGCGCGGCGTCCACTCGGCGCTGACCGAGCCGCCCGCCGAGGAGAGGACGAGGTCGAGACCCTGGATCGTCTCGTCGTTCAAGGGCCGGACGGTGAGCGAGCGGCCCTCCCACTCGATCTCCTTGCCGGCGGAGCGCTCGGAGGCGAAAGGGATCACCTCGACCGCGGGGAAGTCCCGCGCAGCCAGCAGCTCGAGGATCGTCGTGCCGACGAGCCCCGTCGCGCCCAGTACCCCGACCTTGTAGCCGTCGCTCATCGCATCCCCCCGCTCAGGCGACCGTCGGCCGGTGTTCGGGGCCGGTCGGGTCCTCAGGTCGGATCGCGTCGTCGCCGAGCTCGAAGGCCTTGTGCAGCACGTTGACCGCATCGGCGACCCGGTCGGCGGGGATGACGCACGAGATCTTGATCGGCGAGGTGGAGATCATCTCGATGTTGATCCGCTCGTCGCCGAGCACGCGGAAGACTTTGGCGGCGACGCCCGGGTGCGAGCGCATGCCGGCGCCGACGATCGAGACCTTGCCGATCCGCTCGTCGGTGAGGACGCCGGCGGAGACCTCGCCTAGGGCGGCGATCGTGTCCTTGGCGACCGGCAGGTCGGAGCGGTCGACGGTGAAAGAGAGATCGGCGAGCTGGTCGTCGCCCACCGGCTCGTTCTGGATGATCACGTCGACGTTGACGTTGGCATCGGCGAGGGCGCCGAAGACCTTGCCGGCGACGCCGGGCTCGTCGCGCAGCCCGGTCAGCGTCACTCGCGCCTCCGAGTCGGAATGGGTCACTGCGGTTACGAAAGGGTTCTCCATGCTCTCTTCCTCTGAGACGACGAGGGTACCGGGACCGTCCTCAAAGCTGCTGCGGCAGTGGATGCGGACCCCGTGGTTGCGGGCGTACTCGACCGAGCGCAGCTGCAGCACCCGTGCCCCGGAGGCGGCCATCGCCAGCATCTCCTCGAAGGAGACGCGCGGCAGCTTGCGGGCGTCGGAGACGATCCGCGGGTCGGCGCTGTAGACGCCGGAGACGTCGGTGTAGATCTCACAGACGCTGGCGCGCAGCGCCGCCGCCAGGGCGACAGCGGTGGTGTCGGAGCCGCCGCGGCCGAGCGTGGTGACGTCGCGGCTCTGGGTCGAGACGCCCTGGAAGCCGGCGACGAGGACGATCCGGTCCTCGTCCAGCGCCGCGCTGATGCGGTCGGCGCGGACGTCGATGATCCGCGCCTTGGTGTGGGAGGTGTCGGTGACGATCCCCGCCTGCGAGCCGGTCAGCGAGATGGGCTGGTGGCCCATGTCGTGGATCGCCATCGCGCAGAGCGCGCAGGAGATCCGCTCCCCGGTCGATAGCAGCATGTCCATCTCCCGCGGGTCGGGACGCTCGGAGATCTCCTGCGCGGCTGCGACCAGTTCGTCGGTCGTCTTGCCGCGGGCGGAGAGGACGGCGACGACGCGGTTGCCCGCCTCGCGAGCGGCGACGATTCGCGCCGCAGCGCGCTTGATCTGCTCGGCGCCGGCCACCGAGGTGCCGCCGAACTTCATCACGACGATGTCTGAACCGTCCCCGCTCATAGAGAGCTGAGGATAGCCACCTCGCAACCGATCCTCGCCCCACCCCGCTGGGGCAAAAATCCGATGGGCCTCGCCCTACTCGCCCCCGCCCCCGAGGTTGCCGAGCATCGCCTGTTCGGCCATCCGGATCAGGCCGAGACCGCTGTGGGGACGCATGTCGCTGCTGCGCACCCGCACGTGCGACCCATGCGGCCCGACCACCTCGACGATCGTGCAGACGTCGCCGATCTCGCAGTCCTCCCCGTAGTCGTTCTCGATCGCCTCCATCTGTTCGGCCACAACCCGGCCCACCTTGCTCTGGTCAAGCGACATCTGCGACTCCTCTCTCTCCTTGCTTCGCCAGCATCAGGACGTTGACCATACGCGATGAGCAGCCAGCGGCCCCAGCAAAGACAAAAAGAGACCCGGCCCACGAAGGGGCCGGGTGAGTAAGACAGCTTCAGTATAGAAAAGCAATATTGGGCAGCGGGTGGCCCTAAAAACGACAGGCCCGCCGAGGCGGGCCTGTCGCGAACGAATGTCTTGGTCGGGTCTTCCCCTCAAGACAGAGGGTCAGCCCAGCACCGGGACATCCATCTCGCAGTGACTACAGGATATCCAACGCTGCCTAGTTTCGCTCAGTTAGCTCGCGCTGATGATCGAGGAGTTGATCGAGCGGAGGCTTCCACCCAAAGCGCAGGAAGAACTCGCGGGCCATTTCCGCCGCAGCGACCTTGCTATCCGCGATCAGCTTCTCGCGGGACAGCTCGACGGCGTGTGAGAAGGACTCAACGTGCGACCGCTGCGGAGCCATGAACTCT
>JBQCHH010000023.1:0-34609 GCA_051954855.1 Solirubrobacterales bacterium | reverse complement strand
CAGAGTCGCGGCGTAGCCATCCCCCGTGCTGGGGGCCGCGCCCGCGGCGACCCAGCAGGCGCCCACACCGCCCGCCACCCCAATAACCGCCCCGCCCGGCCGCCGCGCGTCCGGCGGGGCGTGTGCCTGGGGGGCGGGTTCGCGCTGCGGTGTCGCTTTGGTCTCGCCCCGGAAGACAAATGCGACACCCCTAGCCGCCGGGCGATTCCAATACTGTCGCGCTGTGAACGACGCCACCCAGGGCAACGCCCAGCAGGACTCGCGGCTGCCTCGCGGCGCGCTGATTGTGGTCGCGGTCGGGTTGGTCGCCTGCGTCGTCGCAGCGCTCGCTGCCACCAGCAAGGGCGAAGGCGAAGCCGCGACTCTGGAATGGGTCCAGAACAAGTCCTTCCCGGACACGAAGGCCATCGCGCTTGCCGGAGGGAAAGGCACGATGAGCCTCGTCAACAACAGCATCAGCGCCACCGGGGTCAACGTCAGCGGCTACTCCCTCTTCCGCGCCGGCTCCACGCTGCGGATCTCGTCGGGAGCGCCGATCGGCGGCAGCCGCATCCTCTGCACGATCCAAACCGGCCGCGGCACCGAAATCGGCCAGACCAACGGGGGACTGCGAGCGACCTACCCCCGCTCCTCCGAAGACGGCATCTACAACCAGGAAGTGCCGGAAGCCGTCTTCGTGGAGTTCAGCTCGCACGGCAGCGAAGTCGCGCAGCTCGAAATCACGGGCCTGCCCAAGCGCTTCACCGACGAACAGGGCGTGAAGCTCGAATGGCCCGAATACGAAGTCGGCAAAGAGCGGCTCAAATACTTCATCACCGGCAAGCCCAAGCAGGAGCTCACGCTCCCCTTCTTCACGATCTGGAAAACGACCGCGTCCCCCGCCGCCAAGATCGCCTGCCGGTTGACCACCAGCGCCGGGAACGCGACCGTTCGCACTCAGGTCGCGCTGGCGAAGCCCTCGCCGCCGATCAACGAACAGGCCGAAGAAGAAAAATCCGAAGAACGCGAAGAAGCGGAAGAAAAGGAAGAAGCCGAAGAAGGCTGAGCGGCGGACGCCTCAGGGCGCGACCAGCAGCTCCGGCCCTTCCGCCATCCCTTTGCCGACCTTGTTCAGCGCCGGGTTCGCCGGCGCCCCCGCCATCCGCCGCGGGTCCAGCGGCCCGCACATCGAGACCGCGTCCTCGGCGCTCAGGTCCGGGCGCAGCCAGGCGGCCTCCGCCTCCGGGCTCGGCAGGATCGCCGGCATCCGGTCGTGGACCGGCGCCACCACGTCGTTGGCGCTGGTGGTGACGATCGTGCAGGTGTAGAGGTAGCCGTCGTCATAGCCGCGCTCGGACGGGTCGTCCCACTCCTTGCGGGTGCAGAGCCCGGCGAAGGCGAACAGCTCGCCGCCGTCGACGGTGAAGCGCCAAGGCTGGCGCGGCTGCTTCGGATCCTCCGGCTTCATCCACTCGTAGAAGCCGTCGGCGAGGATCAGGCAGCGATGGCGGAACTTGCCGATCAGCGGGCTGTAGCTGCGGCGCGAGGTCAGCGTCTCGGCTTTGGCGTTGATCATCCGGTAGCCGACCTTGAGGTCCTTGGCCCAGACCGGCACCAGCCCCCAGCGCATCAGCCGCGCCTCGCGCTCCCCCCGCTCGGCCTCCTCGGGGTCAGACGAGGAGCGGACGACGAGGATCTCCTGCGTCGGCGCGACGTTGAAGCGGCCCAGGCCCGGCGGCGCTTTCTTCCCGTCCCCGTCCTGCGCGCTCTCTTTCGCCGGCATCCCGGTCCCACCCCGTTCCAGCGCCTTCTCCAATTCGACCTGGAAGCGGTCGGCGATCGTCTTCGTGTCTTTGTTGGTGACCGTAAAGCGCCCGCACATGGCCCCAGCCTAGCCAGGGCGCAGCCCGGGATGGTCGCGGTACCAGTCGAGGGTGCGGATCAGGCCGTCCCGGAGCTCGACCTCAGGTGCCCAGCCGGTCAGCCCGCGCAGCTTGGCCGAGTCGACGTACTGGCGGTCGATCTCGCCGTCGGGGTTGCCGGTGCCGAGGAATTCCGGCGCGAGGTCGGTGCCGGAGATCTCGACAATCGTCCCCAGCACCTCCGCCACCGAGTAGGGGCGCTCGCCGCCGGCGTTGAAGGCCTCCCCCGCTCCGGGCCCGCCGGCACCGACCGCGTGCTCGACCGCGAGGTAGGCGGCGACGGCGTCGCTGACGTAGAGGAAATCCCGTTCGGGGCTGCCGTCGGAGCGGATCTGGGGGCGGCGGCCGTCGAGCACGGCGGCGATCGCCTCCGGGATCAGGCGCGAGAAGTTGGGATCGCCGCCGCCGTAGATGTTGGCAAAGCGGGTCACCGCCACCGGCAGCCCGTAGGCGGGCCGGTAGCTGAGCGCGATCGCGTCGGCCGCCGCCTTGCTCGCCTCGTACGGGGAGGCCGGCCGCAGCCGCATGTCCTCGCGGTAGGGCAGCTCATCGCTCGGGCCGTATGCCTTGTCGGAGGAGGCAACGACGACCGCCGGCACGTCGGAGCGGCGGCAGGCCTCGAGCAGGCTCCAGGTGCCGCGCACGTTGACTTCGAAGGTCTGGATCGGGTCGGCCATCGCCGGGCCGACCAGGGTCTGGGCGGCGAGGTGGAAGACGACGTCGAACTCGCCTGCGGAAATCGTCGCCAACACTGCGGGCGCGTCGCGCAGATCGACCTGAACCAGCTCGACCTCGGAGTCGATCTTCTGCAGCGCCAATCCCGAGTTCGGCGGCGGCGCCAGGTCCAGAACCGTGACCGCGTCACCGCGTTCGAGCAGCGCCCGCGCCAGGTTCGAGGCCACGAAGCCGTGGCCGCCGGTGACCAGGGAGCGCTTCAACGCGCGTCCACCGGGGCCGCGTCCCAGATGCGCCAGGGCGCGCGGCCGGCGGCCCAGAGGTCGTTGAGGACGACGGCGTCCTTGTAGGTGTCCATGCAGTCCCAGAAGCCCTCGTGGCGGAAGGCCCGCAACTCGCCGTCGCCCGCGAGCCGCGCGAGCGGCTCCCGCTCCAGCACGCTGTCCTCGTCCAGATAGTCGAGCACGCCCGGCTCGAAGCAGAAGAAGCCGCCGTTGATCCAGTGCTCGCTGCGCGGCTTCTCGACGAAGCCGGTGACGTCGTCGCCGTCCAGCTCCGCCACGCCCCACTGCAGGTGCGGGCGGACGACGGTGACGCTGGCGAGGGCGCCGTGCTCGCGGTGGAACCCGAGCAGCGCCCCGAGGTCGACGTCGGCGACCCCGTCGGCGTAGGTCGCGCAGAAGGTCCCGTCGCCGAGCCGCTCCCCGAGCGCCGCGATCCGTCCCCCGGTCGGCGTGTCGAGCCCGGTGTCGACGCACTCGACCCGAACCCCCTGCGGCCAACGCTCAGCCGCAGCGAGCTCCGCCACCGCCTCGCCCATGTAGCCGGTCGCGAGCAGAAAGCGGTCGAACCCCTGAGCGGCATAGATCTGGATCACGTGCCAGAGGATCGGCCGGCCGCCGATCTCGACCAGCGCCTTCGGCACCGACTCGGTCCGCTCACGCAGCCGCGTCCCGCGACCACCGCAGAGAATTACGACAGGTGGCTTCACTGAGTCCGAGATTGTGGCCCCTATAGGGGCCCAAAGGTCGTAAGGACGATCAGCCGCCTGCCACCGCAGGCAGGATGGTGACCTCGTCGCCGTCGTTGATGGACGTCTCGAGTCCTTGCTGGAAGCGGATGTCCTCGCCGGAGACGTAGACGTTGACGAAGCGGCGCAGGTCGCCGTCCTGGGTGATGCGGTCGCGGAGACCGCCATGGGAGTCGAAGACTGCGTCGAGCACCTCGCCGACGGTCGAGCCTTCGACCTCGAGCTCGGCCTGGCCGCCGGTAGCGGCGCGCAGCTGGGTCGGGATCTTCACGGTGACACTCATCTAGACGGCTACCTCCTGCGGGAACTCGGCCTCGAAGCTCTCGAGGGCGGGGTCGATCTCGTGCATCTGGAACGTATCGCGCGTCGCGTCGAGCGTCTTCAGGCCCTCGCCGGTGATGGAGACGACGACCCGCTCGCCGTCGCGCAGCTCGCCGCGTTCGGCCAGCTTGCGCAGGACGCCGACGGTGACGCCGCCGGCGGTCTCGGTGAAGATGCCGGTCGTCTCCGCCAGCAGCTTGATCCCTTCGCGGATCTCCTGGTCGGTGACCGAGTCGACGCCGCCACCGGTGCGGCGCGCGTGCTCGATCGCGTAGGGCCCGTCGGCGGGATCGCCGATCGCGAGGCTCTTCGCGATCGTCTCCGGCCGCTGCGGTTTGCAGACTTCCCAGCCTTCGGCAAAGGCGGTTGCGACCGGGCTGCAGCCCTGCGCCTGGGCGCCGTTGAAGACCGGCTGCCGGCCGGAGACGAGCCCGAGGTCGAGCCACTCCTGGAAGCCGCGGCCGAGCTTGGTGAAGAGCGAGCCGGAGGCGATCGGGGAGACGACCCGGTCCGGCAGTTCCCAGCCGAGCTGCTCGACGGTCTCGTAGGCGAGCGTCTTCGAGCCCTCGGCGTAGTAGGGCCGCAGGTTGACGTTGACGAAGGCCCACGGATGGGTCTCGGCCAGCTGCGTGCAGAGGCGGTTGACGTCGTCGTAGTTGCCGCGGACGCCGACCAGGTTGGTGCCGTAGACGCCGGTGGCGAGCAGCTTCTGCTCCTCCAGGTTGGCCGGGACGAAGACGTAGGAGTCAAGCCCGGCGGCGGCGGCATGGGCGGCGACCGCGTTGGCGAGGTTGCCGGTCGAGGCGCAGGCGACGGTCTCGAAGCCGAGCTCCTTCGCTTTGGCGACCGCCACGGCGACGACCCGGTCCTTGAACGAGTGGGTCGGGTTGGCGGCGTCGTTCTTGATCCAGATCTCGGCACCGGTCCCGAGCCGCTCGGCCAGCCGGCCGGCGCGCAACAGCGGCGTCAGCCCCGGCTCCAGCGGGTCGCTGGCGCGCCCCTTGAACGGGAGGAAGTCGGCGTAGCGCCAGATCCCCTGCGACCCGGCCTGGATCCGCCTTTTCACCTCGGCGGGGTCGAGGCCGCTGAGGTCGTAGGCGACCTCCAGCGGACCGAAGCAGTTTTCGCATACGTAGCTGGCGTCCAGCTCGTAGGTGGCGCCGCACTCCTTGCACTTCAAGCTCTCGACAGACATCCGATCCTCTTTTCCACTTATGAAAAAACCTCCGCCTTCTGTGGGGCAGAGGTCCGGATCGGACATCCCCCACATCTTCCAGGCCTTTGAACCGCGCCTGCTGGAGTTGGCACCTGTCTTGATCTTGCGACCGAGATGGTTGCCGGAGCTTCATCGGGCCAGATCCCTCCGCTCCTCTAGATGTGGCGTTATGTGCAGGGAACCTTACCAGGCACCCCCGATTCTTTCCACCGCGTGCAAGGCGGCTAACCTAGGCGACGATCATGATCCCGCCGCACCAAGAGACGATCGGCCTGAGCGATGCCGAACCTTCCGAAACCGAGGCTGCGGCGGCCCGGCCGCCGCGGCGAGCTCGTCTCTCAGCCGGCGGCGCCTGAGCCCCAGAAGCCGAACGTCGAGCAGATCGACGCCGCCGGGCTGCGCTGGGTCAACATCGAGTGGCCGGGCTCGCTGGAGCGAACCTGGCTCGAGGAGCACTTCGACTTCCACGCGCTGGACCTCGAGGACGTGCTCTCGCGCAACCAGCGGCCGAAGATCGACGTCTACGACGACTACCTTTTCATCGTCCTCCACCTGCCGATCTTCGACCTCAACGCCGGCCGCCTCGGCGCCGGCGAGCTCGACCTCTTCGTCGGTCCCGACTACGTGGTGACGATCCCGAACCTGCCGCTGCAGCCGGTCGGGTACCTGTTCGAGCGCTGCCGGGCCAAAGAGGAGCTTCGCGAGCAGCTCTTCTCGCGCGGCTCCGGCTACCTGCTCTACCGGCTCGTCGACGACAGCTTCGACTACTGCTTCCCGATGCTGCGCAAGATCGGCAACAAGCTCGACGCGCTCGAGGACGACATCTTCGAAGAGCGGGCCGAGGAGGTCGTGCGCGACATCTCCAACGTCAAGCAGGAGATCATCAACTTCCGCAAGGTGATCCGGCCGCAGCGGCCGGTCCTGCGCGACCTCGAGAAGGTCAAGCAGCGCTATCTCGCCTCCGACCTCGACCTCGAGATCTACTTCGACGACGTCGTCGACGCCCACGAGCGGATCTGGGACATGCTCGAGAACTACAAGGAGGTGGCGGAGGCGCTCGAGGAGACCAACGAGTCGGTGATCTCCCACCGCCTCAACGACATTCTCCGCGTGCTCACCTCGATCAGCGTCGTGATCCTGCCGCTGACCCTGATCGCCAGCATCTGGGGCATGAACGTGAGGGTCCCGGGCCAGGACAACCTCACCGACTTCTACGTGATCATCGCGGTGATGGCCGCGATCCTCGTCGGCCTCGTCGTCTACTTCCGCAAGCGCGGCTGGCTCTAGAGCCCGAACTGCATCAACTTTCCGGCTCGGCAGCCAGGAAAGTTGATGCAGTTCGGCGGTCAATAGGATGAGCGGCCCGTGGCAAATTTCCGCATCTGGGCGCCCTGGCGCCTCGCTTACGTGAAGGACGCGTCCAAGGACATCGAGGAGGAGTGCATCTTCTGCGCCAAGCCGGCGACGGACGATGACGAGGCGAACCTGATCGTCCACCGCGGCGAGCGCTGCTTCGTGATCCTCAACCTCTTCCCGTACACGAACGGGCACCTGATGGTGGCGCCGTACAAGCACATCGCCCGCCTGCAGGAGATCCCGGCCGAGACGCTGGCGGAGATGATGGCGCTGGCGCAGCGGGCGATGGCCCGGCTGGAGGAGGTCTACGAGCCGCACGGCTACAACGTCGGCTTCAACCAGGGCCGGGTGGCCGGGGCCGGGGTCGAGCACCACATCCACATGCACGTCGTCCCGCGCTGGGCGGGCGACAACAACTTCATGCCGGTGATCGCCGACACGAAAGTGATGCCACAGTCGATCGAGCAGAGCTATGAGGCGCTGAAAGGAGCGTTTTGAGCGACCAGTCCCCCTTGTCCCCGCCGGGAATCTTCAAGGCCTATGACATTCGGGGCCTGCACGGCTCGGAGATGGACGAGACGACCGCGCGGGCGATCGGGAGTGCCTTCGCCCGAGTCTTGGGGCGGCTGCGCGGCAAGCAGCCGAGCGAGTTGAAGGTCGGCCTCGGCCGCGACATGCGACTGACTGCACCGGCGATGGCGGCGGCGGTGCGCGAAGGCCTCATCGCCGAGGGGGCGACGGTGATCGACGCCGGCATGGTCGCGACCGAGATGCTCTACCACCTGGTCGGCTCGCGCGAGCTCGACGGTGGCGCGATGGTCACCGCCTCGCACAATCCCAAGGCTTACACCGGCGTCAAGCTGGTCCGCGAGGGGGCGCTGCCGCTCTCCGGCGACGCCGGCATCGGCGACGTCAAGGCGGAGATCGAAGCCGGGCTCGGCGAGGCGCCCGGCAGTGGCAGCGTCGAGGAGGTCGACATCTGGGACGAGTTCCACGTCCACGCCCTCTCCTTCATCGACCCCGCCAACGTGAAGCCGATGAAGGTCGTGGTCGACGGCGGCAACGGGATGGGCGGCCCGATGGTCGGCCCGATCCTGGAGCGGCTGCCGCTGGATCTGGAGGAGATGTACTTCGAGCCGAACGGCGAGTTCCCCGACCACGAGCCCAACCCGCTGCTGGAGACGAACCGGCGGATGATCATCGACCGGGTGCGCGAGAGCGGCGCCGACCTGGGAATCGCCTGGGACGGCGATGCCGACCGCT
The DNA here is from genome assembly GCA_051954855.1 of Solirubrobacterales bacterium. GTDB lineage: Bacteria > Actinomycetota > Thermoleophilia > Solirubrobacterales > 70-9 > VAYN01. Next base: position 26,847 of record JBQCHH010000023.1, on the reverse strand, counting down.
GCTTCTTCATCGACGGCGACGGCAGCTTCTGCGACGGCGATTTCATCTGCGCCCTGCTCTCCCGCTCGGTCCTGCAGAAGAACCCCGGCGCGACGATCCTCTACGACCCGCGCTCGAGCCGCGCGGTGCCGGACCTGGTCGCGGCCGAGGGCGGCCGCTCCGACCTCTCGCGCGTCGGCCACGCCTTCTTCAAGGCGCGGATGCGCGAGGAGCAGGCGGCCTTCGGCGGTGAGGTCTCCGGCCACTACTACTTCCGCGACTTCTGGAACGCCGACTCGGGGACGATCCCGGCGCTGTTGGTGCTGGAGCTGCTCTCGCTCGACGGCCGCTCGCTGGCCGAGCTGATGGAGGAGTTCCGCTCGCGCTACTTCATCTCCGGCGAGATCAACTCCGAGGTCGCCGACCAGGAGGCGAAGATGGCGGAGATCGCCGCGCGCTACGGCGACGGGGAGATCACCCGCCTCGACGGGATCTCGGTCGACTATCCCGACTGGCACTTCAACGTCCGCCCCTCCAACACCGAGCCCTTACTGCGGCTGAACCTCGAGTCGTTGACGTCGCGCGAGGACATGGAGCGCCGGCGCGACGAGGTCCTGGGACTGATCCGGGCGTGACGCTGACGCCGGAGCAGGCGCTGGAGCAGGCGGCGCTGGCCGGCATCCACCGCTTCGCGATCCCGACCCCGTTCGCGGTGGGGCGGGTCAACTGCTACCTGATCGAGGACGAGCCGCTGACCCTGGTCGACACCGGCCCGAACTCGGGCAAGGCGCTGGACGAGCTGACCGCGCGGCTGGCCGAGCGCGGCCACTCGACCTCGGACCTGGAGCTGATCGTCGTCACCCACCAGCACATCGACCACCTCGGCCTGGTCGAGATCCTGGTCGAGCACTCCGGCGCCGAGGTGGCGGCGCTGGGCGCGGCGGCCGAGCGGCTCGCCGCCTTCGAGGAGGACGCCGAGGCGGAGGACGAGTTCGCGGTCGAGGTGATGCTGCGCAACGGCATCCCCGAGGACGTGACCGTGGCGCTGCGCAGCGTCTCCCGCAGCTTCCGCGGCTGGGGCTCGCACGTGACGGTGACGCGGGCGCTGGCGGACGGCGGCACGCTGGAGCTGGGCGAGCGGCGGCTTGAAGCGCTGCACCGGCCGGGCCACAGCCCCTCGGACACGGTCTTCTGGGACGCCGAGCGGCGGATCCTGATCGCCGCCGACCACCTCCTCCCCCGCATCTCCTCCAACCCGCTGATCACGCGGCCGCTCGACGGCTCCTCGCAGCGGACGCAGGCGCTCGCCACCTACATCGAGTCGCTGCGCAAGACGCGCGAGATGCCGGCCGAGATCGTGCTGCCTGGACACGGCGAGCCGATCACCGGCCACGCCGAGCTGATCGACTCGCGCCTGGCGGGGCACGAGCGGCGCAAGGAGAAGATCCACCGCCTCGTCGCCGAGCGCCCGCGCAACGCCTACGAGCTGGCGCAGGCGCTGTGGGGGAATGTCGCCGTCACCCAGGCCTTCCTCACCCTCTCCGAGGTGATCGGCCACGCCGACCTGCTGGTCAACGAAGGCCGGGTGCGCGAAGTCGACGACGGCGCCGTTATCCGCTACGAAGCGAGCGACTGAGGCCGCACCACCGCGACCGGCTCGCTGGTGATGAGGCCACGCTCAGGGGTGAGCTCGTCGGCGATCTCGAACCAGGCGGCGATGCGGTCGGAGGCGTCGACAACGGTGGTGACGATCGGGGCGCGGCGGCGCAGCTGGAAGAGGCGGTCGCCGTGGGGGGCGTGGTCGCCGTGGTAGCCCCAGATGCCGCGGACGGCGGTGGCGCCGCGAGCACCGGCCTGGCGCAAGCGCCGGATCAGCTCGTGGTGGACGGCGTGGCCGCCGACGGTGGCCGACTCCGAGCTGTAGAGGGTGAGGCGCTGCCAGCCGTCGGCATCGGGCCGCGTGACCGCCTCGCCGTCACGCTTGCAGACGCGGACCGCCTCGGTCGTCGTCAGTGGAGACTCCAGGAGGCGATCCAGCTCCGGAAGCGCGGCGGCAATCGATTCGCCGCCGCCGACGGCGACGACCGTCATCGGCACGTCGGCGTTGGCGGAGAGAAAGCGGGCGCGCCGCCGCGCGCCTTCCACCGTCCCGTCAACCCCGAGCAGCGCGGTCGCCCCCGCGACCCCGTGGCGGTGCAGCAGGTCGCAGGCGGCGACGAAGGCCGGCACGCCCCCCGCGCGCCGGCGGCGGTGGAGGTAGACGGTGAGCCGCACGTCGCCGTCTGCCGGCTCGGGCGAGGAGCGGACAGGCTCCAACGTCACAAGGCCGCGCTCGACCGGACCCGGCAACTCCTCCAGCACCCCTTCGATCCGCGCCCGCTCGTCCACGGCTTCCGCCATCACCGGCAGGTCTTCCGAGAGGCTCAGCAACCGATCGGTGCGCAGGTGGTGCCGCAGGCCAAAGCCCTCGACGCCGCGCATGAGGACGCTGGTGTGGACGCCGTGGCGGTCGAAGTCGTCGAAGAGGGAGTCGACTAGCAGCCCCTCCCCGACCCGTTCCCGCTCGCCGAAGCAGGCGGTCAGCTTCAGCAGCTCGCCGTTCACAGCAGTTCTCCCAGCAGCCGCCCCAGCTCGGCGGCGACGAGGCCGATGGTGATGCTGAGGGCGATGTTCAACGCCAGCCCCCGTGCCTCGCCGTCCTCCCCCAGCCGCTGCGTCTCCAGCATCCAGGTCGAGAAGGTGGTGTAGGAACCGAGCACGGCGGTGCCGGCGAGGAGGTAGGCATCGTCGTGGAGCGCCGCGCCGAAGAGCACCCCGAGCAGAAAGGCGCCGCTGGCGTTCACCGCCAGCGTGCCCAGCGGGAAGTCGCGGCCGAAGCGCGAGGAGACGGCCGAATCGAGAGCGAACCGCCCCAGCGCCCCGACGCCGCCCAGCACCGCGACCCCGATCCAGACGACAACGCTCACGCGCGCAACCTCAGCCGCCGAACCATCGCGCTGGCGAGTTGCACCCCGGCATAGCCGGCAATCAGGCTCCCCGCCAAGTAACCGGCTGCCAGCCCAACCCGCCCCGCATCCAGCATCTTCAGCAGCTCGACCTGCACCGTCGAGAACGTCGTCAGCGCCCCGCAGAACCCGGTCCCCAGCAGCGGCCGCTTATACGTCGACAGCGGCAACCGCTCCTGCAAGCGCGTCACGAAGTACCCGAGCAGGAACGCCCCCACCACGTTCACCCCGAACGTCACCCAAGGCCACCCCGGCGCCCCGTCCCCAACCGCTTCCACCAGCCCAGCCCGCACCAACGCCCCCACGGCGCCGCCGACAAAAATCGCCCCCAGCTCCCGTCGGTCGCTCAACTGCTCTTCCAGCCGGCAGGCGTCCGACGCGATTTAAAAGCATTCACCGGCGCAGGATCACAAACCCAGCGGCGGACCGACGGCGGGTGCTGCCACAGCAGCATCCTCCGATCCGAAGATCGCCCCCTGCGGTCTCTTGGTGATCGCCTTTGCTATCTCTTCGTCGAGCACAGCGCCCCAGAGCGGTTTTTTCAATTCCGCGGTTGATCGGCGCACGATCTCGAGCGGGCCTCGCCACGTAAAGCCGATCGCTCCCGCGGCGCCCAGGAAAGCCAACCCAGCGCCGAGAACACTCTGCAAAAGGTCGTCATTGCCCACCGCGAGAAGAACTCCGCCACACGCGAGGGCTACGGAGACGGCCAAGGGCGTGGACATCACACCCAGCAGACGAATGGTTCGCGGGGGGATCTTCTGCGCGGCCCTTAAGAAGTCGGGAAGCTCCAACATCGCTTCGCCACGCTTTTCGCCCGAAAGCAGGGCACGCCAGATGTCGCCTTGCCGTCGCAACGCCTGCCGGACCCGCTCACCGTCTCGCTCCCAGTCCAGGGTTCTCTCCCCCCAGCCGAAAGAGCGAAATCTGCCATGTCGCCATCCGTCGAGCGGGTCCCCCGCCTCTGCTCGATTCACCAGCGGATTGTCAATCCAGCGCCGCCAGGCGCTGAGGGACAGCCGGACCGGCCTGCTCGTGTGGGGCGGGAACTGGGACGCCAGATCGGCCAGCCATTCGTCGAGACGAGCCAGACGATGTGGATCGAACTCCCTCCGCAGCGCCGCCTCGTCGCCGGCTATATGGCAGGTCGTAGCGAGCGACCTTCCCAAGCGGTACGCCTTGGCCAGGCGGTTGTCGGCCGTGGCGAAGGCCCGCATAAGCCCGTAGTGGAGATTGCACAGCGCCCGACGGACCGCTTCTACGCTGGTCCTCTTTGAGAGCAGCTGCCTTTCGGTTTCCTTGGCGTCGGGAAGATCGCGGACGCCGACCGCTTCGAACTGCGATCGGAACCGGCGGACGGGGCCACGAATGCGATCGAGTCGGATCAACGACCTCTGTCGCTCGGGCAGGCGGGCCAGAGAAGGAAGCCGGTCCCTCACGTCTTCCAACCCGGATTCCTTGTCCCCTACGTAGGTGAAGAGATAGGTCATGTCCCAGCCGAGACCGAAGGCGAGGCTCACCTCGCTGATCGCCGGGCATTCGATGGCGACGGGTGCCGCCCCCGCTTCCTCCATGTCGCCCCTCCTCCAGGACGGTTCCTCCTTGGACCTTTCAATACTCGGAAGAGCGGGAGTGGTTACACATAACTAGGCAGGCCTCTCGCCAGGTCCCACCGGCGTCTCGCGCATTAGGGTGCAGCGGTCGTGTCTGCTCAGCTCCGCCACCTCCGTCGGCGCAAGCCGGCCAAGAAACGGATGCTGCTGATCGTCAATCCGTATGCGACGACGGTTTCGGATCGGCTGAAACACCTGGTGGTCTACGCGCTGCAGGGACGCTACGACGTCGAAGCCGTGGCGACGGAGGCGCGGAACCACGCGACCGAGATCGGGCGCGAGGCCTGCGACGGCGGCTACGACGTGGTCGTCGCCTTCGGCGGCGACGGGACGCTGAACGAGGTCGCGAACGGGATGGCGGGAACGGACCTGCCTGTGACGATCCTGCCGGGGGGCTCGACCAACGTGGTCTGCCGCACGCTGGGGATGCCCAACGACGTGGTTGACGCGACCGAGCACCTGCTCTCGCTCGCCGATGACTGGCAGCCGCGCAGGATCGACCTCGGCAAGGTCGACGACCGCCACTTCGTCTTCGCCTGCGGCGCGGGGCTCGACGCGACCGTAGTGAAGCGGGTCGACCGCAACCCGACGATCAAGGGAAACGCCGGCCCCTACTTCTACAGCTGGGCCGGGATCTCGAGCTTCTATCGCAAGTACCTGATCAACCCGATCCGGATGCGAACGCAGGCAGAGGGGCGCGAGCCGGTCGAGGGCATCACCACGATCGTCCAGAACTCCGACCCCTTCTCCTACTTCGCCAGCCGCCCGATCCGGGTCTGCGAGGGGATCGCGATCGACGACGGCACCCTCTCGATGGCCGTCCTCAAACGCGCCGCCCAGCGCGACATGCCGACCCTGATCAACCGCCTCTTCAGCGAGAGCCGCCCTGCCGCCCGCCACCGCCAGGTCGCCCACTTTGACGACGTCGCCAACGCAACCGTCGAAACCATCTCCAAGAACAAGGACGGCACGCCGCGCCCGCTGCCGCTCCAGGTCGACGGCGACTACATCGGCGAGCGCGACCGGATCGAGCTGAGCGTCGACCCGGGCGCGCTGACGATCGTTGCCTGACTACGGCTCGATGTACATCGGCGACGGTTCAGTGATCGTGTAATTTGCTGTCCATCGTGCGGTACCAGGGCAGAGCAAGCTTCCAGCCGTCTTGTTCAAAACGGCTCTGATATCCAGGCTGGCCGGAGCCCCGGCTGTGAAAGCGCCCAGATCAGTACCCAGCCCAGTCCCATAGGTGCACGAAACACCAACGTATTCAGTTGTTATTTCCTGTTCTTTGCCTGTGACTGTGCCGTTGTCCGTGCCTGGGAGCGCGTGGAATTCAAGTGTTCCCACTCGAATCGTGCTCATCTTGGAACACCCGAACGAGATGAGATCCCAAGTCAACGATGTCACCGAGACCTTGAATGTCTCGCTGGGTCCCCCTGTGTTCTCCACGTCCCCGGACATGGTCCCAAGCGGACATTCGGCAATAGGAACCGAGTCTGTGGTCTCAATCACAGCCGTGCTGGCGAGTTCTGCTTTGAAATGCGCGTCGTGCGTACTGCTGATCTCATCTTGTGATGGGCACGGTGTCTCTGTTCCTGTGCAGGCAGTGGTAGCCGAAGCCGTTCCGGTTCCAACCGCCACCAGGGCTGCGGCTGCGCAGAGGGCGGCGGCCAGCGTTTTCAGATGCTTCATGTCTTCTCTCCCTTAACTCAGCGCCCAATGGAGCGCCAATCGATTTACCAACCTAATTCGTACCGAGAGAGGTAACTCTGGTCAAGGATGCGAAGACGCGCTAGGCAAGCAGCCCCTGCCCCCGGGCGCCGTCGGCGGTTTCGCGCAGCGTTTCGAGGGCGTCGTGCTGGGGCTTCCAGCCGAGGTCGTGGCGCGCCTTCGCCGTGTCCATCAGGACCGGGGTATCGAGGGCGGTAGCCCACTCCAGCAGGGAGGGGCCGAAGGGGAGGCGCTTGGCGGCGGCGGTGCCGAGGCTGACCGCGGGGCGCGGGACCGGAACCGAGCGCCAGCCGATCGAGTGGGCGATGTCGGCGACGCCGACGACGCCCTCGCCGGCGAGGTTGTAGGCGCCGGGCCGGCCGTCGCCGCAGATCGCCGCCGCCATCGCCCGGGCGACGTCGTCGTGGTGGACGAGCTGGATCGGCACGCCGGGGTCGGGGATGACCGGGCGCGCCAGCGGCAGCCGTTCGACGCTGCGGCGCAGCAGCGGCAGCGGGTCGCCCAGCCGCACGTTCTCGACCAGCTGGCGGATCAGCATCGTCGCCCGCGGCCCAGCGACGATGCAGGGGCGAAAGACGTAGGCCTCCACCCCGCTCCCGACCAGCAGCTCGTCCAGCAGATCCTCAAGCTCGGCCTTCTGCGCCGAGTAGTAGAAGCTCTCGCTGCCGCGGGTCGGCACATCCTCGGTCAGCGGCTGCGGGTTCTCCTTGTAGAAGCCGTAGGCTGCGACCGAGGAGGCGTAGACCAGGCGTTTGACGCCCGCGTTGATCGCCCCTTCGAAGACGTTGCGCGTCCCCTCCAGGTTCACCTTGTGCGTCTCCTCGCGGCTGCCGAAGATCGCAAAGGCAAGGTGCACGGCGACGTCAGCACCATCGAAGAGCGCCGCCAACGACCCCCGGTCCAGAATGTCCCCGCGCCGGTAGGCGACCTTCTCCCACCCCTCATCCGCGGGATCGAACTCCCGCCGCGCCATCCCCAGCACACCGGAGACCTCCTCCCGCCGCTCCAGCTCAGCCATCAGCGGCCTGCCGATCTCGCCAGTGGGTCCGGTAACTGCGACCTTCAAAGCCATAGCCGCATCTTATGAGCGTAGGACCGGTAGTCCTCCTCAGGACACTCAACCGCGAGCCATAAGCGAGCGGTGTCCGGAGAAGGACTACCGGTCCTACGCCGCCGGAGTGATGCGGTAAGCGTCGAAGACCGACTCGACGTTTCGCAGTCGGCTGATGCAGTGTTTGAGCTGCTCGGTATCGCCGACCTCGACGACGAACCGGTTCTTCACCATCGGGTGGTTGGTGGCGCAGGTGGCGCCGATGATGTTGATCCCCGCCTCGGAGAACGTGCGCGAGAGATCCTCAAGCAGGCGGGTGCGGTCGTAGGCGTCGATCTGCAGCTCTACCCGGTAGGAGGCCTCGTTTTCGCCCTGCCAGCGAACCTCGACGAAGCGATCCGGCGTCCGCTTCAGCGCCTTGACGTTCTTGCAGTCGGAGCGGTGGATGGTGATCCCGCGGCCGAGCGAGACATAGCCCTCGATTTTGTCGCCGGGGACCGGGCGGCAGCACTTCGCCAGCCGCACGGCGACGTTGTCGACCCCCTTGACGATGATCCCGTAGTTGGAGGCGTCCTTGGTGCGGCGGGCGCGATCCTCGCGTCCGGGCGCCGTGGCGGCCTCGTCTTCGACCCCCTCGCCCGCTTTCAGCCGCTGCATCAGCTTGTTGGCGACGGTCTTGGCCGCGATCTTGTCCTGGCCGAGAGCGATGTAGAAGTCGGTCGCTTTGCGGAATCCCATCTCGCGGATCACGTCCGCGAGCAGCGCCGAGCCGGAGACTTTCTGCATGGGGATGCCGCGCGTGCGCAGCGCTTCGTCGAGCTTTTCGCGGCCGTCGCGCTCGGCGTCCTCGCGCCGCTCCTCTTTGAACCAGGCGCGGATCTTGTTGCGGGCGCGGCTGGTCCGCACCAGCTTCAGCCAGTCGAGCGAGGGGCCGCGCTTCTGCTTCGCGGTCAGCACCTCAACGATGTCGCCCGAGCGCAGCTGGTAGTGCAGCGGCACGATGTTGCCGTTGACCTTGGCGCCAACGCAGCTGTGGCCGACGTCGGTGTGGACGGCGTAGGCGAAGTCGAGCGGCGTCGATCCGGCCGAGAGGTTTTTGACTTCGCCCTTCGGGGTGAAGACGAAGACCTCGTCCTCGAAGAGGTCGACCTTGAGCGACTCGAGGAACTCGGTCGGGTCCTGTTCGCCCTCCGCCTCGACCAGCTGCCGCAGCCAGGTCATCTTCTCCTTCTGCGGGTCGCCGTGGGTGCCCTCTTTGTAGGCGACGTGGGCGGCAATCCCGTACTCGGCCAGCTTGTGCATCTCTTCGGTGCGGATCTGGATCTCGAGCGGCTTGCCCTCGGGCCCGATCACCGTCGTGTGCAGCGCTTGGTACATGTTGGCCTTCGGCATCGCGACGAAGTCCTTGAAGCGCCCCGGCAGCGGCTTCCAGAGCGAATGGATGACGCCGATCGCGCCGTAGCAGTCCTTGACCGAGTGGACGATCACCCGCATCGCGGTGAGGTCGAAGATCTCGTTGAACTCGCGGCCCTTCTTCGCCATCTTCGTGTAGATCGAGTAGAAGTGCTTGGCGCGGCCGGAGATCTGGGCCTCGATGCCGACCTGCTCCAGCTCCTTGGCGAGGAACACCCCCGCCTCGGCGACGTAGGACTCGCGCTCGTCGCGCTGCTGGGCGACCAGCTGTTTGATTTCCGCGTACTTGCGCGGGTGCAGGGTGGCGAAGGCGAGGTCCTCCAGCTCCCATTTGATCGCGTGGATCCCGAGCCGGTGAGCCAGCGGCGCATAGATCTCCAGCGTCTCGTGCGACTTCAGCGTCTGCTTTTGCTTCGGCAGGGCGCCGAGCGTGCGCATGTTGTGGAGGCGGTCGGCCAGCTTGATCAGGATCACCCTGACGTCGGTGGCCATCGCCACCATCATCTTCCGGTAGTTCTCGGCCTGCCGCTCGTCGCGGCTCTCGAAGGTCATCCCGGTCAGCTTGGTGACGCCGTCGACTAGCTGGGCGATCTCGTCGCCGAACTCGGCCTGGATTTCCTCCAGGCTGGCGGTCGTGTCCTCGACGGTGTCGTGGAGCAGGGCGGCGCAGAGCGTCTCGGTGTCGAGCCGCATCCCGGCGCAGATCTGGGCTACCCCGACCGGATGCGTGATGAACTCGTCGCCGGACCGTCGCACCTGGTCGGCGTGGCGCTCGCAGGAGAAATCGAAGGCGCGCTCGACCTTCGCCCGGTCGATCGTCGCCACCGCGACCGCGCTGCCGGCGCCGGCGGCGCCGTGTCCCGTGCCGTTCCCGTTGCCGTTTTCGGACGCGGAGGAGTCGAACTCCTCGATCACGGCGAAGAGATCGGCCAGGAGCTCCTTGTGCTCTACCGCGGTTTCGGTCTTGCGAGGTATTGCTGTGCCTCCGAAAGTCTTTCGCTGTATGCGCGGAACGCAGCCGATCGCTGCAGATCCGTCCTCTCTGAGGATACGACCCGAATCACGCCTGCGCCGCTTTCCAGCTCCCCCTGCACCAGCCCGAGCTCGGCCAGGACCCGGAAACGGCGGGCGCAGGCCTCGGGGCAGAGCGGGTGGGTTCCGGTGCCGGCGAGGGCCTGACGCAGAGCGCTGCCGCCGCCTTGACCGGGCTCGCGCAGCGCCCTGAAGGTGGCCGCAATCGCCTCCCGCCCTGGCCACTGCTCGGCTGACGCCTTCACGGCAAAGTCACGCTCCGCGTCGGTCCAGAGCAGGTGGAGGAAGCCGGGGCCTTCCTCGTATGGGAGGTGGGCGCGCAACTCATCGGTCTCGCTCGGCGGCGGGTCGACCAGGACGACATGCTCGAACGCCGCCGCCAACTCCGGCTCGCGCTCCAAAGCCGCGTAGTCGGTCAGGGCGAGCCCGGAACGGCTTCGCCTCCTCAGACCGGCGATCTCTTCATCGCGGCAGCGATGGCAGGCGATCAGCGCGGCACCGCCGTTGAAGCGGGCAAGGCCCGTAGCGCCGTTCGCCAGCGCCGCCCGCCGCGAGGCATCGGCGCAGATCGCGAGAACGCCGGCGCCACTCGAAACGAGCTCCGCAATCGCAACAGTTGCCGAATTTCCGTTCCGGACCAGGCGTCGTCCTCCACCCATCGCCTCGCGAGTCCGCGAAAACTGGCCTATATCGTCAGGTTTCGCGGACTCGACGTGCAAGTCGATGGCCAGCTCGGCTTCGAAGCGTTGCCACCATTCGGGGTCGTCGCAGTCGCAGGCGTGGACTCGGACCGCCTTTTCGGCCTCAGGTTCCAACGGGTAGAGCTCTCGCAGCACGACGCGCGGCTCGACCGAGCCGTTCCAGTGGTTGACCTCGAGGCGGATCGTCGCGTCGAGCAGGTCCTCGTCCTCGACCCCGAGGCTGGAGCGGCCGAAGGCCACCCCGAGGGCGCGGTGGGAGCCGCTGCGGAGACTGAAGCGGGCGTGCTTGCCCTCCCCCATCGTCCGCACGTCGCTGACCCGCGCCGAGGGCACCAGCAGCCGCACCCCCGGGTTGCCCATCCCGAACGGCGCCAGCTGCTTCAGCTCCTCGGCCAGCTCCAAGCCGAGTCCGACCCCGCCGACGATCGCGTCGACCCGCTCGGTCCGCCGCAGGTCCTCCTCGCTCAGCATCGCGCTCGCGTGCGCCGCGAAGGCCTCCTGGAACGCCGGCACATTCTCGGCCCTGATCTGAAGGCCTGCGGCGGCGCGATGACCGCCAAAGCCCTCCAAGTGCTCGGCGCAGGCCTTAAGCGCTCCGAGCAGATCGAAGCCGGGAATGCTCCGGCCCGAGCCACGTCCGTTGCCCTCTACGTCAAGAGAGATGACCACGGTGGGCCGATGGTGCCGCTCGACCAGCCGCGAGGCGACGATCCCGACCACCCCGGGATGCCAGCCCTGCCCCGCCACCACGAACCCGGGCGCTTCCCGCAGGTGGTCCGACAGCTCCCGCAGCGCAGACTCCGCTGCCGCATCGACCTCCCGCTCGGTGGCGCGGCGCTCGGAGTTCGCCCGGCCCAGCTCGACGGCGATCGCCTCGGCACGACGCTCGTCCTCGGTAAGGAAGAGCTCCACGCCGGCATCCGCTCTGTACAGCCGGCCCGCGGCGTTGATGCGCGGCGCAAGCCGAAACCCGAGGTCGGTCTCGTCCAACTGCTCCGGTTGGCATTTGGCGGCGGCCATCAGCGCCCGCAGCCCCACCCGCTGCCCGCGTCTGATCTCCGCGAGCCCCTTGCGCACAAGGGCACGGTTCTCCCCCACAAGCGGCACTACATCGGCAACAGTGGCAAGGGCAACCAGATCAAGATCACGACTCGGCTCCTCCCTCAGCGCACAGCTCAGCTTCCAAGCCACCGCCGTTCCGCAGAGAGAAACGAATGGGTAGTTGCTTACTTCCGGATGCAGGATCGGGCAGTCGGGCAACTCCGCGGCCTGCTGATGGTGGTCGGTGACGATCACCTCCATCCCCAGCTCGCTTGCCAGCGCGACCTCCTCGACCGACGTAATCCCACAATCAACCGTCAGCAGGAGCGAGGTGCCGCGCTCTGCCAGGCGCCTCACGTTCTCGGCGCTCAAGCCGTAGCCGTCCTCGACTCGGCTGGGGATGAACCAGTCGCAGTCGGCGCCGAGCTCGCGCAGGGTGCTAACCGTCAGGGCGGTGGCGCAGACGCCGTCGACGTCGAAGTCGCCGTGGACGGTGATCCGCCTGTCGCCTTCGATCGCAGCCCGCATCCGCTCGACAACTAGCTCCATCGAGTCGAAGGCGAACGGCGAGTGCGACTCGTCCGCGGCGAGAAACGCCCGCGCCTCTTCGGGCGTTCGGTACCCCCGACGCACGAGGGTGACGGCGACCGGCTCGCTCAGGCCGAGCTCGTCCGAGAGGGCTCGCGCCTCGGCATAGGAATAGGGCTCGACGGCGAATGCGCTGGCGATCTCCGGCACCCTGCCAGGCTCGCACCCGCAGCGGCGGAAACCGGGGCTCTCGGCCCTGGAATCTGCGAAAGAAAGCTCAGTCGAGCTGGTTCTCGGCACGAATGCCGAGCACCCACATGACCGCGAGACCGATCGCCACGCCGGGAACGGCGATCAGCGCCGTGGAGACGTCGGTGTCGCCGAGGGATTTCCCACTCGCCTCCTGCACGATCGCGCCGAAGATCACCGCCCCCAGCACCGCTCCGAGGAAGGCCCCGATGATCCCCTGCCAGAACCGGTCGGGCAGGAAGACGGTGAAGTGCCAGAGGGCGATGCCCATGATGAAGAAGACGAGCAGGGCCATCAGATCACCTGCTTCTCCCGTGCTTGCGGCGGGCCTGGCGGCGGGCGCGGCGCTCGGCGTTGCGTTTGCGCCGCTCGGCCGAGACCGAATCGCCGTCGCCGTTCGTCGCCGGGTCAGCGCCGTTGCCGGAGTCGCCGGTCCGCTCCACCGTGGCAATCGCGCCGGCCGCCGGCTCCGCGGCGGGCTCCTCGACCGCCGGGGCGCCCTCGGCTTCGCGCTCTTCGTCCCGGCCCAGCTTCGCCAGCTCGATCTCGTCGGCGTAGGCGGGTACGCGTCCTCCCTCGACTTCGGCGATCCGCAGGCGGCGGCGGACAAAGCCCGGCTCGCGTTCCTTCCAGGCGGTCAACACCGGCGAGGCGATGAAGATCGACGAGTAGGTACCGGAGGCGATCCCGACCAGCATCGCGAAGGCGAAGTCCTGCAGGGTGGCGCCGCCGAAAACAAGTAGCGAGGTCACCGCCAGCAAGGTCGAGAAGCTGGTCGCCAGCGACCGGGTCAGGACCTCGCTCATCGAGCGGTTGACGATCTGCGAGAACGCCGCCCGCGGCATCCGCGGCACGTTCTCGCGTATTCGGTCGAAGACGATGATCGTGTCGTAGATCGAGTAACCCAAGATGGTGAGGAAGGCGGCGACCGTCCCGCTGCTCACCTCTTTTCCGGTCAGTGAGTAGACGCCCGCCGTGATCAGGATGTCGTGGAAGATCGCGATCAGCACCGGCACCGCGAACTTCGGGTCGAACCGCAGGGCCACGTAGCCGCAGATCACCAGCAGCGAGAAGATCAGCGCCTTGATCGCGCTTTCGGCCACCTGCTGGCCGAAGGTCGGGCCGACGCTGGTGCTTTCGAAGCCGTTTTCGACGATCCCGAATTCAGAGGAGAGCTGCCTTTTCGCCTTCTGGACTTCGCCTGGTTCGAGTTCGTGCGACTGGATCTGGAAGGTGTTTTCGCCGAAGTTCGGGTCGTTGACCTGCTGCACCTCCTCGCCGCTGACCCCCACTTCTTCCAGGGCTTCCCGCACCCCTTCCTCGTTGGTCGTTTTCTGCAGCGCCGCGGTCATCCGGGTCCCGGACTCGAAATCGATGCCGAAGTTGAGCTGCTTGGTGGCGAGGGCAAAGCCGCCGATCAGCAGGATCACGCCGGAGAGCGAGAAGAACCAGCGACTCGCCCCCATGAAGTCGAAGTGCCACCGTCTGCCCGGTCCGGAGGCGCCGAGGACGCTCGGCGAGCGCAGAATCCGCGAGCGGCTCATGCTGCCCAGCAGCGCCTGGGTGAAGACGACCGCGGTCAGCAGCGAGACGATCGTGCCGACGCCGAGGGTGAAGGCGAAGCCCTTGACCCCGGCCGTCGCCAGCACGAAGAGGATGAAGGCGGTCAGCAGGGTGACGACGTTGGCGTCGACGATCGTGCTGATCCCGCGTTTGTAGCCGGCGGTGATCGCGCTCGACATCGAGCGCCCGGCCCGCACCTCCTCCTTTATTCGCTCGAAGATGACGATGTTGGAGTCGGCCGCGACGCCGATCGTCAGCACCAGGCCCGCGATCCCCGGCAGGGTCAAGGTGATCGGGATCAGTTTGATCAGGGCGAAGAAGATCACCCCGTAGGCGCCGAGCGCGATCGAGGCGATCAGCCCGAGGAAGCGGTAGTAGATGAGCAGGAAGATGACGACCAGCGTCAGGCCGATGATCCCGGCCTTGATCCCGTCGTGCAGCGCCTGGCTGCCGAGGGTCGCCGAGACCTGGCTCTCGCTGATCAGCTTGAGGTTGATCGGCAGCGCGCCGATCTGCAGCGTCGTCGCCAGTTCCTGGGCGTCGCTGATGCTGTTGAACCCGCCGGCGATCTGCGCCCCCGTGCGACCGTCGATCCCATCCGGGTTTTCGATGAAGTTGATGATCGGCCGCGTTTTGATTTCGTTGTCGAGGACGACCGCGAAGTGGCCCGAAAGGCGGGCAGCTTCGGGCGCGTTCACCGGCCCGATCGCCTGTGCTTGCCCGCGCTGGGCGATGGTGCGGGTGACTTCCTGGAAGGCTTCGCGACCCTTGTCGGTGAATTTGAAGGTGACGATCGGGGCGTTGGTCGTCGGTTCGTAGTTCTGTTCCGGTTCGGTGATTTCGCTGCCCGACAGCGCCGGATGGTCCTTGAGGGCGAACCAGCCCGGTTCCGCAGATTCTTCGAGCTTCCCGGTTTCCGGATTGCTCGGGTATTCGGAGACGAGGACCGTGCCCGCCGGGACTTCGACGACGATTCCGTCTTTCGGGCGTTTTTCCCCGGTCGGGCTGATGTAGAGGTCCTTGCGATGGAGCTCGGGGCCGGCGATCAGTTCATGCGGGGCCTGTTTTGCGAACAAGTAGAAGCGCGGCCTGGCGACCGAGCACGATTCGCAGTTTTCGACCGGTTCCTGTTCGGCGGCCAGGAGCGCCGCTTCGTAGGCCGTCGGGTAGGCGCCGGCGGCGACCAGCTGCGCGTTCAGTCCTTTTTCCGGGTTGCGGCCGTTGTTTTTCCAGCGTTCTTCCAGCTGCTTCAGCGGTCCTTCCGGAGGCGTCTGGCCGGGATGCCCGCCGACCGCCCGCTGGGGCCCGATCAGGTTCGTCTCCCAGTCGTAGAAGTAGAGCTGGGCGGTGGTGCCGACCTGTTCGGCGGCGCGTTCGGCGTCGGTGATGCCGGGCAGGCTGACGGTGATCTCGTTGGAGCCGAGCCGCGCGACTTCCGGCTCGGCGACGCCGAGCTTGTTGATCCGCTGTTCGATGATCGAGATCGACTGTTCGATGTCCTGGCCGGTGACTTCGGTGTGCGCGCCCGTCGCCTGCCCCTGGTAGACGAGCTCGAGGCCGCCCTGCAGGTCCAGTCCGAGCCTCGTTTCCTTGCTCGCGATCACGATCCCGGAGACGACCACGAGGCCGATCACGAAGAGGAGGACGAACAGATGTCGGCGCCGGGTGCCCATCGACTTACCCCTCCGGAGTGAGGACGAGGAGGAGGCCGCCGTCATCGTCGTAGGCAGGGAACACGTCGGCCTTCGCCCGCGCCGGCAGGTCGCCCTCGGCGTTGACGGAGACCCGCTTGCCGAGCGAGCGCACTCCCCACTCCAGCGAGGTCTCGATCGGGTCGGTGAAGCCGTCCTTGTCGGTGTCGGCCTCGGGCCCGCCGTCGCCGGCGTCGATCCATTCGAGCCCGAGGACCTCGCGCACCGGGCGGCCGATCACGTCCTCGTCGGTCAGCCCGGTCAGCTCGAAGCTGCCTTTGCCGGCGTCGATCACGCGTTCCTGCTTGTCGCAGACGAAAAAGGCAGCATTAGGAGCCGGATAATAATCGTCGAGTAATTCGAAGACAAAGCCGAAGCCGCATTTCGAGCAGCCCTTGGGACGGGTGCTGAACCCCGCGGTCCGCTGCCCGCTCGCCTCCCGATTCCCGCAATTGGGACAAATGAAATACGGCATATTTCGACAGGCTAGCTGGCCCGGCTCAGAAGAGGCTCGCGGCGCCTTCAGGCGCGGGTATCCCCAAGTGCTCGAAGGCGCGCTGCGTCAGCACCCGGCCCCGCGGCGTCCGCTTCAGCAAGCCTTGCTGGAGGAGGTATGGCTCGAGCACGTCCTCGATCGTGTCCTGCTCCTCGCCGATCGCGATCGCCAGGGTCGAGAGGCCGACCGGGCCGCCGCCGAACTTGGTCGCGATCGTCTCCAGCAGCGCGCGGTCGCTGCGGTCGAGCCCGCCGGCGTCGACCTCGAGCATCTTCAGGGCGGCGGCGGCAACATCAGCGCCGATCCGGCCGCTCCCCTTCACCTGGGCGAAGTCGCGCACCCGCTTCAGCAGTCGGTTGGCGACCCGGGGCGTGCCGCGCGAGCGGGAGGCGATCGTCGCCGCCCCGCCGGCGTCGATCTCGACGCCGAGGATCCCGGCCGAGCGCTCGACGATCAGCGCCAGGTGCTCGGGCGCGTAGTGCTCAAGGCGATGGGAGACGCCGAAGCGGTCGCGCAGCGGCGTCGTCAAGAGCCCCGCCCGGGTCGTCGCCCCGACCAGGGTGAACGGCGGCAGCGGCAGCGTCACCGTCCGCGCCCCGGCGCCCTGGCCCAGCACCACCGGCAGCTCGCCGTCCTCCATCGCCGGGTAGAGCGTCTCCTCGACGGCGCGGCCGAGGCGGTGGATCTCGTCGATGAAGAAGACGCTGCCCGGCTCCAGCGAGGTGAGGAAGGAGGCGACGTCGGCCTTGCGCTCCAGCGCCGGCCCCGCGGTCTGCACCATCGGCACCCCCATCTCGGCGGCGACGATGTGGGCGAGCGAGGTCTTGCCGAGGCCCGGCGGCCCGGCGAGGAGGACGTGGTCGAGCGGCTCGCCGCGGCGCTTGGCCGCCTCGATGAAGATCGCCAGCTGGTCGGTCACCTGCTGCTGGTTGACGAAGTCGTCGAGGGTCGGCGGGCGCAGCGAGCGGTCGAGGTCCTCGTCGCGCGCCTCGGCGCGGGCGTCGTGGACCTTCACCTCGGCGTCCACCGGCACCGGCTCATCGCCGATCCCCGGCGTCCGGATCCGGTTGCCGCCGATGTCGGGTGGGCCGCTCACGCGGCGTTCCTCGAAGCGCCGGCCTTGCGCAGGGCGGCCGCGACCAGCTCCTGCGGCTCGGACCCTTCGACGCCGTCCAGCAGCTGCTCGGCCTCCAACGGCGCGTAGCCGAGATTGACGAGCCCGTCGCGGGCGAGCGCGCGGGCATCGCCCTCCTCCGCGGCCGCGAGCGCCACCTCTTCCTCCAGCGCCCCGGCGACCTTCTCGCGCAGCTCGACGATGATCCGTTCGGCCGTCCGCTTGCCGATCCCCGGCACCGCCTGGAAGCGCTTGGCGTCGCCGGCGGCGATCGCCCGCAGCAGGTCGCGCGCCGCACCCCCGGAGAGGGTGGCGATCGCGACTTTGGGGCCGACGCCGCTGACCGTGATCAGCAGCCGGAAGAGGTCGCGCTCCTCCTCGGAGGAGAAGCCGTAGAGCGCGAGCGAGTCGTCGCGGGAGATCAGCTCGGCGTGGAGGAAGGCGTCGCGCCCCGTCGCGGGGACGCCCTTCAGGGTCTCGGAGGAGACGGTCAGGCGGTAGCCGACGCCGCCGGCGTCGATCACGACGTGGTCCGGCCGCCGCACCATCACCTCGCCTCGCACCGCGGCGATCATCCCGCTACCCGCTCCTCGCTCACGGCTTCGGCCATTTCCTCGGCGATCCCGGCGGCGCGGCGGTGGCCGGTGCTCCCGCCGTGGCAGATCGCCACCGCGAGGGCGTCGGCGGCGTGGTCGGGCGTCGGGGGCTCGGGCAACCCGAGCAGGGTCCCGACCATCCGCTGCACCTGGCGCTTGCCGGCGGCGCCGGAGCCGCAGACGGCCATCTTGATCGCCTGCGGCGTGTAGGCGAAGCAGCCGACGCCCAGTTCGGCCGCGGCCAGCATCGCCACACCGCTGGCCTGCCCGACGGCCATCGCCGAGCGCACGTTCTTGCCGAAGTAGACCTCCTCGATCGCCATCGCCTTCGGCTCGTGCCAGGCGATCAGCTCGGCCAGCGTCCGGTGAATCCGCTCCAGCCGCCGCTCCATCGGCAGGTCCGGCGTGGTCTCCACCACGCCCCCGTCGAGAGCCACCATGTGACTCCCCTCGACGCGGACCACGCCAAAGCCGAGGTTCGCCGCCCCGGGATCGATGCCGATCACTACCTGCACAGGTAGTGATTCTCGAATTCGGGTCGGATGCCTCCTACGCAGCCAGTTGCTCCAGCACCTCGGCCGGAATGTCGAAGTTGGCGTAGACCTCGTCCACGTCGTCCTGGTCGTCAAGGGCATCGAGCAGCTTGAGAACTCGTTCTGCATCGTGCCCCTTGACTTCGACGCTGCTCTTCGGCTCGGTGACCAAGCCGGCCGACTCGAACTCGATGTCTTCAGCCTCCAGGGCTTCCCTGACCCCAGTGAGATCGGCGGGATCGCAGATGACCCGCAACTGGTCGCCGTCCTCGCGGACGTCCTCGGCGCCGGCGTCGATCGCGCCGATCAGGTCATCCTCGCCGTAGCGGCCGGCGTCGACGACGATCGCGCCCTTTTTCTCGAAGATCCAGGCCACCGAGCCGGGCTCGCCGAGGCTGCCGCCGTGTTTGGAGAAGGCATGCCGGATCTCCGCACTGGCGCGGTTGCGGTTGTCGGTCAGCGCCTCGACCAGGACCGCGACGCCGGCAGGGCCGTAGCCCTCGTAGACGATCCTTTCGATCGCGACGCCGTCGGAGCCTGCCCCGGTGCCGACGTCGATCGCTTTCTGGATCTTGTCCTTGGGCATCGAGGCGTCTTTGGCCTTCTGGATCGCCGTCGCCAGCGTCGGGTTGCCGCTGGGGTCGCCACCACCGTCGCGCGCGGCGACGGTGATCGCCCGGGCGAGCTTGCTGAAGAGCTTGCCGCGTTTCGCATCGGCGGCGCCCTTCTTGTGTTTGATCGAGTGCCACTTGGAGTGACCGGACATTGCCTGCCATTCTATGAGCTAGCCCCATGGCCACGAAGGCGCCCGCCCACAGCCCAGCCCCGCGCGCTCATCGACCCGTCCAGAGCCTGGCTGCGGCGTTCGTCTTCCTCGCCATGCTCCTGGCCGCCTTCTCGCTCTGGACGGTGATCCCGCTGAGCTGGGTCTACATCGCCTCCAAGCTCTCCCACACCCAGTTCCCCAGCGGGGGGCCCTACGCAATCGTCGCAATCGGGATCGTCGCCTCGATCCTGATCATCGCCTGGCTGATCGGTCGCCTCAACAACCTCTACATCCGCCTCACCGGCACCAACCGGCTGGCGCCGATCCGCCCCGGCTGGCTGAAGAGCATGCGCGACACGGCGCCGATCCAGGGCTCGGTGACCGTGGTCGAGGCGGTGCTGATGAGCTCGGTGCTGCTCGCCGCCCTCGCCCTCACCATCTGGTTCTTCCTCCTGGCCGGCTCCCCGATTCCAAATCAGTGAATCGGCACACTAATTTTGCGAAACTTTTTGTGTTCGCGCACAACACGTTACATGTGACCAGGTAACCTGGCATCATGGCGGTGATGGCACGGGAAGCTTGGACCGACAACCGGCTCGATGACCTCAACGAGAGGGTCGGGCGGTTCGAAGGACGCGTAGATGTCGGCTTCGGGGAAATGCGGCGGGAATTCCGGTCTGTGCGCACGGAGATGGCGGCTCAGGCAGAAATGCTGAACCGGACCATGTACCGGCTATTCGGCGGCATGCTCGTCGCCTGGGTGGTCGGCGTGATCGCGATCATCGCCCAGACCTGACCGCTTGGACGGCGCATTGCGGCGTCCCCGGTCGCTCGCGTGCAAGCACGCCACGCTCCCTGCGTCCTTGCACTGCTTGCCCAGACGGTCAGATCAAATTACGAACGTGCCGTTCTCCTGCATCACCACGCCGTCGACTTCGATCTTGCCGCCGAGGCGGAGGTCGCAGACGAGGTCGGTGTGGACGGCGGACTCGTTCTCGCCGCCGGACTCGGGGTAGCTGGCGCCGACCGCCATGTGGACGGTGCCGCCGATCTTCTCGTCGAGTAGGACCTCGCGGGTGCCGTTGGGGATGCCGTAGTTGGTGCCGATCCCGAGCTCACCGAGGGTGCGGGCGCCCTCGTCGGTGTCGAGCAGCTTCAGCAGGTACTCCTCGCCACGCCCGGCCGAGGCGTCGACGACCTTGCCGGACTCGAAGCGCAGGCGCACGCCGGAAACCTCGCGGCCGCCGATCACCGCCGGCAGGTGGAAGCTGACTTCGCCCTCAACCGCGTCCTCGACCGGGCCGGTGAAGAACTCGCCGTCGGGCATGTTGTTGTCGCCGATGCAGGGGATGAACTTGCGCCCGGCGATGCCGAGGGTGATGTCGGTGCCGGGCGCCGTCACCCGCACCTCCTCGTGCCCCTCGATCCAGTCCGCCAGCCGCGTCGTCTCCTCAGAAGCGCGCTTCCAGGCGGTCAGCGGCTCGGGGTCGGTCGCCAGGCAGGCGCCGTAGTAGAAGTCTTCGTAGTCGGCCAGGCTCATCTCCGCCTCGGAGGCGTAAGCGCTGGTCGGGTAGAGCGTGTAGACCCAGCGGAACTCGCCTTCGGCGCTGCGCTGCATCGCCCGTTTCAGCAGGTCTCCGGTGACCGATTGGCGCAGGGTCTGGCGCTCCGGCGGCACCCCGGAGAGCTCGCGGGTGTTGGTGCTGGCGCCGATCGCGATCCGCACGTCGACGTTGTCGACCATCCACTCGGCGAACGGCGAGATCCATTCCAGCTGCTTGTCGGAAGCCTGCTTGAAGTAGGCGGCGATCTGCCCCTCGAGGGCGACGTTCAGCACCGGGTGGCCGCCGGCCTTCAGCACCTCTTCGTAGACCGCCAGCAGCAGCGGCGCCGCCGCGCTCTCGCCGTCGATCGCGACGACGTCGTCCTCTTTCACCTGGGTCGAGTAGCCGACCAGGATCTTCGCCAGGTTCTGGGTCCTCGGATCGCCGCCGCTCATGATCGTGCCGCCTCCTCTCCCGCCCGTTCGCGGGCGGCGGTAGTCATTGCCATGAAGATCGCGTGGAATCGCGGGTCGTCGGTCAGCTCCGGGTGGAAGGCGCAGGCAAGCACGCTGCCTTCGCGGATCGCCACCGGGTGGCCGTTGTAGGAGGCCAGGACCTCCACCTCGGGGCCGCAGCGCTCGACCCAAGGCGCGCGGATGAAGACGGCGCGAAGCGGCTCGTCCCCCACCCCGGCCACCTCGAGGTCGGCCTCGAAGCTCTGCAGCTGGCGACCGAAGGCGTTGCGTCTGGCAGTGGCGTCGATGAAGCCCAGGTGCTCGGCGTCGCAGACGATCAAGCCGGCGCAGGTGCCGAGAATCGGCCGGCCCGCCTCGTGGTGGGCGCGCAGCGCCGGCTCCAGCGCGGCGGAGTCGATCATCTTGCCGATCGTCGTGCTCTCACCGCCGGGGATCACGAGAGCATCGAGCCCCTCCATCTCCGCCGGCGTGCGGACCTCGCGCGGCTCGGCGCCAAGCCGGCGCAGGGTCTCCAGATGGGCTTCGAAGCCGCCTTGAAGCGCGAGGACGCCGACCTTTAGAGGCTGGCTGGCTCTCGGGCCAGCCACCTACGCTCCGCGGTTCTGCAGCAGGGCGTCCTGGGCTTCGAGGCCGGCGATCTCGAGCCCGGGCATCGCCTCGCCGAGCCCGATCGACGCGGCGGCTACCCGCTCGGGGTCTTTGAAGTGGGTGGTCGCCTCGACGATCGCCCGCGCCCGTCGCTCCGGATCGGCGCTTTTGAAGATCCCGGAGCCGACGAAGTTGCCCTCGGCGCCCAGCTGCATCATCAGCGCCGCGTCGGCCGGGGTGGCGATGCCGCCGGCGCAGAAGAGCGGCACCGGCAGGCGGCCGGCCTCGGCCACCGCTTTCACCACTTCCAGCGGCGCCCGCAGTTCTTTCGCTTCGGAGGAGAGCTCCTCGGGGCCGAGCTGGGCGAGCCGCTTGATGCCAGAGGTGATCTCGCGCATGTGGCGGACCGCCTCGACCACGTTGCCGGTGCCGGCCTCACCCTTGGAGCGGATCATCGCCGCCCCCTCGCCGATCCGCCGCAGCGCCTCGCCGAGATTGGTGGCGCCGCAGACAAACGGCACCTCGAAGGCGAACTTGTCGATGTGGTTGTGCTCGTCGGCTGGGGTCAGGACCTCCGACTCGTCGATGTAGTCGACTTCGAGCGCTTCCAGCACCTGAGCCTCGGCGAAGTGGCCGATCCGCGCCTTCGCCATCACCGGGATCGAGACCGCCTCCTGGATGCCTTTGATCATCGCCGGGTCGGACATCCGGGCGACGCCGCCGTCGCGGCGGATGTCGGCAGGTACCCGCTCCAGCGCCATCACCGCGCAGGCGCCGGCCTCCTCGGCGATCTTCGCCTCCTCGGGGGTGACCACGTCCATGATCACCCCGCCTTTCAGCATCTCGGCGAGGCCGGTCTTCAGTCGAAACGTCGCGCGCTCGGTCATCAGCGCCATCTTACGTGGCGCGGGTGCCGGGCCGTCGCCCGCGCTACTTGAGTTTGTAAGCCCGAATGCGGTCTTTGTGCGCGGCTTCGTCCCGGGCGTACAACCCGTGCGCGAGACCTTGTACGAGCGCCATCAGGGCCGTGTGCGAGCGCGTGAAGCTGGGGCTGTTGGAGGAGAAGTAGAGAGTCATCTCCGCGTGCTCGCCGACCTCAGACATCGTCGCATCGGAGATTGCCAGGGTGCGGGCGCCGCGGTGCAGGGCCAGCTTCATCGCCCGCAGCAGGAGCGGGTGGGCGCGGCCGGAGGAGAGGGTGATGACGAGGGTGGTCTCGTCGATCCGTCCGAGGCGCTGCAGCGATTCGCCGCCGGTGCTGGCGACGATCTCGGCGCGGATGTCGAGCAGGCTGAGGGTGTGGCGCAGGTAGCTGGCGAAGAAGGCCATCTGGTCGACGCCGACGATGACGACGCGCTGCGCTTCGGCCAGCGCCGCGACGCAGGCGTCCACCCCCTCGGGGGTGAGCTTGCGCGCCGTTTCCTCCAGGTTCGCGTAGTCGGCGCTGAGCGATCCCTCCAGCTCGGAGTGGTCGAAGGAGAAGAGAGCCCCCCCGGCGGAGCCGGCGGCGGCGATCGTCGTGCGGTACTCCTCGATCGCCGCCTGCTGCAACTCGGGATAGCCCTCGAAGCCGAGGGCCTGGGAGAAGCGCACCACCGTCGATGAGGAGGTGCTCGCTCTCCGGGCCAGCTCCTCGGCGGTGAGGAAGGCAGCCTCGTCGAGGTGGTCGACGATGTAGCGGGCTACGTCTTTCTGGGAGCGCGAGAACTCGTCGAAGCGCTCCTGGATGTAGTCGGAAAGGCTTTTGAGCTGTGGGGACTTCGTCGCGGTCTTGGTCACGGCGGTCCATTTCGCCGAACCTCACACTTTCCCTTCCAGCTTCTGGTTGGATTCTTGGTGTCATGACCCTGGAGCAGGCCCTGCGCCTGACCAACCGCAACATGATCGCCTTCGATCTGCTGCTCGGCAGCGCCGCGATTGCCGCCCCGGCGGCGACGCTGAAGCTGCTCGGGCACGACGAGCCCTCGCCGGACGCGAAGCACCTCTTCCGCCGCTGCGGGCCGATCTGGCTCACCTTCGCCGCCGCCCACTTGGTCGCGGCGCGGCGCGGTAAGCCGGCCGACTGGCAGGCGCTGGCTTGGCTGCGCGGAACCGAGATCGCCACCGACGCCCTCTGGTCGAACTCGCCGGCGGTCAGCCGGCCGGGGGCAAAGTTGGGCCTGCAGCTCGCCGGCGTCGCCAACGTGGCGATGGCCGCGGGATTCGCCTGGATGGCGAGGCGCTGATGGGGCAGTTCGACGGCGAGCCGAGCGTCCGCTGGAGCCTCTTCGGCATCAACGAAGAGGGCGATGAGGTCTGGCTGATCCGCGACATCTCCCGCAAGCTCTACCGCTGCCCCGGCTGCCACGGCGACATCCCTGTCGGCGAGGAACACACCGTCGTCCAGTTCGTGCGCCGACTCGGCGGCGCCGACCACCATCACTGGCACCGGCGCTGTGCCGAAGAACTGCTGGTGCCCGAGCTCGGCAGCCTGAAACGGGTACCGCGATCGGAGTCGAGCCAGTCGAAGCTGGAGTCGCGCGGGCGGCAACCAGCGGGTCGCCGGCGTCGCCGCTGACCGTGACCCGGCGCCGACAGATCCTCACCACCTACGGGCGGATCTGGCGCACCTACCGGGCCTGGGCGCGTTCGCTCTTCGCTCTGGCGCTGATCGTCTTCCTCCCCCTTGGGCTGCTCGACGCGGTAGCCGCCCACGTCGACGTCGGCGCACTTGACCTGACCAGCGGCGTCAAAGTCACCGCGATCGTGCTCGCTGTCGGAGCGGTCACTCTGACGGGGTTGCTTGGCGAGATGTTCTTCAGCGGCGCAATCGCGATCTCGCTCACCCATCCGCACGGACAGAAGCCGCCGTCGCTGCGGGAGATCGCCGGGCGGGTCAAGTACGGGCGCCTGATCGTCGTCGACTTCGCCTTCGTCGCCATCGTCGCCGCCGCGGGGCTGATCGCCTTCATTCCCGGCATCCTCGCCTTCGTCTTCTTCGGCCTCGCCGGGCCGGTGGTCGAGATCGAGGAGCGCAGCGCGCACCGGGCGCTGCTGCGCAGCTTCCAGCTCGTGCGCGGCCACTTCTGGCTCGTCTTCTGGGTGCTGGTGCCGATCGAGGCCCTCGGCGATGCGATCGGCGGCGGGCTCGCCGGACTCGTCCACAACCTCTTCGGCGACACCTTCCTCGCCACCTGGATGGCGGAGGCGCTCTCCAACGTCGCCCTCTCCCCCGTCTTCGCGGTGGCCGCGGTCCTGCTCACGGTCGACCTGATCGGCGCCAGGGACGGCGTCGCCCCGCCCCTGCACCACGAACCGGTGCCGGCATGACCACCGCCTCGATCCTCACCAATTTCTGGACCAAACTCGAAAGCCATGACGAGCAGGCCCTCTTCCTCGTCCTCGTCGGCTTCATCGGCTCCTTCGCCTTCATCCGCATGAGCTCGCGGCTGCAGCGCGCCAAGGTGCCGTGGTGGCCGGGCAGCATCGTCAGCGACAGCGGCGTCCACCTCCACCACCTCGTCTTCGGGATCGTGACGATGATGGTCGCCGGGGCCGGCGGCTTCCTCGCCTTCGGCGAGACCCCCTGGATGGAAATCTCCGCCTTCGCCTTCGGAATCGGCGCCGGGCTGACGATCGACGAGTTCGCCCTCTGGGTCTACCTCGACGACGTCTACTGGGCCGAGGAGGGGCGCAGCTCGATCGACGCCACTGTGATCGCCGCCGCCGGGATGATGCTGGTCCTGCTCGGCTTCACCCCGTTCACGATCGAATCGGGCTCTGCCGGCGCCGTCGTCGCCAGCATCGTCAGCGCCGCAGTCGTCTTCCTCCTCGTCGCGATCTGCTTCGCCAAGGGGCGGGTGATGCACGGGACCGTCGGCTTCTTCATCTTCCCCTTCGCCCTCTACGGCGCCTGCCGTCTGGGTAAGCCCGGCTCGGCCTGGGCGCGCCGCCGCTACGGCGACCGCGATCCCGGCAAGCAGGACCGCTCCGCCGCCCGCTTTCCGCCCGACCGCCGCACCGAGCGCTTCAAGAACGCCTTCCGCGACATCGTCGGCGGTAAGCCGAGCGAGGGCCTCGCCGCCGCCCGCGAGGAGGCCTTCGCCGCAACGCGAGAGGCGGGCGAAGAAGTCAGACAGCGGGCCGAACGCGTCACCCACCCGGGCAACCGCGATCGCGACTGATCTCGTCCAGGCGAGACGCAACCTGTGCTCAACCCCGGCCGCGGATGCCCGGCCTAGACTTGCTGCCAGATGCGGCGACGAATAGCGATTCTCACCCTTCTCGCCTCAGCCGCGCTCGCGGCTTCGGCGCCGGCGAAGGTAAGGGAATACGAAGTCATCGAGAAGGGCAACCTACGGGTGAAATTCGGCGCGGAATTTACGCCGAGCACGCTGCCGCGCAAGCGGCCTGCCCCGATCACCGTCGAGGTCGCGGGGGCGATCGCCACCACCGACGGCACCCACCCGCCGCCGCTGCGGAAGCTGGAAATGGAAATCAACCGCCACGGGCGGATCGAAACGACCGGGCTCCCGACCTGCACCGCCCCGCTGCTGCAGTCGACCACCACCAAAGAGGCGCTTACCCGCTGCGGGAACGCCCGGGTCGGCTCGGGCAGCTTCGGTGCGCAACTGGCCCTGGGCGTCGGCAAGGATGTTCCGGCAACCGGGAAGGCAACCGTCTTCAACAGCCGCCATGACGGCAAGCCGGAGATGCTCGTCCATCTCTTCATCGGCGTCCCGGTCCGCGTCACGATGGTCGTCCCGATCACGATCGGCCATCGGGAAAAGGGCGACTACGGAACCGTGCTCCGCGCCGCCATCCCGAAACTGGGCGGCGGGCTCGGCTCGGTGACCGAGATCGAACTGAAGATCGGCCGCCGCTACACCTTCGGCGGCAAGCGACGCAGCTACCTCGCCGCCGCCTGCAGCGCCCCGGAGGGGGTTGGCAGCGTCCCCTTCCCCTTCCTGCGCGGCAACTTCCGCTTCGAAGCCCACCGCAAGATCGTGGCACCCCTGCTGAAGAGCTGCACGGTCCGCGGCTGAGGGACGAGGCGCTGCGGTAAGGAGGGGGTGGGTGTTCCCTTCCTTCCTGGGTTGCTCGCCTGAAGCGGTATCAGCTGACCGCGAACGTCGCAAGTGCGAGCAACAGGACGCCG
>JBQCHH010000022.1:0-79193 GCA_051954855.1 Solirubrobacterales bacterium | reverse complement strand
TTTGTTATCTGCGCGGTTTTTTTGTTGCCCTTGGTTTTCATATGGGTTCCCCCGGCCGCCCCCCCCCCACCCCTCCCCCGGGAACGCTGCTTAGGCGACCTCGCGCAGTTTCTGCGCCTCGCCCAGCGACTGCAGCTTTTTGAGGCTCTGATTCTCGATCTGCCGAATCCGCTCGCGGGTGACGTTGAAGGTGCGGCCGACCTCGTCCAGGGTCCGCGGGTGCTCGCCGCCGAGCCCGTAGCGAAGCTCGAGCACGCGGCGCTCGCGGTAGGAGAGGTTCTCGAGGGCCTCTTTCAGCGCCTCTTTCGTGAGCAGGTCAGCCGCCCGGTCGAACGGGGACTCGGCCTTCTCGTCGGCGATGAACTGGCCGAACTCCGACTCCTCCTCATCGCCGACCGGCTTCTCCAGCGAGACCGGGGCCTGGGCGGAGCGCTTGATCGAGTCGACCTCCTCGGGGTCGATCCCCGTCACCTCCGCGATCTCCTCCGGGGTGGGCTCGCGGCCCAGCTCGGTGACCAGCTTGCGCTCGGCGCGGCCGATCTTGTTCAGCTTCTCGACGACGTGGACCGGGATGCGGATCGTCCGCGCCTTGTCGGCGAGCGCGCGGGCGATCGCCTGGCGGATCCACCAGGTCGCGTAGGTGGAGAACTTGAACCCCTTGCGGTAGTCGAACTTCTCCGCCGCGCGGACCAGGCCCAACGTTCCCTCCTGGATCAGGTCGAGGAAGGGCAGGCCCTGGTTCCGATAATTTTTCGCGATCGAGACGACGAGCCGCAGGTTCGACTCGACCATTTTCTGCTTCGCGTCGAGGTCGCCGCGCTCGATCCGTTTCGCCAGTTCGACCTCCTCTTGGGCGGTCAGGAGGCGGACTTTGCCGATGTCCTTGAGGAACAGCTGCAAGGAATCGGTCGTCATGTCCGGTTTCAGGTCGAGCGCCTGTTTCTGGCGCCGGCGACCTTTTTTGCCGGTGTCGACGGGAAGCGCTTCGGCCGCGGCTTTCTGCGCCGGGTCCATGTCCTCCACGAGCTCGATCCCCGACTTCTCGAGGTGCCCGTAGAGGTCCTCGACGTCAGACTCGTCGAGATCGACCTCGGAGACCGCGGAGGCGATGTCGCCAAAGGTGAGCACGCCGAGCTGCTGCCCGCGGTTGATGAGGTTTTTGACCTCCTCTAGTTCCTGAAGCTCTGCTACCAGCATCCGTTCTTACTCGTTCCCTTGCGCTCGATGTTTAGTTCTGGGGATTGAAATGCCGCCGCGACCCAAAAGTCGCGCCGGAGCGACAAAAAGCGGACCCATGACGTGGCCCGCGAAGTAGCGTCTACATCCGTCATTGTGCCCTTGCGGGCGGCGTTTCGAAACTCGACAAACGCCTGTTCGCATAGTAGTCGCTTCAGTTTGTGAAGTCAAATGACCAGCCACTCCCGCCACCCCCGCCCCTGGCTCCGCGCCTTCTGGCAGCGGGCCTACCGCGAGAACGTCACCGGCCTCGCGGCGATGGTCGCCTACAACCTGATGCTGGCGGTCTTTCCCTTCGCCCTGCTGGTGCTCTTCGTCTTCGGCCAGGTTTTGAAGATCCACGGCGTCGAAACGAGCGTGCTCAACGATCTCCAGCGCCTCTTCCCGAACACCGAGCAGCAGACGCTGACCGACGTCCTCAGCCGCATCCAGGACAACGCGACGACGATCGGGATCGCCGCCTTCCTCGGCTCGCTCTGGATCGGCGCCTCCTTCTGGGGGGCGATGGACACCGCCTTCTGCCGCATCTACCACGTCGAATGCCGCGGCTGGGTCGAGCAGAAGCGCTTCTCCTTCGCGATGCTGGGCGTGGTCGTCCTCTTCATCGCCGCCAGCATCTTCGTCCCCACCTTCGAGAGCGCCGTCGTCTCCAGCACCGACCGCCTCCCCTTCGGCCTCTCCCACATCAAGGCAATCGACACGATCCTGCTGCTGGGGGCGGCGCTGCTGATCACCTTCGCCATCTGCTGCGTGATCTTCTGGGCGGTCCCCAAAGGGCACATGCCCTGGCGCGCGGTCTGGCCGGGGGCCCTCTTCGTCACGCTTGCCGCCGGCCTCGCCAACTGGCTGTTCCCGATCTACCTCTCCAACATCTCCAGCCTCTCCCGCTTCGGCTCGACGCTCGGGTTCATCCTCATCGCCCTGCTCTGGTTCTACGTGCTCAGCCTGGCGCTGATGATCGGGGCAGTGATCAACTCGCTCCGCTTCGAGCTCCACGACACCGGCGAGCTGCCTTTCTACCCGCGCAACCCGTGTCAGGGATGCGAAGAAGACGCAGCACGCGGGCAGCAGAGCGCCGCCTCGGCAGCAAACCAATAAAAACTGGCGTATCTTTGTGCGGGGAATCACGACCGGGGGAGATGAGAATGCGTTCAATCGCCGGTCAGGGTGGAAGAATCGAAGTCGATGCAAAAACATCGGAGTTCTGAAACTGCGGCCAGTGTCCTGAGGCCGACTACTCCGCTTGACATCGGCCAGAAGACACAGCGTCAGCGCATCATCGACGCGATGGTCGAGAGCTGCGCCGAGAAAACCTTCGCGGCGACGACGATCACCGACATCGTCGCCCGCGCGCACATCTCCCGCACCACCTTCTACAAACACTTCGCCGACAAGCGCGCCTGCTTCGACGCCACCGTGGGCTACCTGATCGAAGAGCTGGAGAGAATCGCTCAGGCCGCCCATGAGCCCGGAGACGGGCCGGCCGACGCCAGCCGCAAGGCGGTCACCGCGGTGGTCGAGGCGCTGACGGCGAGGCCAGGGCTGGCGCAACTGCTTACCGGCGACGCCTTCGCCGTCGACCCGCGGGTGGTCGCGCGCTACCGCAAAGCGACCATCCCCGCCCTGGCAGCCCTCTGGGCGAGGGGGAACGGGGGCACGAAAGAGAACACCGATCCTCGCCTCGCGTTTGGTCAGGCCCAGGTGCTGATCTTCAACCAGATCGCCGGCGAAAAGCCACTGCCAGAGCTGCTGCCGGAGCTGGTCTACCTGGCGGTGAGCCCCTTCGGCGGCCACGAGGAGGCGCTGAAGCAGGCTCGCCTCGCCCGCGAGAACGAGGCGACCGGCGCGGCGCAATGACGAGCGACCCCGAGGACCTGCGTCAATGGCGGTTGCCGCGGGGGCGACACGGGCTGCCCCGCGAGCTGGTCGAACGCTCGCAGCGTGAGCGGCTGCTGGCGGCCGTGGTCCGGGTCACCGCCGCCAAGGGCTACGAAGCGACCACCGTCGGCGACATCCTCGGCGAGGCGGGGGTCGGACGGGAGAGCTTCTACGAACTCTTCGACGACAAGCTCGACTGCATGCTGGCCGCCCACAAGATCCTGGTCGACAGCCTCGAGGAGCGGGTGCGCGAGGTCTACGACACGCCGGAGCCGTGGGTCGATCGGGTCAGGAACGCGCTGGCGGTCACCCTCGAGTGGTTCGCCTCCGACCCCGACGCCGCCAGATTCACGCTGGTCGAGCCGGGCACCGTGGGACTGGCCTCCCGCGAGATCTTCCAAGCCGAGTTCGCCCGCTTCATCAAGCTCTTCGACGAGGGGCTTGCGGACGGTCCCGAACCGGAGCTGGCGCAGGCGACCACGCTCGCGATCGGCGGGACTCTGGCGCGAATGTACGAGGAGGTCGTCCTCGGCCGCGCGAAAGAGCTCCCACGCCTCCTCCCCGCCCTCACCTACGAACTCCTGGTCCCGTTCGTCGGCGAAAACGCCGCGCGGGCGGCAGCGAGCTGAGCCGTTTTAGCCGTAGCGCTCGCCGATGATCTCTCTGAGCTTGCTGCGGTCGTGCCGCGCGTGGATGCGGCGGACGGTGCCGGAGCGGGAGCGCATCACCAGCGACTCGGTGGTGGCGCCGGGGCCGCGGTAGCGGACCCCCTGCAGCACGTCGCCGTCGGTGACGCCGGTGGCGGAGAAGAAGACGTCGTCGCCGGAGCAGAGGTCGTTGGCGGTGAGGACCCGGTCGAGGTCGTAGCCGGCGTCGACCGCTTCTGAGCGCTCCTCGTCGTCGCGGGGCCAGAGGCGGCCGATCAGCTGCCCCCCCATCGACTTCAGGGCGGCGGCGGAGATCACGCCCTCGGGCGTGCCGCCGATCCCCCACAGCAGGTCGACCGGCGAGCGTTCGCTCACCGCCAGGAGGGCGGCGGAGACGTCGCCGTCGGTGATCAGGCGGATGCGGGCGCCGGCCTCGCGGACTTCGCGCATCGCCTCCTCGTGGCGGGGCCGGTCGAGCATGACGACGGTCACGTCGCCGACCGAGCCGCCCTTGCGCTGGGCGATCAGCTTCAGGGTCTCGGCCAAAGGCCGGTCGAGGTCGAGCAGGTCGGCGATGTCTTCGCCCCCCGCCATCTTCTCCATGTAGACGCAGGGTCCGGGGTCGAACATCGTCCCCCGCTCGGCCAGGGCGATAACCGCGATTGCGCTCGGCATCCCCAGCGCGCAGAGGCGGGTCCCCTCCAGCGGGTCGACGGCGATGTCGACAACCGGCGGTGAGCCGTCGCCGATCTGCTCGCCGTTGTAGAGCATCGGCGCCTCGTCCTTCTCCCCCTCGCCGATCACCACCGTCCCGTCCATCGAGACCGAGTCGAGGACGTGGCGCATCGCGTCGACCGCCGCCTGGTCGGCGGCGATCTTGTCGCCGCGCCCGACCCATCGGGCGGAGGCAAGCGCGGCCGCCTCGGTGACGCGGACGAGCTCGAGGGCGAGGTTACGGTCGGGCTTCGCCGCAGCGGCGGCGCTGGACTCCTGAGAACTGGGCCCCATGTGCGCGGCAGGCTAACGGAAAGAGGGATCGTGGACGTTTGCCCCAATCGATTTCGGCCCTCGCTTCAACCAATTGTTAAAGCGAGCGGGGGGCGAGGCCGATGGGGGCAGATCATGGGGAACCCGGAGCTCTCCCGACTCGGGCAGGAGCTGAGCGCTCGCACCGAGGACGTCGTCGCGCGGATGATGCGGCGCTCGGCCGAATCGTCGAAGACACTGGCGAAGGTCGTCGAAGACAGCTTCGAAGACGTCGGCACCGTCTCCACCGTCGCCGTCGCCCGCTGGATGGCCGGCGAGGGCGAAGACGTCGCCCGGCAGGTCGGCCGGGAGTCCTGGCGGATCTTCGCCCAGCTCGCCTCGCAGCGCGAGGCGGCGCTGAACGAGGTGACCAAACGCTGCCTGCGCTGGCGCGACGCGACGCTGGAAGTGCTCGACGAGAGCGCCGCCGACCTCGGCCTCCCCGAGGAGACGCTGGCGACGGCGCGGCAGATGGTCCAGCGCAGCCTCGACGTGACCCTGGTGCGGATGTGCCAGTCGTTCGAGGACGAGCGCCAGCGGGCGCACGAGGAACTGACCAGCCGCGAGAAAGAACTCGTCTTCCTCGCCACCCACGACGCGCTGACCGGGCTGCCGAACCGGACCCTGATCCTCGACCGGATCGAACAGACCCTGACCCGGGCCCGGCACAAGCAAGAGCCGGTGGCGGCTCTGTTCCTCGACCTCGACAACTTCAAGGCGATCAACGACTCGCTGGGGCATAGGACCGGCGACGAACTGCTCTGCGCGGTGGCGCAGCGGCTGGCCGGGGTGATCCGCGAGACCGACGCGCTCGGCCGGCTCGGCGGCGACGAGTTCGTGGTCGTCGCCGAGGGACTCTCGCTGGCGGCCGGCCCGGAGCTGATCGCCGAGCGGCTGCTGGAAGCGTTCAACGAGCCCTTCTCGCTCGGCGAAGACGGCGAGACCCGCGTCCATGCCAAGGCAAGCATCGGCATCGCCACCGGCGTCCGTCCCTCGGCCGAAGAGCTGCTGCGCGACGCCGACATCGCCATGTACCGGGGCAAGTGGGGCGGCAAGGGCCGCTACCTCGTCTTCGAGTCGGGGATGGAGGATGAGGTCCAGTCGCGCCTGGAAATCGAGATGGACCTGCAGGGCGCGCTCGAAAACGACGAGTTCTTCCTCGTCTACCAGCCCACCTTCGACCTCAACACGATGACCCCGACCGGGGTCGAGGCGCTGCTCCGCTGGCGCCGCCCGGGCCGCGGCGTAATCGAGCCCGACGGGTTCATCCCGCTGCTCGAGGAGACGAAGATGATCGTCGAGGTCGGCGCCTGGGTGCTGATCGAGGCCTGCGCGCAGGCGGCGAAGTGGCAGGAGGAGGGCCGGGCGATCGGCCTCTCGGTCAACGTCTCGGCGCTGCAGCTCGACACCGACGATCTCCTCGACCACGTCGGCGAGGCGCTCGAGGCGAGCGGCCTGGCGCCGGAGGCGCTCACGCTGGAGATCACCGAGACGACGCTGATGAGCAACGCCGAGGAAACGGCGCGGCGACTGGGTGAGCTGAAGGCGCTGGGGATCAAGATCGCCGTCGACGACTTCGGCACCGGCTACTCCTCGCTCGCCCACCTGCGCCAGTTCCCGGTCGACGTGCTGAAGATCGACCGCTCCTTCGTCTCGCAACTGGCGGAGGGCGGCGAGGGCGAGATCCTCCTCCACACCCTCGTCCAGCTCGGCAAAGCGCTGGAGATCGAGACGACGGCGGAGGGGATCGAGCGGCCGCAGGACCTCTCGCTGATCCGCGACAAGGAGTGCGACAGCGGCCAGGGGTTCCTCTTCACGCGGCCGCTCAGCGCCCAGGACGCCGACTCGTTCTTCAGCCAGTGGCCGGCGGACCGGCGCTTCGAGATCCGCCACGAGCAGGGGGACGGCGATAGGGTGGCGGTCGATGGATCGCTGGGGCCTGACGCTGCCGCTGCCGGGGCTGACGCTCGCTGACCACGAGGAGCTGGTCAGGCGGGCCGAGGCGGCCGGCTACACCGACCTCTGGACCGGCGAGACGGCCGGGCCGGACGGCTTCACGCCGCTGGCGCTGAGCGCGGCCTGGACCGAGCGGGCGCGGCTGGGGACCGGGATCGTCGGCGTCTTCCAGCGCGGGCCGGCGCTGCTGGCGCAACAGGCGGCGGCGCTGGCGGACGCCTCCGGCGGGCGCTTCGTGCTCGGCATCGGCGCCTCCTCGGACCGGATCGTCGAAGGCTGGAACGGGATTCCGTTCGAGCGGCCGCTGAGCAAGGTGCGCGAGACGCTCGACTTCCTCGACGTGGCCCTGAAGGGCGAGCGGACCGAGTCGGGCTTCAAACTGGAACAGAAGCCGGCGCACCGGGTACCGGTCGTGCTGGCGGCGCTGCGGGGGAAGATGCTGGAGCTGGCGGTCGAGCGGGCCGACGGGGCCTTCACCAACTTCCTGCCGTTGGCCGGGCTCCCGAAGGTGACCGACCAGCTGGAGGGGGCGCCGGAGGGCTTCGAGCTGCTCTGCCGCTTCTTCTGCCTGCCCGGCGAGCGCGAGCAGGTCGAGCCGCTGGCCCGCTTCATGTTCTCCTCCTACATCACCGTCCCGGTCTACGCCGCCTTCTACCGCTGGCTCGGCTACGGCGAGCAGATCGAGCCGATGGTCCAGGCCTGGGAGGCAGGCGACCGTCAGGCCGCCGCGGCAGCGGCCCCCTGGGAGCTGATCGAGGACATGTTCATCTTCGGCACCCCCGCGCAGATGAAGGAGCGCCTCGCCGCCTTCGTCGCCGGCGGCATCACCCTCCCGATCCTCACCCCGATCGTCACGCCGGACAAACTCGCCGAGACGATCGACGCGCTGGCGCCGAGCTGAAGGACCAAGCTCACTCGGTAGGGAGGGGGTGGGTATTCCCCGGCCGACCGGCGTCCTGTTACTCGCCCCACCCACTTACGCGGTCAGCCAGAAGCGATGTGGCGAGTAACCCAGGGAGGTCGGGGAATACCCGTCCCCTATACCGAATGAGATTCGTCCTGCGGGTCGTTCATCGCCTCGGTCGCTTGTTCCGCCAGCCGGGCGTAGGTGTCGGGACGGCGGGTGGTCAGAAATGGGAACAGCTCCAGCCAATCTCTCCGTTGGTCCAGGTCTAGGTCGGCAACGAGGACGGCTGGTTCGTCGCGGGGAGCTTTGGCGAGGATGCGGCCGTAGGGGTCGGAGATGAAGGAGGAGCCGTAGAAGGTGAGGGGCAGCTCGACGCCGATGCGGTTGACGGCGACCATGAAGACGCCGTTGGCGATGCCGTTGCCGACGATCACCTGCTCCCAGAGCGGCTGGGTGTCGAACTCGGGGTGGTCGGGCTCGGAGCCGATCGCGGTCGGGTAGACGAGCACGTCGGCGCCCTCAAGGCTGTAGGCGCGGGCGACCTCGGGGAACCACTGGTCCCAGCAGGTGGGCAGGCCGAGCCGGGCTTCGCCGAGGGCGATGAGCGGGAACGCCTCGCCGTCGCCGGGGCCCGGCCGGAAGTAGCGGTCCTCGTGGTAGCCGGCGGTGACCGGGATGTGGAGCTTGCGGGTGCGGGCGAGGATCTCGCCCTGCGGGGAGACGACGATCGCGGTGTTGAAGCCGAGGCCGTCGCCGGCGTCGGCGCGCTCGTAGAGCGAGGCATGGACGGGGACGCCGGTCTCGGCCGCCATCCGCGCGGCGAAGGCGTGGGTGCGGCCGCCGGGCAGGTCCTCGGGCTGGGCGCCCTCGGGTCCTGGGCCGGCGGGGTCGACCGCGAAGTAAGGGCTCAGCGTCAGCTCCTGCAGGCAGACCAACTGCGCGCCCTCGCCGGCCGCCATGCGAATGCCCTCGGCCAGCGCCGCTTCGTGCTCCTCGGGATCGGGGTGCCAGCGGTGCTGGACGGCGCCGACCCGGAACGGCGACCGCGTCGGCGGGCGGGTGCGCGCCGGCGAGGGCGGCTCTTCGGCGCGGATCAGGCGGATCTCCTCCACGGGGTTCAAGATAGACGGCGGTGAGCGCGACTCTCAAATCGACGCCCGCGGCGGACGGATTCCGCATGCCCGGCGAGTTCGAGCCCCACAGCGGCTGCTGGATGCTGTGGCCGGAGCGGCCCGACAACTGGCGGCTGAGGGCGAAGCCGGCGCAGGAGGCGTTCGCAGCGGTGGCGAGCGCGATCGTCGCCTCCGAGCCGGTGACGATGGCGGTCTCTGACGCGCAGTTCGAGAACTGCAGGGCGATGCTGCCACCCGAGGTGCGGGTGGTGGAGGTCTCCAGCGACGACGCCTGGATGCGCGACGTCGGCCCCACCTTCCTGGTCGACGGAAGCGGCGCGCGCCGCGGCGTCGACTGGCGCTTCAACGCCTGGGGCGGGACCGAGGGCGGTCTCTACTTCCCCTGGGACCGCGACGACCGGGTCGCGGCCAAGGTGCTGGAAATCGAGGGGGCCAACCGCTACCGGGCGCCGATCGTGCTCGAGGGCGGGGCGATCCACGTGGACGGCGAGGGAACGGTGCTGACGACCGAAGAGTGCCTGCTCAACCCGAACCGCAACCCGGAGCTCTCGAAGGAGCAGATCGAGCGGATCCTACTCGAGTACCTCGGCGCGGAGAAGGTGATCTGGCTTGGCGCCGGGGTCTTCGAAGACGAGACCGACGGGCACGTCGACAACCTCGCCTGCTTCGCCCGGCCGGGAACGGTGCTGCTGAGCTGGGCGAACGACGAGGACGACCCGCAGCATGCGATCTCGCGCGATGCGCGCGAGCGGCTGGAAGCGGCGACCGACGCGGCCGGGCGCTCGCTGGAGGTGGTGCTCCTCCCCTCCCCCGGCCCGCTGCAGATATCGGCCGAGGAGGCCGCGGGGGTGGATGCGGCCGAGGGGACGATCCCGCGCCGCGCCGGCGACCGCATGGCCGCCTCCTACGTCAACTTCTACCTCGGCAGCTCGCGCGTCGTCTATCCCCTGCTCGACCCGCGCCATGACGAGGAGGCCGCGGCGATCCTGCGCCGTTGCTTCCCCGAACGCGAGGTGGTCGGCGTGCCGGCGCGGGAGATCCTGCTCGGCGGCGGCAACGTCCACTGCATCACGCAGCAGGTGCCGGCTGCGGCGCAGCCGCGCGTTAGGCGATCGCGGCGAGGCTGAGCGCGTAGTCGCCGGCCGGGTCGGTGAACCAGCCGCGCAGCTCGAGGCCGGCGCCGGCGTAGGCGGACTCGACCCGCTCGCGGGTGAACTTGGTCGAGATCTCGGTCCGCATCTCCTCGTCCTCGGCGAAGTGGACGTCGAGGTCCAGCTCGTCGAGGCGCACCTCCTGGTCGGCGAGTGAGCGCAGGCGGATGTCCATCCGCTCCGCCTCCTCGTCGTAGCGGGCGACGTGCTCGAAGGCGTCAAGGTCGAAGTCGGCGCCGAGCTGGTCGTTGAGGACACGAAGCACGTTCTTGTTGAACTCGGCGGTGACGCCGGCGGAGTCGTTGTAGGCAGCCTCGAGACGGGCGTGGTCCTTGATCAGATCGGTGCCGAGCAGGAGGTGATCGCCGGGGCCGAGCAGGGCGGCGATCCGCTCGAGGAAGGCGTGGCGGCCGCGCGGGTAGAGGTTGCCGATCGTGCCGCCGAGGAAGGCGATCATCCGCGCGCCGGGGCCGCCGGGGGCGCGCTCCAGGTGCTGCTCGAAATCGCAGACGAGGCCGTGCACGTTCAGCCCCGGGTACTCCGCGACGAGCTCGGCGGCGGTGCGCTGGGTGATCTCCTCGGAGATGTCGACCGGGACATAGGTATGGAGGCTGTCGCAGTCGCGCATCGCGCTCAGCAGGTGGCGCGTCTTCGCCGCCGAGCCGGAGCCGAGCTCGACCAACGTTTCCGGGCAGCCGGCGGCGTCGAGGATCTCGGCCGAGCGCTGATCGAGGATCTGCCGCTCGGCGCGGGTCGGGTAGTACTCGGGCAGCTCGGTGATCTGCTCGAACAGCCGCGAGCCGCGCTCGTCGTAGAAGTATTTCGGCAGCAGTTCCTTCGGGTAGGCGCAGAGGCCGGCGCGGACGTCGCGCGCCATCGTCGCCGCCGCGTCCGCGTCGAGGTGGACGTCGATCGCGATCATGCGTCCCTCGCGCAGCGCAGGCCGGCGAAGATCTGGTTCCGCTGCGGCAGGTCCCAGTTGCGGAAGGTCGGCCGGGCGACGCGCGGGTGGGTGGCCCAGGAACCGCCACGCAGCACCCTGTATTCGTCGCCGAAAAAGACCTCGGAGTACTCGCGGTAAGGGAAGGCTTCGAAGCCGGGGTAGGCGAGGAAGTCGGAGGAGGTCCATTCCCAGCCGTGGCCGAGGCCGTCCAGCTGGTCGCGTGCGGCCTCCCACTCGAACTCGGTCGGCAGGCGTTTGCCGGCCCAGCGGGCGAAGGCATCGGCCTGATCCCAGGAGACGTGGATGACGGGTTGCGCCGGGTCGATGGCGCTTCTCCTACCCCTGGCGGTATCCACCCACTCCCCGGCGTTGCGCTCCCAGTACAGCGGCGGCTCGGCACCGGTGGCCTCCATGAAAGAGACGTACGCGGCGTTGCTGACAGGGGTTCGATCGATTTCGAAGGCGGGAAGCGAGACGGTGTGCCGCGGGCGCTCGTTGTCGTAGGCGAAGCCGAAGTCGAAGGCCCCGATCAGGTGCTCATCCGCCCCTATCCGAACCATCTCCGCGGTCTCTGGCACACGGTCCGCGCCTGGCTCGAACTCCTCCCGCATAGGCTCATAGCCGTCGATCAACTGCAGCAGCTGCAGCATCGTCTCGTTGTGCTGCAGCTCATGGGCGAGCAGCATCTCGTAGACGAAGCCGTCCCGCAGCAGCGGGTCCTGGACGTCCGATCCGATCTCCACGTCCTTCAATACGTCAAGAGCGCGCTCGCGGACGTCTGCCATGTAAGAACGCAGCTCCCGGTCCCGCAAAATCGGCAACTCCCCGCGCGTCTTCCGCGGGTTCTCGATCGCATCGTAGAAACGCCCCAGCTCCCCCCGCAACGGCTCCCGCCCCCCGACCGTCTGCACCAGCCACAGCTCCTCGAAGTTGGCGATGTGCCCCAGGTCCCAGGCCAAAGGGCTGAGGATCGGCGAGTAGACCCGGTTCAGTTCCTCGTCATCCAGCGGCTCGACCAGAGCCAGAGTCCGCCCCCGCGCTTCGGAAAGCGCTTCCGCGATCGCTGCCTTCGACACTGGGGAGACGTCGGTGGCGATAACCCACCTTAACGGCGGCTTCTTACCGGTGTGTGAATCAATCGGGTCCCTCCGCCTCCGGGTCGAGCCAGACGCGCTTCAGCCAGGGCGGCGAGATCGCGAAGTGGGCGGTGCTGGTGGCGGCGATCGGCTCGAGGGGGATGAGGTGGACGCGGCGGCCGGGGGTCCAGTGGTCGGTGTTGGGGCGGCCGATCGTGTTGCCGGCGTGGCTGCCGCCGGAGACGAGGAGGAGGCCGGTCTCGGGACCCCAGCCGTTGGCGGGGCGGGCACCGACGGTTTCGGCGAGGTCGTTGAGGGGCTCGATGCCGGCGTCCGAGGCCCAGTTGGCGGAGCTGCGGGCGTAGTTGTACCCGTCGTGGGAGGAGGCCCGCTCGTCGACCTCTCCGTCGGGCCGGATGCGAATCTGCACGCCCTCCCAGTCGTCGTGGTGGTAGCCCTCGTCCCCGACCACGGGCAGGTCCCGCAAGGTGGCCGAGTCGGCGTAGTAGAGCCAGTACTGGATGTAGAGGTTGCCGGCGCGATTGCCGGAGCAGTCGGCGCCTGCCGCTTCGCTGTGCTCCGCCTCACCCTCCCGGCAGTCGACGACGTGGACGAAGGCGCTCACCGGCAGGCGGTCGTCGGTCCGGTGCACCACGTCACTTCCAGAGCCATCGCCGCACTCGGTGCTGCGACAGCGGCGAAAGTCGACCGGCAAGGCCCGCGACCCCTCCTCGAAGAGGATCGTCGGCATGTGCCGGCGCACCAGCTTGCCGACTTCGGTGCCGTAGGCGGAGATCAGCGCCGGCTCGTCGCCGCACCCATCCGCCAAGGACGCCGCGCAGAGAATCCGATCGGCCACCGCCCGCGCCAGCGACGCTCCTGGCACCTGCACTCCTGCCGCCGCCAGTCCTAGCGCCGCCAGCGCCACCACCAGCAGCGTCCCGACCCACTCGACCGTCCCCTGCCCCCGCTCAGAGCTCATGGCCTGACGCTAGGCGGCGCCAGCCTACGCGTGTGTGTCAAACGCGCCAAATGGCGCGCAACTCAGCCTCGGTTTTGGAACGCCCTAGCCGGCCGGCGTCAATGAGACGCCCCGGTGCCGGACGCCGGTGCCGGAGAGGTTCACCTTCAGCGCGCCCGCCGCTTTGGAGAGCAAGGTGATGCCGGCGCGGGTCAGCTTGATGTGCAGGGTGACCGATTTGCCGGCGGCGAGGTTGAAGCGAGCGTGGCCGATCACGCCGCGGTCGAGCAACTTGACGACGCCGGCGCAGGGGCCACCCTTGCAGGTCAGCTTCAGCAGAACGACCCCGTTCTTGACCTTGGCCTTGGCGCCGGCGACCGCTAGGCCCGGCACGATCGGCTGAGGCGTCGGAGACGGCGTCGGGGTCGGCGAGGGAGACGGCGTCGGGCCAGGTTTTCCCCCTCCCCCTTCTTCTTTGCCTTCTTCCGGCGAGGTGACTTCAACTTTGCGGGAGGTCGAGTAGGTGAAGCTCCCATCGTCGGTGACGGTCAAGGTCACGGTGTAGCTTCCGACCGCGGCGTAGGTATGCAGCGGATGAATGCCGGAGCCGGTCCCCCCGTCGCCGAATTCCCATTCATAGGAGACGATCCCGCCGTCGCCGGGAACCGTTCCGGCGCCGCTGAATTCGACCGACTGCCCCGGGACGACCGTGCCTGGATTGGCGATCGCCGGTTTCGCCGGGCCCACCCGCTGGGCGCAGTTGTTGATGTCGTTGCTCCACTCCTGCTGCAGGTAGTAGTGAGCGCCGTTGATCGACTCGTTGAAGAGAGTTCCGGCAGAACCGCCCAGGGGAGCGCCGAAGTCTTCTCCGAAGGGCGTGTTGCGGCACTCGTCTCCGTCCTCGAACCCCTGACTGTCGAACCAGGCTTCAAGCGTCGGGTCGGTGATCGACTCGTTCGCCTCGTGGCTGAGGCTGCTGAAAGTGTCGTCGGCGTTGCCGTTCGTGTGCCCGTTCGGGTACTCGCTCACCCCGCAGCCGAGCGGGTCTTCCGGCGAGTAGCTGATGTTGGCGTAGACGAGCCCCTGTGATTTGACGTAGCTGTGGTACGCGCAGAAGGCTTCGTCGAAGCATTCGGGGCCTCCGGAGCCTTCGAAGCAGCTGCCGACTTCAGGTGGCAGGACCATGTAGTACTCGACGCCGAGCCCATTGGGCAGCCCTTCGGCTTCGACCACCGAGGTGAGCTCTTCCTGGATTTTTTCGTCGGTCACGCAGGCGGTGTATTCGGCGCCGTCGGCTCCTTCGTATTCCGGGCAGGTGGCGCCGTAGGCATCGCTGTCAGCCAGCGAACCGCCATAGGAGTCGTTGTACAGGGCATGCCCGGTTTTGTCGGTGTACTGGGCGCTGACCGAGTAAACGTTGGTCGACTTGCCGCTATCGGCGGCGATGTTTTCGAGGTAGGTTTCGATCGCTTTTTCGTAGCCCGAAGGGAAGCTGTATCCGCTCGGCGCCCAGAAGATCGCGAACGATTCCTGCGAGTGCATCACCGGGCCACCGTGGTATTTGAGCGGCGGGGAACCGCTGGGAACGGTCGCCGGCACAGCCGACGAGGGCGCGCCCTGCGGAGCCACGCCAGGGTTGAGCGGGAGGTAACCGACCTTGCCGCCGTCCGCCGTCGGAGCCACCAATGCCCCCGCGCTCGCCGGCCAGGCCGCCAAAGCGACCAGGATTAAAAAGAGAAAGAGCGGGTATTTGAAGTGGTTCGGGCGCGACACGCACCCGAGAACCTACAAGTTCCCGATCTCGGAAGCAATGTCTGCCGCGGCCTGTTTGGCGTCGGCAAAGAGCATCGAGGTGTTCGGTTCGTAGAAGAGGTCGTTGTCGATGCCGGCGAAGCCGGGACTGAGGGAGCGCTTGATCACAATCACCTCGTTGGCCTCGGAGACCTCGATGATCGGCATCCCGGCGATCGGCGAGTTGGGGTCGTTTTTCGCCGCCGGGTTGGTGACGTCGTTGGCGCCGACGACGACGGCGACGCCGGTGCGCGGCAGCTCCGGGTTGATCTCGTCCATCTCCTTCAGTTGCTCGTAGGGCACGTCGGCCTCGGCGAGGAGCACGTTCATATGGCCCGGCATCCGGCCCGCAACCGGGTGGATCGCGTAGTTGACGGTGACACCGCGCTTCTCCAACTCGTCGGCGACCTCCTTGATCGCGTGCTGCGCCTGGGCGACGGCGAGACCGTACCCGGGGACGATCACGACCGAGTCGGCATAGGCCAGCTTGATCGCCGCGTCCTGGGCGCCGATCGAGGTGTGCGGGCGCTCCTCTCCCCCGCCCGCGGCGCCGCCGGCCGGCGCGCCGCCGAAGCCGGCAAAGAGGATGTTGGCGACGGAGCGGTTCATCGCCGTCGCCATCTCCAGGGTGAGGATCGTTCCCGAGGAGCCGACCAGGGTGCCGGCGACGATCAGGGCGACGTTGTGGAGGGCGAAGCCGGCGGCCGCGGCGGAGAGGCCGGTGAAGGCGTTCAGCAGCGAGATCACCACTGGCATGTCGGCGCCGCCGATCGGCAGCACGACGAGGTTGCCGAGGATCGCGGCGACGACGAGGATGCCGATGAAGATCGCTTCTGAGGGGCTGCCGTT
This sequence comes from Solirubrobacterales bacterium, assembly GCA_051954855.1. GTDB lineage: Bacteria > Actinomycetota > Thermoleophilia > Solirubrobacterales > 70-9 > VAYN01. The sequence continues at coordinate 63,639 of JBQCHH010000022.1, read as the reverse complement.
GTTGATCGCGATATCGACCGCCCCGGCGATCGCCGCGATCAGCAGGACCGCGTTGACCACCTGCTGTCCGGGCACCGCCAGCGGGCGGGTCGGGATCAGGTCCTGGAGCTTGGCGAAGGCGATGTTCGAACCCCAGAAGGAGACCGAGCCGACGATCGCCGCGAACAGGGTCGGGATCAGCTCTTCCAGCGGGATTTCGCCGCCGAGGCTGATGCCGTGGCGGATCTCCGACCAGGCGATCAGGGCGACCGCGCCGCCGCCGACGCCGTTGTAGAGGGCGACCATCTGCGGCATCTCGGTCATCTGCACGCGGATCGAGGCGATCACGCCGATCGCGCTGCCGATCCCGAGGCCGAGGACGATCAGGCCCCAGTTGCCGATCCCGTCGAGGAGCAGGGTGGTGACCACGGCGACCGCCATGCCGACGGCGGCGATCTGATTGCCGCGCTTGGCCGTGGTCGGGTGCGTCCCCTGTTTGATCCCGAGGATGAAGAGGGAGAAGGCGACGATGTATAGGGCGGTGGACGCGTCCCCGCCCGGCTTCAGCACGGCCTCGAGCATCAAGAACCGCCCTTCCCGTCAGCCTCGGCCTTCGGTTTCGGCTTCCTGGTGAACATGCCGAGCATCCGGTCGGTGACCATGAAGCCGCCGACGATGTTGATCGCGCCGAAGGCGATCGCGATCGTGCCGATGACGTACTCGAGTGGGTCGTTGGCGTAGCCGACGACGATCAGGCCGCCGAGCATGACGATGCCGTGGATCGCGTTGGTCTGCGACATCAGCGGCGTGTGCAGGGTGGTCGGGACCTTCGAGATCACCTCGAAGCCGACGAAGACGGCGAGGACGAAGACCGTGATCTCGGCGAACAGGTTCACTTGGCGGCCCTCTCGTTCTTGATCTGCCCGCCCTGGGTGATGCAGGCGGCGGCGATGATGTCGTCCTCGAAGTCGACCTTGACCTCGCCCTCCTCGCCGACGAGCAGGCCGAGCAGGTTCTCGAGGTTCTTGGCGTAGAGCTGGGAGGCCGGCGCCGGCATCTCGGAGGCGAGATTGCGCGGGCCGATCACTTTCACTCCGCCCTCGACCACGGTCTGGCCGGGCTGGGTCAGCTCGCAGTTGCCGCCGGTCTCGGCGGCGAGGTCGAGGATCACCGAGCCGGGCGCCATGTTGCGGACGCCCTCGGCGGTGATCAGCAGCGGCGCCGGGCGGCCGGGGATCGCGGCGGTGGTGACGATGATGTCCTGTTTGGCGGCGTTCTCGGCGAGGGCGTCGCGCACCTGCGCGTTCTCCTCGTCGGTCAGCGGCCGGGCGTAACCGCCCTCCCCCTCGGCGTCGGGGATGAAGTCGAGTTCCAGCGGACGACCGCCGAGCGAGGCGACCTGCTCCCAGGCGGCGCGGCGGATGTCGAAGCCGGTGACGATCGCGCCGAGGCGCTTGGCGGTGGCGATCGCCTGCAGACCGGCGACGCCGGCGCCCAGCACCAGCACCTTGGCCGGCGGGACCGTGCCCGCGGCGGTGGTCATCATCCCGAAGAAGCGGCCCGACTCGCGGGCGGCGATCAGCGTCGCCGCATAACCGGCGGCGGCGGCCTGCGAGGAGAGCGCGTCCATCGCCTGGGCGCGGGTGGTACGCGGAATCGCCTCCATCGCGAAGCTGGTGGCGCCGGCGCTCGCCAGCGCTTTGTTCGTCTCCGCTGCGACCCAGGGGTTGAGGTGCGAGATGAAGAGCTGGTTGCCGTTCAGCTTGCCGATGTCCGCGGCGCTGGGAACGGCGACGTGGAGGACGATGTCAGCGCTCCAGGCGGCATCGGCGGCGCCGACCTCGGCACCGGCCTCCTTGTAGGCCTCGTCGGTGTGCCCGGCGGCCTCGCCGGCGCCGCTCTCGACGAGCACGTCGACGTGCTCGTTTTTCTTCAGCGATTTGACCACGTCAGGGACGAGCGCGACCCGGCGCTCCCCATCGGCGGTCTCTTTAGGCACTCCGATCTTCATGACGTGCGGCGCGGGAGGATATGCGATCGGGTCAGGCCGACGCCGTGACCCCGGCCAGCGCGGCGAGGCGCTCAAGCGTGTGCAACTGCTCGGCGCGCTCGACGTGCACGGGTGACACGATCAGCCGATCGATGCCGGCGCCGCGGAAGCGCTCGACCCGCTCGGCCACTTCGGCCTCGGTCCCGACCAGCGAGGTCGCCTCGACGATCTCGTCCGGCATCGCCTCGAAGGCGCCGCCGCGGTCGCCGTCCTGGAAGAGGCGCTGGACCTCGTCGGCGACCTCGCCGAAGCCGAAGCGGTGCGCGAGGTCGACGTAGAAGTTGGTCTTGCGGCTGCCCATGCCGCCGAAGTAGAGGACGAGCCCGGCCTTGACGACGTTCTTCGCCGCCTCCAGGTCGCCGTCGATTGCCACCTGCAGCGAGGGGCTCACCTCGAGGTCGGAGCGCTGCCGACCGCCCTTGGCGAAGCCGGCCTCCAGGTGCTCGCCCCAGGTCTGCTCGAAGGCGTCGACGCTGAAGAAGATCGGGATCCAGCCGTCGCAGACCTCCGCCGCCATCTCCACCGATTTGCGCCCGATCGCGCCGACGAAGACGGGGATGTGGTTGCGCAACGGGTGGAAGTTCAGCTTCAGCGGCTTGCCCTCGCCGCCGGGCAGCGGCAGCGTGTAGTGCTCGCCCTGGTGGTTGACCGGGCCTTCGCGGGCGACGATCTCGCGAACGACTTCGATGTACTCGCGAGTGCGGCCCCAGGGCTTTGCGTAGGGCACCCCGTACCAGCCCTCCGAGACCTGCGGGCCGGAAGGGCCGAAGCCGAAGAGGAAGCGGCCGCCGGAGAGCTTGTCGATCGTCGCCCCGGCCATCGCCGCGGCGGCGGGCGGGCGGGCGGGCACCTGGAGGATCGCGGCGCCGAGGTTGATCTTCTCGGTCTTCGCCGCCAGCCAGGCGAGCACGCTGACCACGTCGGAGCCGTAGGACTCGGCCGCCCAGACCGACTCGTAGCCCATCCCTTCGGCGGCCAGCACCAACTCCGCGGCCTCCTCGCCGGCGGGTCCTATCCCCCAGTAACCGAGGTTGAGTCCGAGCTTCAGGCTCATCGCCCCCGCACCCTATTGAATAGGGAGCCGAATGGGCAACGGCCAGCCTTCAGTCGAGCACGGCCTCTCCAGCGCGGAGGCGGCGGCGCGCCTGCGCAAGCTGGGGCCACCGCCGGAGACCTCCTCGCGCTCGGTCTCCAGCATCGTCGCCGGCAACGTCTTCACCCTCTTCAACGCGATCATCGCCGCCTTCTTCGTCCTCGACCTCGGGCTCGGGCTCTATGCCGATTCGATCTTCGGCCTGATCGCCGTCATCAACTCCTATATCGGCATCCGCCAGGAGCTGAAAGCGAAGGCGACCCTGGACGAGCTGGCGGTGCTGGTGGCGCCCCACGCGCGGGTGGTCCGCGACGGCGCGGTGATGGAGCTGCTGGCGACCGAGGTCGTGCCGGGCGACGTGGTCCAGGTCGGGCCGGGCGACCAGCTCGTCGCCGACGGCGAGGTTATCTCCTCGCGGGGGATGACGATGGATGAGTCGCTTTTGACCGGCGAGTCCGACGGCATCCAGAAGGGAAGTGGCGACCGCGTCCTCTCCGGCTCCTTCTGCGTCTCCGGCTCCGGCCACTACGCGGTCGACGCGGTGCGAGAGCAGAGCTACGCCGGGCGGCTGGCCGGCGAGGCGAAAACCTTCCGCCACCCGCCCTCGCCGCTGCAGGAGGAGGTGAACCGGGTGATCATCGCCTCGACTTACGTGATGCTGCCGCTGGCGGCGGTCCTCGTCCTCAGCCTCAAGGTGCGCAGCGTCGGCCTCGAAAGCGCAGCGCAGACGGCGACCGCCGGGCTGGTGACGCTGATCCCGGAGGGGCTGGTGCTTCTGATGAGCGTCACCTTCGCGGTGGCGGCGGTGCGGCTGGCGCGGCGCGACACGCTGGTGCAGCAGATGAGCGCCAGCGAGAGCCTCGCCGCCGTCGACACGATCTGCGTCGACAAGACCGGGACGCTGACCGCGGGCGAGCTGCGGCTGACCGGGGTCGAGTACGCCGACGGGGTCGACCCGAAAGCGGGGGCGGCGGCGCTCGGCCGCTTCGCCGCCAGCGCCGGCGACCGCAACAAGACGCTGGAGACGATCGCCCGGAAGTTCCCCGGCCGGGCGGCGCGGGTGAGCGGCGAGGTGCCGTTCAGCTCGGAGTGGAAGTGGAGCGGGATCTCGCTGGACGGGGGGTTGAGCCGCGCCACCTTCGTCCTCGGAGCGCCGGACGTGCTGGCCGAGTCGGGGGCGCTGACGCTGCCGCCGCGGTTGGCCGGGAAACTGAAGGAGGAGACGAGCGCCGGGCGGCGCGTCGTCGCCTTCGGCCAGACGACCGAGGCGCTGCCGAGCGACCCCGCCGCGAACGGGGCGCCGCGGCTGACGCCGCTGGCGCTGGTGGTGCTGGAGGAGACGCTGCGCCCCGATGCCGCCGAGACGATCGCCTACATGCGCGAGCAGGAAGTCGACCTGAAGCTGATCTCCGGGGATGCCGCCGCCACGGTGACCGCGGTGGCCTACGCGGTCGGCGTGCCGCGCGAGACCGGGGTGATCGAGGGGCCTGACCTGCCCGAGGACGAGGAGGGCCTGAAGAAGGCGGCGCTGGAGAACACGATCTTCTGCCGGATCAAGCCCGAGCAGAAGAAGGCGCTGGTCGGGGCGCTGGTCGCCGCCGGCCGCGACGTGGCGATGATCGGCGACTGGGTCAACGACGTGCCGGCGCTGAAGCGGGCGCGGATGGCGGTGGCGATGGGCTCGGGCGCGCAGGTGACCAAAGGCGTCGCCGACGTGGTCCTGCTCAAAGACCAGTTCGCGCGGCTGCCGGAGGCGGTCGGCGAGGGCCGCCGGATCGCCCGCAACATCCACCGCCTCGGCCGCCTCTACCTGACCAAGACCGTCTACGCGGCGACGCTGATCCTGCTGGTCGCGGTGCCCGGCTTCGCCTTTCCCTTCCTCCCCCGCCACCTGACCGTGGCGGCGCTGCTGACGATCGGCATCCCCTCCTTCGTGCTGGCGCTTGCGCCCTCGGACGGGCCGCTCTACCGCGGGCGCCTGCTGCGGGCGCTGGCCGCCTTCGCGGTGCCGGCCGGGGTGGCGACGGCGATCGGCTCGATCCTCTCCTTCTTCCTCGTCGACACCGTCGCCGGCGCCAGCCTCGAAGCCGGGCGTACCGCGGCGACGACGACGCTGATCGTGCTCGGCCTCTGCTTCATCCTCCTGCTCGAGCGCGGGCCCGGCCGCGAGCACATCGCGATCCAGAGCAACATGCTGGCGATGGTAGCGGCGCTGGGCGCGGTCTTCGCCGGCATCCTCGCGATCCCGCCGCTGCGCGAATTCTTCGGCATGGTCCTGCTGAGCGCGCCGGAATGGTTCCTCGCCTTGTTCTCGGCGGCGGTGGGCCTGGCGATCGCCAGCGTCCTGTGGCGGTTGCCCCCGATCGAACAACTGGAAGTCCCTGAGGACGGGTAGAAGCCGGGCGAGATTGAATCTCGCCCAATACCGACAAGAGCCCGACTGCTTCGACGAGGCGTTCGACGACCAGGGCGCTCCGCGACCGCATTATCTGGAGGTGCTGGAGGCGCTGGTGGAGGACCTGGCCGAGCTGCCGGAACGGATCGGGGCCCGGGTCTCCGCCAGCGGCCTCACCTTCGGCGACGGCGTGGAGATCTCGGTCGACCCGGTGCCGCGACTGCTTACCGCGGACGAGTGGGAGCGGCTGGAGGCGGGGCTGCTGCAGCGGGCGCGGGCGCTGAACGCCTTCCTCGTCGATGCCTACGGACCGCAGCGGATCTTCGACGCCGGGGTCGTACCGCGGCGCCTGCTGGAGACCGCGGGCGGCTACGCCGAGGAGATGCGGGGGTTGATCGATCCGGAGGTACCGCCGGCGACGGTCGCGGGTCTCGACCTGGTGCGCAACCGGGACGGCGAGTTCTGCGTCCTTGAGGACAACCTGCGGATGCCCTCCGGCGCCACCTACGCGCTTGCGGTGCGCGAGATCGTCGCGTCGGAGGTCGGCACGGCGACGCGGGCGCGGCCGCTCGGCGGCTACTTGGAGAAGCTCGGCGAGGCGATCCGCGCCGTGGCGCCGCCGGGGCCGGACGAGCCGGTCGCGGCCGTCCTCTCCGAGGGACCCGCGAACAGCGCCTGGTACGAGCACGAGCAGATCGGCCGCGAGCTGGGGATGCCGGTCGTCAGTCCCGATCAGTTGAAGACGAGCCGCGGGCGGCTCTTCGCCCGCATCGCCGGCGGGCGGCGCCAGATCGACGTGATCTACCGGCGCTCGGACGCCAGCCGCCTGACCGGGCCCGCCGGCCGCCCCACCGAACTCGGCGAGCTGCTGCTGCCGGCGCTGCGCTCCGGGCGCCTGCGCTGCGTCAACGCCTTCGGCTGCGGCCTCGCTGACGACAAGCTCGCCCACGCCTATGTCGAGCGGATGATCGACTTCTACCTCGGCCAGGAGCCGCTGCTGCGCTCGGTGCCGAGCTATGACCTCAGCGAGGAGCGCGGCCGCGAAGAGGCGATGGAGCGACTCGACGAACTGGTGATCAAGCCACGCGGCGGCGAGGGCGGCCACGGGGTGACGATCATGCCGCGGGCAAGCGAGCCGGAGCGCAAGCGGGCGATTGCGGTGGTGCGGCGGCGGCCGCAGCACTTCATCGCCCAGGAGCCGGTCGCGCTCTCCTCCCACCCGACGATCCGCGGCGGCGCCCTGCGGCCGCGGCGGATCGACCTGCGGCCGTTCGTGATCAGCGGTCGCGGCTGGCAGGTGGCGCTGACCGGCGGGCTGACCCGGTTCGCCCAGGGCGCCGGCGAGATGGTCGTCAACAGCTCCCAGGGCGGTGGAGTCAAGGACACCTGGGTCCTGGGGGAGAATCAACAGGCATGAAGCGAGGCGCACGACACGGCCGGCCGCTGATCGGGGTCACCACCTCGGAGGTGCGGGAGCCGAAGCGGATTCAGCAGACCCCCGAAAGCGAGCCGAAAGTCCGCGAGATGGTCCTCGGGCTCACCTACCTGCGCGCGATCGAGGCCGCCGGGGGGATACCGATGGTGATCCCGCCGCTGCCCGAGGAGGCGATCGGGCCACTGCTCGACCGCCTCGACGGCATCTGCCTCTCCGGCGGGCCCGACATCGATCCGATCGCCTACGGGGCCGAGCCGCACCCGCACCTCGGCCCGACCGAGCCCGATCTCGACCGCTTCGAGTTGAGCGCGGCGCGCTGCGCAGATGCGCGCGAGCTCCCGGTCCTGTCGATCTGCCGCGGCACCCAGGCTCTCAACGTCGCCCGCGGCGGCTCCCTGCACCAGCACCTGCCGGACGTCACGCAGGAGGTCGCCCATCGGCAGCAGGCGCCGGGGACCGAGACCAGCCACCCGATCGAGATCGAGCCCGGCAGCCGGCTGGCGGCCGCGCTCGGGGACGAGGAAGTCGTGGTGCCCGACGAGCTCGACGTCAACTCCTTCCACCACCAGGCGATCGACCGACTGGGAGAGGGGCTGAAGGTGGTCGCGCGGGCGCCCGACGGGACGATCGAGGCGGTCGAGGACCCGGGGCATCCGTTCACGATCGGCGTCCAGTGGCACGCCGAGACGCTGGTGCATCGCTCCTACGAGGCGGCGCTCTTCCGCCATTTTGTCGAGGCGTCCCGACTCAGCCCTGTGACCGCTTAGCTCTGCGGCGGCAGCACGAACTGAGAGACAATCAGGTTGGCCGCCAGGCGCGGCTCTTTGCCCTCGCGGCGGCGCTCGATCCTGACCTCGATCACGACCGTGCTTTTGCCGACGTGGAGGGGCTCGGCCCGGGCCTCGATCTCGTCGCCGAGGATGCCGGCGGCGAAGACGTTGAGCTTAAGCTCGATCGTGGTGAAGTTGTGGCCGGGCGGGATGCAGCGGAAGGTCGACCAGGCGGCGACGGTGTCGCCGAGCGCGGTCCAGACGCCGCCGTGGACGAAACCGCCGGGGTGCAGGTGGCGTTTGTCAACGACGATCAGCCCGCGGGCGTGGGTGTCCTCGACCTCCAGCGGCTCGATCCCGAGGTCGCCGGGGAAGCTGCCGGGGAGGAAGTTGCGGACGGTATCCGGGGTGATCGCCGAACTCGGGTGCGGCGCGTCGCTCATCGGGACAGCAGCCTATTCGGGATCGAGGCCGAAGCCCTCGAGCCCGTGGTCGCCGAAGGGCTCGTCCCGCTCGCGCACCGCCTCGCGGAAGCCGGCTTCGGCGGCGCGGCGGGCGAAGGCGTGCCCCTCCTCGGTGTGGCGGGCGATGCCGTCGAAGAAGGTGCCGAGCGCCTGCGCCTGGGCGAGGCCCTGCGCGTGCAGCGACTGGTTGACGAGCAGCTTCATCATCACCAGCTGATTGATCGGCATCCGCGCCACCCGCTCCAGCAGGCGCTCGAAGCGCTCGTCCAGCTGCGCCGCCGGCGCGGCCTCGGTCGCCAGCCCCCACTCGGCCGCCTCGGCGCCGGTCAGCGAGTCGCCGGTCAGCAGTAGGCGCTTGGCCCGCATCGGCCCGAGCCGGCTGGCCCAGATCGCCGTCGTCGGCGAGCCCCAGACCCGCGCCGGGGGATAGCCGATCTTGGCGTCCTCGGCGATCACCAGCAGGTCGGAGCAGAGCGCCATGTCGGTGCCGCCGGCGACGCAGTAGCCGTGGACCTTGCACAGCACCGGCTTGTCGGAGTGGAAGAGGCTCATGAAGCCGCGCACGTTGCGGCTCATGAACTGGTAGTCGGTGACCGGGTCCCAGTTCGTGTTGGGAGCATGGTTGGCCGCGATCACCTGAGGGTCGAGCGGCGAGCCGGGCGGCGCCTCCCCGCCCTCGCCGAGCTCGCTCATGTCGCCCTCGGCGGAGGCGACGAGGTCATAGCCGCCGCAGAAGCCGCTGCCGTTGCCGGCAAGGGCGATCGCGTGCACCGCGGGGTCGAGGTTGGCCCGCTCGACGCACTCGGCGAGCTCGACCGGCATCCGCGGCGTGATCCCGTTCCCCCGCTCGGGCCGGTTCAGGGTGATGCGAGCGACTCGCTCGTCCGTCTCGTAGGTGAGGGTCTCGAGCTCCATCGCAATCGGGGTTGCTGAGTTGTGGGGCCTGTAGCGCCCACAACTCAGCAATCGCGCTCAGTTCATTCGCTCCACGAGCATTGCCTTGCCCTGACCGCCCGCGACGCACATGGTCTCCAGGCCGATCTGCTTGTCGTCGGTCTCGAGCACGTTCAGCAGGGTGCCCATGATGCGGGCGCCGGTCATCCCGAACGGGTGGCCGAGTGCGATCGCGCCGCCGTGGGTGTTGAGCTTGTCTTCGTCGATCCCGCATTCGGCCATGATCGGGATCACCTGGGCGGCGAAGGCCTCGTTCAGCTCGACCCGGTCGACGTCGTCGATCGTCATCCCGGCGCGGTCCAGCACCTTCTTGATCGCGCCGATCGGGGCGACGCCCATCAGCTCCGGCTCGTTGCCGTGGGTGGCGGCGGTGATGATGCGGGCGCGCGGGGTCAGGCCCAGCTCCTTGGCCTTGGTGTCGCTCATCAGCAGCACCGCGGCGGCGCCGTCGTTGAGCGGGCAGGAGTTGCCGGCGGTGACGCCACCGCCGCCGAAGGCCTCCGGCAGTTCGGAGAGCTTCTCCAGGGTCGAGGAGGCGCGCGGGCCGTCGTCCTTGCTCACTTCGTTGCCGTCGGGGAGCTTCACCGGCACGATCTCGCGGTCGAAGAAGCCGTCTTCCTGCGAGCGCACCGCCAGTTCCTGCGAGCGCTGCGCGAACTTGTCCATGTCGGCGCGGCTGACCTCGTACTTCTTGGCGACGTTGACGGCGGTCTCGCCCATCGCGATGTAGGCGTTGGGCTGACCGTCGTTGCCTTTCAGGTTCTCGTTCTGGTCGGCCTCGCCGGCGGGCTCGGTGCGCTCGTTGTAGCGGCTCACCCACTCGACGCCGACGGCGAGGTAGGCGTCGCCCTCGCCGGCCTTGATCGCGTTGCCGGCGTGGCGGATCGCGTCGAGGCTGGAGGAGCAGTAGCGGGAGACGGTGACCCCGTTGACCTCCTGTGGCAGCTTCTCGGAGAGCAGCGAGACGATGCGGGCGAGGTTGAAGGCCTGCAGGCCCTGCGGCATGCCGACGCCGCAGAAGACGTCTTCGATCAGCGCCGGGTCGACCTCGGGGTTGCGCTCGAGCAGCTGGTCGACCACGTAGGCGCCCATCTCATCGGGGCGCAGCTGGGCCAGCGAGCCCTTGAAGGCACGGCCGATCGGCGTGCGGATGGTGTCGACGATTACTGCCTCGGGCATGCGGTTATCTCCTTGAAGCGCTGGATTGGGCTAGGGACTGCGGCAGGAGCGTAGTTGACACGGACCATGGGCGTTTTGTGCGAATTCTCACAAAGATACGGCGGAACGTCATGTACCTGCGTTACATTCGCCTCAATCCACCTCGCTGACCAGGCGAGATTTTGCCCCGTTGGCGGCAACGAAAGGAGGCCCCTAGATGCCTGAGGGTTACTGCGTCAAGGAGCGCAAGAAGGTTGAGATCAAAGACGCCAAACAGGTGACGATGAAAAACGGTCGCCCGGCGATCCAGGGCGTCTGCCCGGATTGCGGGACGAAGATCTTCAAGATCGGGAAACTCGAATAGGGGCCGCTGCAAGAGCCATTTGAACTCGGCTTGGCCGGGGGGCGTATACCGGGTCGGATGAGTCCGCTTGGAACTTCGACCCGGGGCGCCCTGAGCCGCGAACGAGACGTCCGCGAGGCCTACGCTGCCCATTCCGGCGAGCTGTACGGCTTCGCGGTCCGTTCGCTGGGGGACTCGGGGCTGGCCGAGGAGGCCGTCCAGGAGACCTTCGTCCGCGCCTGGCGGGCGGGAGATCGCTTCGACCCGAAGATCGGGTCGCTGCGGACCTGGCTGTTCGCGATCCTGCGCAACGTGGTGATCGACCTGGGGCGGGCGCGGGCGGTGCGTCCCGGCGTGGCCGAGGGCGGGATCGAGCCCAGCGTCGAGCCGCTGGAGGAGGCGTTGCTGGCCTGGCAGGTGGAGGAGGCTATGCGGCGGATCGGCGCCGACCACCGGCGGGTGATCGTCGAGACCTACTACCGCGGGCGGCCGTACTCCGAGGTGGCGGAGGAACTCGGGGTTCCGGAGGGGACCGTGAAGAGCCGCGTCTATTACGGGCTGCGAGCGCTGCGGGTCGTGCTGGAGGAGATGGGTTATGAAGATTAGGAACGACTGCCGGGAATGGCGCGAGTCGCTCGGGGCGTATGCCCTCGGGCAGTTGCGTGGCGATGAGCGCGCGGCGCTGGAGGCGCACCTCGAGGGGTGCGTCCGCTGCCGCGCGGAGCTGGCCTCGCTGGAGCCGGTGGCGCGGATGCTGCCCCACGCCGACCCGGCGCACTTCGAGTCGGCGCCGCAGCCGCCGGCCGATCTGGGGGCGCGGATCGCTGCTGTGATCGAGGGTGAACGGCGACGGGTGCAAGAGCGCCGACGCCGGCGGCTGTTCGGCGGCTTCGCGCTGGGCGGGGTGACCGCAGCGCTGGCCGCGGCGGCGCTGGCGATCTTCGTCCTCGGCGGGGGCAGCGGCGGCACCCCCGAGCAGCAGGTCCGCTTCGCCTCGCTGCCGCAGGGAGTGACGATCGACGCCACCCTGGAGCCGCACGCCTACGGCACCGAAATCCACATGTACGTACACGGGATCGAGTCGGGCACGCTCTGCCGGGTCTCGCTGCGCGGTCCGAACGGCATCGTCTATCCGGCCGGGACCTTCCGCTACCGCTGGGGCGACGACTCGGAAGCGGTGCTGAGCTCGGCCCTCGACCTTTCCCGTACGCGGTCCGTCGTCGTCCGCGCCGGGAACCGAACCTTCGTCGCGCCGGTGGGGGGAGCGCCGATAGCGGCGAGAACCCGCCAGCAGGAGGAGCCGACGTGAGCTAACGGCGCCAGTCACGAGTTCCGTGGTTCCTTTTGCCCCAAATAGGCGCATAAGGAACCGCGGAACTGCCTAAGGGGGGAGAGTTTGGTTCCGTGGTGCCTTAAGCACGTATGTCGTGCAAAAGGAACCACGGAACTGGGAGCGAGGAGACGAGAAAGCGGGTGGCGGATCTGGCGACTGTTTGGTCAGTCCTCAGAGACGGCGCTGAGTTGGGTGTGCTTGCGCTTGCGGTAGCTGAGGGACGGGGGGACGAGGGCGCGGATTTCGGCCAGGAGGCGGGCGGAGAGGTCGGCGGGGGCCTCGTCGGGGCGGGGCTGGCCGCCGGCGGGGTCGAAGAAGCGGAGACGGATGCGGGGGCGGCGGGGGAAGCCGGTGAGGTCGCTGGTGCCCTCGATCGCGACCAGGGTGACGTGGGCCTCGGGAACTTCTAGGGCGAGGCGGCCGAGGCCGCTGCGGGCGCGCAGGACCTTGCCCCTGGAGCGGGTGCCCTCGGGGAAGACGCCGATGCAGACCCCCGCCCGCAGCGCTTCGACCGCCCGGGCCAGAGCCTGCGCGTCGCTCTTGCCGCGTTCGATCGGGATCTGCCCCATCCCGTCGAGGACCGGGGCGAGGCCGCGGACCTGCCAGAGATCCGATTTGGCCAGAGCGCGGATCTGGCGCCGCTTCAGCGCCGCGATCCCGACCATGATCGGGTCCCAGTGGCTGTCGTGGTTGCCGACGATCAGCAGCGGGCCGCTCTCGGGCAGCATCTCCAGGCCCTCGACCTGCATCCGTCCCCAGCGGGCGACCGGCCTGCAGACGTTCATCGCAACGCGGTAGGTGCGGGTGCGCTCGTACACGGGACGGAGTTATAGCCTCAAAGGTCGGTCGGTCACCCAGTCGAGAGGAGCCTATGGCGCAGAGCAGCGAACGCAGCGGCGGGATCGAGGTCGAAGGCCTCGTCCGCGAGTTCAAGAACGGCCCGCGGGCGGTCGACGGGATCGACCTCCAGGTCGCGCAGGGCGAGATCTATGGCTTCCTCGGCCCCAACGGCGCCGGCAAGTCGACGACGGTGCTGATGCTGACCACCCTCCTCCCTCCCACCGCCGGCACCGCCCGCGTCGCCGGCTTCGACGTGGTCAAGGAGGGCCCGCAGGTGCGCGCGGCGATCGGCGCCGCCCTGCAGGAGGCCGCCCTCGACCCGCTGCTGAGCGGCCGCGAGCACATGCGCCTGCAGACCGCCCTCCACGGCCTCGGCAAGCCCGAGCGCGAAGCGCGCGGCAACGAACTGCTGGAGCGGGTCGGCCTCGCCCACGCCGCCGACCGCAAAGTGGGCGGCTACTCGGGCGGGATGAAGCGCCGCCTCGACCTCGCGCTGGCGCTCGCCCACCGGCCGCGCATCCTCTTCCTCGACGAGCCGACCACCGGCCTCGACATCCAGAGCCGCACCGCCCTCTGGGACGAGGTCGCCCGCCTCGCCCACGACGACGGCGTCACCGTCTTCCTCACCACCCAGTATCTGGAGGAGGCCGACGCGCTCGCCAACCGGGTGGGGATCATCGACCACGGCCACATCGTCGCCGAGGGCACCCCAACTGAACTGAAGGCGGAGATCGGCCGCCCGACCGTCGAAGCGATCCCTCGCGAGGAGGACGACCGCGAGCGCATGGCAGCGGTGCTGGAGCGCTTCGGCGAGGCGGCCGGCTCCCACCCGCGCGCCGTCGCCGTCCGCCTCGAGGGCGGCGAGTCGCAGCTGGCCGAGGTCGTGCGGGCGCTCGACGCCGAGAACATCGCGATCGAGCACCTGCAGCTGCACGCGCCCTCGCTCGACGACGTCTTCCTCGCCAAGACCGGCCGCTCGCTCGAGGGGGCCGAGGACGAGGAGGAGGCGGAGCCTGAGCCCGAGGCGGTCGGCTCGTAGTGAACGAAGGGCTCCGCAACCAGGTCGGCCAGCTCGCCCGCCGCTCGGTGCTGCGGACCCTGCGCCAGCCGGCGCAGATCGTCCCGGCGCTGATCTTCCCGCTCTTCCTGCTCGCCGTTAACTCGGGCGGGCTCAAAGACGCGACCAACCTGCCCGGCTTCCCGACCGACTCCTACCTCACCTTCGCCCTCGCGGTGCCGTTCATGCAGGGGGCGCTGTTCTCGGTGATGAACTCCGGCACCGACCTCGCCCGCGACATCGAAACCGGCTTCCTCAACCGCCTCGCGCTGACCCCGCTGCGCGGCGCCGCCCTGCTCAGCGGCCTGCTGGCGGGGACGCTGATCCTCGGCCTCGTCCCGGGGGTCGTCTACCTCAGCGTCGGCCTGATCGCCGGCGCCGAACTCGCCGCCGGCGCCGGCGGGGCCCTGGTGATCATCCTGCTCGGGGTGACGATCGCCGTCGCCTTCGGCACGATCGGCCTCTTCGTCGCCCTGCGCACCGGCACCGGCGAGGCGGTCCAGGGGCTCTTCCCGGTCTTCTTCGTCTTCCTCTTCCTCTCCTCGATGGCGCTGCCGCTGGAACTGATCCAGACCGACTGGTACCGCGCGATCGCCACCGCCAACCCTGTCTCCTACCTGCTGCAGGCCTTCCGCTCGCTGCTGATCGAAGGCTGGAACCTCGGCGACCTCGCGCTCGGCTTCGGGATCGCGGCAGCGGTCTTCGCGATCGGCAGGTACGGCGCCAGCGCCGCCCTGAAGACGACGCTGGTGCGGACGTGAGCGCGCCCGCGACCCACCCCGCCCGCTTCCGCGACGTCGCCCTCGCTGTCGCCTGGCGCAGCATCCACAACTTCCTCACCAACCCCGCCTTCCTGGTGCCGGCGCTTGCCTTCCCGCTCTTCTTCTTCACCTCCTTCGCGGGGGGGCTCTCCTCGATCCAGAACGTGCCGGGCTTCGACTTCCCGACCGGCTACACCGCGTTCCAATTTGTCTTCGTGCTGCTGCAGTCGGCGGCCTTCGGCGGCGTCTTCACCGGCTTCGGGATCGCCCGCGACTTCGAGACCGGCTTCGCTCGCCGCTACCTCCTGGCGGCGAGCAACCGCCGCGGCATCGTCGCCGGCTACGCGATCGCCGCTCTGCTGCGGGCGCTGATCACCTGGACGGTGTTGACCACGGTCGCCCTCGTCGCCGGGATGAACGTCGACGGCCAGGGCATCGAAATCGTCGGCCTCTACGGGCTGGCGCTGCTGGTCAACGTCGCCGCGACGATGTGGGCGGCGGGGGTGGCGATGCGGGTGCGCTCGATCCAGGGCGGGCCGCTGATGCAGTTCCCGGTCTTCCTCATCCTCTTCCTGGCGCCGGTCTACGTGCCGCTCGACCTGCTCAGCGGCTGGATCCACGCGGTCGCCTCGATCAACCCGGTGACGGCGCTGCTGGAGGCAGGGCGCAGCCTGATCGCCGGCAACCCGGAGACGATCGCCCTCGCCTTCGCGATCGGCATCGCCCTGCCCTGCCTCTTCGCCCTCTGGGCACGGGGCGGCTTGCGCAGCGCCGAACAGGCCGGCTGAAAGAGGATGGAAACGATGGAAGCCATAAGGGTTGACGCCTACTTGTCGTGGGTATCTACTTGGGCCATGCGCCGGCTCGCCGCCCTCTGTGCTCTCTGCCTCATCCTGGCCCTCGCCCTCTCCGTCCCAGCGGCCGGAGCCGCGCAGAAGGGCTTCAAGTTCGGCGTCTCCTCCGGCGACGTCAGCGCCAACTCGGCGATCCTCTGGGCGCGGGCGAACAAGGCGGGCAAGGCTCTGGTCCAGTTCACGACCGGCAACAAGCTCGGCGGCTGCGACGTCGCCGGGGCGAAGAAGAAGCTCGTCGTGAAGGCGGTGAAGTCGAACGACCTCACCGTCCAGAAGAAAGTCACCGGCTTGAAGCCCGGGCGCCGCTACAAGTACCGCTGGTGCATGGAAGGCGGGCGCCACTCCGCGGTCGGCCACTTCGACACCGCCCCCGCCGCGAACCAGGCGAAGACGATCCGCTTCGCCGTCACCGGCGACCAGGACGCGGCGCCGCTGCCCGGCACCAAGACCCCCTACTGGAACGACTTCGGCGTCTGGCGGCAGATCAAGAAGGAAGAAAACAACTTCAACGTCCTGATCGGCGACACGATCTACTCCGACTCCGAGGTGCCGGGGGTCGGCGGCGTCGCCGGCACGGCGTTGACCGTTCCGCAGAAGTGGGCGAAGTACCGGATGAACCTGGCGCAGAAGCCGTGGGCGAACGTCCGCGGCGCCACCTCCTACTACGCGCACTGGGACGACCACGAGTTCATCAACGACTTCGCCCGCTCCGAGAACGTCTTCCCGGAGGAAGGCGGCAACGTCGAATTCAACGGCGAACAGCTCTACAAGAACGGCGTTAAGGCGTTCCGCAACTACAACCCGATCACCTACTCGGCCAAGAACGGGATCTACCGCAGCTTCCGCTGGGGGAAGAACCTGCAGGTCTTCTTCCTCGACGAGCGCTCCTTCCGCAGCGCCAAAGCCGACTACGGCGGCCAGTGCGACAACCCGCCCGGCAGCGGCAACCCGGACCTCGCGCCGACGGCGCCGGAAGCGAACCGCAAACTCTTCTCGGTGATCGTCCCGCAGCTGGCCTCGTCGCCGCCGAAAGCCTGCGTGGAAGCGATCAACGACCCCAACCGGACGATGCTCGGGCAGCACCAGCGCGAAGTCTTCGAGAACGCGATCGAGCACTCGACGGCGACCTTCAAGGTGATCATGAACGAGGTCCCGATCCAGCAGTTCTACGCCTTGCCCTACGACCGCTGGGAGGGCTACGCGGCGGAACGGACGCAGCTCCTCACCTTCCTCCGCGACCACGTCAAGAACGCCGTCTTCCTCACCACCGACGTCCACGCCAACATGGTCAACGACGTCCGCCTGCAGACGCTCGAGCCGGGCGGGCCGGTGAACACCGGGATCACCGAGGTGACGACCGGGCCGGTCGCGACCAAGACCTACGCGGGCGAGATCAACGGCGCCGTCGGCAACCCGAACGCGGCGTCGGAGATCCGCGCCCTCTTCTTCAATCCGCCGCCGCCGACCGGGGTCGGGATGCAGTGCTCCGGCCTCGACGAATTCAGCTACGCCCAGGTCACGGTTGCCAAGAAGCAGCTGACGATCAACCTCAAGAACATCGAAGGCAAACCGGTCCAGAACACCGCCGACCGCAGCAAACCGGGCGAACCGTGCGCGCCGATCGTGATCCCGGCGCAGTAGCGAATCAGGATCTCTAAGTGATGAAAGTCACGCCGCCTGTGCGTCTGGCGGTAGAAGCTCCTGATTCTTGGCTTACTGCTGCGGAAAAACCCAGTCTCCTTAACAAGCTTTAACGGACGATTTAAAGTGTCATTTGTGACGCAGAGGCCGCTGGAGCTGATCCTCGCCCGCAACCTGATGTCGGCGCTGTCAACCCCTGCCTTCCTGGTCGACGAGGGCGGCCTGCTCGTCTTCTACAACGAGGCGGCGGGGATGCTGCTGGGCAAGCGCTTCGAGGAGCTGGGGACGGTCGGACCGCAGGAGTGGGGAGCGCTGTTCGGGCCCTTCGACGAGCAGGGCGAGCCGATCCCCTACGACGACCTGCCGCTGGTCAAGGCGGTGCGGGCCGGGCGCCCGGCGCACGCCGAGCTGAGCGTCCGCTCGACTGACGGGACGCAGCACGAGGTCGAGGTCTCCGCCTTCCCGATCCTCACCCCACACGGCTCGCGGGGCGCGATCGCCGTCTTCTGGCCCGCGCTGGCGAACGGCGCCGGCAGCAACGGAGCGGGGCCGGCGTGAAGGTCAAGCTCTGGGGCACGAGGGGTTCGATTCCCGCCCCGGGGCCGGAAACGATCCGCTACGGCGGCAACACCTCCTGCGTCGGCGTCACCCTCTCCGACGGCTCGGTGCTGGCGCTCGACGCCGGTACCGGCATCCGCTGCCTCGGCCTCGCCCTGCCCGACGAGCCGAGCCGCCTCCACATCCTCCTCACCCACCTCCACCTCGACCACATCCAGGGCCTCGTCTTCTTCGCCCCCGCCTTCCGGCCGCAGACGGAGATCGTGATCTGGGGGCCGGCCTCGCCCGAGGCCTCGCTGCGCGACCGCATCTCCCGCTACGTATCCGCCCCGCTCTCCCCCGTCGAGGTACGCGAGCTGCCCTGCGACGTCTCCTTCCGCCACTGCCCGCAGAGCGACTGGGAGATCGGCCCGGCCCGCATCCGCGCCGCCTCGGTCGCCCACCGCGGACCGACGCTCGGCTACCGGATCGACGACGGCGACTCCTCGCTCACCTACATCCCCGACCACGAGCCGGGGCTCGGCGCCGACCTCGACGAGCTCGAGGAGGACTGGATCTCCGGCTTCGCCCTCGCCCGCGACACCTCGCTGCTGATCCACGACGGTCAGTACACCGACGCCGAGTACCCCGACCACGTCGGCTGGGGCCACTCGGCTACCTCGCACGCGCTCAGCTTCGCGCGGCGGACCGGGGCCGAGCGCACGGTGCTCTTCCACCACGACCCGCTCCACTCCGACGAGCAGCTCGACGATCTCGGCGCCGAAGCGCAGGCGCGCTGGGTCGAGCTGGGCGGCGAGCCGGGCGCGATCGAGCTGGGCGCCGAGCGGAGCGAGTACGAGCTGCCGGCGCGGGCGCCGCGGCCGACCGCCGCCGCCTGAGCGCCGCTCTGATCTTCAGGCACTCGATCTGAAGGAATCGATCCTTTAGGCTGCGCCTGTGGCGCCGTCCACTCGGATCGAGGAAGCCGCACAGCGCTCGCCGTTGGTGCGCGCGGCCTTGGAGAAAGCCAGAGTCGCCCACGCGGGGCAGGTCCGCAACGGCAGCGGCGGCATGCCCTACGTCGAGCACCCGGTGCGGGTGGCGGCGCTGCTGGACGAGCACGGCTACCGCCAGGAGGTGCTGGCGGCGGCGCTGCTGCACGACGTGGTCGAGGACTCGGACACGACCCTCGAGGAACTGCGCAAGGAGTTCGGCGACGAGGTGGCCGGCTTCGTCGGCGCCCTCACCGACGACGAATCGATCGACTCCTACCGCGAGCGCAAGGCCGAGCACCGCGAACGGGTCGCGGCGGCCGACGACGAGGCGATGGCGATCTACGCCGCCGACAAGCTCACCAACTCCAGCACCCTGCGCGCCACCTACGAGCGGGAGGGCGATTCCATCCGCGAGGAATTCAAGGTCCCGCTGGAGGAGAAGGTCGAAATCTGGGAAGCGGACCTGGAGTTGCTGCGCGAGAAGAAGCCCGACCTCGCTTTCCTCGACGACCTCGCGGCGGAGCTCAGCGCTCTTCGGGCTTGCCTAGAGGCTCCTGCCCCGCACTGAGCTGGAGCCGCCGCCGCAACGGCAGCGCGAACCAGAAGAAACCGAAGACGCAGAGCGCGAGCGCGGCGACGACGATCGCCGCGGCGGTGCTGAAGAGGAAATCGGTGATCAGCAGGATCGCACCGGTCATCGCCAGCGCCAGGAGGGCGAGGCCGACGATCGTGAAGCGGTTCGCGTAGAAGACGAGCCGGCGCTTCTGCTGGTAGCGGAAGGTGATCCGGTGGTAGGCCGAGGGCGAGATCAGCATCGTCGCCGAGAGCGCGGTGAGGATCAGGGTCGCGAAATAGACCCGCTTCTCGAACTCGGTGACGTGTTCCCAGCCTTTCTGGAACGGGACCGCGAGAAGGAAGGCGAAGAGGACCTGCACCCCCGGCAGCGCCACCCGCAGCTCCTGCAGCAGCTCGCCGAGGTTGCGGTCGAGGCGTTCCTGCTCCGTCTCGTCGCGGCCGGAGTCGCGTTCCATCTCCACCGCCCCACCATAGGCCAACGGCGCATAGGATCGGCCGATGGGACGGCTGGCGGTGATCCTCGGCAGCAACGCGCTCGGGCCGGGCGGCGAGGAGATCGCGGCCGCGGCGGCGGCGCACGGGGCGGCGATCGTGCAGCGGCACCGCCGCGACGGCGCCTTCGTCCTCCCCCACGCGATCGACCACGAGGCGAACCTGCGGCCGCTGGCCGAGCAGGGCTGCGACCGGGTGCTGGCGATCGGCTCGGTCGGGTCGCTGCGGCGAGATCTCGGGGTCGGCAGCCTCGTCTGCCCAGATGACTTCATCGCGCTGAACCTCGGCGACTCGACCTTCGGCGACGAGCGCGCCCACTCGGCCCCGGGCTTCGCCCCGCGCTGGCGCGAGGAAGTGCTCGCCGCCTGGAGCGAGGGCAGCCAGGCGCCGCGCGACGGCGGGGTCTACTGGCAGGCGCGCGGGCCGCGCTTCGAGACCCCGGCCGAGATCCGGCTGATGGCCGCGCACGCCGACGTGGTCGGGATGACGATCGCCTCCGAGTGCGTCGTCGCCGGCGAGCTCGGTCTCGACTACGCCGCGCTCTGCGTCGTCGACAACATGGCGAACGGGCTGGGCGAGGGAACGGTCAGCGTCGCCGAGATGGAAGCCGACCGCCTGATCAACGCCGAGCGCCTGCGCGAGGGCCTGGCCGCCGTCCTCCCCCGCCTCGGGGCGGTGGGCCGATGAGGTTCCGTGGTTCCTTTTTCCCCATATGCGTGCATAAGGAACCACGGAACAGGGAGCGCGCATGGGACTGACGGTCACGAACGCGCTCCTGGACGGGGAGCGGGTGGGGCTGCGGTGCGATAGCGGGGTGATTGCGGCGCTTGGGCCTGATGTTGTCGCCGAGCCAGGGGACGAGACGATCGACGCGGGCGAGGCGCAACTGGTGCCGCCGCTGGTCAACGGCCACACGCACGCGGCGATGACGCTCTTCCGCGGCTCCGGCGACGACCTGCCGTTGATGCCGTGGCTGGAAGAGAAGATCTGGCCGATCGAGGCGAAGCTCGAAGCCGAGGACGTCTACTGGGGCGCGCGGCTCGCCTGCGCGGAGATGATCCGCAGCGGCACCGCCCGCTTCTGGGACATGTACTGGCAGCCGGAGGCGACGGCGCGGGCTGTGGAGGAGATGGGGATGCGGGCGGCGATAGGGGCGCCGCTGATCGACCTCGACGGCGACCACGCGAAGCTGCGCGACTCGGCGCTTCACAGCCTCGACGCGCTCGCCGAGTTCGGCCCTCTGATCACCCCCGCCCTCGCCCCGCATGCGATCTACACGGTCAGCGAAGAGTCGCTGCGCTGGATCGGCGAGCTCAGCGCCGAGCGGAACGTGCCCATCCAGATCCACCTCTCCGAGACGGAGAAAGAGGTGCAGGACTGCATCGCCGCGCACGGCTGCCGGCCCGCCGCCTACCTCGACCGGCTCGGCTTCCTCAGCGAGCGCGCGATCCTCGCCCACGGCGTCTGGCTCGACCCCGACGAGCTGGCGCTGATCGCCGAGCGCGGCGCCACCGTCGTCGCCAACCCGGCGGCGAACATGAAGCTCGCGGTCGGCGGCGTCCTCCCCTACCCGGCGGCGCGCGCCGCCGGCGTCAGCGTCGGCCTCGGCACCGACGGCGCCGGCTCCAACGACTCGCGTGACCTGCTCGCCGACCTCAAGCTCTTCGCCCTCACCCAGCAGCACGCCGCCGGCGACCCGGCGGCGATCGACGCCGCCGAAGCCTGGGCCGTCGCCACCGGCGCCCGCGCGCCGCTGCTCGGCGCCACCCCGCTCGCGGTCGGCGCCCCCGCCGACTTCCTCCTCCTTCCCCCCGACGCCCCCGAGCTCGGCATCGGCGACCTCACCACCGATCTCGTCTACGCCGCCGGCGGCGCCGTAGTCGACACCACCGTCGTCGCCGGCCAGGTCCTCATGCGGGGCGGCGAGCTCCCCGGCCTCGGCGAAATCCTCGCCCGCGCTGCCGAGCGCGCCCGCCGCCTCGGCCTCTAGGCCGGTATCCCTCGCCGACGGGCCGATTTCCGGATACATAGGGCGGTTTTCGTCCCGTCGGCATGCATGGATGGACGGGTTTGATACCTCTGTGGGGAGATGATCGCGGTGGTGGAAAAGGTTTGGGAAGGGTTGGAAATGGCCCTCCTGATGGCTTACGAGGTCTGGTGGGCGCTGGTGCTGGGGTTCGCGATCTCGGCGATCGTCCAGGCCTGGGTGCCGCGGCAGCGGATAGAAGGGGCGCTCTCGGGCGAGGGCTTCGCTCCCATCGCCAAGGCGACGGGGCTCGGCGCCGCCTCCTCTTCCTGCTCGTACGCGGCGATCGCGATCGCCAGGTCGCTCTTCGCCAAGGGCGCCTCGGCGGTGACCGCGCTCGCCTTCCAGTTCGCCTCGACCAACCTGGTCTGGGAGCTCGGGCTTGTGCTCTGGGTGCTGATGGGCTGGCAGTTCACCCTCGCCGAGTTCGTCGGCGGCATCGTCCTGATCGCGCTGATGGCCGTCTTCCTGCGCGCCTTCGTCTCCCCTCGGCTGGAGGAGCGGGCCCGCCGCCACGCCCAGCAGGCGCAGGCCGACCACCACCATCACGGCGAAGGCGAAGGAGATGAAACGCTCCCCTGGCGCGAGCGCCTCACCTCCCGCGACGCCTGGGCCCACGTCGGCGGCAACTTCCGCGGCGACTGGCAGATGCTCTGGAAGGAGATCTCGCTCGGCTTCCTGCTCGCCGGCTTCATCGGCCTGCTCGGTAACGACTTCTTCAACTTCCTCTTCGTCACCGACGCGCCGCCACTGGTGAAGACGATCGAGAACGTCATCGTCGGCCCGATTATCGCCGTCCTCAGCTTCGTCTGCTCGGTCGGCAACGTGCCGCTGGCGGCGGTGCTGTGGTCGGGCGGGATCGGCTTCGGCGGCGTCGTCGCCTTCCTCTTCGCCGACCTGATCGTGATCCCGATCGTGCTCGCCTACCGCAAGTACTACGGCACCTCGTTCGCGCTGCGGATCACGGCGCTGATGTTCGTCACCATCGTCGCCGCCGCGCTCGTCGTCGAGGGCCTCTTCGGCGTCCTCGGCCTGGTCCCGACCGACCCTCGCCCCACCCGCGCCGACGTCTTCGGGCAGGTCGAGCTCGACTACAAGCTGGTCCTCAACGTCCTCGGCCTGGCGATCTTCGCCGCCCTCTTCTGGGTCAGCCGCGGGCGCAGCAGCATGGACCACTGCGCGCACCACGGCCACG
The DNA here is from genome assembly GCA_051954855.1 of Solirubrobacterales bacterium. GTDB lineage: Bacteria > Actinomycetota > Thermoleophilia > Solirubrobacterales > 70-9 > VAYN01. The sequence continues at coordinate 40,691 of JBQCHH010000022.1, read as the reverse complement.
ATCGCCACGATCGCCCCTTGAGCGAGCGGGAAGCCGCGGAGGTGTAGATCACAAAGAACTGCTCCATTAGGATGTAAAGCTTGACTATTGGGAGAGGATTGCCTGCAGCGTTCGCCATGCTCGCGTTAGCGCTTGGGGTTGTCGCTTGCGGTGACGGCAAGGACGCGGGCGGCGGAGGCTCAATCGAATCGCACCCCGCAAACGGCAGGGTGACGTTGACGATCGGCTCGCAGAACTCTGCCGAACAGGCCCTCCTCAAGGAAATCTACGCACAGGCGCTGACTGCGGCCGGGTACAAAGTGAAGAGCGCGCCCAACTCTCGATCGGCGGGCGCAGCCCTGCGAGCGGTGAAGACGGGGGAGACCTCCGGCTATCCCGAGCAGACCGGCACGGCCCTCGCCTCCTTTGGATTTCGACCCGAAGAAGTGCCTGCCAGCCCCGGGAGAGCATGGGAAGAGGCCGACGAAGAACTCGCAAAGAAGGGCCTGGAGGCGTTCCAACCGACTCCGTTCGCCGCCACCAACGCGATCGGCACGCTGACGACGACAGCCAGGCAATATGGGCTGAAGAAGATCTCCGACCTCAATCAGTTTCCTGAAGAAAGCCTGGCCTTCTACGGTCCGACCGGATGCCGTAATCAGGTCGATTGCCTGATCGGTCTGGAAAAGACCTACGGGCTGAAAGTCAAACTGAGCGAACTGCCCGCCCCCGCGATGTTCGGCGTCCTCACCAACCGCGAGGCCAGCATCTCGCTTCTCTACTCGACCGACCAAAAGCTCCTGACGCGCAAGGACGAAATCGTGATCCTGAAAGACGACAAGCACGCTTTCCGCGGGGGCAACTTCATCTTCGTGACCGGGAAGTCGGTTGCCGAAGAGGCGGGCCCTGACTACGAAAGGACGATCCTGCAAGTCCAGAAGGGACTCGACCTGAAAACCGTCCAGGAACTCAACGGCCGCATGGTGTTCGAAGCCGATACCCCGAAGGAAGCCGCAGCCGCGTACCTCAGGTCGAGGGGTTACATCGAGTAGCCGGTCGGGGTATAGGCTCGCGGCGATGCCGCCCGCAGCGCCCGGCAGTCAAACCCAGTCCGAATCCGAAGCCTCCTCCCTCCGCTACGAGGCAGCGACGAAGCGGTACCCCGGTGCCGCCGCGCCGGCGGTCGACCGGCTGACGCTGGAGGTCCCGGCCGGCGAGATCTGCGTCCTCGTCGGCCCGTCCGGCTGCGGTAAGACGACGGCGATGCGGATGGTCAACCGCACGGTCGAGATCACCTCCGGCGACGTGCTGATCGGCGGCCGCTCGGTGCGCGAGCGCGAGCCGGCGCAGCTGCGGCGGGAGATCGGCTACGTGATCCAGCAGATCGGCCTCTTCCCCCACCGCACGATCAGCGAGAACATCGGCGCCGTCCCGCAGCTGCTGGGCTGGAAGAAGGACCGGGTCCGCGCCCGCAGCGCCGAGCTGCTGGAGCTGATCGGGCTCGACCCCGAGCTCGGCGACCGCTACCCGGCGCAGCTCTCCGGCGGCCAGCAGCAGCGGGTCGGGGTGGCACGGGCGCTGGCGGCCGACCCGCTGGTGATGCTGATGGACGAGCCCTTCGGCGCGATCGACCCGATCAACCGCGAGCGGTTGCAGAACGAGTTCCTGCGCCTGCAGGCGGAGATCCGCAAGACCGTCCTCTTCGTCACCCACGACATCGACGAGGCGATCAAGATGGGCGACCGGATCGCGGTGATGCGCGAGGGCGGCCGGGTCGAGCAGTACGCGACCCCGGCCGAGCTGCTGATGGCGCCGGCCAATGAGTTCGTCGAGGACTTCGTCGGCGCCGACCGGGCGCTGAAGCGGCTGGCGCTGATGCGGGTGGCTGACATCTCCCTCTGGGAGGCGCCGCTGGCGCACGTCGGCCAGGCGACGTCGGAGGTGCGGGCGAAGCTGGCGGTGCCCGACGTCGAAGTCCCCTACCCCCTGCTGGTCGACGCCGAGCGGCGGCCACTGGGCTGGCTGAGCGAGCGCGACCTGGCCCGCGACGTGGTCCCGCGCGAGCCCGACGTGCCGCTCGGCCCGGTGCTCGAGCGCGACGACGTGATGCGCGACGCCCTCGCCGACCTGCTGCAGGGGGAGTCGCAGTACGCGCCGGTGGTCGACCACCGGGGGCGGATCGCCGGGGTGCTCTCGGTCGAGATCATCTCCGAGTTCCTCAAATCGCCGGAGGCGAAGAGCGACGAGCACCCGGCGGTGGAGCGGCCGCATGAGTAGCCCGGCGCTGCTCGCCACCGCCGGCCAGGTCGGCGAAGGGTTCTTCCGCGAACGAAACCTCCACAACCTTCCCTGCCAGGCCAAGGAAAGCGAGCTCTTCTGCTGGCACTGGGCGACGCAGAACATCGGGCGCTACGGGACGCCGACGCTGCAACACCTGGAAATCGTCGTCCTCTCGGTCCTGATCGGCTTCGTCGTCGCCTTCGCCCTGGCGCTCTTCGCCCACCGCAGCCACTGGCTGCAGCCGCCGCTCCTCGCCGCCACGGGCGTCCTCTACACGATCCCCAGCATCGCCTTCTTCTTCCTCCTGCTGCCGATCACCGGCCTGGGCCGCGACACGGCGATCATCGTCCTCGCTGCCTACACCCTGCAGATCATCTACCGCAACACGATTCTCGGCCTCGCCAACGTCCCCGCCTCGGTGAAGGACGCCGCACGGGGGATGGGGTTCACCAGGCGACAGATCCTCTGGCGGGTCGAGGTGCCGCTGGCGATCCCCGAGATCATCGCCGGCCTGCGGGTCGCTGTGGTGAGCACGATCGCGATCGCCACCCTGGTCGTCTTCATCAGCGCCGGTGGGCTGGGGACCGAGATGTACGGCGCCAACCTCACCTTCCCGACCAGCATCTTCATCGCCACCGCGATTGTGATCCTGATGGCGCTCAGCTTCGACCTGGTGCTGCTGACGCTGCAGCGGCTCGTCACCCCCTGGCGCAGGGCGGCGGCCAGATGACGCACGCCCTTTTCGCCTCCTTCGGCGGCGCGATCGAATTCATCTTCACCCCGCAGGAATCCAACGTTACCGGCGGCAAGCAGGTGGGCGGCTTCGACAAGTCACTCGAACTGGTGTTGCGGCACCTCGAGGTCACCCTCCTCGCCCTCGCCATCGCGGTGATCGTCGCCTTGCCGATCGGCCTCTACCTGGGTCATCGCGGCAAGGGCGAGCTCCTTGCCGTAGGCATCGGCAACGCCGGCCGCGCGATCCCCGAGCTGGCGGTGATCGCCTTGGTGGCAACTTTGATCGGCGTCGGCCTGAAGACGATCACCCCGGCCCTGGCGATCCTCGGCATCGCCCCGATCATCGTCAACGCCTATGTCGGCGTCCGCCAGGTGGACCCCGCCGCGGTCGACGCCGCCCGCGGGATGGGGATGAGCGAGCTGGGCATCATCCGCAAGGTCGAGCTGCCGCTGGCGGTGCCGACCGTGATGGGCGGGGTCCGCGGGGCGGCGATCGTGATCATCGCCACCGCCACCATCGCCCCCCTGGCCGGGGTGGAAACGCTCGGCGATTTCATCATCAACAAAAACGTCTACGGAGAAAACGGCCTGCTCGCGGGCGCCATCCTCGTCGCCCTGCTGGCGCTCACGATCGAGGGCCTGCTGGCCATCCTGCAGCGTTTCCTTACTTCCGACGGACTCAAGTTGAAGACTTCCTGAACCACATCAGACGGATCTTGTCCAACCCACCCCAAGGAGGAACCCAGTGAGGATCGACCAGACGAAAGTGCGGGTGCTGTTTGCGGCGCTGGCCGCGCTCGCGCTGACGCTCGGCATCGCCGCTTGCGGCAGTAGCAGCAGCACCAACGGCGAAAGCGGTGAAGAAGGCAACGCCACGGGGGCGATCAAGTCGAACCCCGAAAACGCCAAGGTCAGCCTGACGATCGGCTCGAAGAACTTTCCCGAACAGGAAATCCTCGGGGAAATCTACGCGCAGGCGCTGACCGCGGCCGGCTACAAGGTGAAGAGCGCGCTCAACCTGGGCTCCGAAACCGTGGCCCTGAAGGCGGTGAAGACGGGGCAGATCTCCGGCTACCCGGAGTACGCGAGCACGGCCCTCACCTCGTTCTTCGGCCTCGAACCCGAAGAAGTCCCCTCCGACGCGACCGAAGCGTGGGAAAAGGCGAACGAAGAATTCGAAAGGGAAGGGCTGACGGCGTTCGAACCGACCCCGTTCGCCAGCGCCAACGCGGTCGGGACGCTGAGGAAGACGGCGGAAAAATACGGGCTGAAAACGGTCTCCGACCTCGAAGGAGTCTCCGAAAAACTCTCCCTCTACGGCTCGCCCGAGTGCCGCCAGCGGATCGACTGCCTGGCCGGGCTGGAAAAACTGTACGGGCTGAAGTTCAAGTCGTTCACGCCCGTCGACATCGGCCTCCGCTACACGGTGCTGGAAAAGGGTCAGGCCGATCTCTCGATCCTCTTCACCACCGACCCGCAGCTCTCGGCCGAGAAGGAAAAGTTCGTGATCCTCGAAGACGACAAGCACGTCTTCCCGGCCGGCAACGTGATCTTCGTGACCACCCAGAAGATCGCCGAAGAAGCCGGGCCCGACTACGAAAAGACGATCCTGCAGGCGCAGAAAGGGCTCACCCTGAAAGTGATGCAGGAGCTCGACGCTCGGGTCGAACTCGAAAAAGAAACGCCGAAGGCAGCCGCCAAGGCGTACCTCGAATCGGCCGAACTGATCGGCTGAGGGACGAAGCGCCCCGGGGAGGAGGGGGTGGGTGTTCCCTTCCTCCCTGGGTTGCTCGCCAGAAGCGGTACCAGCTGACCGCGAAGGTTGCTGGTGCGAGCAACAGGACGCCGGTCGTCAGGGAACACCCACCCCCTCCTAACCACAGAGCCCTGGCAGACGCACAGCAGTTGCGTGGTTCCTTATGCCCCATATAGGTGCAAAAGGAACCACGGAATCCACGCGCTCTACGCCAACACGTGTTCTCCCGTGGCGGCCTCGGTGGTGCGGCTACGAAGGCGGGAGAAGCTGATGTGGGCTGCCCAGGCGGCTGAGAGGCCGGAGGCGCCGGCTAGGAGGAGGGCTACGCGGGGGTCGTAGGTTTGGGCGAGCCAGCCGGTGAGGGGGCCGCCGATCGGGGTGGAGCCGAGGAAGACGACCGAGTAGAGGGCCATCACCCGGCCGCGCATCTCGGGGGAGACGGCGAGCTGGAGGGTGGAGTTGATCGTCGCGGCGAAGGTGACGGCGGCGGCGCCGAGGAGGGCCAGCATCGGCACCTCGAAGGCGAGGCTGGGCATTACCGCCGCCAGCAGAGCCGAGACGCCGAAGGCGAGGGCGCCGCCGGCGATCAGGCGCGGGCCGGTGCGGCCGCGGTGGCCGTTGACGAGGGCGCCGGCGATCGAGCCGACCGCCATCGCCGAGACCAGGGCCGCGTAGGTCATCGCCCCGGCGTCGAAGCTGAACTTGGCGAGCAGCGGCAGCACCACCTGGAAGTTGAAGCCGAGCGTCCCGACCAGCGCCATCAGCGCCAGCGGCACCAGCAGCTCGGGGGTGCGGAGGACGTAGCGCAGGCCGGCGCGGATCGCCCCCGGCTCGCGCCTGGCGGGCGGTGCCGCGTGCAGCCGCTCGGGGTCCATCCCCCAGAGGGCGAGGATCATCGCCGCGAAGGTGAGCGCGTTCAGCGCGAAGCAGGGGACGACGCCGACGGTGGCGATCAGGATCCCGGCGAAGGCCGGGCCGACGATCCGCGCCGCCTGGACGATGACGCTGTTGAGGCTGACCGCGTTGACCACCCGGTCGGGGCCGACCATCTCGATCACGAAGCTCTGCCGGGTCGGGTTGTCGATCGCGTTCAGCGTGCCGAAGGCGAAGACAGCGAGGTAGACCATCCAGGGCGCGACGACGCCGGCGGCGGTGACGGCGAAGAGGCCGAGGGCGGGGATCGCCATCAGCGCCTGCGTCGTCAGCAGCAGCCGCCGCTTCGGGATGCGGTCGGCGAGCAGCCCGCCCCAGGCGCCGATCAGCAGCATCGGCAGGAACTGCAGGGCGGTGGTGAGGCCGACGGCGACGCCGCTGCCGGTGAGGCCGAGCACGACCCAGAGCGCCGCGACGGTTTGCATCCAGGTGCCCGAGAGGGAGATCAGCTGGCCGGTGAAGTAGCGGCGGTAGTTGGGGACCTCCAGCGAGTTGAACGAGTGGCGGATGGCGGCCGTCAAGACGGCTCGCCCTCCCGCATCCGCTCGAGGATCTCGGCCGCCCGCTCGAGCGTCTCGACCTCCTCGTCGCTGAGGTCGCGCATGCGCCGCGCCAGGTAGGCGTTCTTGCGCCCGCGCAGGCGCCGCAGCCGCTCGCGGCCGGCGGCGTTGACGCTGACCAGGGCGCTGCGACCGTCGGCCGGGTCGGAGGCGCGGTCGATCAGCCCCTCCCGTTCCAGGCAGCCGAGGGTGCGGGTGACGGTCGGCCGCTTCACCCGCTCGATCGCGGCGATCTCGCTCGGGGTCATCGGTCCGTGGCGCTCGATCGTCGCCAGCGCCGCGGTCGAGGTCGGGGTCAGGCCGGAAGTCTCCGCCGCTGCCTCCTGGCGCAGCCGCCGAGCGGTGCGAACGATCGCCGTGCGCAAGTGCGCGGCGCGCTCGGTAAGTGGGGTGTCGGTCTTCGCTGACATTGATTAGCTCTGATAATTAGTTTAGCAAACTACCTCTGATATCTGCCCTCGCCCGATCGCTCTGAGGTAGCTTGAGCCCGTGAGCGAGGTCGCGATCAGCGTTCAGGGGCTGCGCAAGTCCTACGGCGAGCACGAGGCGGTGGCCGGCATCGACTTCGAGGTCGCCGCCGGCGAGGTCTTCGGCTTCCTCGGCCCCAACGGCGCCGGCAAGACGACCACGATCGAGATCCTCGAGGGCTATCGCGAGCGCAGCGGCGGCGAAGTTTCCGTCCTCGGTGCCGATCCCGGCAACCCGACCCGCCCCTGGCGCGAGCGGGTCGGCCTCGTGCTCCAAGAGTGCGAGCTCGACCCGCTCTGGACCGTGTTTGAGGCCGTCTCGCTCTTTGCCCGCTTCTACCGCGCGCCGCGCTCGGTCGCCGAGACGATCGATCTCGTCGGCCTCGGTGAGAAGCGGAACGCCCGCATCGGCACCCTCTCCGGCGGCCAGAAACGCCGCGCCGACGTGGCAATCGGGATCATCGGCGACCCCGACCTGATCTTCCTCGACGAGCCGACCACCGGCTTCGACCCGACCGCCCGGCGCGAGGCCTGGAACATGATCGAGGGGCTGAAGGCGCTCGGCAAGACCGTCTTCCTCACCACCCACTACATGGACGAGGCCCAGCACCTCGCCGACCGGGTGGCGATCCTGCGCGAGGGGCAGATCGTCGCCGAGGGCCGCATCGAGGAGATCGCCGCGACGATCGGCCGCAGCACGGTGATCGGCTTCGCGCTGAACGGCGACCTCGGGATCGACGAGGTGCGCGGCGCCGTCGCCGGCGCTGTCTCCACCTCCGGCGACCAGGTGGAAATCCAAAGCGAGCACCCGCAGCGGGACCTCTACCGCCTGCTCGCCCTCGCCGAGGAGCGCGGGGTCGAACTGCGGGAGCTCGAGGTCCGCCGCCCGAACCTGGAGGACGTCTTCCTCGAGCTCACCGGGGGGCCGGCGCGATGAGCGACCGCGCGATCGTCGTCGCGCAGGCGCGGATGGCGGTCCTCGTCGCCCTGCGGACGCCGCGGACGGTGATCTTCACGATCGCCTTCCCGATCATCCTCCTCGTCCTCTTCAACTCGATCTTCAACGCGGGAGGGAACAAGACGGCGACCCTGCCGGGCGATCTCAAGCTCAGCGCCGAGGCATACTTCACCGCCGGGATCATCGCCTACGCCGCCGCCCTCTCGACCTTCACCACGCTCGCCGTCTCGCTGACGACGCAGCGGGAGAACGGGCAGCTGAAGCGCTACCGCGGCACCCCGATGCCGCCCTGGACCTTCATCGCCGGCCAGATCATCCGCGCCGAGGCGCAGGCGCTGGCGATGGCCGCGGTGCTGCTGGCGATCGGCGCGGTCGCCTACGGCATCCCGATCCCGGGCGCGACCCTCCCCGCCTTCGTCCTCTACCTGCTGCTCGGCACCGCGACCCTCTGCTCGCTGGGGATCGCCGTCAGCGCCTTCACCCCCACCCCCGACGCCGCCTCGACGATCGCCCCCTTCTCGGTCGTGATCCTCTCCTTCGTCTCCGGCGTCTGGATCCCGGTCGAACAGCTGCCGAACTGGCTGGAAACCGTCGGCAAGATCTTCCCGATCTACCACCTGGCGCTGGGTTTGCAGACCACGCTGGCGCCAGGGGCGAGCGGCAGCGGCCTCGAACCCGAAAACGTCATCGCGCTCGTGATCTGGGCTCTGATCGGCATCCGCATCGCCAGTCGCCGCTTCCGCTGGGAGCCTCAGGCCTCGGCGGCCTGAGCGAAGGCGCGCAGCATCTCCAGCATCTTTTCCTCGTAGGCGACGCCGGCGACCAGGGTCCGCTGCGAGCCCTCGTAGCCGTCCGCCTGCCGCACCAGCTCGAGATAGCCCTGCAGCTCCTCCAGCTTCGCCTGGTGAAAGGCGATCCGCGGCTCCAGCAGCGGCGCCGGGTCGGCGCCGGCGAAGGTCTTCAGCATCAGCTCGTCGCGCAGCTGCGGCGGCGCCGCGACCGGCTCGTTCGCCCAGGCAGCGAGCGCCTCCCGCCCCTTCTCGGTGAGCGAGTAGACGCGGCGGCGGCGTCCCCCCTCCTCCTGCTCGGCGGTGAGGTAACCGGCGACGGCGAGCCGGGCCGGCTCCTCGTAGGCGGTCGTGTGGGGGACGGGCCAGAAATTCTGAATCGAGCTCTCCAAACGCTGCTTGATCTCGTAGGAAGTCGAGGGACCGAACTCCCTGAGCAGCGCGAGGAGGGCATAGGAGGTCCCGGTCAGCCTGATCGACTTGCTTTCCATAGTTCGGAGTGTATAGTACGAGACGAAGTATGAAAACTCGGTAGCTGCGGAGGTGCTGAAATGGCGATCGATTCCAACGACTACGACGCGGTGATTGTCGGCGGCAGCCTGGCGGGTTGCACGGCGGCGACCTTGCTCGGGCGGGAGGGGGCGCGGGTGGCGCTGGTGGAGAAGCAACCCGACCCGAAAGCGTTCAAGCGGGTCTGCTCGCACTTCATCCAGGCCTCGGCGGTGCCGACCCTGGGGCGGCTCGGCTGGCTGGAGCCGATCGAAGCGGCGGGCGGCATCCACACGCGCATCCAGGCCTGGACGCGCTGGGGCTGGATCAAACCGCCCCCACCCGGCAACGTCTGCGTCAACCTTCGGCGCGAGTTGCTCGATCCGATGCTGAAAGAAATGACGGCTCAGGAGCCGGGAGTCGAGCTGATGCTCGGCCGCACCGCCACCCGGGTCCTGCGCGAGGACGGAGCAGTGAGCGGCGTCGTCGTCCGCGACCCCGCCGGCGCGGAGACCGAGCTGCGGGCGCCGCTCACGGTCGGCGCCGACGGACGCGACTCGCAGATCGCCGAGCTGGCCGGCCTGCCTGACAAGAAGACCCCGCACGGGCGCTTCGCCTACGGCGGCTACTTCGAAGGCCCGCCGACGGCAATCGCCCCCGATGCTTCCTTCTGGATGCTCGATCCCCAGTGGGCGGCGGCGTTCCCGACCGACTCCGAGCTGACCTTCTACGCGGTGATGGGGACCAAGGACCGGCTGCCCGCCTTCAAAGCCGATCCGGAGGCGGCGCTGGTCGAGTTCGTCTCCAGCGTGCCGGAGCCGCCGCCGATCGCCCAGAGCAAGCTCGTCGGCTCCGTGGTGGGAAAGATCGACATGACCAATCGCCGGCGCGGACCGGTCGCGCCGGGACTGGCGCTGATCGGCGACGCCGCCCTCGCGGTCGACCCGCTCTTTGGCATCGGCTGCGGCTGGGCGTTGCAGTCAGGCGAGTGGCTGGCCGACAGCGTCGCGCCGGCGCTGCGCGGCGAGGCGCCGCTCGACAAAGGGCTCGACCGCTATAAGCGCCTGCACAAACGCGGTCTCGGTGGCCATGCCTTCCTGATCAACGACTACGCGACGGGACGCCGGCTGAACCCGATGGAGCGGCTGATCTTCTCCGCCGCCGCTCGGGATGCGAAGTGCGCCAGCGTCTTCGAGGAATTCGGCACCCGGGAAGCCCGGCCGCAGCAGGCGTTCCCGCGGCTGGTACCGCGGGCGATCGCTGTCAACGCCCGGCACGCTCTGGCTCGATGAGCGCCCCCGAGTCGGCGAACGCGGCTGTCGAACGCTCCCGGCTCGAGGTCGGCGGGGTCAGCACGCGCCTCGTACAGGCGGGTCCTGTCGACGCCGCCGAGGCGGTGGTCTTCGTCCACGGCAATCCCGGCTCGGCTGACGACTGGGAGCGGCTGGCGGGTGCAGCGGGGGCAATCGGCCTGCGCGCCGTCGCCTTCGACCTGCCGGACTTCGGCGAGACCGTGGCGCCGCCGGGCTTCGCCCACGACGTCCCCGCCTACGCTGGCTTCGTCGCCGCAGCGCTGGAGCGGCTTGGGATCGAGCGTGTCCACCTGGTGCTCCACGACTTCGGCGGCCCGATCGGGCTGGTCTGGGCGATGGGTCACCTCGACGCGGTGGCGAGCGTGACCCTGATCGACACCGGCCTCCTCCCCGGCTACCGCTGGCACAGCCTGGCCCGGATCTGGCGCACGCCGGTGGTCGGCGAGATCTTCCAGGCGATCTCGACGCGGCGCGCCTTCCGCTCGGCGCTCAGCCGCAAAGAGCCGCACGGCCTGCCCCGCGACTTCGTCGAAGGGATGTACGACCACTACGACAAGCGCACCCGCAAGGCGGTGCTGAAGCTCTACCGCGCCACCGACGACCCCGGCAGCATGTCCGAGAACCTGATCGCCCTCTTCGCCCCCCGCGACATCCCGGCGCTGGTGATCTGGGGCGAAGGGGACCCCTATCTCCCCTCCCCCTACGCCCCCCGCCAGCGCGAAGCCTTCCCCTCCGCCGAAATCCACGTCATCCCCGACAGCGGCCACTGGCCCTACGCCGACTCCCCCGACACCGTAGAGCGCCTATTCACCGAGTTCCTCACCAAACTCAAACAGAACTGACATAGAAGTGCCATTTTTTGAATCAATTAAGTAACATCTATTGAAGTACCGAAAATCGCCCTCTAGGGTCAGCCACCGGAGGGCGAAGGAGGCAGGTGCCTCCACGTAGCTGACACCTACAGTGTCCGGCCTAACTAACCCGGATCCGGTTCGAGTCCGGCGCCCTCCGCAGACATAGGCCGCCGTGAGCAGGTCGGGTGGGAGCACAAGCAGTCCTGTGTTACCCTGGGTGCAGGTGTCAGCTGCGTGCGGGGTGGTTCCCCGCTTCACCCAAGACTCGACCCGCTCCGGCGGGTCTTGTCGTTTCTGAAGTCCTCGACTATGTCCTCCATTGCGGATATGGTGACAACGTCTTGTCGCTCCGCCTGCGAACCACGAGTCTCGCCGCGCTGATCCTGATCGGGCTCGGAGCTCTCGCGCTGAGCGCCCACGGCCGCGCCGCCGCAACGGGCGTCAGCGCGGTCAACTCAGCCGCCTGCGGGGCCGTCCAGTACGGCGGCAGCGGCAGTGCCGAAGCGCTGATCGTCTCCGACCTGCCGCTGCAGGGGGATTCGCGCCAGCGCTCGCTGCAGATGAACGACGCAATCCGGCTCGTCCTCGAAGGCGCCAGCTGGCAGGCCGGCGGCCTCAGGGTCGCTTTCCAGGCGTGCGACGACTCCAGCGCCAAGACCGGCCTCTGGACCAAGGCGCGCTGCCAGGCGAACGCGCGAGCCTACGCAGCCGACCCCAGCGTCCTCGGCGTCGTCGGCACCTACAACTCCGGCTGCGCCGAACTGATGATCCCGATCCTCGGCAAGGCCCCCGAAGGCGGCGTGGCGATGGTCTCCCCGGGCAACACCCTGATCTGCCTCACCCAGTCCAGCCCGAGTTGCCCCAAGGGAGAGCCCAAGAGCCTCTATCCGAAGCGGCACAACTACGCCCGCGTCGTTCCCAACGACGCCTACCAGGGCGCCGGCCTGGCGAGCTTCGCGAAGCAGCAGGGGGTCGGACGCGCCTATGTCCTCTACGCCGGCAAGGACCCGACCAGCCTGGGTCAGGCGAAGACCTTCCGCGGCGCCGCCCGCAAGCTCGGCGTCAGCATCGTCGGCTTCAAGGCCTGGAATCCGAAAGCCGCGAGCTATCGCAGCTTGATGATGACGGTGGCCAACGCCGCTCCGGATGCCGTCCTCCTGGCGGGCCTTACCGAGGAGAACGGCGCTCGTCTGATCAAGGACAAGGTCGCGGTGCTCGGCCCCAACAGCGGCGTCAAGCTGCTCGCACCCGACGGCTTCGCCCAGCAGTCGACGATCGACCTCGCCGGGAAAGCGGCGCAGGGGATGTTCGCGAGCGTCCCCGGACAGGTGCCGCAGAATCTGAAGGGACCGGGCAAGAAGCTGGTCGGCGAACTTGAAAGAGAGCTCGGCGGGCCGGTCGAACTGTACGCGCCGTACGCCGGCCAAGCCGCGAGCGTCCTACTGGACGCGATCGGCAAAGGAACCAATCGCGCCGGAGTGATCGAAGCGGTGCGATCGACCAAAGTCCACAACGGGATAACCGGCAGCTTCAACATCCTGCCCAGTGGCGACCCGAGCGTCGGACCGATCACCGTCTCGGTTGCCAAAAAGACCTTTGTTCCGTTCCAGGTAGTCGAGCCCGGCCCAACGCTGGTCAAGGCCGCACGGCAAGGTTGAAACAGAATTGACACACAAGTGTCAATTCTTTGAATTAATTCAGTAACGCCTATTGAAGTACCGAAAATCTCCCTCTAGGGTCAGCCGCCGGAGGGCGAAGGAGATAGGTGTCTCCACGCGATTGACACTCGTTGTGCCTGGTCAACCACCGGGTCCGGTTCGAGTCCGGCGCCCTCCGCAGACATAGACCGCCGTGCGCGGGTCGAGCTGGGCACGATCTGCCGTGCTAACGTGAAGGCAGGGTGTCAATCGTGTGCGGGGTGGTTCCCCGCGTCGCCAGACTCGACCCGCCTCGCGGCGGGTCTTGTCGTTTCTGAAGGGCTTTCAGCGAAGCTGCGCTATCCGGGGGGGCGTTCAGGCGGTCAATCGCAGCGAGATTGAGGTCGAACTGATCCCTCCCATCGCGTCCAGCGCCTCGGCCGCACGACGGCGGCTACACCCCGCTTTCGGCTCCGGGTCTGCGGTGACAGTGACGCGGTGGCACTTCGAAGGCACAGCCCAAGGCTAGCTCCCGGACTTAAGCCCGGCTTGCAGTGGGCAAGGGCTGTTAACAGCTGCGAGCGCTCTCGGTCACCCTCGAGATGATCGCGGGCAGAAAGATTAGGAAATATTTAGTATTTAAATAGATATCTTCCGGGCCTCTACAACACGACCAGGAGGCAACATTGCCTACTCATACTGTCGAAGTGATCACCGCTGTCTACGGAGCACCGTCCCGTTCCATCGATGTTACGGAACAGGTGCAGGAACTGTTCGATAAAGGGGGAGAACAAATCACCGTCAACCCAGAGGAACTAGGGATCGACCCCGCACCGGGTCATCTAAAGAACTTCGGCGTCGTCTACCAAGTCGGGGGTCAGATTCGCACCGCGGCGGGCGGAGAAAACGATAGGGTGAGCCTTCCCCGGCCGCCCGGCTCTCGCGCCATCATCGTGGGCGCCGTCTACGGTTCGCTCAACGGCTCAGAGAGCGTCACTAGAAAGGTCCAGGAAATGATTGACAGCGGCAAGGACACCATCGAGGCTTCTAACGAGAACTTCGGCGATCCCTCACACGGCACCCTGAAGCACCTCACGGTCAGTTGGCGGTTGGAGGATAAAGGAGAGATCCATGCCGCAGCTTGCACCGAGGGTCAGTCGGTGCGGGTCGCTTAGTCACGCGGCCCGCGAGAGGTCCTCTGCCACCCCGGCAGTGGACCTCTCGCTACCGCTCCTTCGCCTGCTCCTCCGAGATCTTCGCCTCCAGTTCTTCCATCACTTCGGGGTCTTTCAGCGTGGTCACGTCCCCCAGCGCCCGGCCCTCGGCGATGTCGCGGAGGAGGCGGCGCATGATCTTGCCGGAGCGGGTCTTCGGCAGGTCGCCGGCCCAGACGATCCGTTTCGGGCGGGCGAATTTGCCGATCCGCTCGGCGACGGTGCCGCGGATGCCGTCGACCAGCTCGTCGCTCTCCTCGATGCCGCCGCGCAGGGTGACGAAAGCGCAGATCGCCTGGCCGGTGTCCTCATCGGACTGGCCGATTACCGCCGCCTCGGCGACGTCGGGATGGGCGACGATCGCCGACTCGACCTCGGCGGTCGAGAGCCGGTGTCCGGAGACGTTGACGACGTCGTCGATCCGCCCGATCACCCAGAAGTAACCGTCCTTGTCGCGGCGGGCGGCGTCGCCGACCAGGTAGCGCTCCTTGCCGAAGCGCGCGAAGTACGTCTCGACGAAGCGGTCGTCCTCTTTGTAGAGGCCGCGCAGCATCGAGGGCCACGGCCGCTCCAGCACCAACAGGCCCTGACCTTCCTCGACCGGTTCGCCCTCGGACTCGTCGACCACCTGCGCCTCCACCCCGGGGAACGGCGTCGTCGCCGAGCCGGGCTTGGTCGCGGTGATCCCCGGCAGCGGCGTGATCATGATCGCGCCGGTCTCGGTCTGCCACCAGGTATCGACGATCGGGCACCGTTCGCCCCCGATCACCTTGTGGTACCAGAGCCATGCCTTCGGGTTGATCGGCTCCCCCACCGAGCCGAGCAGGCGCAGCGAGGAGAGGTCGAACTTCTGCGGGATCTCCGCCCCCCACTTGATGAAGGTGCGGATCGCCGTCGGCGCCGCGTAGAGGATCGTCGCCTTGCAGTCCTGGATCAGCTCCCACCAGATCCCCTGGTGTGGGTAGTCCGGCGCCCCCTCCCACATCACGCTGGTCGCCCCGTTGGAGAGCGGCCCGTAGACGATGTAGGAGTGGCCGGTGACCCAGCCGACGTCGGCCGCGCACCAATACACGTCCTCCTCCGGCTTTAAGTCGAAGACGTAGCGGTGGGTGGCGGTGACCCCGGTCATGTAGCCGCCGGTGGTGTGGAGGATCCCCTTCGGCTTCGCGGTCGAGCCGGAGGTGTAGAGGATGTAGAGCGGGTGCTCGGCCTCCATCGGCTCAGCCGGGCACTCGGGGTCGGCCGCCGCCATCGCCTCGTCGTAGAAGACGTCGCGGCCGTCGGTCATCGGGCAGTCGATCCCGGTGTGGCGGACGACGACGATCTTCTCCAGCGTCTCCAAATCGCCCATGCACTCGTCGACGGCCGACTTGATCGGCGCCGTCTTGCCTTTGCGGCGGGCGCCGTCGACGGTGACCAGCGCTTTCGCCTGGGAGAACTCCATCCGCTCTTTCACCGACTCGGCCGAGAAGCCGCCGAAGACGACGTTGTGGGGAGCGCCGATACGGGCGCAGGCCAACATCGCGACGACGACCTCGGGAATCATCGGCAGGTAGATCCCGACCACGTCGCCCTTTTCGACCCCGAGGTCCTTGAGCGCGTTGGCGAAACGCTGGGCGTCGCGGTGCAGGTCGGCGTAGGTGACGTCGCGTTCCTCCCCCTCCTCGCCGCGCCAGTGGTAGGCGACGCGATCGCCGTTGCCGGCGGCGACGTGGCGGTCGAGGCACTGCGCTGAGGCGTTCAACCGCCCATCGGCGAACCACTTGTAGAAGGGCGGGTTGGAGTCGTCCAGCGCCTCGGTCGGCTCGACGTCCCAGTCGAGCAACTCCCTCGCCTGCCGCGTCCACCAGGCGACCGGGTCGGCGGCCGCTTCCTCGTAGACCTTCGGGTCGCTCCAGCGCGCCGCTTCGCGGAACTCCGGTGGCGGCTCGAAGGTCTCGACCTCCAGCATCGCCTCGAGCTCACGCTCGAGGTCCGTCTCTCCTTCTTGCTCGATTGCCATCCCGCTCGCTCCTCCTCATCTCTCCTCACGTTTGAGCGGCCGCACCGGCAGCACCGTCCGCCCGAACGTCGAATTGGTAACCGCCGCAAATGATGCATACCAAGCGGCGGCCGCGGTGGCTAGACCACACCACCCGCCGACTTCGATCAGGCTTTCGCTTTCGTTGGCGTTGCCGATCCCGAGCAGGATGTACGTCGCCGCCAGCAGCAGGAAGACGAGCGCGATCGCAGCCGTCGTCCGCAGCGAGGCGATGAACATGTAGGTCGTGAAAATCCCCCAGGAGATCAGGTAAAGCCCGAGCGCCGGGCCGAGGTGTTCGGCCGGGATTTTTTCGGCGAAGAACGTCACCAGCACCCAGAACGAGATCCAGAAGGCCCCGAACGAGGTGAAAGCGACAGCACCGAAGGTGTTGCCGGTGCGGAACTCCCACATCCCGGCCAGGATCTGAGCGATCCCGCCGTAGGCGAGGGCCAGGCCCAGCACCACCGGCTCGCCGGCGTGGCTGACCAGGTTGGCGTTGAACATGCTGAGCACGAAGGTGGTGAGCGCGAACGCCCCGAGGCCTAACGGCCCGGGATCGGCGGGCGCCCAGCTCGGGCTCCGTTCGGAGGCGGGTTCGCGCCTGGGCTCACGCCCTGGAACGTCCCGTCCCGGCACTTCATGCCTGGTGGCGGCGTGTGACTCCATGATGGCTCCTTCCCTAGAGCGCCCCCCAGCGCAACCAGCCCCTTCCAAGGACTGCCCTTCAGGTACCCGGCTTGGGGGGCGGCGAATCGCCTGGCGGGGCTTTGCCTGTACCTCTTAGAGCGCGAAGACGAGGATGCTGAAAAGGCCTGCGGCGATGCAGTAGAAGCCGAACGGGCTGAGGCGGTTGGTCTCGAAGAAGCGCAGCAGGAACTTGACCGCGAAGTAGGTCGTCACCGCGGCGGCGATCGCCCCGACCAGCGCCTGGCCGCGCACCCCGTTCCCCGCCGAGCCGAGCAGTTCGGGGAGCTTCAGCACCCCGGCGGCGCCGATGATCGGAGTCGCCAGGAGGAAGGCGTAGCGGGCGGCGTCCTCGTTGGAGAGGCCGACCAGCAGGCCGCCGCCCATCGTCACCCCGGAGCGGGAGATGCCGGGAATCAGCGCCGCCGCCTGGGCGGTGCCGATCGCGAAGGCCTGCTTGAAGCTCATCCGGGCGATCCGCGGGTCGGCGTCGCCCTCGTAGTCGTCCGGGCGCGGCGGCCGGCGCCGCAGGCGCTCGAAGGCCAGCAGCAGGACGCCGTTGATGGTGAGGAAGATCGCCGCGGTGGTCGGCGAGGCGAAGAGGGTGCGCAGCTTGTGCTCGAGGGCGAAGCCGAGGATGCCGGCCGGGATCGTGCCGACGACGATCACCCAGGCCAGGCGGGCGTCGGTGTCGCGCGGCGTCGCCTGCCCACGCAGCGAGCGGACGAAGCCGTGGAAGATCCGCTTCCAGTCGTCGAGGAAGAAGAGGAAGAGGACGAGCGCGGTGGCACAGTGGGTGGCGACGAGGAAGGCGAGGAAGAAGTTGTCGTTCTGGTGGATGTTCCAGCCCAGCAGCGAGGGGAGGATCACCCCATGGCCGAGGCTGGAGATCGGGAACGGCTCGGCGATCCCCTGCACGGCGCCGAGGATGATCGCCTGGAGGTAGGAAATCGGTTCCAAGCCGCGAGCAGCCTATTCGACGGGCGTGACGAAGTTGTGAACGGCGTTAACGGCTAGTAGCCGGCGGGGTGCCTCGCCACGAATCCTTCGGGCGAGTCGACCCAGGGGTCGTGCCAGCGCGGGCCGGGGCCGCCGACGGTGTCGAAGGCGATGCCGGCGATCACCATCCAGGCGTGTTCGGCGTTGGCGTAGACGGTGATCCACTGGCCCGGCCCCGGTTCGCCCCAGGTCTCGAGGCCGGTCGAGTCGAGCGGGCTTTCGAGGAAGCCGCCGCCGTGCAGGGCGAAGCTGACCGCGCCGGAGCAGTCATAGCCGGGCGATTCGAAGGAGCCGTGGCCACCACCCCAGATGTACGGGGTGGTGGCGATCGAGTTGGCGGCGGAGATCGCGTCCTTGACCGCCTGCGGCGCCGAAGCGGGCGCGCTGGCCTCGCTTTCGCTGATCACGTGGGCTTCCTGGCCGGGGTTGAGCGGCGCCGGCATCAGGCCGGTGGTCGCGTCGCCGCCTTCGGAGGCGACCTGTTCGGAGATCGCGGCGAGGTTGTTGCCGAGCGCTTCTTCGCGCGACTCCAGCGCTTCCAGCGCTTCGCGCCGCTGCGCCTGGGCGGCCTTCAGTTCGGCGAAGCGAGCCTCCGCTTCCCGGCGGGCGGCGGCGACTTCGCGCTCCTTGGTGGCGACTTCGTCGCGCGCTTCCTGGATTTCGGCTCGCTGCTTGGCCAGCCGTTCGACCGCTGCGGTGACCTGGTTGCGCAGCGTCTTCACCCGTCCCACGACCGCGTCGTCGTAGCTCTGGATCCGGTTCAGGTATTCGGTCTGGGCCGACATGTCGGACCAGTTTTCGGATTCGAGGATGGCGTTGACAACGTCCGGTGAGCCCGCCTCGTAGATCGCGACGAGGCGGCCGCGGAGGACGCCGAGCGCGCGGTGGAGCTTGCGCCGGACCCGTTCCAGGTGCGCTTCTTCGGCTTCCAGCTCGGCCGTCGCCTTTTCCAGTTCGGCCTGCTTTTCGTTCAGTTCAGCCTGGACCGCGGCCTGCTGGCGACGCAGCTCGGAGACTTCGCCGAGCATCGAATCGATCGCCTTGTTCTGTTCGGCGATCGTTTCCGTCAGCGCGCTCGAGTGGGCGCGCACGCCTTCGAGCTTGTTCCGCGTCGCTTCCAGCTTTTCCTGCGGCGTCTGCGCCGGCGCGCTCGCAGCCCAGGAGGCCGCGACCGCGCAGAGCGCGGCCAGCAACAGCACGCCGAAGGTCAGGGCGCGGCGGCGAACCGCGCTCGTGGCGGAGGCAAACAACACGGCGGCGCAGGCTAGCGAAGCGCCTGCGCCGCTCTACAAGTGGTCCATAACCCGCAAGTTTCCTTGCAGGTGCAGGACTTTTCCTACGCGAGCAGTTTCTGCTTCGCCTGGTCGAACTCGTCCTGGCTGAGGGCGCCTTTGTCTTTGAGCTCAGCCAGTTTGTGCAGTTCGTCGGCGGGCGAAGCGGAGTGGGCCTGCTGGCGGACGTATTCGTCGAAGTGTTTTTTCGCGTCGGCCTGGGCTTTGATCGTGCGATCCCGCATGCCCTCGCCGCGGGCGATCAGGTAGATCAGCGCAGTTAGGAACGGGATGACGACGAGGAAGAGGACCCAGGCTGCCTTGGCCCAACCAGAGAGCTCGTGGTCGCGGAACAGGTCGGTGAGGATCGTGATCAGGATCCAGATCCAGATCACGAAGAAGAAAATCTCGAGCGCAACGAGAAGGACTTCCCCGAAGGCGATGTTTGCGAGCGGCATGTCGCTTCCTTTCGGTTACGGACTGGGTTAGGCGGCATGTCGCCGCAACTTTCGTATTCCCGACCCTAACCGCGGTCCCTGCTCGCGGGATAGGGATTTCTCCCTGAAGATAAGTGTGGTCAGGCCGCAGGCGGGCCGCCGGCCAGCCTCATCGCGAAGAGGACGATCGCGACCGAGGTGGCGAGGTTGAGGCTGGATACCCCCTCCCGCATGGGGATCGAGATGCGGGCATCGGCGCGCTCGAAGACCTCGCCGCTGAGGCCGTGGCGCTCGGTGCCGAAGGCGAGCACGGCGCGGGCCGGCACCTGCTCCGGCGCCAGCTCCTCCCCCTCGGGGTCGATCGCCAGCAGCGGGCGGCCGCTCTCCGGCAGCGACTTGACCTTGGCGACAGGGAGCGCGAAGTGGAGCCCGGCGGCGCCGCGGACGGCGTCCGGGTGCCAGGGGTCGTTGTCGCCGGTGGTGACGACCGCCGCCGCGCCGGCCGCAGCCGAAACCCGGATGCAGGCGCCGATGTTGCCCATGTTGCGCGGCTGCTCCAGCAGGACCACCGGGAATGCGGCCGAGTCGGTCAACGTCTTGCCGAGATCGATCGGCGGCCGGCGGGCGATCGCGGCGACGCCGGTGCTCGGCACCAGCGGCACCAGGTCGGCCAGTTCCTCGCGGTCGATCGTCTCCACCCGCCCGGCGAGCCGACCGGCAAGGTCAGGCGCCAGGTCCGCCGCCAACCCCTCCAGCGCCTCCGGGTCGACCGCGACCGCCTCGACCAGCTCGGCCCCGAACCGCAGCGCGTGCTTGAGCGCGTGGAAGCCCTCGACGACGGTCAGCTCGGGGTCGCGCCTGGCGGTGCGGAAACGCACGGCGCGTTCGTGCTCTGCGCGGCCCATCGGCCAATCATTACGCGCAGGCCCACGTCCGCGCCGACTGCGTCACGCGTGCGACGGAGCCTCGGCCAGCTGGTCGCGACCGCCCGCCTTGGCCAGGTACAGCGCCTGGTCCGCCCGAGCGAGGAGCTCGTCGATGCTCTCCGTGGGATCCCAGCAGGCAAGGCCGGCCGAACAGGTCTGCCCCATCGGGGTCGCCTCCCGCAACCGCTCGACGACCGCCGCCGCCTGCTCCAGATCGGTGCGCGGGATCATGACGAGAAACTCCTCGCCGCCGAAGCGAACGATTGTGTCTTCGCCGCGCAGCGACTCGTCCCAGGCCGCGGCGCAGGCGCGCAGCACTTCGTCGCCGGCGAGGTGGCCGTGGGTGTCGTTGTAGTCCTTGAAGTGGTCGATGTCGATCAGCGCGACGCAGAGCGGCGAGCCGGCGCGGCGGGCGCGGGCCATTTCCTGGGGCAGCTGTTCCTCCAGCGCGCGGCGGTTGGGCAACCCGGTGAGGGCGTCGTGCCGGGCCATGTCCTGCACCTGACCGAGCAGTTCCTCGCGTTCGGCCTCGATCCGCTTCAGCTCGGTCACGTCGGCGGCGCGGGCGTAGAGGAGCGACTCGTCCGGCGAGAGCTGCGAGCTCCATTGGAGCCAGTGCCAGCTGCCGTCTTTTGCCCGATAGCGGTTCTCGAAGCGCAGCGTCTCCACTCCCTCGAAGAGGGCGGCGGCCTCGGCTTCGGTGCGCTGCCGGTCCTCGGGATGGACGAACTCAAGGAAAGGAATCGCGCGCAGTTCGGCAAGGCTGTAGCCCAGGTGCCGCGTCCAGGCGTCGTTCAGCTCGACGAAGTAACCGTTCAGGTTGGCGGTGCAGAGCATGTCGCGGGACAGATCGAAGAAACGGCGGGCGCGCTCGTCGGCGCGGGCGCGACGGGCGACGATGGCGGTGACCAGCAGCAGCATCACGCTCAGCGAGATGCAGGTGAAGAGCCAGCGGGTCAGCGGCGAGTAGCCGGCGGTGTTTTCGACGAAGAAGAGGACGACGCCGTACGACGCCAGCAGCCAGCCGAGATGAGCCGCGGCTACCCGGCGCGGGAAGTACAAAGACGTGATCAGCGTCGCCCAGAAAAAGATCGTTCCGTACTGCCCGACCGCGATCCCGCTCTCGTAGATGAGCAGGCAGGTGACGACGGCGACGGCGGCGAGGATCAGGTGGATCGCCGGCTTGGGGAGCCGGGCGGAGAGGAGCCAGACGATGACTCCGGCGACGGCCATCCCAAGGGCGGTCAGCGTCAACGCGACCTCGTCGGCGCCGCTCGGATGGGGCAGCACCAGCGAGATCGCGACGAGGCCGGCACCGGCGACGAGGAGGGCGGCCGTCGCCCGGGCCCGGGTGCGATCGGCGGGCCGAAGGCTTACTCGATTTTGACGAGGCCCCATGGGCGGAGCATCGGCAAACGCCCGTGTTTGCTTTAGCCCTGGCTATTGGCGGCTCTCTACGCTCGGACCACCTGGAACTGGCTCATCAGGCCATGGTCCTCATGGTCGAGCATGTGACAGTGGATGACGAATTTCCCGGTGTAGTCGGAGAAATGACCGGCAAGGAGAATTTTTTCATTGGGGAAGAGGAAAAACGTCTCCTTGAGACAGTCTTCCCAGGGTGGCGGCGCCTCGTCGTTGCGCTCGAGCAGGTACCAGTCGGTGTGGTGCAAGTGCATGATGTGGGCGACGTTGGTCTTGTTGACGAGCTCCCAGGTGACGGTGCTGTCGAGCTTGGGGAAGGCCTCGACGTAGGCGGGGTTGAAGGTGCGGCCGTTGATCCGCCAGGTGGTTTTGAAGAAGCCGCCGATCGTGATCTCCCAGCGGTGGTCGGGCTTGCGCTTGGCCTTCTGCGTCCAGGCCGGCAGCGGGCGCAGGTGCCGTGGGACGCGGGTGCGGTCGGGCAGATGGCCGGAGGCGACCCGGAACTGCATCAGCGCGCCGCCATAGGTGTGGGCGCCCTGCGGGTTGCGCCCCGGGTGGCGTTTGCTGCTGCGCAGCTCGACGGTCTCTCCCGCCGCGCCGGCGAAGTCGACGATCACCTCGACCCGCTCGGCCGGGCCGAGGAGGATTTCCCTGCGGCGGATCGGCTTCGGCATCAGGCCGCTCTCGGTTGCGATCTGGATCATCGTGGCGCCGTTGGAGAGGTGCAGGTTGTAGCTGCGGAAGGCGGAGATGTTGAGGATGCGCAGGCGGTAGCGCTGCGGGGTGACCCGGTGGTGCGGCATGTAGGCGCCGTTGACGAGGACGCTCTCGCCGAGGATGCCGTCGGCGGGCGGGCGCTTATCGGTGAAGGGGTCGATCAACTGGTTGTGGGCGTCGAAAGTGCGGTCGGCGATCATCAACGGCAGGTCGCGGTCGCCGCGCGGCAGCGGCAGCGAGCCGTCGAGCTCGTCGTCGACGATCCACATCCCCGCCAGGCCGTGCCAGCTGTGCAGGGCCGTGCGGTCGAGGCGGTGGTCGTGGTACCACTGGAAGGCGGCGCGTTCCGGGTGCCCGTCCTCCATCAGGTCGTAGACGTACGTTTTCCGCGCCCCCGGCTCCAGTAGATACTCGTTGCCGGATTCACGCGGCGAGAGGTCGTGAGGGATGTCGCAGTAAAAGGAGGTCGGCTGGCTCTTGGTCAGGCCGCCCGGGTAGCCGTCGAACTGGGCGCGATTGTGACCGCCGTGGAGATGGACGGTCAGCTCCCCCACCTTCTCCGGCAACTGGTGGTGAAAGGTGACGCGGGTGCGGCGGCCGGCGCGGCGGCGGATGGTCGGCCCCGGGAAGCTGCCGCCGAAGGTCCACAGCTGCGTCTTGCGGCCGGGCAGGATCTGCTGCTCCGCTTCGCGGATCGGGATGCGGATGTGGTCTTCGTCGAGGACCGGCGGGATCGGCAGGCGATCGCGGAAGGGAACCGCGGCGAGCGCCGGCGGCGGCTCGGCGGAGAGCGGCAGCAGCCCGCCGCCCCTGCCCCTCAGGGGCAGGAGGACGGCGAGAGCGCCGCCGCCGAGGGCGCCGAGGAAAGCTCGGCGCCCAAGGCGGTGTGCTGATGACTGCCCAGACGTGGTCGCTTAGGCGGTCGGGACGACAGGTGCCGGCGTGACCGTCACTTTGCCGTGCATCCACGGGTGGACGGCGCACTGGAAGTACAGCGTCGTGCCCGGTTCAGCGGTCACCTGCTGGGTGATGCTGGCGCCCTTCTTCAGGCCGGTGAACCAGGAGTCGCCCTTCTTGCCGGTGGCGTTGCCCATCGTGCTCCAGCCTTCCGGGCCCGCTTTGGCGGGGTTGATGCTGATCTGTTCCGTTTTCGGGTTGAACCCGTGCCATTTGGCGATCGCGAGGCAGATGTGCTTCGGGGTGAAGCAGTTTTTGCGCGCGTTCGCGGTCTTCGGGATCGAGCCTTTGGTCACCAGCGAGAAGGTGTGCGGGCCGACCTGTTTCGGGTTGGTCGTGTTTTCGACCTTGAGCTCGTCCCCGTAGGCGACGGTTTCGGGAGCGACGAACTGCAGCTTCCCGTGGGTCAGCTCGATCTTGATCACGTCGGTGGTCCCCGTAGCCGGGACGGTGAGGGTCGTTTCCGTGGCCCCCGCGAGACTGGAGCTGCCGACGACGACGGCGAAGGCGGCTGCTGGGACCGCTAGAGCCAGAGCCCGCAGGCGGGCGCGGCGTGAAAGCTTGCTATGCAAGGCGTGCCTTTCTATATGAGGTTTAACCGGTGACGGGCATTCCCCTGATTGCCCGAGTGCTGCAAACTAGTACGCCATTCCGGGACCTTCAAGAGAGCACCTCGAGGCGTACCGATCTTTTACCTAATTTTCGCCCCTTTGCACCCTCGGTAACCTCTAGCCACCCAGTGACTTCCTTTCTTCATACCTGCTATCGGATCGGCGACATCGAGCGCTCGGTCGCCTTCTACGAGCGACTCGGCTTCGAGGAGGTGCGGCGGATGCCGATCGGCGACGAGGCGATCAACGTCTTCATGGCCCTCCCCGGCGAGGACCCCCGGCTCGAGCTGACCTACAACCACGGCGTCGACTCCTACGACCTCGGCACCGGCTACAACCACATCGCCCTCCTCGTCGACGGCAATCTCGACGCCGCCCTGGAGCGCCTGGCAGACCTCGGCATCGAGCCGGAAAAGCCCCCCTACCGCCCCGGCGGCCGCACCGAGGGCCACCGCATCTGCTTCGTCCGCGACCCCGACGGCTACCGCATCGAGCTGATCGGCGAGTAGTCGGGGTGGAGAAAGGTAGCCTTCGACTACCGTGATGCCACGCTGGATGCGCATCTCATACGTCGTCTTCGGCCTGACCTTCATCGCCTTCGGGATCCTGAAGCTCACCAAAGGCGGCGAAACCGGGCTCGGCATCGTCCAGCTCACGGCTGGCGTCGCGTGGCTGATGGTCGCCGCCTTCAAAGGAAGGCGGTCGGCCTCGCGCTCTGACCTGAGCGCGGCGTTGGCTGAGGCCCGACCTGCCGGGCCTGCACGACCGAGTCGGTGCCGTTGAAGCGGCTCCAGACGACCGTCGCGGTGCCGCCGGCGGCCACCCCCACCCGCGGTTCGAATGGAGCCTTCGCCGCTACGACGAGTCCGACCACGACCATTGCCTCCTCACCTGGGAGACGATCAACCGCGGCGATACAGCCCTCAGGTCAGCCCTCGGGATCGTCGTTTTCCTGGCTCTCGGGCTCGCCTAGCTCGTCTCGTCGCTGAACCGAGAGCTGTCCAGCTCAGCGAAACCGCAAAAGGGTCCGCATATCGAACCTTCTTGCGGTTTCGCGGTGAGGGGTCTGCCGGAGCGCTGTTACTGGGAAGGGGGTGAGTGTTCCCTGACGACCGGCATCCTGCTGCTCGCACCAGCGACGTTCGCGGTCAGCCGTCCCTCAGCCCGGGCTGAGACCGCCGCCGGCCGGAGGCGGAGGAGGAGTCGGCGTCGGGGTGGGTTCTGGTTCCGGAGCCGGTTCGGGTTCGGCCGCGTGTTCGTTGCCGCCTTCGTTGCCCCCCTTGCCCTTGCCTTCAGCCGGTTCTTCTTCGCCTTCGGGTTGTTCGGATTCGAATTCTTCTTCGCCTTCGTAGCCGCTGTAGCCGGAGGACGAGCCGGTAGTGTGGCCGCCGGTGAGGGGTTCGAGTTCGGGCAGGGAGCTCGGCGATTCGAATTCAGGGCAGTTGCCTCCCTGGGCCGACTCCATGAAAGCGCGCCAGACCGGGCCGGCGGTGGGGCCGCCGAAGCCGGTGTATTCGCGCGAGGTCGGGTGGCCGACCCAGACGGCGGTGGAGTACAGCGGCGTGTAGCCGACGAACCAGGCGTCGGACTCGCCCTCGGAGGTACCGGTCTTGCCTGCCTCCGAGCCACAGCCCATGTAGGTGTAGCCGGCACCGGTCCCTTCGGTGATCACCGTTTCGAGGATTTTCGTGACCTCGGCGGCCTGGCCCGGGGTGAGCACGCGTTCGCCCTTTTCGCTCAGCAGGTTGTCGACCTTGCCGTTGGGGAATTCGACCCGGCTGATCGCGGTCGGGTCGTGGTGGATGCCGCCGTTGGCGAGGGTCGCGTAGGCGTCGGCCATTTCCAGTGGGCTGACGCCGTAGGCGAGACCGCCGATCGCCTCGGCCGGCACCGACTGCAGTTCCGTTTCGATCCCCATTTCCTCCGCGGTTTCGGTCACGTGTTCGGGGCCGACGTCGAGGTCGAGCTGGGCGTAGACGACGTTGACCGAGTCGGTCGTCGCCTGCGCCAGCGACATCACGCCGCCGCCGGGCTCGGCGTTGTGGACGGTCCAGTAGCCGCCGCCGGGGATCGCCAGGGTGATCGGCGAGGTCCCGTTGTAGTAGGTCGAGTAGGGGTCGATCCCCTGCTTGATCGCGGTCGTGAGGACGAAGGTCTTGAACGAGGACCCGGGCTGGCGTTCGGCCTGCCAGGAGTAGTTGAATTCTTCTTCGCCTTCGCCCGGCGGGCTCGAGGCGAGGGCCACGATGGCCCCGTCTTTGGGCCTGACGGAGGCGAGCCCGGAAACCGGGCCGCCTTCGTAGCGGACGGAGCAGCCTTCGGCGATCGCGTTTTCGGCCTTTTCCTGCAGCGCGGGGTCGATCGTCGTGTAGGCCTTGAGGCCGCCGTTGCGGACGGTGTTGATCCCGTACTTTTCGATCAGTTCGCTCTGGACCAGGTCGAAGAGGAACGGGTCCTTGATCACCTGGTACTTGTGGCCCGGGTGCAGGCCCAACCCTTCGGTGCGCGCGGTGCGGTATTCGTCGTCCGTGATGTAGCCCTGTTCGTGCATCGCGTTCAGCACCTCGTTGCGCCGCTTCAGGGCCGCCTTCGGATCGAGAAACGGGTTGTATTCGGAGGGCGCCTGCGGCAGCCCGGCGATCAGCGCCGCTTCCTTCAGTTCGAGGTCCTTGGCGGGCTTGCCGAAGAAGGTCTGCGCGGCCGCTTCGGCTCCGACCGCGGTCTGCCCTTCGATCGTCCCGTACGGGGCCGTGTTCAGGTACTGGGTCAGGATCCAGCTGCGGGAGTGCGCTTCGAACAGTTCGTTGGCGAGCGCGGCTTCCTTGATCTTCCGTTCGAGCGTCTCCTGCGGATTCTGGATGTAGAGGTTGCGGACCAGCTGCTGGGTGATCGTCGAAGCGCCCTGGACCGGCTTGCCCCCCGCCTCGAGGTCCTTCAGCGCGGCGCGGGCGATCCCCTGCGGGTCGAGCGCCCCGTGTTCCCAGAAGTTCTTGTCCTCGATCGCGACCGTCGCGTCTTTGAGGTCTTCCGGCAGCGCCTTGCCTTTCACCGGCTGGCGGATGTTTTCCGAGCGGATGAAGCCGATCAGGCTGCCGTCGGCGGCGTAGATCGCCGAGGAGCGGCCCTTCTGCACCGGTTTCAGGCTCGAGAGCGGCGGCGCCGAGTTGTAGATGTTGATCGCCCAGGCGACCGCGAAACCGCCGGCGGCCAGCGCCAGCGCAAGGAAGACCCCCAGCGGGATCACGAACTTGTGCCAGAGAGGATGGTGCGGCTTCCGGCGCCGCCTGCGGACCCGCGTGGCCATTCGCCTCGATTGTAGGGGGGCGGGCGCGCCGGCCGCCGCCGCCGGACCGGCCCGCAATCCCAGTTGCCATCCCGATAGGCTCGCCCGCGGCAGCGGCACCTGTGGGAGAGAGGAAGGAATCGTGAAACTTGTAATCGGGATCGTCCGCCCGGAGCAGGCGAACCAGGTCCTCGAGGCGCTCTACCGGGCCGAGGTCCGGGGCTTCTCGATCAGTCGCGTGCAGGGGCACGGCGGCGAGCTCGACCGGGTCGAGACCTACCGCGGGACGACCGTGCAGATGGGGCTCTCGGAGAAGGTCCGCTTCGAGGTCGCCGTCTCCGACAACTTCGTCGAGAAGACCGTGAAAGCGCTTTGCGAGGGCGGCCGCACCGGCGAGGTCGGCGACGGCAAGATCTTCGTGGTGCCGCTGGAGCAGGCGGTGCGGATTCGCACCGGGGACAGCGACGAGGGCGCGGTGACGCCGGTGAGCAGATGATCGCCGCGATCGACACCGGCGACACCGCCTGGATGCTGGTCGCCACCGCGCTGGTGCTGATGATGACGCCGGCGCTGGGGCTCTTCTACGCCGGGCTGGTGCGCTCGAAGAACGTCCTCAACACCTTCATGATGAGCGTCGCCGCGATCGCGGTCGCCGCCGTCACCTGGGCCGCGGTCGGCTACTCGCTCGCCTTCGACGGCGGCGAAGGTAAGGTCATCGGCGGCCTCGGCAACGCCTTCCTCAACGGCGTCGACTTCGCGCCGCGGGCCGGCGGGACGATCCCCGAGCTCGTCTTCTTCGCCTTCCAGGCGACGTTCTGCATCATCACCGTGGCGCTGATCTCCGGCGCCGTGGTCGAGCGGATGCGGTTCGGGCCGTTCCTCGTCTTCGCGGCGCTGTGGTCGGTGCTGGTCTACGCCGTCCTCGCCCACTGGGCCTTCGGCGACGGCTGGCTGGCGTCCGGTGGCACGCTCGACTTCGCCGGCGGCGTCCCGGTCGAGATGGGCTCCGGCTTCTCGGCTCTGGCGGCGGCGCTGGTCGTCGGCGCGCGCAAGGACTACGGTCGTCAGGCGCTCCTCCCCCACAACGCCGTCTACGTCCTGCTCGGCGCCGGGCTGCTGTGGTTCGGTTGGTTCGGCTTCAACGGCGGCAGCGGCTTCTCGACCGGCAACCCGAGTGTTCTCGCCTTCGTCAACACCCTCCTCTGCCCCGCCTGCACGCTGGTCGGCTGGTTCATCCTCGACCTGATCCGGGGGCGCAAAGTCACCGCAATCGGCGCCGCCACCGCGATCGTCGTCGGCTGCGTGCTGATCACCCCGGCGGGCGGCTTCATCAGCCCTGGCTGGGCGATGCTGCTCGGGTTCCTCGGGGCGCTGCCGAGCCACTGGCTCATCGCCTACCGGACGCGGACCCGGGTCGACGAGACGCTCGACGTGCTCGCCGCCCACGGCACCGCGGGCCTCTGCGGGATCCTCTTTGTCGGCTTCTTCGCCCAGAAGGCATGGAACGGGGTCTCCGACGGGCTCTTCTACGGCAACGCCGCCCAGCTGGGCCACCAGGCGCTGGCGGTGCTGGCCGGGCCGACCTATGCGTTCGTGATGACCTTCGTCCTGCTGAAGCTGATCGGAGCGGTGATGCCGCTGCGGGCGACGGATCGCGAGGAGGCGATGGGCATGGACGTGGTCCAGCATGGCGAGGAGGCGTACGTGACCGGCGAGGGGGCGATCCTGCTCCTTCCTGACGATCATCACAAAGCCGGGGTCCCGGTCGCCGATCCTGGGTGAGGTGGGGTGCGTGGATAACCCTCTCCAGACACCGCTCGCTTATGGCTCGCGGTTGAGTGTCTGGCGAGGGTTATCCACGCACCCTCCAACCGGATCGTGAGACGGTTCTGCCATGGCTGACTATGTTCAAGTCCTGACGACCTGCGGTTCTGAGGAGGAGGCTGGCCGGATCGCTTCACTGCTGGTCGAGCAGCGGCTGGCTGCTTGCGTGCAGGTGGTCGGGCCGATCGCGAGTCGCTATCGCTGGCAGGGGGAGATCGAGGAGGAGCGGGAGTGGCAGTGCCTGGCGAAGACGACGCGGGCCGCGTACGAGGCGGTCGAAGCCGCGATCCGTGAGGTTCACTCCTACGACGAGCCGGAGATCATCGCCACCCCCATCGTCGCCGGCTCCCCCGGCTACCTCGCCTGGATCGACGAAAACGTCGCCTGATCCCTCTCTCCCCGGTGGGAAAAATCAGCGTACGCTGAATTTTCCCCCTTATTGGGGAGCGAATTCAGCGGACGCTGAAAAAGACCTAGGAGCGCAGGCGGTAGCCGCGGCTGAAGAGGCGGAGGTTGACGAGGAACAGCGCGGCGGTGGCCGCCGTCAGGGCCAGCAGCGAGAGGCCGATGCTGACTTCGGTGAAGCCGACGAAGCCGTAGCGGACCAGGTTGATCATGTAGAAGATCGGGTTGAAGCGGGTCAAGGTCTCGAACGGCTGCGGCAGAAGCGCCGCCGAGTAGAAGACGCCGCCGAGGAAGATCAGCGGCTGCAGGACGAAGGTCTGGGCGAAGGCGACGTCGTCGAACTGTTCGGCACGGACGCCGATCAGCACCCCGAGCTGCGAGAAGAAGAACCCGACCAGGGCCAGCGACGGGATCAGGACGAGGACGTGGTCCACCGGCAGGCCGACCAGGACCACCGAGACGAGGAAGGTCAGCGTCGCCACCATCAGCCCGCGCATGAAACCGCCGAGCGAGAAGGCGAGCAGCAGCTCGGCCGGCGAGGCGGGCGAGGAGAGCTGGTCCTGGATCGCCCCCTGGAACTTCTGCTGGAGGATCGATGAGGAGTTGTTGGAGAAGGCGTTGGTCGAGAACGCCATCATGATCAGGCCGGGGATGACGAAGAGGATGTAGTCGATCCCGTGCAGGTGCTTGATCCGCGAGCCGAGCGCCGCCCCGAAGACGGTGATGTAGAGGAACGTTTCCAGCATCGGCGCGCCGATCGTCTGCTTCTTGATCTTCATGAAGCGGTTGACCTCGCGGCGCCAGAGGGTCGCGAAGCGGATCTGCGCGGCGCTCACGCCTCGATCTCCGCCTCGAGCTCGATGTGCGAGCGGGAGAGCTCTTTGCGCCCGACCAGCGCCAGGTAGGCGTCCTCGAGGTTGGCGACTTCGAAGCGCGCCGCCAGGTCCTCGCTGGTCCCCTCGGCGACGATCTGCCCCTCGGCGATGAAGGCGATGCGGTCGCAGAGCTGCTCCGCCTCCTCCAGGTAGTGCGTGGTGAGGAGGATCGTCGTCCCCTCCTGGTTGATTTTCTGGACGTAGTGCCAGAGCTCCAGCCGCAGCTCGACGTCGACACCGGCGGTCGGCTCGTCGAGGATCAGCAGCCGCGGCCGGTGCATCATCGCCCGCGCCAGGATCAGCCGCCGTTTCATCCCGCCGGAGAGGGTGCGGGTGCGCTCGTCACGCTTGTCGGTGAGGGAGAAGGTCTCCAGCAGCTCCTTGGTGCGCTCGCGGCGGTCGCGGCGCGGCATCCCGAAGTAGCCGGCGTGGTAGTCGAGCGTCTCCTCGACGGTGAGGAACCAGTCGATGTTCGGCTCCTGCGGGGCCAGCCCGACCGCCTGCCGGGCTTCGGCGTAGTGCTCGATCGCGTCGTGGCCGAAGACCTCGATCGAGCCGCCGGTCGGCTGCGCCAGCCCGGTCGTGCAGTGGATCAGCGTCGACTTACCGGCCCCGTTGGGCCCGAGCAGGCCGAAGAAGTCGCCCTCCTCGATCTCCAGCGAAACCCCGCGCAGCGCCTCCACCCCGTTCGGGTAGCGCTTCTGCAGGTCGTCGATCGCAAGGGCCTTCATTGCGGGCACCACACTAGCCATCGCGAGCCGTCGGCCGCCTAAGCTGTCGCCGTGCCCGCGCCGCTGCTTGCCGTCGATGCTCCCTCGATGCTGTTCCGGGCTTTCTATGCGTTGCCGAAGACCATCGTCGGGCCGGACGGGCGGCCGGTGAACGCTCTGCTGGGAGCGGCGAACCTGGTCCTGCGCGAGGTCGAGCTGCACGAGCCGCGGGCGGTGGTGCTCTGCTTCGGGCCCGACGCGGCGGCCTACCGGACCGAGCTCTATCCCGCCTACCACGCCGAGCGCGAGGAGGCGATGCCCGACGAGCTGCCGCACCAGCTCGCCGATGCGGCCGCCTTCTTCGAGGCCTTCGGCTGGACGGTGGCGACCGGCGACGACCTGGAGGCCGACGACCTGCTCGGCACCTACGCGAAGCTGGAGGCCGAAGCCGGCGGCCGGGCGCTGCTCCTGACCGGCGACCGCGACATGTACCAGTGCGCGAGCGAGAGCACGACGGTCCTCTACACCCGCACCGGCGCCAAAGGCGCCGAAGAGGTGGGGCCGGCGGAGGTGCGCGAGCGCTACGGGATCGACCCCGAGCTGGTGCCGGACTTCATCGCCCTGCGCGGCGACCCCGCCGACGGGCTGCCCGGCGCCAAGGGCGTCGGCCCGAAGACGGCGGCGGAGCTGCTGCGCCGGCACGGCTCCCTGGAGGCGATCCTCGACAACGCGATCCGCGAGCGGCGGCCGGCGCTGCGCGGGGCGCTGATCGAGGGCCGCGAGGAGCTGCTCGCCTTCAAAGACATCGCGACCCTGCGCGACGTCGGCGTCAAACGCCCACCGGACCGCCCGACCGACTGGCTCGGCGCCGCCGCCGCGGCCCGTGAGCGCGGGATGAAAAAACTGGCCGAGCGACTCGAAGGGATGGCGGGATAGGCTGCCCCGAGCTATGCGGCTCGTCCGAACTTTCGTCCTCGCCGGGGCTGCGCTGGCCGCCGCCTGCGCGATAGCGCCGGGAACCACCCTGGCCGCACCGGCACCCTGCCCCACCGAACTCAATGCGCTCGAACTCCGCGCGCCGACCTACGGCCGCGCCAGTCAGAGCTTCGCGGCTGAAGTCGTCACGATCCAATCGGCACCGGTGACCGAAGTCATCCTGATCGCTTCCTACAAGGAAGGAGACGCGGAGAGCTCGGTGACCCTCACCGGCGCCGAAACCACCGTGGTCATCCCCACCCCGGCGGTTGACCCGAAATTCAAACTGACGCTGCAGTGGAAACAAGGCGAAGGGACCGCAGCCGCCTGCGAAGGGACCATCGCCTATGCGATCCCGGTCATCCCCGCCTATGCCACCGCCGGCACCCCGCTGGTGCCACGGCTTTTCGGCCGGTTCAAGGTCTTCGAGCGCGAAGTCACTCCGCCCCGGCACGAAGTCTTCAAGCTGGTTTGGAGCTTCCAGCCCCAATGCCAGTACTTCGCCTGTGCCACCGCGGTCAAGTCCAGCGCCCACCTGCGCGGGACCTTCCATCCGCTGGGGAACGGCGGCTACGAACTGGAAACCAGATATCCGCCCTCGGACTCCTGCGTGCACCGAAAGCCGCACCGACTCATCCTGCGGCGCGCCTACCGCGAGACCGTCCGCGTCCGCCTCCGGGTAAAGAAAGATCCGCTGGTCAACGAGGTCGAGAGCTTCACCGGCGCCATCCACATCCACTGGGAAGCGACGCCCCGAGCCCAGGCGAAGGGCTGCAGCCGGAACGGCGGGTACGCCTTACAACGAGTCCGCGGACTGCGAATTCAAGCCTGACGGCCTTCGCCCCATGGACCCTGGCTCTCTTCCCCTTTTCAGCCACGGCCGACTGCGCAAGCGCTGGCGCTATGTCGGGCTCTTCGCCGGGGAGCTGATGCTGTGCGCGGCACGGGCCGAGGTGGGGCCGATGGCGCAGTCGTTCTGGGTGCTCTGGGATCGGAGGGCGCAGCGGCAGTGGTCGCACACGGCGCTGCGGCCGGGGAGCAGGGAGGTGGACTTCGACGGTTCCTACTTGGAGATCGACGCCGCCGACCTCCGCGCCAGCCTTCGGCTCGGCGACTCGATCCCGATCGAGGCGACCTGTCGAGTCACTCCAAGCGGCTTTGCTCCCGCAGACGAAGAAGTTGGTTCGGCCGACGTCGGCCCCTGGACCTGGACCCGCAAGCGGGCCGGCGTGCCGATCAACGGGACGGTCGAGGTGCCCGGCCGGCGCTGGCAGGTCTCCGGCCGCGCGGTCGACGACGAGTCGGCCGGCTACCACCCGCGGCACACCAGCTGGCGCTGGTCGGCCGGGGTCGGCCGTGCCGCCGACGGCCGCGAGCTGGCCTGGAACCTGGTCGAGGGGGTGAACGATCCGCCGCAGGGAAGCGAGCGGGCGATCTGGGTCGACGGGACGCCGTCCGAGGCTCCCCCAGTCCGCTTCCGCGGCCTCGAGGCGATCGACCTCGACGGCGAGTCCCTCGCCTTCAGCGGCGAGTCCGAACACTCACGCAACGACAGCTACGTGCTGATCCGCTCCCGCTACCGTCACCGCTTCGGCACCTTCAGCGGCTCGCTCGGCAGCGTCGAGCTGGCCCAGGGCCTCGGCGTGATGGAGGAACACAACGCTCTCTGGTGAGCGCTTCCGACTTTCACCCCACCCCGCTGTGGCAAAAATCGGATGCGCTTACGCCCGGTGCTCGGGGTTGGGGAAGTCGAAGCGGCAGCCGGCGTCCCATTCGGTGCGCTGGTTGCCATGGGCGGGGATGCCGCCGGCGTCCTTGAGCATGCGCGCCAGGTGCATCAGGTTCCAGGCGGCGAAGGTGGTGTTGCGGTTGGTGAAGTCGTTGTCGGGGCCGCCGGAGCCCTCGTCCAGGTAGGACGGGCCGGGGCCGGCTTCGCCGATCCAGCCGGAGTCGGCCTGGGGCGGGATCGTGTAGCCGAGGTGCTGCAGCGAGTAGAGGACGTTCATCGCGCAGTGCTTGATCCCGTCCTCGTTGCCGGTGACGATGCAGCCGCCGACGCGTCCGTAGTAGGCGTACTGGCCGCGGTCGTTGAGCAGGTGCGAGTTGCCGTAGAGGCGCTCGATCACGTGGGTCGCGACCGAGGACTTCTCCCCCAGCCAGATCGGCATCCCGAGGACGAGGATGTCGGCCGCCATCACCCGCTCGAAGAGCGCCGGCCACTCGTCGCGCTCCCAGCCATGCTCGGTCATGTCCGGCCAGACGCCGACCGCGATCTCGTGGTCGATCGCGCGGATGCAGTCGACCTCGACCCCGTTGGCGCGCATGATCGCCATCGACTTGTCCATCAGCCCCTGCGTGTTCGAGACCTCGGGGCTGCGCTTCAGCGTGCAGTTGACGAACAGCGCCTTGAGGTCGGAGTAGTCGGTCACTGCGTTCTCTCCCTTGCTGGTTTGCGAGTTGCGTGGTTCGAAAGGCACCGTATAGGGGCAAAAGGAACCACGGAACGCGTTACCAGGTGTCGATAAAGCGGTGGGCGCCGGGTGGGCGGGCGTCGCCGGCGGCCTTCAGGGTCGAGGCGATCAAGCCGCGGGTCTCGGCCGGGTCGATCACGTCGTCGAGCTCGAACAGGGCGGCGGCGTTGAGCGCCTTCGCATTCTCTTCTGCGGCGGCGGTGAGGTTGCGGACGCGCTGCTCGCGCTCAGCCTCGTCGGCGATCGCCTCCAGCTCCTTGCGCAGCGCCAGCCGCACCGCCCCCTCCAGCCCCATCGGCCCGAGGTGGGCGCCCGGCCAGGCGACGGTCAGCAGCGGCTCGTGCAGGCTGCCCCCGACCATCGCTTGCGCGCCGAGGCCGTAGCCCCGGCGCAGGATCACCGCGATCAGCGGTACCCGCAGCGCCGCCCCGGCAACCAGCAGCCGCGAGGCGCGGCGCACCAGCCCGGTCGCCTCGGCCTCGGGGCCGACCATGTAGCCGGGGGTGTCGACAAGGGAGAGGACCGGCAGCCCGAAGGCATCGCAGAGTTGTAGGTGGCGCGCCGCCTTGTCAGCCGCCTCGCTGGTGACGGCGCCGGCGGTGTGGCGGGTGTCGTTGGCGACGATCCCGAGCGGGCGGCCCTCGATCCGCGCCAGCGCCGTCACCATCTCCGGCGCGAAGCGCTCGCGCAGGAAGGTGACCGAGCCCTCATCGCAGAGGGTCTCGACGATCGGCCGCGGGTCGTACGCGCGGCGCCGGCGCTCGGGAACGAGGTCGCGCAGGCGCGCCTGGTCGGGTTCGGGGCCGGGGGCGGTGACACCCTGGAAGTAGGCGAGCAGACGCTTGGCGGCGGCGGTCGCCTCCACCTCGTCGGCGACGGCGAGGTCGACGACGCCGTTGCGCGCCTGCGTCTCCAGCGGCCCGACGGCGTCGGGGTGGACGTCGCCGAGGCCGCCGCCGGCGATCATCGCCGGCCCGCCCATGCCCAGTGAAGAGCCCTGGGTGGCGACGATCAGGTCAGCGCAGCCGGCGATCACCGCATTGCCGGCGAAGCAGCGGCCGTGGACGATCGCGATCCGCGGCACCAGCCCGGAGAGCTTCGCCCAGAGCGCGAAGGCGCGGGTGTCGAGGGCGGAGACGACGGGGTAGTCGGTGTCGCCGGGCCGGCCGCCGCCGCCCTCGGCGTAGAAGACGACCGGCAGGCGCATCCGCTCGATCAGCTCGAAGAGGCGGTCCTTCTTGCGGTGGCCAAGGGCGCCCTGGGTTCCGGCCAAGACCGTGTAGTCGTAGGAGAGGACGGCGCAGGCGGCGCGCTCGTCATCAAAGAGATCGCCGTTGACCCGGGCGGTGCCGGCGACGAGGCCGTCGGCGGGGGTGCGGGCGATCAGATCCTCGAGCTCGCGGCGGCCGCGCTGGGCGGCGATCGCGAAGCGCCCGTACTCGACGAAGGAACCGGGATCGACCAGGTCATCGACGTTCTCCCGTGCCGTGCGCCCGCCGGCCGCGTGCCGCCGCTCGATCGCCTCCGGCCGCGCCGCGTCCTCGGTCAACGCCCGCCGCGCCAGCAGCTCCGCCAGATCCTCTCGCTCCCCCTCGGACACGCCGGGAATCTTTCCACGCTCCCCGCCGACAGGACGAAAACCGGCCTATGTATCCGGTTTTCGTCCCGTCGGCGGAGCTAGCCGCGGATTGCCTTGCCGACGATGTGCTTCAGCCGCGTGCGGTCGCGCTTGGCGAGGTTGCCGGGGCGGCCCTTCGACTTCTTCACCAGGTTCCAGAACTCGGTCTGTTCGCGCTCGGTGAGGTTCTGCTGGACCCGCTCTTTGCCCTTGGCGGCGAGCCAGACCGAGGCGGTCCACACCATCTTCCAGGGGACGCGCTTCCAGATGCGCGGCGCTGCCTTGCGGGCCAACCAGAAGGGCATCTGAGGCGAGGCTAGTCGATCCTGCGGGCTTCGCTCGAGCAGGGATCGGGGCCGCTGCCCCCGCAAGCTACAAGGCCGAGGGAGAGGGCGACCAGGGCAGCGGCGGACAGCGGCTTCAATCCCACGCGACTCCCCTTACCCGGCTATGGCGTCGCGAATCAGCCGGCGCGCACTTTTTAAGCAGCGCCCCTCAATAGCCCGGGCTGCGTTTCATCATGTGGCGCTCTTCCGGATGGGCGCCGCCCTTCTTCTCCAGCGTCTCGCAGGCTTCGGCGATGTCGCCGGCGAGGCGGTCGACCTGGGCTCGGCTGAGCGTCTCCTTGACCAGCGCCCGCATCACCTTCACCTCCTGGGCGTCGGGCGGCATCGTGTAGGCGGGCAGCATCCAGCCGCGCTCGGCCGAGAGCTGCCAGGAGACGTCGAACTCGTCGTAATCCTTGCCCTCGCAAAGCTTGAAGGCGACCAGCGGCAGCTGCTCTTTCTCGGCGCCGATAAGGTCGAAGTTGCCGTTGTCCTCGAGCTTCGCCGCCAGCGCCTTCGCGTTCTCCTCCATCGCCCTCATCACCACCGTGTAGCCCTCGCGGCCGAGGCGGACGAAGTTGTAGTACTGCGCCAGCACCATCGAGGCGCCGGTCGAGAAGTTGAGGGTGAAGGTGGCGTCGGTCTTCCCCAGGTAGTTCTCGTAGAAGACGAGGTCCTCGGCCAGGTCGGCTTTCTCGCGGAAGACGAGCCAGCCGATCCCCGGGTAGACGAGCCCGAACTTGTGGCCGGAGACGTTGATCGAGCGCACCTGCTCGAGCCGGAAGTCCCACTCCGAGTGCGGGTAGAGGAAGGGCCAGACGAAGCCGCCGCTGGCGGCGTCGACGTGGAGCGGCACGTCGAGTCCCTTCTCGTCCTTGATCCGCAGCAGCAGGTCGTTGATGCCGGGGATGTCGTCGGCGTGGCCGGTGAAGGTGGTGCCGAGCACGGCGGCGACGCCGATCGTGTTCTCGTCGACGTGGGGCTCGACGTCCTCGGGCCCGATCACGTACTTGTTCTCCTGCAGGCGGACGATCCGCGGTTCGACGTCGAAGTAGCGGCAGAACTTTTCCCAGACCACGTGGACGTCGCCGCCGAAGACCAGGTTCGGCTTGTCGATCCCCTTGCCTTCGGCTTCGCGCCGCTCCTTCCATTTCCACTTCAGAGACAGCGCCCCGAGCATGATCGCCTCCGAGGAGCCCTGGGTGCGACAGCCGGTCGTCTCGCCCGGCGCGTGGTAGAGGTCGGCGAGCATGCGGATGCAGCGCTGCTCGATCTCGGCCGAGATCGGGTACTCGGCGTGGTCGATGAAGTTGCGGTGAAGGTTCTCGCTGACGATCCGCTGCGCCTCGGGCTCCATCCAGGTGGTGACGAAGGTGGCGAGGTTGCGCCAGGGGTCGCCCTCCAGCACCAGTTCCTCATCCACCAGCCGCATCGCGTCCAGCGCCGGCATCCCGCTGGCGGGGAACGCTCCGTCGGGCGCGTCTTCGGTGAGAAATCGGCTGCCGTAGAAGGTCGCGGCCTGTTCGGGGGTGAGGTCGTTCATGGGCCGACCCTAACTCACCAACCCATGCGCGACTGTGAATTCCCAGCGGGGCGAGGTATGTTCCCCTCAGCAATTAGGTCAAATTTCCTTTTTGAAGAGAGGACACCAATGGACCAGTCGCACGAGATAGGCCCGATCGATTACCTCCTGGTCGAGTGGCCGGGGAAGCAGCCGAACGGGGAGGTGGCGCCGCACCTCGTCGACCTGGTCGACCGCGGCCTGATCCGCATCCTCGACCTCGTCTTCGTCGCCAAGGACGAGGAGGGGAACGTCGCCGCGATCGAGCTCGCCGACCTCGGCGGCGAAGTCGCCGAGCTGGCGGTCTTCGAGGGCGCCTCATCGGGGCTGCTCGGCGACGAGGACATTGAGGAGGCCGGCGGCGTGCTCGAGCCCGGCACCGCGGCGGCGCTGCTCGTCTTCGAGAACAGCTGGGCGGCACCGTTCGTCGCCGCCGTCCGCCGCTCCGGCGGCGAGCTGGTTGCCAGCGGCCGGATCCCGGCCGAAGACATCCTCGCGGCGCTGGACGCCGCCGAGGCCAACGAGTAGAGAGGAGCACCCGATGCCAGGACTACTTCGAGGGATGGCAAGGACCGCGGTCATCGCCGGCACTGCCACCGCCGTCAGCAACCGCGTCTCGAAACGCCAGGGGGAACGCTGGGCGGAACAGGAACAGCAGGCCGCGATCCAGGCTCAAGGTGCCCCCATGCAGGCGCCGCCACCCTCAGCTCCGGGCGGCGAAAGCTCGGTGATCGATCAGCTGAAGGAGCTCGGCGAGCTGAAAGCGCAGGGCATCCTCACCGAGGAGGAGTTCGCCGCGCAGAAGGCGAAGCTGCTCAGCTCTTGACGCTGTAGAAGAGGTGGGCGACGCCGGGTCCCTCGACTACGCGCGTCTGCTCCAGCTCCACGCTCGGCGGGATGTCGTCGAGGAGACGCTCGCCGCCGCCGAGGATCAGCGGGACCTGGTTGACCAGGAGCTGGTCGAGGAGACCGGCGCGGATCAGCTGTTGGATCGTCTCGGCGCCGCCGCCGACGGAGACGTCTTTCTCGGCGGCGGCCTCGCGGGCGAGCGTGACCGCGCGCTCCGGTCCCTCGGTGACGAAGTGGAAGGTCGTCGCGCCGAGGGTCAGCGGCTCGCGCTCGTAGTGGGTAAGGACGAAGACCGGGACCTGGAAGGGTGGCTCGTCACCCCACCAGCCCTTCCAGAGCGGCTCGGTCCAGGGGCCGCGGACGGGGCCGAACATGTTGCGGCCCATGACGACGGCGCCGGTGCCGGCGGCCGCCTCCCGCAGAACCTCGTCGCTGATGTTGACTTCCCCGCCCTCGCGGCCGTGCATCTCATTGAAGAAGGCGAGCTTGAACGCCCACTCGTGCAGCGCTTTCCCGCCTTCGCCGAGCGGGTGCTCCTCGCTCTGGTTCGGGCCGGCCATGTAGCCGTCGGCCGAGATCGAGATCTGCGCCTTGACCTTGCTCACGCCTTCCAACCTAACGGGACGTGGCGGGTTTGTCGCCTGTGGGGACACAAACCCGCCTTGAGGTTGCGGGCGGCCCGCGCTATCCTGATCGAAGACTAACTACAGAAACTGGACTTGGTGGTGGCTGATGCCTTCTTATCTCTTGGTTCCTCTTGACGAGGCGATTGTCTTCCCGACGGTGACCGCGACCCTCCCGATCGACGTCGGCGAGGAGGAGCGGGTCTTCCTCATCCCCCGGCGCGACGGCGAGTACGGGCGGGTCGGCGTCGTGGCCGAGGTGATCGAGCACGGGCGCTCGCGGCGCGGCAACCCGGTCGCGACCGTGGTCGGCCTGCACCGCGGGCTGGCCGGCGCCGCGCAGGCGGGCGAGGACGAGGCGCTGCGGGTCGAGGTGCAGGAGATCCGCGACGGCCACCCCGACGACGAGCACACGCGTGAGCTGGCGACCGAATACCGCGCCGTGGTCGAGGAGATCCTCGAGCTGCGCGGCGACGACGGCCGCATCGCCGCCTTCCTGCGCTCGATCGACGAGCCGGGCGCGCTGGCAGACACCTCGGGCCTCTCCCCCGACATCTCGCCCGAGGGCAAGCGGCGGCTGCTGGAGACGATCGACGTGACTGGACGCCTCGAGCTGGCGGTCGAGCTGCAGCGCGAGCGGCTGACCGAGCTGCAGGTGCGCAGCAAAATCCGCGACGACGTCGAGTCCGGCGCCCAGAAGCAGCAGCGCGAGTACTTCCTGCGCAAACAGATGGAGTCGATCCGCAAGGAGCTGGGCGAGGACGAGGCCGACCTGATCGGCGAGTACGAGCGCAAGATCGCGGAGGCGGAGATGCCGGAGGCGGTCGCCGAGCAGGCCGAGAAGGAGCTGCGGCGGCTGGAGCGCCAGGGCGAGCAGTCGCCCGAGAGCTCGATGATCCGCAGCTACCTCGACTGGCTGATCGCGGTGCCGTGGAGCAAACGCTCCGAGGAGCGGCTCGACCCCGCCTACACCCGCGAGGTGCTCGACGAAGACCACGCCGGCCTCGAGGACGTGAAGAAACGGATCACCGAGTTCATCGCCGTGCGCAAGCTGCGCGAGGAGCGCGGGGCGTTGGACGAGGGCCGCGCCAACGGCGCGATCCTGACCCTGGTCGGGCCGCCCGGCACCGGCAAGACCTCGATCGGCGAGTCGATCGCCCG
>JBQCHH010000021.1:0-11619 GCA_051954855.1 Solirubrobacterales bacterium | reverse complement strand
CCGGGCGCGCCGCGCGCCTGCGGGCGGTGCCCGTGCTCTCGACGGCCGCCCACCCCCCCAACCCAAGTACCCCCCCCCCATGCCCCACACCGGCGGGGCCTACAACCACAAACGACTCCACGAACACGGCGTGGACCGCATCTACGGCTACCCGGGCGACGGGATCAACGGCATCCTCGGCGGCTTCCACGAACACGAAGAAGACGTCGAGTTCGTGCAGACGCGCCACGAGGAGATCGCCGCCTTCGCCGCCTGCGCCCACGCCAAGCTGACCGGCGAGGTCGGCGTCTGCATGGCGACCTCGGGCCCCGGCGCGATCCACCTCCTCAACGGCCTCTACGACGCCAAGCTCGACCACCAGCCGGTGGTCGCGATCGTCGGCCAGCAGAAGACGATGTCGCTGGGCTCGAACTACCAGCAGGAGGTTGACCTCAACACCCTCTTCAAGGACGTCGCCTCGGAGTTTGTCCAGATCTGCATGTCGCCGAGCCAGGCCCGGCACCTGATCGACCGCGCCGTGCAGGTGGCGAAAGCCTCGCGCTCGGTGACCGCGGTGATCATCCCCGACGACGTCCAGGAAGCCGAATACGAAGAACCCGAACGCGTCCACGGCGCGGTCTACTCCAGCCTCACCGAGCCGGCCTCGCCGCGGCTGGTCCCGCCGGGAAGCGAGATCCGCCGCGCCGCCGAGATCCTCAACTCGGGAGAAAAGGTGGCGATCCTGGTCGGCCAGGGCGCCCGCGGCGCCGCCGAGGAGCTGATCGAGGTCGCAGACCGGCTCGGCGCCGGCGTCGCCAAGGCGCTGAACGGGCGCGACGTCCTCCCCGACGACCTCCCCTTCGTCACCGGCCCGATCGGCCTGCTCGGCTCGAAGCCGAGCTACGAGATGGTCGACGGCTGCGACACCTTCCTGATGGTCGGCTCCAGTTTCCCCTACGCGGAGTGGCTGCCGGAACCGGGCCAGGCGCGCGGCGTGCAGATCGACATCGACGGCCGCTTGGTCGGCATCCGCTACCCGATGGAGGCGAGCCTGGTCGGCGACGCCCGCGACACCCTGCGCGAGCTGATCCCCCAGCTCGAGCGCAAGGAGGACCGCTCCTGGCGCGAAGAGATCGAAGCCGAAGTCGAGCGCTGGTGGGAGATCCTCGGCGAGCAGGCCGAGATCGAGGCCCAGCCGCTGAACCCGCTCCTGCTCTTCCACGAGCTCAGCCCGCGCCTACCCGACAACGTCATCCTCACCTCCGACTCCGGCTCGGCGACCAACTGGTGGGCGCGCCACCTGAAACTGCGCAAAGGGATGCGGGCGGCGCTCTCGGGGACGCTGGCGACGATGTGCCCGGCGGTCCCCTACGCCTTCGCGGCGAAGATGGCCTACCCCGACCGGCCGGTG
Organism: Solirubrobacterales bacterium; assembly: GCA_051954855.1. Lineage (GTDB taxonomy): Bacteria > Actinomycetota > Thermoleophilia > Solirubrobacterales > 70-9 > VAYN01. Next base: position 10,229 of record JBQCHH010000021.1, on the reverse strand, counting down.
ATCGCGGCGCTCGGCGACGGGGCGATGCAGATGCTCGGCATCAACGCGCTGATCGACATCGCCGCCCGCTGGGAAGAGTGGTCCAACAAGCAGCTGGTCGTGCTCGTCCTCCACAACGACGACTTGAACCAGGTGACCTGGGAGCAGCGGGTGCTGGCCGGCGATCCGAAACTGGAGGTCTCGCAGAAGATCCCCGACTTTCCCTATGCAGAGTTCGCCCGCTCGCTCGGCCTGCACGGGATCAAGGTCGAACATCCCGAGCAGGTCGCCGACGCCTGGGACGAGGCGCTGAACGCGGGCCGGCCGGTCCTCTACGAGGCCGTCACCGACCCCGAGGTGCCGCCGCTGCCGCCGCACATCAAACTCGAACAGGCGACCTCGCTGGCGAAAGCGCTGCTGAACGGCGACCCGCACGGCGCCCGCATCGTCAACCAGTCGCTGCGCGGCAAGCTGAAGGAGCTGACCACGCGCTGATGGCGATTGCGGTCCGTCAAAGGCCGGCGGCGAGCGACGCCGTGGTGACGGAAATGCGGGTGCGCGCCTACACCGTCCCCACCGACGCGCCGGAGTCGGACGGCACGCTGGAGTGGGACGCGACGACGATCGTCGTCGTCGAGGTCGAGGCCGGCGGCCAGGGCGGCCTCGGCTACACCTACGGCGACCGCAGCGTCGCCGCCTTCATCGACTCGCAGCTGCGCCCGGTCGTCTACGGATGCGACGCGACCGCGCCGCCGGCAGCGTGGGCGCGGATGCAGGCGGCGATCCGCAACGCCGGCCGGCCGGGCGTCGGGGCGATGGCGGTCTCCGCGGTCGACATCGCCCTCTGGGATTTGAAGGCGCGCCTGCTGGGCGTCTGCCTGGCCGACGCGCTGCCCCGCTTCCACGAAGTGGCGCCGATTTACGGCAGCGGCGGCTTCACCTCGTACTCGCCGGACCAGCTGCGCCGCCAGCTCGAGGGCTGGATGGAGGCAGAGCTGCCGCGGGTGAAGATCAAGGTCGGCCGCGAACCACAGCGCGACCCCGAGCGGCTGGCGCTCTGCCGCGACGTCGTCGGCGAGGAGGTGGCGCTGATGGTCGACGCCAACGGCGCCTTCGCCCCGCACGAGGCGCTCGACCAGGCCACCGTCTACGACGCCTACGGCGTCACCTACCTTGAGGAGCCGGTCAGCTCCGAAGACCGCGAGGGGCTGCGATTCATCCGCGAACGTGCCCCCGCTGGGATGGCGATCGCGGCCGGCGAGTACGAGTGGGACCTAGGGGGGTTCCCGCTCCTCGCCGGCTGCGTCGACGTCGTCCAGGCCGACGTGACGCGGATCGGCGGCATCACCAACATGCTCCGCGCCGACGGCATCTGCAGGGCGCTGCAGCGGCCCTTCTCGGCCCACTGCGCGCCCGCCGTCTCGGCCCACGTCTGCTGCGCGATGGAGACGCTGGCGCACCTCGAGTACTTCCACGACCACGTGCGGGTCGAGCGGATGCTGTTCGACGGCACCCTCGACCCCGAGGGCGGGGCGCTGCGGCCGGACCGCTCGCGCCCCGGCCTGGGGCTGGAGCTGAAGCACGCCGAGGCGGAGCGCTGGGCGGCGTGAGCGCCGAGGTCGGGCACCGGACGCTTGCGCCGGAGGGAGTCGAGCGGATCAACCGCCGCGCGCTGAAGCAGGCGCTGGAGGGAGCGGTCAAGGGCGAAGTCCGCTTCGACCTCGGCACCCGCGCGATCTACTCCCACGACAGCTCCAACTACCGCCAGCCCCCGCTCGGGGTGGTGCTGCCGCGCGACGCCGAGGACGTGGTCGCCGCCGTCGCCGCTTGCCACGAACACGGGGCGCCGGTGCTGCCGCGCGGCTGCGGGACCGGAATCGCCGGCTCGACCGTCAACACCGCCGTCGTCATCGACGCCTCCAAGTACATGCGCGGGATCGTCGAGATCGACCCGGAGCGGCGCGTTGCCCGGGTGCAGCCGGGAGTGATCCGCGACCAGCTCGCCTCGATCTGCGAAGAACGGCACAACCTCACCTTCGCCCCCGACACCTCGACCCACGAATACGCGACCTTCGGCGGCATGGTCGGCAACAACTCCTGCGGCGTCCACTCGGTGATGGCAGGCCGCACCGCCGACAACCTCGAAGAGATGGAGATCGTCACCTACGACGGGCTCCGCATGCGCGTCGGGCCGACTTCCGAGGAGGAGCTGGAGCGGATCATCGCCGCCGGCGGCCGCCGCGGCGAGATCTACGCCGGGCTGCGCGACCTGCGCGACCGCTACGCCGACCTCGTCCGCGAGCGCTATCCCGACATCCCGCGGCGGGTCTCCGGCTACAACCTCGACGAGCTGCTGCCGGAGAAAGGCTTCAACGTGGCGCGGGCGCTGGTCGGCTCGGAGGGGACGCTGGCGACGGTGCTGGAGGCGACGGTGCGCCTCGTCCACTCCCCCCCGGCCCGCTCGCTGCTGGTACTCGGCTACCCGAGCGTGTACGAGGCCGCCGACCACGTCTCCGAGATCCTCGAATACGGGCCGACCGGGCTGGAGGGGCTCGACCGCACGCTGATCGAAGACATGGTCGGCAAGGGCGAGCACACCTCCGAGGTGCCGATGCTCCCCGAAGGCGACGGCTGGCTCCTGGTCGAGTTCGGCGGCGAGACGAAGGCGGAGAGCGACGAGCGGGCCGAAGAGTGCATGGCGCGCCTGCGCAAGGACACGAGCGCGCCGGAGATGCGGCTGTTCGACGACGAGAGCGAAGAGGAACGGCTCTGGGAGGTGCGCGAGGCGGGGCTCGGCGCGACCGCCTACATCGAGGGCGAGCGCGACCACTGGGAGGGCTGGGAGGACTCGGCGGTGCCGCCGGAGCGGCTCGGCGACTACCTACGCAGGTTCCGCAACCTGCTCGACAAGCACGAATACCGCACCGCCCTCTACGGCCACTTCGGCGACGGCTGCATCCACTGCCGGATCAACTTCGACCTGACCAGCGCCGGCGGCGTGCGCGAGTGGCGCACCTTCGTCGACGAAGCCGCCGACCTGGTGATCGAGTTCGGCGGCTCGCTCTCGGGCGAGCACGGCGACGGGCAGTCGCGGGCCGAGCTGCTGCCGAAGATGTACGGCGAGGAGCTGGTCGGGGCGTTCCGCGAGATGAAGCGGATCTGGGACCCCGGCAACCGGATGAACCCGCACAAGGTCGTCGACCCCTATCCGATCGTCTCCAACATGAAGCTGGGGACCGGCTACTCGCCGCCGCAGGTGAAGACGCACTTCGCCTTCAACGCCGACTTCGGCAGCTTCGCCCACGCGGCGATGCGCTGCGTCGGCGCCGGCAAGTGCCGCCAGACCTCGAAAGGGACGATGTGCCCGAGCTTCTCGGTGACGAAAGACGAGGAGCACACGACGCGCGGACGGGCGCGGGTGCTCTACGAGATGCTCGAGGGGCAGACGATCAGCGACGGCTTCCGCTCCGAAGACGTCAAGGAAGCGCTCGACCTCTGCCTCTCCTGCAAGGGCTGCAAAGGCGACTGCCCGGTCAGCGTCGACATGGCGACCTACAAAGCCGAGTTCCTCTCCCACCACTACAAGCGGCGGCTGCGGCCGCTGCCCGCCTACACGATGGGACTGATCATGTTCCACGCGCGGGCGGCGGCGCGGATGCCGCGGCTGGCCAACTTCCTCACCCACGCGCCGGGGATCTCGCGGTTGGTCAAGCGCGCCGGCGGGCTCAGCCCGCGGCGGGAGCTGCCGCGCTTCGCCGAAGAGACGTTCAAGGACTGGTTCCGGCAACGGGGCGCGGTCAACCCGCAGGGCGAGCCGGTCGTCCTCTTCCCCGACACCTTCAACAACTTCCTCCACCCGGAGACGATGAAGGCCGCGGTCGCGGTGATCGAGGACGCCGGCTTCCGCGTCGTCGTGCCCGAGCCCGAGCTCTGCTGCGGGCGCCCGCTCTACGACTACGGGATGCTCGACACCGCGAAGCGGTTCTGGCGGCGGAACCTCGACGCGCTGGCGCCTCACATAAGGGAGGGCGTGCCGGTGGTCGCGATCGAGCCGAGCTGCGCGGCCTCCTTCCGCGACGAGCTGCCAGGGCTGCTGCCCCACGACGAGGACGCGAAGCGGCTCTCGCTGCAGACCCTGACCCTGGCGGAGCTGCTGCAGCAGCACGCGCCCGACTGGGAGGCGCCGCGCCTCGAAGGCCGCGCCCTCGTCCACGGCCACTGCCACCAGGAAGCGGTGATGGGGATGGAAGCCGAGAAAGAGCTCTACGAACGCCTCGGCCTCGACTTCGAAGTGCTCGACTCCGGCTGCTGCGGCCTCGCCGGCTCCTTCGGGTTCGAGAAAGACCACGACCAGATCTCGCGCGAAATCGGCGAGCAGCGGCTGATGCCGGCCGTCCGCGAAGCGCCCAAGGAGACGATCCTGATCGCCGACGGCTTCTCCTGCAAGACCCAGATCGAGCAGATGACCGACCGCCGCGCCCTCCACACCGCCCAGGTGATCGCGCTGGCGATGGAACAGGACCCGGCCGCTCCTCAGCCGAAGCCCGAGCAGCGCCAGCCCGACGTGGTCCTCGAGGCTCAGCGATGAAGGAGGCCTACGACAAGGAGGTCGACTTCATCTCCGGCGAGACCGTAGTCGGCGGCTCCTACCGCTGCCGCAACTGCGACGAGAAGATCACCATCCCCGAGGGCAAGACCACCAACCTCCCCGTCTGCCCCAACTGCCAGAAGATGCGCTGGAAAGCGGCTTCGCGCCTGAGCCGGCTGACGCCGGGGTGACAATTGTCACCATCAGGGAGTGACTTTTCCTGCCTCCTGACCTTGTCATAGGGCCAGGCGTTGACGGACCTCCTCCATACCTGTAGAAGGCACGTTGATCACTTCACTCTCCTTGAGTGAACTAACAACCTTCGGCATGGAAGCCGAAGAAGGAGGAACAAACGAATGAAGTACCTGAAGATCCTGGGCCTCGCAGCCGTCGCTGCCGCGGCCCTCATGGCGTTCGTCGGCGCCGGTACGGCCTCGGCGACCACCCTGTGCAAGACGACAAGCACACCTTGTGCCAGCCTTGCGACCACGTTGGAATCGAGCCTCGAAACCGGCAAAACCGCGAAGCTTGAAGCCGGAGGCATCGTCCTCGATGAATGCAGCGAAAGCGGCGTGAGCGGCACCATCGAAGAACAGGGCAGCACGGTTACAGCGAAGGGCAAGGTCAAAAAGGAAAATCTCACCTGGGGCACCACCTGCACCCATACAACGGACACCCTCGCAGGTGGCGAACTGGAAGTCCACGCGATCACTAGCTCGGATAACGGGACAGTCACAGCGACGGGATTCGAAGTGACAGTCAACACGATCTTCGGCTCGTGCATCTACGGGTTCCGCACGGAACACAAGGACCTCGGCACGCTGGAAGGCGGTACGACTCCGAAGCTGGTGATCAACACCAACGTCCCGCTGATCAGCGGCCCCTGCCCGACCACCAGCACGTGGAATGCCACCTACCTGGTGACAAATCCAAAGCCGCTGTACGTCGAGCCTAACTAACAAGGTTCGAGGGCAATTCCGTCACGGCGGTAGCGCCTATCGGTGCGCCCGCCCCCGCGTGAGGGGGGTGGGCGCACTTTTCTTCAGTCGGGTGACAACTACCGCTAATTCTTTGACTCCAGAGCATCGTGCTCGTAGCCTGACACAACAGGCAAGGTACCGGTGCCGGAAGCAGCGGTTATCAAAAAAAGGGGGGGGATGGAAGCAAGAGGCCTAGATGGCGCCAGGCGACGGGTGATGGGGACTTTCCTCATCCTGGTTTTCCTGTTGGTTGGGGGCAGCAAGGCGTTAGCCGCCGAAACCCATACCTTCGACCCCACTCTCTCGCTGACCGGGGGCGAATGCATCGAATCCAGCCTCGATCCCGTCCCTGATCCGGGATGCGCGGAATCGCCCCGGCCACCAGTCTTCAACTCGCCGCGCGACGTGGCCACTGACGCTTATGGCGATATCTATGTAGCCAGTTACGGAAGAGAATCAGAAGCAGTCAACGGCAAAGAAGGTCGCATCGACATCTTCAACCCGCAGGGGTTCTTCATCAGCGAGCTCAAAGAAGAAGTGGGTCCAAAAAACCTGGCGCTCGACAGCCAGGGGAACCTCTACGTTTACCACTTTCACCCATCCACGTTTACCTCTGAAAGCGTTGCCCAGGTCGTCCGCTACACCCCCTCCGTCTACAAGCCGGAAGCGGGGGAAATCGAATATGGGGGATCACCGAGCCTTGTTCAGGAAAACGGCAATTCAATGGCGGCGATGACGATAAACCGAGCAAATGACCATCTCTTCGTGAATAACGGCCACCACGTCAGCGAGTACGGCTCGGCGGCGGAAGAAAACAAATTGCTCGACGAATCCCTCGGGGAAGGCATCCTGAACAACAATTCGATTTCTACGGGCCTGGCGGTGGATGCGGCCCGCAACCGGGTCTACGTGAACAACGACCACAAGGTCGACGTCTTTGACCTCAACCCACCGCATGCGCTCATCGGCACGATCGAACGCTCAGCGACGCCGGACGGGGGGGAATTCGAAATCGCCACCTCCATCGCCGTCGACGAAAGCACCGGGCATGTCTTCGTTTTCGACGGCCTGGGCACTGGAGACGTTTACGAGTTCACGAAAGACGGGGGCTACGTGTCGACGATCAAACACAGCTTCAACCATGTAATAGGGTCCCAGATCGCTGTCGACAACGGTTCCCACAGCCCCAACGGCGGACTCAACTCGAAGGGACGCTATCTCTACGTGCCGTCGCAAAACAACACTGTGGGTCACTCTTTCGCCTTCGGGCCGGCCCTCCAGAGTGCTCCCGTGATCCTCTCGGCCTCAGCAGGGGAAGTCACGGAAGCCGAAGCTTCGCTCGAGGCCGAAATCAACCCGGAAGGAGCCGCGACCGCCTACACCTTCGAATATACGACCCAGCGGCGCTTCGAAGAAGAAGGCGATAGCTTCACCGGCGCCACCGTCGCCGGAGGCGGTGAAATTGCTGCCGGCGGTGCGGCGGTTCCGGTTGCAGTTGCCGCCAAGGGCCTAGAAGCCGGTATCGCTTACCGCTTCCGTGTCCGGGCAAGCAATGAAAAAGGCGCGGACAAAGCCGAAGGCAGTTTCTCGACCTATCCGGCCGAAAACGCCGAACCAGCTCCCTGCTCCAACAAGTCACTGCGCGCGGGCGCCTCTGCCTCGCTGCCGGACTGCCGGGCCTACGAGCTGGTCACCCCCCCCGACACCAATGCCCGCTCTCCACTCGGCGTCGGTTATCTCGGCACCTACTTCGCCACCCGCGAGGCTTCTCCGCAGGGCGGCGCCGTCTCCTTCCAGATCGAAGGCGGCTCGATCCCGGGGAGCGAAGCCACCGGCTCCTACGCGGGAGACCCATACCTTTCCACGCGAACCGAAGGGGGGTGGAGTACGGAATACGCAGGTCCGACGGGCAGCGAAGCCCCCGCCCTGCTCCCCGGCAGCAACTCGCCCGATCCGGGCTACTTCTTCTGGAGCACTGCGAGCGCCGCGGGCAGCGCGGCCGTCGGGGGAACGGGAACCACCTACCTCCGCTATCCCGATGGCCACTCGGCCCTGGTCGGCCGCGGTAGCAGTGGAACGGACCCCAATGCGTTAGGCAGGCTGATCAGCGAAAGCGGCGCCCACGTCGTCTTCACCAGCAAACAGCCGCTGGAGGAAGGCTCGCCCGCCGAAGGCACCGAAGCAATCTACGATCGTACGATCGACCCGGTGAGCGGCGCCGAAGAAACTCACCTGGTTTCGCTGCTGCCCGGCGGCGCAACTCCGAGCCAGGATGCCCACTATCAAGGCGCCTCGCTCGACGGCAAGGGCATCGCCTTTTTGATCGACAACAAGCTCTACCTTCGCTATGAAGACGAAGAGACTTTTGAAATCGGCGAAGGGGTGACCTTCGCCGGCGTCGCCGAAGGCGGAGCCCGCATCTTCTACCTCGAAGGCGGCGACCTCTTCGCCTTCGACGCCGAAGGAGAAAAGATCATCCGGTTCACCGAAGCCGGCAACGTCACCCCGGTCAACGTGGCTGCCGAAGGCACCGCCGCCTACTTTGTCTCCCCCAGTGTCCTCAGCGAAGAAGAAAGCCCCACTGGTGCCAAAGCCCAGGAAGGCGGGGAAAACCTCTACCTATCCCGCGAAGGGCAGATCAGCTTCGTCGGCACCGTCACCAAACGCGACGTGGGAAGGGAAGAACCCGGCAATGGACGCATCGACGGGCTCGGCCTCTGGACGCGCGCGGTCAGCCCTCCCGGTCCTGGCCGGTTCGGTGTCGATCCCTCCCGCACGACCCCTGACGGCAATGCTCTGCTGTTCGAGTCCCGCGCATCCCTCGGCGCCTACAGCTCCGAAGGCCATCCCGAGATCTACCGCTATGACTTCGTCGACCATGCGCTCGATTGCATCTCCTGTAATCCGACGCAGGCCGCGCCCACCGGGCAGGCAAGTCTCGAGTCGGTGGCAGAGGAACAGGGGGCACCGGAGCCTTTCGGCCCTTACGCCCTCGTCAACAACCTACGCCCCGATGGGCGGCGCGCCTTCTTCCAGTCCACCGAAGCGCTGGTTCCGCGGGACGTGGACAAGCTCCAGGACGTCTACGAGTGGGAGGACCAGGGGGTCGGCAGCTGCAGCCGTCCTGGCGGTTGCGTTTACCTGATCTCCTCCGGCGAAAGCGACCGCACCAATTATCTCTATGCGGTGAGCGACTCCGGCAATGACGTCTTCTTCAGGACCTCGGATCTCTTGACGAATTCCGACGTCGATGAAACTCCGTCGATCTACGATGCCCGCGTCGGAGGGGGGTTCCCCGAACCGAACGCGGCGGCGTGCCAGGAAGAAGGTTGCCACCCGGCTCCCCTTCCCCCACCGGCAATGACCGCTCCCCAGACCCCCGTTCTCGGCAAGCTCAGCAACCCTCCCTCGAAGCGCTGCCCTAAAGGTAAGCGCCGAGCCAAGCGCAATGGGAAGACCGTCTGCGTCGAGAAAAAGCACAAGCACGGCCATCGCCGCCATAAAACCTCCAAGCGGGCGGGGGCGGGAGAAACCCGATGAAGAAGCATTTGAGACTGAACGTGGTCGCGCTGGCCGCGGCTCTTGCCGCCTGCGCTCTCGCTGCTTTCGCGAGCGTGGCGTCGGCGTCCGACGAATTCGACAAATACGCGCTCGAAGCGGCTTCGGCATCGCTTTCCACCACCCAGGCAGGCGCGCACGCCGATCTCACCACGAGCTTCAGGCTGAGCAACACGACCGAAGGTAGTCAGGCCGTCCCCTATGCCAACACCCGCGATGTCGAAGTTCGGCTGCCCGCGGGCATGGTCGGCAACCCGCAGGCGATCTCCCGCTGCACGGTCGCCCAACTCGGGAACCTGCCCGAAGAAAGCGAATGCCCGCTGGACTCCCAGGTCGGGGTCACCGAAATCAGCCTCGCCGGCACTATCAAAGGCACCTTCACCGAGCCGATCTACAACCTGGCGCCCCCTGCCGGCAGCGACATCGTCGCCCGCCTGGGCTTCTTTGCCGCCGGCTGGCCCGCCTTCATCAACGTCCGCCTCGACCCCATCGACTACAGCCTCGTCGCCTCGATCGAAGGAGCGTCGTCGGGGGCGGGGCTGCTGGAAGCCACCACGACCCTGTGGGGAATCCCCGCGGCAGAAAGCCACGACAGGGAACGGATGACCCCCGATGAAGCCCGGAAGCTGGAAACGCCCCCCACCCGGCACGCGACGTTGCCGGAAGCGCCTTTTCTCTCCAATCCGACCGATTGCAGCCTGACGCGGCAGATTGGCGTCACCGCCCGCAGCTATCAGCTCCCGGAAGCACCCTCGACGATAAGCGCGCCGTTCCCGCAGATCACGGGCTGCGGAAAACTCGGCTTCAGCCCTGCCTTCACCGCGATTCCGACCAATCCCGAAGCTGACGTCCCGAGCGGCCTGGACGCGGAATTGGTCATCCCCCAAAACGAAACGCCGCAGGGCCTTGCCACCTCCACCCTGAAGAGCGCTGCGATTACTTTGCCCGAGGGCATGAGCGTCAATCCTTCTGCGGGAGCTTGGCTTGCCGCCTGCAGCCCCGCCGAAGTGGGCTTCGAGACCACCCAGCCCTCCCACTGCCCCGACGCCGCCAAGATCGGCACCGTGGAGCTCGACGTCCCCGCCCTCGAACACCCCCTCAAGGGCTCGGTCTACCAGCGCACC
>JBQCHH010000020.1:0-30802 GCA_051954855.1 Solirubrobacterales bacterium | reverse complement strand
TGGGCCGGGCGGTAGGGCGGTGGGTGCCCGGGCTGGGGTGCGTTCGGGTTGGTCGCGGGCGCCCTCCTGTTTCTTGGGGGGGTTGGGGGCCCCACGGCTCTGCGAGCGAGGGGCAGCGATGCAAATGGATGCCGCGACGCGAGCGTCGGCTTTGCTGGGTAGGGATGGAGACATGGATCGGACCGTCGATCGGGCGCAGGAGGCCCCATAGGGCTGCCGCAGAGCTATGACTCAACACCGCTCCCTCTCCACATGCGAGCACCGCCGCCATCCAACGCGCATGGAAGCTGGGTGCGCGGTGACCTACCGCGTAGACGCCTCGGTGAATGCGATGAAGTTGCCCCTTCTCTACTCGCTTTGACGCCCCTCGGCGGCCCAATCCCGCTTCTTCAAGTTGCCGCAGCGTCACCACCCCGTGCTGACGAGAGGCGATTTCGGCCACTCGAGAATCTTCCGTGCTTCGTTTGTCTCCCATGAGGAGACAAGTGCGACAGGGGCTCGGACTCTCCCCCCTACCCCGCTGCTTTTCGCGCTTTACGCGGCCTTAGTTACTTTTCCCGCCTTGAGGCAGCGGGTGCAGACGTAGGCGCGGAGGGGGCGGCCGTTCTCTTGGATGCGGACCTTTTGGAGGTTCGGCTCGAAGCGTCGCTTGGTGGCGACCATCGAGTGGCTTCGGGACTGGCCGAACGCCGGTCCCTTGCCGCAGCTGTGGCATACCTTGGCCATGAGGACGCTGGATGGTACAGAGTCGTAAGACGCGCGGTCTTACCGAGGCTCAGCCGATCTGGCGCCTGAGCAGGGCCATTCGCGCGACGGTGAGGGCGGCGTTGCGGCCCTGGTCGCGCTTGTCGCCGCCGGAACGGGCGAGCGCCTGGTCCATGTTGTTGCAGGTGATCACGCCGAAGGCGCAGGGGACGCCGGTCTCCAGCTGCACCTGCTGGATGCCGCGCGCGGACTCGGCGCAGACGAAGTCGTAGTGGTCGGTCTCGCCGCGAATGACGACGCCGAGGCAGGCGACGCCGGCGTAGTCGCCGCTCTCGGCGAAGAGCTTGGCGGCGAAGGGGAGCTCGTAGGCGCCGGGGACGGAGAAGTGCTCGACGCCCCCGACGGGAACGCCGGCGAGCTCGAAGCCGTGGTCGGCACCGCGCAGCAGCCGCTGCGCCAGGTCCTCGTAGAAGCGGCCGACGACGACCGCGAACCTCAGCTCCGCCAGCGCCGCCTTCTCGTCATCCCGGAATTCCTCCAGGAACGAACCGGCCTCAGCCATCGCCGTCCTTGGCGTCGTTGCCGCCCCAGGGATTTCCATCGTTGCCGTCCTTGGCGTCGCGCTCCTCCTCGTCGTGGATCATCTCCTCGTCGAGGGCGAGGCCCTGGTGGTGCAGCGAGTGGCCCATCTTCTCGCGCTTGGTGCGGAGGTAGGCCTCGTTGTGGGCGTTGGGGACGGACTCGATCGGCACCTGCTCGGTGACCGAGAGGCCGTAGCCCTCGAGGCCGACGATCTTTTTCGGGTTGTTGGTGAGGATGCGGATGCTGGTCAGGCCGAGGTCGCCGAGGATCTGCGCCCCGATCCCGTAGTCGCGCAGGTCGGCGGGCAGGCCGAGCTTGAGGTTGGCCTCGACCGTGTCGGCGCCTTCCTCTTGCAGCTTGTAGGCGCGCAGCTTGTTCAGCAGGCCGATCCCGCGCCCCTCCTGGGAGAGGTAGAGCAGGACGCCGCGCCCCTCGCGCTCGATCATCGAGAGCGCCGCTTCCAGCTGCTCGCCGCAGTCGCAGCGCATGCTGTGGAAGACGTCGCCGGTGAGGCACTCGGAGTGGACGCGGACGAGGACGTCCTCCTCCCCGTCGACGTCGCCCTTGACCATCGCCACGTGGTGTTTGTCGTCCACCAGCGAGCGGTAGCCGACCGCGGTGAAGTCGCCGAAGACGGTCGGCAGGCCGGTGTCGACGACCCGTTCGACCAGCTTCTCGGTGCGGCGCCGGTAGGCGATCAGATCGGCGACGGTGATCATCTTCAGGCCGTGCTTCTCGCAGTAGGGCACCAGGTCCGGGACCCGGGCCATCGTCCCGTCGTCGTTCATCACCTCGCAGATCACGCCGGCCGGGGTGAGGCCGGCGAGCCGCGCCAGGTCGACGCTGGCCTCGGTGTGGCCGGTGCGCTCCAGCACGCCGCCGTCTTTGGCCCGCAGCGGGAACATGTGGCCGGGGACGACGATGTCGCGCGGGCCCGATTCGGGGTCGATCGCGACCTGGATCGTGTGGGCGCGGTCGTGAGCCGAGATCCCGGTGCTGACCCCGCCGGCGGCCTCGATCGAGACCGTGAAGGCGGTTTCCAGCGGCGCCTCGTTCTTCGCCGCCATCAGATTGAGGCCGAGTCGTTCGCAGCGCCTCGCGGTCAGCGCCAGGCAGACCAGTCCGCGCGCCTCCTTGGCCATGAAGTTGATCGCCTCCGGCGTCGCGAACTGCGCCGCCATCACCAGGTCGCCCTCGTTCTCGCGGTCCTCGCCGTCGCAGACGACGACCATGCGGCCGGCGCGGATCTCCTCGATCGCCTCCTCGATTGAGGAGAACGGGCTCTTGCCCGTGCTCGCGCTCTGCTCTTGTCTCCGGGTCTCGGCCATCTGGCTCACGCCTGCTCCTTTCCGGCGAATGGTGCCACCAAACGCTCCACGTACTTGGCCACGATGTCGCACTCGACGTTCAACTTGCTTTCCGGCCCCGCTTCGCCGAGATTGGTCCGCTCCAGCGTCTCAGGGATGAGGGAAACCTCGGCCCAGCCCTCGCCCAACTCGGCAACGGTGAGGCTTACGCCGTTGAGGGTGATCGAGCCTTGGGGGACGACGTAGCGGAGGAGGCGGTTTGGGAGGTCGACTCGGAGTCGCCGCGCGAAGCCGTCGTCCTCGGCTGAAACGACGGTAGCGACCCCGTCGACGTGCCCTTGGACTATGTGGCCGCCAAGACGGTCCGAAGCTCGCATCGCCAGCTCGAGGTTCACGCGAGTGGCCGCATCGACGTCGCTGAGGGCCGTCATCTCCAACGTCTGGTTCATCGCCTCGGTCGCAAACGCGTCTTCGTCGACGACGGTTGCGGTGAGGCAACAGCCGTTGACAGCGATGCTGTCGCCCTCCGCCAGCTCCGAAGAAAGCGGAGTGAGGATGCGCAGCTTCGCGCCCTCACCAGTCTGTTCGACCGACTCAACGGCCCCGATGTCCTGGATCAACCCGGTGAACACCTCACCACTCCTTGAACCGGGCTCGGATCAACGTGTCCTCCCCGACCTGCTCAGCAGTTGATTCCAAAGCCGCCTCTCGCGCGGGTGGCGCAGTAGGGGGACCCGCCCCCGGAGGGGGTGGGGGGTTCCCTGCGGCGACAGGACCCGCGCGTCGAGCGCTTTGACCAAGAAGCATCGGCGCGATGAAGGTACGGGATTCGTCGATCTGGCCGGCTGACAAGAAGGCGGATGCGAGAGTGCGACCGCCCTCCAGAAAGAGACTGGTGACTTCGCGGCGGCCGAGTTCGCGCAAAGCCGACTCAATGTCAGCCGCGACGAGCGTCTCGGCGCCAGCGTTCTGCAACGCAGAGATGCGCTCACTGGGGGCATCAGGAGCAGCAACGACGAGGACCGGGGACCGGTCGAGCGTCTGGAGCAGTTGTGAGTCCAGGGACAATCGCGCTTGACGGTCGAAGACGACTCGCAGCGGCTGTCGAGCGCCGTCGATGCGGGCGGTCAGCAGCGGGTCGTCCGCGAGGGCGGTGCCGATGCCGACGGCGATCGCGTCGGATTCGGCGCGCCAGTGGTGGACGAGCTCACGGCTCTCGGGGCCGGAGATCCAGGGGCTGTCGTCGGGCGCGGTTTCGGTCTGGCCGTCGAGGGACATCGCCGTCTTGAGGACGACCAGCGGCAGGCCGGTGCGGGCGTGCTTGCGGAACGGCTGGTTGAGGCGGCGCGCGGCGGTCGCCTCGGCACCGGCGGCGAAGTCGACCTGGACACCGCCGTCGCGGAGGATGCCGGGGCCACGACCGGCGGCCTTCTCACTCGGGTCCTCGGAGGCGATCACGACACGGCCGATCCCCGCCTCGAGAATCGACTCCACACAAGGCGGCTGCCGCCCCTGGTGCGCACAGGGCTCCAGCGTCACGTACATAGTCGCCCCCGCCGGATCCTCGCCCCGGCGAGCGCAATCCGCCAATGCCGCCCGCTCCGCGTGCAGGTCGCCGAGTTTGGCATGGAACCCCTCACCGATGACCTCACCGTCCCGCACGACGACAGCTCCAACGAGAGGATTTGGGCTGACACGCCCGCGACCGCGCTCCGCCAGCTCAAGGGCCCGCTGCAGGTGAGTCCGATCCGTGGAGGTAAGCTGGGAATCCATCGTTGACTGACTCGTCAATCAGTCTACGCCCCTCGCGCGGGTGGCGCCGATTTGGGGGGACCACCCCGATAGGGGTGGTGGGCCCAAAATCGGGGACAGGACCCGCGCGCCAAGCGGCAGCAGGCTAGATGCCCGAGAGCACGAATACGCTGATGGCGATGAAGCTGATCATCCAAATCCCCTGCCTCAACGAGGAGGCCACGCTGCCGCGGACGATCGCCGACCTGCCGCGCGCCGTCCCCGGCATCGACCAGATCGAGCTGCTGGTGATCGACGACGGCTCGACCGACCGCACGGTCGAGGTGGCGCGGGAATGCGGCGTCGAGCACATCGTCCGGCTGACCAACAACAAGGGCCTGGCGGCCGGCTTCCAGGCGGGGCTGGACGCCTGCCTGAAGCTCGGCGCCGACGTCGTCGTCAACACCGACGCCGACAACCAGTACCGGGGCGCCGACGTGGCGAAGCTGGTGGCGCCGATCGTCGCCGGCGCGGCCGACATGGTCGTCGGCGACCGCCGCGTCGCCGGCATCGACCACTTCTCCCCCGCTAAAAAACGACTGCAGCGGCTCGGTAGCTGGGTCGTGCGGCGCGTCTCCGGCACCGAGATCACCGACGCCACGTCTGGCTTCCGCGCCTACAACCGCGAGGCGGCCCTGCAGCTGCTGGTCGTCGACAACTTCACCTACACGCTGGAGAGCCTGATCCAGGCCGGCAAGATGCTGGTCGCGGTCGACGAGGTCGAGATCGGCACCAACCCGAAGACGCGCGAGTCGCGCCTGTTCGCCTCGACCGGCGCCTACGTGCGCCGCAACGGGCCGGCGATCCTCCGCATCTACGCGCGCTACGAGCCGCTGCGCGCCTTCGTCACCGCCTCGCTCGTCGTCCTCGTCCTCGCCTTCGCCGCCTGGCTGCCGTTCCTGATCGACTGGATCTTCAACGGCGACAGCACCGGCCACATCCAGTCGCTGATCCTCGGCGCCGTCCTCTTCATCGCCGCCGTCCAGCTCTTCGCCCTCGGCGTGATCGGCGACCTGCTCGCCGGCCAGCGGGTGATGGTCCAGCGCGTCTTCGAGCGGGTGCGGCGGGTCGAGCTGCAGCTCGGGGTCGAGCCTTCCCACTACGAGCCGGGTAGCGAGAAGAGGGAATGAAGAGCTCCGCCGACTACGGCAAGACCGCGAGCTTCCTCGCGGTGGGCGTCGGGCTGACCGGCGTCATCACCTACGCCTACTTCCTGCTCGCCTCGCACGTCCTCTCCAAGCCCGATTACGGGCAGATCACGGTGCTCTGGTCGGCGGTCTTCATCACCATCTCCACCCTCTACCGGCCGATCGAACAGCTGCTCTCGCGCCACATCTCCGAGCGGCTGGTCAAGGACGAGCCGGTCGGGCAGACGATGCGGGTCGCCTCGACGATCCAGCTCGGCCTCTCGCTCTTCTTCGCCGTCGTCGCGCTGGCGCTGCGCGGCCCGATCCAGAACACCCTGCTCGAAGGCAACGAAGCCCTCTACTGGGTCTTCTTCACCTCGGTCCTCTTCTACGCGGCCAGTTACTTCGCCCGCGGCTTCCTCGCCGGCGAGCAGCGGTTCGGGCTCTTCGTCGCGATGATCCTCTCCGAATCGTGCTTCCGCACGATCTTCGCGGTGATGGTCGCGATCGGGATCCTCAGCGGCCAGTCGGCGGTCGCGATCGGGATCACCGCGGCGCCGGCGCTGAGCCTTCTGGTGGTGCCCTTCGCCTTCGCCCGGCGGGCGCAGAAAGAGAAGCAGGCAGCTGAAACGGCCGAGGCGTCACCCGGCATGCCCGGACGCGAAGCGGAGGACATGCCGGCCGACGAGGAGCCCGCCGCCGAGTTCTCGCTGGCTCACGGCGGCGGCTTCGCGGCGGCGGTGCTGGTGATCATGTTCAGCGAACAGGCCTTCCTCAACGCCGGGCCGCTGATCGTCCGCGGCCTGCAGGGCGCCGCGGCGGCGGGGTTCATCTTCAACGTGCTGATGCTGGCGCGGGCGCCGCTGCAGCTGTTCCAGTCGGTCTCGACCAGCATCCTCCCCCACCTCACCACCCTCCACCACAGCGAAGAGCTGGACGCCGAGCGCGAGTTCCACCACACGGTGCGGATGGTGCTGCTGGGGATCGCCGCCTTTACGGCGCTGGTCGTGGTCGTGGTCCTGATCGGCGGGCCGAAACTGATGCAGATCGCCTTCTCCAAGAAGTTCACCTACGACCGCGCCGGCCTGCTGCTGATCTCGGTCGGGATGGGGCTCTACCTCTCCTCGGTCACCGTCAACCAGGCCTGCATCGCCCAGGGACAGGTGCGGCGCGCGGCGGTGCGCTGGATCGCCTGCGCCGGCCTCTTCATCGGCTGGAACTTCGTGCCGCTGATCTCCGAAGAGTTCCGCCGCGTCGAGATCGGCTTCCTGGTCGCTGCCGGAGCCCTCTTCTCGCTCCTCTACTACGTCTACCGGCACCCCCGCGAACGGGCCGAGGACGTGCTCAAACCCGGCTCGACCGACGAATGGGAGTTGCGCGTAGGCATGCTCGACGAGAACGTCTGATTAGGTCTCGGGATGGGCGCCCATGACGCTCACCTGATCCTGATCGCCGGGGTCCTGCTGGCCGCGGGGATCGCCGGAGCGCTGCTTGCCGACCGGCTGCGGGTGCCGGGGCTGCTGCTCTTCCTCGGCCTCGGGATGCTGGCCGGCTCGGAGGGGATCGGCGGCATCCACTTCCACGACACCGAGCTGGCGCGGACGCTGGGCACGATCGCTCTCGTCCTGATCATCTTCGAGGGTGGCCTCACCGCCGGCTGGTCGGAGATCCGCCCCGTGCTCGGCACCGCCGCCTCGCTGGCGACGATCGGCACCGCGATCACGGCGGTGATCGCCGGCTTCGCGGCGAAGTTCCTCTTCGGCCTCAGCACCCTGGAAGGGATGCTGGTCGGCGCCGCGATCGCCGCCACCGACTCGGCTGCGATCTTCGCCGTGCTGCGGCGCTCGACCCTGGAGAGGCGGCTCGCCCGCTCGCTCGAGGGCGAGTCGGGGATGAACGACCCGGTGGCGCTGCTGCTGGTGATCGGCTTCATCGAATGGATCCAGCAGCCCGGCTACGGGTTCGCCGACATGGCCGGCCTGCTGGCGCTGAAACTGGGTCTGGGGGCGGCAATCGGGTTCCTGCTGGGGCGGGCCGCGGTCTGGCTGCTCGACCGGGTACAGCTGCCGAGCGACGGCATCTACCCGGTGGCGACGATCGCGATCGTCGGCCTCGCCTACGGCCTGACCGAGGTCGCCCACGGCTCCGGCTTCCTCGCCATCTACCTGACCGCGCTCGCCCTCGGCTCGGCCCGCATCCCCGCTCGCCGCACGATCGTCGCCTTCCACCAGGGGCTCGGCTGGGTGGCGCAGATCTCGCTCTTCATCCTGCTCGGGCTGCTGGTCGTACCCTCCAGGCTCGGCGACGTGGCGCTCGACGCGCTCGCCCTCTCGGCGGTGCTGATCGTGGTCGCGCGGCCGGTTGCCGCGTTCGTCGCCACCGCCTTCGCCCGCTTCGATGCGAAGGAGCGGCTGATGCTCGGCGTCGCCGGCCTGCGCGGCGCCACCCCGATCTGGCTCGCCACCTTCCCGGTCGTCGCCGGGATCAAAGAGAGCAACGACCTCTTCGCGATCGTCTTCTTCGTCGTCGTCAGCTCGACCCTGGTCCAGGGCGCGAGCTTCGAGCCGCTGGCGAAGCGATTGGGCCTGACCACCGACGAGCCGGCGCTGCCGCGACGGCTGCTGGAGTCGGGGCGGATCCGCCGCATGGGCGGCGACGTGATCGCCTACCGGCTGCCGCCGGGCGCAGCCGCCGCCGGCCACCCGGTGCGCGAGCTGGAGCTGCCGCGCGAGGCGCTGGTCAACGTGATCGTCCGCGACGGCAACGCGCTCCCGCCCCGCGGCTCTACCGAGCTGCGCGAGGGCGACGAGCTCCACATCCTCGTCCGCAGCGAGCTGCGCGACGAAGTCGAGGAGATGACCAAGCGCTGGGCCGAGGGCCCAATCGGCCGCGAAGCGCCAGCGCCGCTACCTCGCCGAGCCGCCTCCCAGGTCTTCACCGTCCGCCCGGCACGGGGCGACGGCGAGCTCGGCAACGAGATCGACGGCATCCCAATCGTCAGAGTCCTCCGGGATCGGAGCGAGCGGGGTGCCTACCTGGTCGCGCTCGCCGATGGCCGCTTCGCCGTCACCGGCGTCGGTCTGATCGCTATCGGCGGCCGTAGGGCTCTGGCCGACTGGTGCGCCGATCGGGCAGCACGCCCCGATACCGACTCCCCCAGTCGCGCCTGGTGGCAGGAGGTAGTGGGGGCCCTGATTGCGCATGGCTGAAGAGCTTCGGAGCGCGTGGTGAGGGAGTGGGTGTTAATCGCCGGACAAAAGCGGGGCGTGTCCGTCGAGTTACACCCACCCCCTCCCGCGGGCCACAACTCAGGAAGCGCCGGCGGCGGCTGCGATAGCTGAGTAAGCCGCAGCCGGGTCATCAGAGCCGAAGACCGCCGAGCCGGCGACGAAGAGGTGGGCGCCGGCGGCGGCCAGCGGGCCGGCAGTGCCTACGTCTACCCCGCCGTCGACCTCGATTCGGGCTTTGCCCACCAGAGTCGATAGACGCTCGACCTTCTCGGGGGAGGTCTCGATGAAGGACTGGCCGCCCCAGCCTGGATTCACCGTCATGCAGAGGACGATGTCGGCTAGGCCCCGGAGTTCCTGAACAGCCTCTACCGGCGTTCCCGGGTTGATCGCCACACCCGCGAGGCAGTCCAGCTCGCGAACGGCGGCGAGGGTGCGATGGGTATGTGGCGTCGCCTCCTCGTGGAAGGTGATCGAGTCGGCGCCGGCTTTGGCGAACTCGGCGATCTGGCGCTCCGGCGCCTCAATCATCAGGTGGACGTCGACTATGCCGCCGGCATTGTGGACTTGGTCGGCGATTGAGCCCAGGACCAGCGGGCCGATCGTGATCGGGGGGACGAAGTGGCCATCCATCACGTCGAAGTGGATCACCCGCGCCCCGGCCGCCATCACCTCATCCAGCTGCGCCCCCAGCCGAGCGAAGTCGGCCGAGAGAATTGAAGGCGCGACCCTCGGCGCGGTCAGCAAATCCCGCATCTGCTCGCTCATCGGCGTGAATTTACTGAGCCCGTGCGGACGCGACTAACAAGCTCTGAGCATGGATGCGCCGCAGCTCTGGCATTCCATGTCGGCGGTGTGGCTCATCCGGGCGATCGTCTGGTGGGTGCCGCAGTTGGGGCACTGGGAGACGAGTTCGAAGCGGCTGAGGCAGTTGACGCAGCGCAGGCGGCCCGGCAGCTGGGTCGGGCGCAGCCACGGCTCGCCGCAATTCGGGCAGGGGGCACGGCCCAGGGGATTCGAATCCCCGGGTGACTGGTCGGGGTAGCTCATCGCCCTAATGATGCCTGGTCAGCAAGATTTCACCGGGCGCGCCTCGTCAAGCGGTCCTCCTAAGCCGGGCGATGAAGAAGCCGGTGGTGCGGTCGCGGTCGGGGCGCAGCTGCAGGCAGCGCGGCTCGGCGGGAGCGGCGAGCGTCGGGGCGCGGGCACCGAGGTCGTCTAGCTCCAGCGGCGGCACCTCGCCGGCCGCGGAGGCGGCCAGCAGCGCCGCGATCCGCTCCTCGTTCTCACGACGGGAGATCGTGCAGGTCGAGTAGACGAGGGTGCCGCCGGGACGCAGGACGGCGGCGGCGTTGCGCAGCATCTGGTCCTGGACGTCGATGAGACGCTCGATCGTCTTCGGCGACTTGCGCCAGCGGGCGTCGGGGCGGGAGGCGAGGGTGCCGAGGTCCGAGCAGGGCGAATCGAGGAGGACGCGGTCGAAGCCCGGCGCCATCCCCGCTTTGGTCGCGTCGGCCTCGATCACGGTGACGATGCGCAGACCGAGGCGGCGGGCCTGGGCGGCGACTTCGCCGGCCCGATCCGGGTCGAGCTCAACCGAGATCACCTCGCCGCGGTCGCCCATCCGCTCGGCGATCTGCCCGGTCTTGATCCCGGGGCCGGCGCACAGGTCGAGGACGTGCTCGCCCTCCTGCGGGTCGAGCGCCTCGACCACGGCGGCGGAGCCGCGGCTCTGCGGCGTCAGCTCGCCGGCCAGGACGGCGGCGGGGACGGCCTCGCCGGTGCGACCCTCGATCGCCAGCATCTCCGGCGCGGCCAGCGGCCACTCGGCTGCCGGGATACGCGCCTCCACGCCGGACTCGATCAGGCGCGCAAGCATCGCCTCGCGCTCGCCGCGCAGCGGGTTGACCCGCATCGCCACCTCGGCCCGCTCGTTGCAGGCGGCGAGCGCCCCGCGCGCCGCCTCCTCCCCCAGCTCGCGCCACCACATCTCCGCCAGCCACTGCGGCGCCGAGCGGGCGACCGCGGCGGTGGCCGGCGTGTTGTCGTCGCCGAGCAGGTCGGCGGTCAGCTGGGCGCGCTCGCGGACGGCGCGGCGCAGGATCGCGTTGGCGAAGCCGGCGGCGTGGCCGGCGCCGGCCGACTTGACCAGCTCCACCGCCTGGTCGACGGCGGCGTGGTCGAGGGTGGCGTCGGCGAAGAGCAGCTCGTAGAGGCCGAGGCGCAGCGCCGCCAGCACCGGCGGGTCGAGCAGGCGGGTGGAGCGGCCCGCCAGGCGCTCGATCGCGACGTCGCTGGTGCCGCGGCGCTGGACGGCGCCGTAGGCGAGACGCTGGGCCTGGGCGCGCTCGCGGCCCTCAATGTGTTTCCGGTCGGCCTCGGCGCGGAAGGCGCGCTCGGTGAAGGCGCCCTCCTCGAAGGTGGCGCGAACGGTGGCGTAGGCGAGGGCGCGCGCAGGTGAGATCCGGCCGGACGATCCGCTCATAGCTCCAGCAGCTGGTGCCCGCGCAGGTAGGCGTCGGTGGCCATCGGCCGGCCCCCGGGCGGCTGCACGACGTCGAGCCGCAGCGTCCCCTGCTCGCAGCCGAGCAGGAGTGCTCCGTCGCGGGCCTCCAGGCGACCGGGCGGGGTCCCCGCCTCCACGGCGGTGGCCTGGCGGACGCCGAGCCGCTCGCCGTCGCGGGTCTCCAGGTAGGTGCCGACGTGCGGATTCAGCGCCCGCACCTTCGCCGCGAGCTCGGCCGCCGAACGAGACGGGTCGAGGTGCCGCTCGGCCGAGTCGATCTTCTCGGCATAGGTGACCCCGTCCTCGTCCTGCTCGGTGAACTTGAGAGCCCCCACGGCAAGCAGGTCGAGGGCGCGGACGAGGAGGTCGCCGCCGAGGGTCGCCAGGCGCGCCGAAAGCGCCTCGAAATCCTCGTCCGGGGCGAGCGGCGTCTCCTCGCACAGTGCCACCGGGCCCGAGTCGAGGCCCGCCGTCACCTTCATCACGCAGACGCCGGTGGTCGGGTCCCCGGCCATGATCGCCCGCTCGATCGGAGCGGCGCCGCGCCAGCGCGGCAGCAGCGAGGGGTGCACGTTCAGCATCGGGACCTCGGAGAGCAACGGCTCGCGGATCAGCTGCCCGAAGGCGCAGACGGCGACCGCCTCGGGCTGGGCGGCGCGGATCCGCTCCAGCGCGTCCTCCTCGTTGACGTTCTCCGCCTGCAGCAGGTCGAGCTCCAGCTCCCGCGCCGCGACCGCGGCGGGCGGCGGCTGCACCTTGCGGCCGCGCCCCTGGCGCCGGTCCGGCGGGGTGACGGCCAACACCGGCCGGTGCGGCGAGCCGGCCAGGCGCCGCAGGACGACGGCGGCGAACTCGGAGGTGCCGAGGTAGACGGTCCTCACGCGTCGGTGCGCGGCTCGCGGAGCTCGCCCTCCTCGGCGATCTCCTCCTCCGAGGACGGGCTGTAGCTCTCGCCTTCGCGCAGCGCCCGCAGCGCGCCCTTGCGCTGCTCGCGCGTGGTCCGGTCGAGGATCAGGACGCCGTCGAGATGGTCGAGCTCGTGCTGGAGGACGCGCGCCTCGAGGCCGGCGGCCTCGATCACGATCGGCTCGCCCTCGACGTCGCGGCCGCTGAAGCGCGCGTACAGCGGCCGCTCGACGTCCATCGAGACCCGCGGCAGGCTGAGGCAGCCCTCCTCGGCGACTGCGCTCTCCGCCGAGAGCCACTCGATCTCGGGGTTCACGAGCGCGGTCGGCTCGCTGTCGGGGCCGGCCTGGAAGACGAGCAGGCGACGCAGCATGCCCAGCTGGGTGGCGGCGAGGCCGACGCCGAGCCCGTCGCGCATGATCTCGATCATCCGCTCGACCTCGGCCCGTAGATCCGGGCCGAAGTTGGCGACCGGCGAGGCCTTGCTCTTCAGCACCGGGTCGCCGAACTTGACCACGTGGGCGAGCGCCACTTCCCGGCGCTCCACCATCTCGACTTCGAGCCGGTGCTCCTCCGTGCTGCGCTCCTCGGTTTTGACCTCGTCGCCCATCGAATCCTGAGTCTAAGTACCTACTGCGTTTGATACTTCCTGCGTGGAGAGACCGTGTCCCGACACCGGATCGCCATCGCCACCTGCGCCGATTACGCCGACCTCAAGGTCGACGACGCGCTGCTGCGGGAGGCGCTGCAGGCGCGCGGAGCCGAGGCGACGGCGGTCGTCTGGGACCACGCGGAGGCCGACTGGGGCGACTTCGACGCCTGCCTGATCCGCTCGACCCGGGATTACCACGAAAAGCACCCCGAGTTCCTCGCCTGGGCGCGCCGGGTCGAGGCGGCAATGCCTCCACATCGTTTCCACCCTTTTGGCCCCTATAGGGGCGCGAAGGGTGGAAACGATGAAGCGCGACTGTGGAACCCGGCGGAGATGGTCGAGTGGAACTCGAACAAGACCTACCTGCGGGAGCTGGCTGAGAGCGGAGTACGGATCGTGCCGACGATCTGGATCGAGTGTGGTAAGCGGCCGAGCCTGAATGAGCTACTGGCGGCGCAGGGCTGGGAGGAGGGCGTGGTCAAGCCCGTGGTCGACCTCGGCGCGCGAAACCTGAGCCACGTCCGCGCCGACGCCGAGGGCCAAGCAACGCTGACTCGCATCCTCGACCAGCACGACGCGATGGTCCAGCCATTCCTCCCGTCCCTGGAAGCTCAGGGCGAGCTCTCCCTCATCTACATCGCCGGCCAGCTCTCCCACGCCGTGCGCAAGCGTCCCGCCCCCGGCGACTTCCGTGTCCAATCGATCTGGGGTGGATCAGTCGAACCAGCCGAGCCCACCCCCGAGCACGTGGAGCTGGCCGAGCGCGCCCTGTCCCAAGTCGCCCCCACCCCGCTCTACGCCCGCGTCGACCTGGTCGACGACCTCGACGGCCGCCCCTGCCTGATCGAGCTGGAGCTGATCGAGCCGAACCTCTACCTCAGCACCCACCCGCCGGCCGTCGATGCCCTGGCCGACGCGCTCCTATTGCGGATCGACGTCGACGCCGATCGCGACGTCCTTGAGTGAGCGATCCGCCACGCGCCGCTCGACCACGTCGCGCACAGCGGCCACCGCCCCCTCCCGGTCCTGAGCCTTGATCAAGACCCGCCGCCGGTGCCGGTTGCGCACCCGGAACATCGGCGCCGGCCCGAGCAGCTCCGACCCCGGCGGCAGCGCCCGGCGCAGCTCGCTCGCAACCCGCGCGGCGGCGTCCTCCAGCTTCCCCTCGTGCTCGGAGGCGAAGTTGATCCGGGTCAGGTGCGAGAAGGGCGGGTAGCGCAGCACCTCACGGCGCTGCAGCTCGACCTCGAGGAAGCCGGCCGAGTCGTGGCGGGCGGCGTGCTCGATGCTGGACGCGTTCGGGGCCAGGGTCTGGACGATCACCTCTCCCCCGGCCTCGCCGCGGCCCGAGCGGCCGGCCAGCTGGGCGACCATCGCGAAGGTCCGCTCCTCGGCGCGGAAGTCGGGGAAGCGCAGCGTTGCGTCGGCGTCGAGGATGGCGGCCAGCGTCACCTCCGGGAAGTCGTGGCCCTTGGCGACCATCTGGGTGCCGACCAGGACCGCGCTCGGGGTCTCGTCGAAGCGGGCGAGAATGCGGGCGTGGGCGCCGCGCTCGGCGGCGGTGTCGGAGTCGAGGCGCAGCACCGGCATCGGGTCCAGGCGCTCGGCCAGCAGCGCCTCGATCCGCTCGGTGCCGGCGCCGGCGCGGGCGAGCGTGGTCGAGCCGCATTCGGTGCAGGCCTGCGGCTGGCGCTCGGCGTGGGCGCAGTGGTGGCAGACGAGGCGGCCGCTGTGGCGGTGGACGATCAGCGAGACGTCGCAGTTGGGGCAGCTCCAGTGGTGGCCGCAGGAGCGGCAGGTGAGCCAGGGCGCGAAGCCGCGGCGGTTGATCATCACGATCGCCTTGGCGCCGGCGGCGCGCACTCCCTCCAGCGCCTCCCAGGTGTCGGCGTGGACCGGGCCGCCGCGCGGGTCGGCCTCGCGCATGTCGACCAGGTGGACCGGCGGCAGCCGGCGGCCGTCGACGCGGCGCGGCAGCTCCAGGCGCGGCAGCTCCAGCCAGCTCTCCGGGCGCGGCGTCGCGGTGCCGGCGACGAGCACGGCGCCGCTGTCCTCGGCGCGTTTGCGGGCGACGGCGCGGGCGTCGTAGGTGGGGTCGCCCTCCTGCTTGTATGAGGGGTCGTGCTCCTCGTCGACGACGATCAGGCCGAGGTCGCGGACGGGGGCGAAGACGGCCGAGCGCGGGCCGACGCAGACGCTCGCCTCGCCGCTGCGCAGGCGCTGCCACTCGTCGTAGCGCTCGCCCGCCGATAGGGCCGAGTGCAGGACGGCGAAGCGGTCGCCGAGGCGGGCGCGGAAGCGGGCGACCGCCTGCGGGGCGAGGCCGATCTCGGGGACGAGGACGATCGCGCCCCTGCCCCGCTCCAACGCCGCCTCGACGGCGGCCAGGTAGACCTCGGTCTTGCCGGAGCCGGTGACGCCGTGGAGGAGCAGCTTGCGCGGCGCGCCGGCCGCGCCGTCGAGTGCGGCGACGAGCGCCTCGACCGCCTCCTCCTGCTCGGGCAGCAGCTCGGGACGGGTGGCGGTGCCGGAGAGGCCCGGCTCGCCGGGGATGCGGCGCACGGCGGCGGCGCGGGTGGCGATCAGGCCGCGCCCCTCGAGCCGGCGCAGGGTCTGGCGGGCGGCGCCGACCGCGGTCGTCAGCTCTCCCGCCGACATCTCGCCCGCGCGCAGCGCGTCCAGCGCTGCGCGCTGCTTCGTCCCCCGCCGCTCGCCGCCGGCGAGGGCGGCCTCGCCGGCCGGGAGGATCGCCGCGCGCAACTCGGTCTTGGCGCGGACCGTGCGGGCGGCGCTGCCGGTCCCCGTCCCCGGCGGCAGCACCAGCTGCAGGCCGCGCGAGGGGGTCGAGCAGTACTCGCGAGCGACCCAGAGGCCGAGCCGGACCAGCTCCGGCGTCACCCCTGCCTCCAGCGCCTCGAGCGGCTCCGCCAGCCGCTCCGGCGGCAGCTCGGACGTTTGGGCGACCTCGACGACGACGCCGAGGATGCGCCGCGGCCCGAACGGCACCCGCACCACGCTGCCGACGTCCACCCCCGCCATCGCCTCCGGCCGGCGGTAGTCGAAGGGGCCGCGCAGGGCGCGGGCGGTGGTCAAGGGCTCGACGCGAAGGATCGCCACCGGCCGAGGTTATGCATGGCCGGGGATGGCGCGCCTGAACAACGCGTCGTTTCCACCCTTTTCCTCGCCATAACGAGGACAAGGGTGGAAACGAGCGTCGCCAGGGCGCCGTGCGAGGCCCTATGCTGGCGCGCGTGAGCCTCAATCTCAGCCCTGGGGAGCAGGTGCTCTTCGAGGGCCACCCCTCCTGGCGCGCGATCATCGGCTTCTACCTCAAAGGCCTGCTGGGCGCGGTCGTCCTCGGCGTGATCGCCAAGCTCGTTGACGGCAACGCCAGCGCCTTCGTGGTGATCCTCGTCGTCCTCGCGATCACGCTCCTGGTCGGCTTCGTCAAGCGGGTGGCGACCACGTACACGATCACCAACCGCCGCCTCAACATCAAGCGGGGCATCGTCTCCCGCGAGATCCAGGAGACGCGCCTGGAGCGGGTCCAGAACGTCAACTACCGCCAGACGATCTACCAGCGCCTGATGCAGATCGGCGACGTCGACTTCGACACCGCCGCCACCGACGACTACAACTTCGTCTTCGTCGGCGTGGCGGACCCGGGTGACGTGGTGCAGGCGGTGGACCGGGCGACCGGCGTCTCGGCGGCGGGCGAACACGGGCTGGGCGAAGCGCAGCCGCCTGAACAACGCGCCTGAGCAGACCTCTCTCCTCTATCGCAGATCGTCCCTCCCTTGGCGTCGCGAGCGTGGCTCCCCTGCACCCTCACTAAGCGGGTAAGGGTGCAGGGGAGCCACGCAAATTCGCCGCCGTTCGTTCGAGGATCTGGCGGACGTGGCGCGGTTCGTACTTGACCTGGTAGTGGGAGAAGCGGATTGGCGTTAGACCTGCCGCGGTGTGGCGCTGAAAGCGCAGGGCGTCGCGGGTTTGGGCCGAGGGGGTGCGGTGGTAGCGCCAGCCGTCGGTCTCGACGACCAGGCCGAGCTCGGGC
Organism: Solirubrobacterales bacterium; assembly: GCA_051954855.1. Taxonomy (GTDB): domain Bacteria; phylum Actinomycetota; class Thermoleophilia; order Solirubrobacterales; family 70-9; genus VAYN01. The sequence goes on along the minus strand of JBQCHH010000020.1, from coordinate 13,945 downwards.
CAGAAGAAGTCGACCTCGAACTTGTTGACGCGCTGTTTGGTGAGCGGCGTCGGCAGGCCGGCGGCCGCGGCGATCGGGCGGAAGAGAAGTTCCAGTTCGTCGTCGGAAAGCCGAAACGTGTGCTCGTCGAGAACCTCACGGAGGAGCCGGATGCCCGGCTCGCCCGGGTGGTCGTCGAGGGCGCGGCGAAGCCGGTCCGGGTCGATCACATCCCGCTTGTCCGCCTCATTGATGGCTCGCTCCAGGCGGTTCGAGGGCAGTTCGGTAGCGAGATCGAGGAACGTACGGACAGGCTGGGTGAGGGGAATGCCCAGTCGGCTTCCGACATCCCGGTTGCGGAGGCCTGGGCGATCGCGCACGTGAATTCCCCGACGACGCACCTTGCAATGGCGACGAGCGCTGACGTCGATTACTCCCTCCCTCTCCTTGCCAAAGCCCCAAAGCTCCGCAGCGCTTCGATGACTAAGCATTGCTCCATCACCACAAGCAAGAACCGCCGCCATCCAGCGGCCTTCACGAGAGAGCTGCGGTCGCCCCGCCGCGTAAACGCCACGCCGGACCAAGTGAAGCCGCCCGCTTTCTACCCGACGACGAACAGCCTTGGGCGTATATCCCAGCCTCAGCAGTTGTTGGCGGCTCACCACCCCGTGCTGCCTCCGCACCAACCCCCACGTCGCTTCACTTCTCGTTTCCACCTTTGTAGCCCCCATAGGGGCTTCAAGGGTGGAAACGATGCAACTCTCCCCCTCCGGGCCCTAACTACCTGCCTTACCTGCGGTTTTTCCGAGGTTTGACGTGGTCGGACTACGCCGCGGCTGCTTCTACGCCGGCCGCCTCGCGCAGGGCGTCGGCGCGGTCGGTGCGCTCCCAGGTGAAGTCGGCGTCCTCGCGGCCGAAGTGGCCGTAGGCGGCGGTCTTCTGGAAGATCGGGCGGTGGAGGTCGAGGTACTTGCGGAAGGCGCCGGGGCGCATGTCGAACTCCGCTTCCACCAGCTGGGAGATGCGGCTGTCGGGGAGCTTGCCGGTGCCGAAGGTCTCGACCATCAGGCTGACCGGGTGGGCGACGCCGATCGCGTAGGCGACCTGGACCTCGCAGCGCTGCGCCAGGCCGGCGGCGACGACGTTCTTCGCCACGTGACGGGCGGCATAGGCGGCCGAGCGGTCGACCTTGGAGGGGTCCTTGCCGGAGAAGGCGCCGCCGCCGTGGCGGGCCATCCCTCCGTAGGTGTCGACGATGATCTTGCGGCCGGTGAGGCCGGCGTCGCCGACCGGGCCGCCGATCACGAACTTGCCGGTCGGGTTGACGAGGAACTGCTCCCGGAGCGAGCTCTCGTCGAAACGCCCCGGGACCTCCTCCTGCAGGACGGGAAGGACGACGCCCTCCCACAGCTCCGGTTTGATCTGGGTCTGCGAGTCGACTCCCTCGTCGTGCTGGGTCGAGATCAGCAGCTTCTCGACGGAGACCGGCCGGCCGTACGCGTAACGGACCGTCACCTGGGTCTTGCCGTCAGGGCCGAGATAGCCGAGCGTGCCGTCCTTGCGCACCGCCGCCAGCTGTTCGGCCAGCCGGTGGGCGAGGTGGATCGGCATCGGCATCAGCGCCTCGGTCTCGTCGCTGGCGTAGCCGAACATCATCCCTTGGTCGCCCGCGCCGGCGAGGTCTAGCTCGTCGTCGTCGGAGGGATCGACTTTGGTCTCATAAGCCTGGTTCACGCCCTGGGCGATGTCGGGCGACTGTTTGTCGATCGAGGTGAGGACCGAGATGTGGTCGCAGTGGTAGCCGTAGTTGCCGTGGTCATAGCCGATCTCGCGCACCGTCTCGCGGACGATCTCGGGGATGTTGAGGTGCGCATCGGTGGTGATCTCCCCCGACACGACCGCCATGCCGGTGTTGACCAGCGTCTCGCAGGCGACCCGACCGCCCGGGTCTTCGCCCATGATCGCGTCGAGCACCCCGTCGGAGATCGCGTCGGCGACCTTGTCCGGATGGCCCTCGGTGACTGACTCCGACGTGAAGAGGTACTCGCCCTCGGCGAGCGGCTTGGAAGTTGGCATGGCGGGAAGCCTAGAGGAAATTTGTGTGGTGCCGGGGGGTCAGTCCGCGCGGCCCCTGTAGCCGGAGCGGGGGACGAAATCGATGATGAGAGGGACACCCTCCAACTCGTAGGTCTCCCGCATCCGGTTCTCCAGGTGATAGGCCCAGTCGCGGGCGATCAGCCTGCGGTCGTTGACCTGGATCGCGATCCGCGGGGGCTTCTCCCCCACCTGGGCGGCGTAGAAGAGGCGCAGGCGGCGGCCCCGTTTCGAGGGCGGCTGGTTCTTGGCGACGACGTCGTTGACGAAGCGGTTCAGCTCCGGGGTCGGAATCCGCTCGGCGGCCTTGTCGGCGAGCTGCAGCGCCCGCGGCAGCAGGCTGCCGACGTTGCGGCCGCGCTTGGCCGAGACCGTGATCACCGCCGGCCGCAGTCGCAGCTTGCGCTCGACCCGGGCGCGGGCGTCGTCGATGTCGGTCTCGCCGATGTCCCACTTGTTCATCGCCAGCAGGGAGGCGCAACCCGCCTTCATCGCCGTCTCCGCTACCCGCAGGTCCTCGGCGGTCACGCCCTCGGAGGCGTCGCAGACGATGATCGCCACGTCGGCCCGCTCGACCGCCCGTTCCGAGCGCAACTGCGCGTAGTAGTCGACCGTCCCCGCCACCTTCGAGCGGCGCCGCAGGCCGGCGGTGTCGACGAGGACCACCCGCCGCCCGTCAACCTCGAGCTCGGTGTCGATCGCGTCGCGGGTGGTGCCGGCCATGTCGGAGACGATCACCCGGTCGGAGCCGAGGAAGGCGTTGACGAGCGAGGACTTGCCGACGTTGGGGCGGCCGATCACCGCGACCCGGGTGGCGTCGTCCTCGGCCGCCTGCGACTCACGCTCGCCGAGGGCGGCGACGATCGCGTCGAGCAGGTCGCCGGTGCCGAGCCCGTGGGTGGCGGAGACCGCCAGCGGCTCGCCCAGCCCGAGCGCGTGGAACTCGGCCGTGATCCCGTAGTCGTTCGGCCGGTCGGCCTTGTTGACGACGACCAGCACCGGCACCGCGCCGCCGCGCAGCGTCTTTGCCAGCTCGGCGTCGCCCGCCCGCAACCCGGCGCGGCCGTCAACGACCATCACGATCGCGTCGGCTTCGGCGATCGCCACCCGCGCCTGCGCCTGCACGTCGCGCGCCAGCTCCGCCTCGTCGCCGAGGTCGATGCCGCCGGTGTCGACGAGCTCGAACGCGACCCCGTTCCACTCGGTGGCAAGCCGCTTGCGGTCTCGGGTGACGCCGGGCTCGGGAGAGGTCACGGCCTCGCTGCCGCCGACGAGGCGGTTTACGAGGGTGCTCTTGCCGACGTTGGGGAAGCCGACGACGGCGACGGTCGGCAGGCTCATCGCCGCCTCCGGGGCGACTTGCTCTCGGACAGCAAGAGGAAGGCGCCCCGCCTCATGCGAGACCCCTCTCGCGAGCGAGGCCGACCACGCGAGCGACGACTTCGTCCAGCGTTATCCCCGTCGTGTCGACTTCCACTGCGTCGTCAGCGGCGCGGAGAGCGCCGTGCTCGCGCTCGGTGTCGCTGGCGTCGCGGCGACGCTGGGCCTGGAGCACCTCCGCGACCGGCTCGCCGCTCTCCGCCGCGCGGCGTCGCGCCCGCTCCTCGTCGGAGGCGGTGAGGAAGATCTTCAGCGGTGCCTCGGGGCTGACGACGGTGCCGATGTCCCGCCCCTCGGCGACATAGCGGCCGGCGGCGATCAGCTGCCGCTGGCGCGCGACCATCGCCTCGCGCACCCGCGGGTGGACGGAGACCTGGGAGGCGGCGGCGGAAACGGCGGGAGCGCGGACCTCGACGCTGACGTCGTCGCCGTCGAGAAAAACGCGGCCGCCGCCGCCGCGCCCGTCGAAATCGATTTCGAGTCCCTCGGCCAGCGCCCCGACGGCTTCGCCGTCGTCGAGGTCGGCTTTGCCCTCCAGCGCCGCCAGCGCCACGCAGCGGTACATCGCCCCCGAGTCGAGGTAGGTGAAGCCGATCTCGGCCGCAACGGCGCGCGCGACCGTGGACTTGCCGGCCCCGGCGGGCCCGTCGATCGCGATCACCATGGCGGCAGCGTATTCGTCGTCGTTTCCAGAGTTGTGGCCCCTATAGGGGCTCAAAGGGTGGAAACGATGCTCAGCGGGTGAGGAGCGACGCCAGGTCGGCCTCGAAGGCGGGGTAGCTGACGGCGGCGGCGTCCATGCCTTGGACCTCGACGCCCTCACGGGAAGCCAGCCCGGCGACGGCGCCGAGCATCGCGATCCGGTGGTCGCCGTGGGAGGCGATCGCGCCGCCGCGCAGGCCGCCAGTCCCCTCGATCGCCATCCCGTCCGGGGTGGGCTCGACCTGCCCGCCGAGCGCGCGCAGTGCCGCAGTCACGGTCTCGATCCGGTCCGACTCCTTGCGGCGCAGCTCCTCGGCATCGCGGATCACGGTCGTCCCCTCGGCAAAGCAGGCGGCGAGGGCGACCAGCGGCAGCTCGTCGATCGCCAGCGGGATCTCGGCCCCGCCGACCTCGGTGGCGCGCAGCGGGGCCGAGCGCACGCGCAGGGAGGCGACCGGCTCGCCGCTGACCTCGTGCTCGTCTTCGACCTCGACCGCGGCGCCCATCCGCTCGAGGATCGCCAGCAGGCCGGTGCGGGTCGGGTTGACGCCGACCTCCTCGAGCACGACCTCGCTGCCTTCCACAAGGGAGGCGGCGACGACGAAGAAAGCAGCCGAGGAGATGTCGGCGGGGACGGTGATCGGCTCCGGTTCGAGACGCTCGGCGGGCCGGACGGTTACGACGCGCCCAGCCGGAGCCCCCGGCCCGCCAGTGCCGCTCGCATCGACCGATTCGATCGCGGCCCCGGCCGCGGCCAGCATCCGCTCGGTGTGATCGCGGCTCGGCGCCGGCTCGATCACGCGCGTCTCCCCCGCCGCCAGCAGGCCGGCGAAGAGCAGGCAGGACTTGACCTGGGCGCTGGCGATCGGCAGCTCATAGGCGATGCCGCGCAGCGGCTCGCCTTCGATCCGCAGCGGCGGCAGGCGGTCTTCCCGGCACTTCAGCCGCGCCCCCATCTGGCGCAGCGGCGCCGCGATCCGGTCGACCGGCCGGCGGCGGATCGACTCGTCGCCGTCGAGGACCCAGTCCTCCCCCTCCTGCCCTGCCAACCAGCCCGGCAGCAGGCGCAGCAGGGTGCCGGCGTTGCCGACGTCGATGTCGGCCGATTCGGCGCCGCGCAGGCCGACGCCGTGCACCCGCAGCTGCGAGGAGAGCGAGGCGTCCCCGCCTTCCACCCGGGCGCCGAGCGCCTCGACCGCGGCCAGCGTCGAGCGGGTGTCGGCGGCGTCGAGGTAGCCCTCGATCATCGTCCCCCGGTCCCCCATCGCCGCGATCAGGGCCGCGCGGTGGGAGATCGACTTGTCCGATGGCGGACGCAGCGAGCCGCGCAGGGGTCCGGAGGGGTCGAAGCGGGCCATCGGCGCGAGCCTATTCGCTCCGTGGCGACGCTCAGTCGCCGCCGTCGAAGAGCGTCACCGTGTGGCCCAGCCTGCGCACCAGCTCGGCCGCCTTCCGGGCGCCCTCCTCGCCGGCCACCCAGAGCGAGACCGCGCCCGAGGTCATGTCGGGGGCCGGGTGCAGGGACATGTCCTCGATGTTGACCCCGGCCTCGCCCAGGGCCAGTGCCAGCTCGGCGATCGTCCCCGGTCGGTTGGCGACGACGATCCGCAGCTCGCGCAGCGGCCCCTCCTCGGACTCGGCTTCGAGCAGGCGCCGGCGGTGGGCCCCAGCCGCCGCGTGCCAGACGGCGACCGACTCGCGGTCGCCGGAGCGGATCAGCTCGGCGGCTTCTCGCAGGCGCGCCGCCACCGCGTCGACCGAATCGGCGACAGCCGCACAGTTGCTGGCGAAGATGTCGGCCCAGATCGCCGGATTGGAGCCGGCGACGCGGGTCGCGTCGCGGAAGCTCGGCCCGACGTCGGGCAGTCGCTCGGAGCCCTGGATCAGCGACTCCGCCGCCTCCGAGGCGAGCACGTTGGCGAGCACGTGCGGCAGGTGGCTGATCGTCGCCAGCAGGCGATCGTGGCCCTGCGGGTCGATCGCCTGCGGGCGGGCGCCGAGCTCGGAGACGGTCCGCTGCAGGCGGTCGTAGAGGAGGCCGCTGGAGTGCTGTGTCGGAGTCAGGTACCAGCGCGCGCCCTCGAAGAGGTCCTCTCGCGCGTTCTCGACCCCCGCCGTCTCCGCCCCGGCCAGCGGATGGCCGCCGATGAAGCGCTCGTCCTCGCCGATCGCCGCCACCAGCTCGCCCTTGGTCGAGCCGACGTCGGTAACGACCGCCTCCGGCCCGCAGGTCGCCAGCGCCTCGCGCGCCTGCTCCAGCAGCGCCGCCACCGGCCCGCAGCAGAAGACCACGTCGGCGCCGGCACAGGCCTCGGCCACCGAGCCGGCGGCGCGGTCGATCGCCCCCAGCTCGACGGCCCTCTCCAGGTTCGCCGGGTTGCGGCCGCAGCCGACCACCTCGGCGCCCAGGCGCCGCCGCGCGGCGAGCCCGATCGAGCCTCCGATCAGGCCCACCCCGAGGACGGCGACCTTAGTTGGTTGAGTCGGGACGGACCCCACCTACCCCCGTCGCGCCTCCACAGCGGCGGCGAACCGTTCCAGCGCGGTGACGGTGTCCTCCCAGCCGATGCAGGCGTCGGTGATCGACTGTCCGTAGGTCAGCTCCGCGCCCGGCTCCAGGTTCTGGCGCCCCTCGACCAGGAACGACTCCAGCATCACCCCGACGATCGCCTTGTTGCCGTCGGCGACCTGGTCGGCCAGTTCGCCGGCGGCGAAGAACTGCTTTTCCGGGTCCTTGCCGCTGTTGTCGTGGGAGGCGTCGATCACCAGCCGCTCCGGCAGCCCGGCCACGCCGAGCGTGACCAGCGCGTCCTCGACCTCCGGCGGGTGGTAGTTGGGCACGCCGTGCCCGCCGCGGAGGATGATGTGGCAGTCCGGGTTGCCGGTCGTGTGCAGGATCGCCGGCATGCCGGCGTCGTCGATCCCGGCGAAGGCGTGCGAGGCGGCCGCCGCCCGCACCGCGTCGACCACGACCTGGACGTTGCCGTCGGTGCGGTTCTTGAAGCCGATCGGCATCGAGAGGCCGGAGGCGAGCTGGCGGTGCGTCTGGCTCTCCGACGTGCGCGCCCCGATCGCCCCCCAGGCGACGCAGTCGGCGATGTACTGCGGCGTGATCGGGTCGAGGAACTCGCAGCCGATCGGCAGCCCCGCGTCGGTCACTTCCAGCAGCAGCTTGCGAGCGATCCGCAGGCCCGCGTTGACGTCACCGCTTTCGTCGAGGTGCGGGTCGTTGATCAGACCCTTCCAGCCGGTCGTCGTCCGCGGCTTCTCGAAGTAGACGCGCATCACGATCAGCAGCTCGTCGCCCAGCACCCGCCCCAGCGCGCCCAGCTTGGTCGCGTACTCCATCGCTGCTTTCGGGTCGTGCACGCTGCATGGCCCGACCACGACCATCAGCCGCGGGTCTTTTCCCTGCAGCACTTCCCGCACTTCCTCGCGTCCGCGGATCACCGCTTTCGCCCGCTCTCCGCCGAGCGGCAGTTCCTCCAGCAGCCGTTCCGGCGGCGCCAGCTCGACCACTTTGGCGATCCGCTGGTCGCGGACGCCGTCTCGTTTTGCCCCCTCCATCCCGATGAACATTTTGCCTTCGCCTTTCTCCAAATCCCTTGAATCGTACTTTCTGGTCGCCCGCTGCCAGGTTGGCCGGCGCGCGGGCGAACTCCCCGATGTGAACGGCGCCCGGCCCCTGGAGATCTGGGTCCTCAGGCGGCGCGTCGCCGCCAGGCCGAACGCCTAGCTAAATCGCCAATAGGTGAGGTAGCCGAGCGCGACGGCAGCGCTGAGCGCAGTCGAGCCGATCGCGGATGTTGGCTTGTCCAACCTCACTTGCATGAGGTTCTATCACGCGATCGCTATTAGTCAAGTAGTTCTGATAGTACGCGCAGGAAACGCTCGTTCTCCGCGGCGGTGCCATAGCTGACGCGGATGTGGCCGGGGCCGCCGAGGGCCTTGCCGGGTCGGACGGCGATTTCCGCCTCGGCGAGGCCGGCGAGGATCTCGGCTTCGTCGGCATTGCCGAGGTCGACCCAGGAGAAGTTGGCGTGGGTGTCGGTGGTCTGCAGGCCGAGGTCCTGGAGGCCCTCCTCGACGGTGAGCCGGGCCGCGATCGTGCTCTCGACCCGGCGCAGGACGTCGTCCTGGTGCAGGATCGCCTCCGCCCCGGCCGCCTGGGCGAGGGCGTTGACGCTGAAGGGCTGGCGCACGGCGTCGACCGCGGCGCGGAAGCCGGTCGAGCCGATCGCGTAGCCGACCCGCAGCCCGGCGAGGCCGTAGCACTTGCTGAAGGTGCGCAGGACGACCAGGTTGGGAAAGTCCTCGAGCAGGTCGAGGGTGGCGTCGGGATCGTCGTGGGTTTGGAACTCGACGTAGGCCTCGTCGAGGACGATCGTCACGTGCGGCGGGATCTGCTCGCAGAAGGCGGCGATCTCGGTGGCCGGGATGTGGGTCGCGGTCGGGTTGTTGGGGTTGCAGACGATCAGCAGCTGGGTCGCCGCGGTCACCTCGGTCGCCATCGCCTCGAGGTCGTGGACTTCGCCAGTGGCCAGCGGCACGCGGATCTCGCGGGCGCCCGTCAGCGCCGGCAGGTACGGATACATCGAGAAGGCCGGCCAGGCGTAGACGATCTCGGCACCCGGCTCGCAGAGCGCGTCGGCGGCGGCGAGCAGCAGCTCGCAGGAGCCGTTGCCGACGGCGATCCGGCCCGGCTCGGTCTCGTAGCGCTCGGCGAGGCGCCGGCGCAGCAGGGTCGCGTCGGGGTCCGGGTAGCGGTGCATCGCCCGGGCCGCCTTGGCGATCGCCTCGATCACCTGCGGATGCGGCGGGAAGGGCGACTCGTTGGAGGCGAGCTGGGCGATGTTGCCCGAGGCGATCGCCTCCGGCGCCTGGCCGGTCGGGACTCCGGCCTGGTAGCCGGGCATGCGGGCGAGCTTCTCGGCAAAGGTGATCGTCATCGCTGCGGCGATTGTGACGGACGCCGGAGGAGAGCGACGCTTACTGGGCCGCGTGCAGGTCGGTGCGCAGCTTCTGCGCCTCGCCGACGTAGACGTGCTCGGGCTCGTGGCTCGCCGGCGCGTAGAAGTGCAGCATCACCCGGATCACCCGCGGCATCGAGCCGGGGACCGGGATCTCGCGGCAGCACATCAGTGGGACGTTTGTCAGTCCCAAATCCCGCGCCGCGACCGCCGGGAACTCGGCGTCGAGATCGTCAGTGGTCGTGAATAGGCAACTGACCATGTCCGCCGGCTCGATCCCGTTGCGCTCGATCAGCCCCCGCATCAGCTCCTCGGTAGCGGCGAGGATCGCCTCCGCCTCGTTCGCATCCGCCTGCACGGCCCCCCGCACGGCAAAGAGCCGCTGCTGGGGACCTTGGTAAGCGCCGAATCCCAGGTTTCCGTTGCCTCCGTTCCCGCTCACTCCCCAAATCTTCTCAGAGCAGGGGGGCGAATCTCACAGCGGTGCGACTTATAGGCGTATGGCGCCCAAAAAGAACACCGATCTTCGGGCAGCGGTCGCCCACCTCGCAGCGCGCCAGCATGGAGTCGTCTCGCGGGCCCAGCTGCGCGGGTTGGGCATGAGCGATGACGTGATGAAGGGCGAAATCGTGGCGGCGCGCCTTCATCGCATCTTTCGCGGGAACTACGCGCTGGGGCACCCAAACGTCAATAAGCAGGGGCGACTGAGGGCCGCCACTCTCGCTTGTGGCGCGGGGACGGTCATCTCCCACCGCAGCGCGGCGGCGCTCCTGGGGCTTATCGACAAAGGGCCGGTGGTGATCGACGTGATCGCCCCTGGAGAGCGTGGTCGCAGAATCGACGGCGTCCGCTTCCACCGCGTGCGCCCGCCGCGACCTGACGAGGTCGGCACCGTGAGCGGCATCCCCTGCACCAGCCCGGCGCGAACGCTGGTCGACCTGGCGGGCGTCTCCGGCGCCTGGACCCTCCGCAGCGCCTTCGAGCGGGCGGCGCAGCGGCGCGAACTCGACATATCCGCGATCGAGGCGGCGGCCGATCCAGGTCGCCGCGGCGTGCGATCTCTGCTGACGCTCGTCAACGAATGGCGCAGCGCGGCCCCGATCGCCGAAAAGGGCCGCCTGAAAAGCCCGCTGGAGGCGAAGGTGCTGCCGCTGCTCGTCCGTCGCAATCTCCCCACCCCGCTCCTCAACGCCCCAGTCGCCATCGAGAACGGCCGCATCGAGGTCGACTTCCTCTGGCCCGACCACCGCCTCGTCGTAGAGGCCGACAGCCGCGACTTCCACAGCACCCACCTCGCCTTCGAGCGAGACCGCCGGCGCGACCGGGAACTGCTGCGGGCGGGCTACGCCACGCTGCGGGTGACGCACCGACAGGCGGAAAAAGAAGCGGACGCCGTTGCCGACGCAATCGCCTCGCGACTCAGTTAGCCATCGCAGCCCGCCCAACCCGCCGAGCGGCAAGAACGAGAGCCGCGTTTCCCCACCCCACCTGCAAGTAGGTGGGGAAACGCGGCTCTCGTTCGGCGCGCCGGCCATCATCCCCCCGCGGCATCCCGGAGCTCGCTTATCTCTTTCTCGGAGAGCTGCCGCGCCTGTCCCCCCTGTAGCCCACCGAGCCCCAACGGCCCGAAACGGATGCGCTGAAGATCAATCACCCGATTCCCAACCGCCTCCACCATCCGCCGCACCTGGCGGTTGCGGCCTTCGCGGAGGGTGATCTCGATCTCGCGGTCACTCAGGTGCTTCACCTCGGTCGGGGCGGTGGGGCCGTCCCCCAGGACCAGCCCGCTCCGCAGGCGCTTGAGATCGCGCTCGGCGATCGGCAAGCGCAGCGTCGCCCGGTAGGTCTTCGGCACTTCGTAGCGGGGGTGGGTGAGCTGGTTGGCGAGCTCGCCGTCGTTGGTCAGCAGCAGGAGGCCGGTGGTATCGGCGTCAAGGCGGCCGACCGGGTAGAGGCGCGCCTGCGTCTCGACCAGCTCGACGACCGCCGGACGGCTGCCCGGCTCCCGCGCGGTCGAGACCACCCCGGCCGGCTTGTTCACCGCCCAGACCTCCCGCGCCTCCGCCCCCACCAACTCCCCCTTGACCCGCACGTCATCCCCCTCCTCGACGTTGCGAGCAGGGTCGGTGACCACCTCACCGTCCACGGTGACCAACCCCTTAGCGATGATCTCCTCAGCTTTACGCCGCGAAGCAACGCCCCCGTGGGCGAGGAACTTGGCCAGCCTCACGAGTGAGGAGCCAGGGGATATCCCGGAGGAGCCTCCCCAATCTTGCGACGGAGGGATATCCCCTGGCTCCCCCCGCCCGTCATTCTGCGCGTTGTTCCCCCGCCTTCAGCAGGCGCTCCCGCAGCTCGCGCTCATCCTCGGGAGTGGGATCGAACTGCGCCGGGTCGGGCAGCTGGTCGAGCCCGGTGAGGCCGAAGAGGCGTTCGAACAGCTCCGAGGTCTTGAAGATCGCAGCACCGAAGCGCGAGCGGCCGCTCTCCTCGATCAGCCCCCGCTCGGCGAGGCTGGTCACCGCCGACTCGGAGCTGACGCCGCGGATGCGGGCGATCTCCGGCCGGGAAACGGGCTGCAGGTAGGCGACGATAGCCAGCGTCTCGGCCTGCGCCTGGGTCAGCGGCGGCGTCCGCGGCTTCGACAGCAGGCGCCGCGCCGCCTCCTCGCTGGCCGGGTCGCTGGCGAGCGTGAAGCCGCCGGCGACCTCGCGCAGCACCACCCCGCGCCTGCCCTTGGCGAGGTCCTCGCGCAGCAGCCCGATCGCCTCTTCGACCTGGCCCTCAGCCGCCTCCGTCGCCTCGGCCAGCTCCTTGACGGAGACCGGCTGCGGCGAGAGGAAGAGCAGCGCCTCGACGGTGCGCGAGAGGTCGCTCATCAATTCCCCTTCGTGGGGGTCGGCGCCACCTTGCGCACCACCCGGATCGGGCCGAAGCACTTGTCCTGCTCCCAGGTCGCCTCGCCCTTGCGGTAGAGCTCGAGCATCGCGAAGATCGTCACCGCCTGGGTCAGCCGGTCCTCCTTGCCGAACTCCTCCGCGAAGTCGAAGCTGGCGCGGCGCAGGAGCGCGTCGCGGACCGCCCGCAGGCGGCGCTCCAGCGAGACGGTCGGGCGGATGTGGCTGATGTCGACTTCCGGCGGCTCGGTCAGCAGGTCGCCGAGGGCGGCACCGAGCTGCTCCGGGTCATAGACGGCGACGGCCGCCTCGACGGCGACCCGGCGCAGCTCCGGCGGCAGCGGCGCCGAGCGGTAGAGGTAGCCGCGCTCGGCCTCGAAGCGCCGCACCAGCTCGGCCGAGGCGTCGCGGTAGCGCCGGTACTCGAGCATCCGCGCCAGCAGCCCCTCGACCGCCTCCTCCGGTTTCAGCTCCTCCAGCTCTTCCTCCGGGCCGGGCAGCATCAGGCGTGACTTCAGCTCCAGCAGAGCGGCGATCAGGACGAGGAACTCGGTCGCCACCTCCAGCTCGATCTCGCCTTCCTGCTCGAGGTGCTCGACGTAGGCGACGACGACCTCACCCAACTGCAGGTCGAGCAGGCTGACCTCCTCGCGCAGGACGACCGCCATCAGCAAGTCGAAGGGCCCGGCGAAGACGTCCAGGTCGAGATCGAGGTCGAGGTCGGCGACCGCCATTCGCCAGAGACTAGAGGCGGGGCGAGACGACCGCAGGCGCTTTGTCGGCTATTTGGGGGCTAACTGGAGGACTCGGAAGCCGGCCGGCCGCGGTACCCCATGCGCTCGCGCACGTCGGCGACGACGGGGGCGGCGATCGCGCGGGCCTTGTCGGCGCCGATGGCGAAGACGCGCTCCAGCTTCGCCTCGTCTGGACGCAGCTCCGCGTAGCGCTCGCGGACGGGCGCCAGGTAATCGACCACCGCCTCGGCGACCGCCTTCTTGAAGTCGCCGTAGCCGGCGCCCTCGAACTCGGCCTCGACCGCCGCCTGGTCGCTGCCGCGGGCGACGGCGAGGATGTCGATCAGGTTGGTGATCCCGGGCTTCTCGGGGCTGCGGACGATCTCGCGGCCGGAGTCGGTGACGGCGGAGCCGAACTTCTTGCGGACCACGTCCGGCTCGTCGAGGACGAGCACCGTCCCCTGGGGCGTGCCGCCCGTGGTCGACATCTTCCGCTCCGGCTCCTGCAGGTCCATGATCCGCGCTCCCACCTCGGGGATGCGCAGCTCGGGCACCACCAGCGTCTCGCCGAAGCGCTGGTTGAAGCGGCGGGCGATCTCCCGCATCAGCTCGACATGCTGGCGCTGGTCGTCGCCGACCGGGACCTCGGTCGCCCGGTAGGCGAGCACGTCGGCGGCCATCAGCACCGGGTAGTAGAAGAGCGCCGCGGAGGCCAGTTCGCGGTCCTTGCCGACCTTTTCCTTGAACTGGTGCATGCGGTTGAGGTCGCCGTGGGCGGTGACCGCGGAGAGCAGCCAGGTGAGCTCGGTGTGCTCGTGCACGTCGGACTGGCGGAACAGGATGCAGCGCTCCGGGTCGAGGCCGGCGGCGAGCAGGATCGCGGCGGTGTCGTAGATGCGCTCGCGCAGTTCGGCCGGGTCGTAGGGGACCGAGAGGGCGTGCAGGTCGACGATGCAGAAGATCGCCGGCTCGCCCCGCTCCTGGCCCTCGACGTACTGGCGGATCGCGCCGATGAAGTTGCCAAGGTGCTTGCGGCCGGTTGGCTGGATGCCCGAGAAGATGATCGGTTTCGCCATGACGGCGGAGCCTACGTGAGGGGCCGGGGATGGGTGTCCCTCGTTCGGACAATCGCCGGTCTAATTAGACCGGCGATTTGAGTATCCGCCCGCCCGAGGGACACCCATCCCCG
>JBQCHH010000019.1:0-15230 GCA_051954855.1 Solirubrobacterales bacterium | reverse complement strand
CCCGGTCGCTTCTCGTTTGTCCGGGCCGTTCTTTACCGTTCAGCACGGTTTGGGAGCCCTGCCCCTCCCAACCGGCGACCGGGGCGCAACCCAGCCGGGAGCCGGGCGTCGCCGCGATCCCCGTGATCTCTCGCCGCGACTAGCCCGCCCGTCTCCCCCCGCTTAGGATCTCCTCGATGAGCTCCGAGGTGCGCTACGAGCGGCAGGGGGCAGCTGCCGTGCTGACCATCGACCGCCCGCAGCGGCGCAACGCGGTCGACGCGGCGACCGCCCGCGGGCTGCGCCACGGCTTCGACGAGTTCGAAGCCGACGAAGGCGCTCGCGTCCTCATCCTCACCGGAGCCGGCGGCGAGGCCTTCTGCGCCGGTGCCGATCTGAAGGCGATCGACCTCGACCTCGACGATCCCGCCGGCCCCGAGGGCATCACCCGGCTCGCTCCGGCCAAGCCCGCGATCGCGGCGATCGACGGCTGGTGCCTGGCCGGCGGCCTCGAGCTCGCCCTCTGGTGCGACCTGCGGATCGCCACCCCGAGTTCCGTCTTCGGCTGCTTCGAGCGCCGCTGGGGCGTCCCCTTGATCGACGGCGGCACCCAGCGCCTGCCGCGGGTGGTGGGAATGGGGCGGGCGCTGGAGCTGATCCTCACCGGCCGTCCGGTCGAGGCTGAGGAGGCGCAGCGAATCGGCCTCGTCAACGAGGTGGTCGAGCCTGGGACGCACCTGCAGCGCGCCCTCGAGCTGGCGGAGCGGCTGGCCTCCTTCCCCCAGGAGACGATGCTGAGCGACCGTCGCGCCGCCCTCGAGGGAGCCGGGCTCTCCCTCGCCGAGGGACTTGAGCTGGAGCGTCGGCTGGGGTGCGACGTGCTACCCGTGGCGCTGCAGGGAGCCGCCCGTTTCGCCTCCGGCGAGGGGCGCCACGGCGAGGGTGTCTGAGAGCTAAAGCCGGTCTGCTCGCATCTCGGCCGCCGCCGCGTCGGGGCCGAAGTATGGGAGCACGGCGAGGTACATCAACTCCGGGAGGAGGCGCATGAAGTCACTTGTCTGATCCCCCGAGAGGCGCGTGTGAAGCACGGCGAGGATGCCGGCCACCACCGCCTCAGCGGATATCTCCGGCGCCATCCCGGTGCTTTCCTCTCGCGCCAGGTCCATCATCATCACCGCCCGCTCCATTGCCTCTGTTCGTTTCTCCACTGCCCGAGGCCCGGCCGCATGCACCTCGACCAGCACCGCCCGCGCCACCGCCGGCTGCTCTTCGAGGAAGGCGAGGAGCCCGAAGAGCGCTCCCCGTAGCTGATCGCGCCAGGTGGTCTCCCCTGCGGCGGCTTCCCGCATCGCCAGCTCGATCCAGGCCGAGCCGGCGTCGATCGCCTGTAGATAGCAGTCTTCTTTGTCTTCGAAGGAGTCGTAGAAGGCCTGCCGATAGAGCCCCGCCCCCGCGACCGCGTCCTGGACCGAGGTCCGCTCGTATCCCTGGGTTCCAACTGCCTCCAGCATTCCCTGGAGAATGCGCTCGCGCTTTCCGTTCAAGATGTCTGCTCGGTTCGGATCAAGTGAGAAAACGGACTGTCTACCTTTCGGTACCTAAACGGTATCCGGTTGGCGACCTGAGGATCGGGAGGCCCGGTGAGGTACTCTTTCGTTCGTGACCTCAAACTCAACAGCTCGTCCAATTACCGGGAGACCGCCGCTCGCGAGGGGTTTTGTCGTCCGCCATCAGCGCCGGCGGATCATCGCCGCCCTCGCC
The DNA here is from genome assembly GCA_051954855.1 of Solirubrobacterales bacterium. Taxonomy (GTDB): domain Bacteria; phylum Actinomycetota; class Thermoleophilia; order Solirubrobacterales; family 70-9; genus VAYN01. The sequence continues at coordinate 13,490 of JBQCHH010000019.1, read as the reverse complement.
GCCGAGATCTCCGAACGCGACTACCGGACGGTCACCGTCGCCGACATCGTCAGGCGCGCCGGCGTCTCTCGCAACACCTTCTACGCGAACTTCGCGGGCAAGGAGGGCTGCTTCCAGGAGGCGCAAAAATTTGCTGTTTCAAGCGCTTTGGAGCGGGTTGTCGAGGCTGCTGGGGAGTGCGAGAAGTGGCCGGAGCAGGTCGTGGCCGGGCTTGCCGCCTTGCTCCATTTCGTGGTCGAGGAGCCGGCGCTGGTGCGCACCTGCATGGTGGACGCGGCGGGCACCGGCCCGCTCGCGGCGGAGCGCTACCAGGCTGCTCTGCAGCCATTCGTCTCTCTGCTCAAACTTGGACGGACTGTCTCGCCGTTTGGCGAGGAGTTGCCGGAGACGATGGAGGAAGCGCTCGTCGGAGGGATCTACTGGATCGTCTATCAGCGAGTAACTGGATGCTCTGTCGAGGGCGTCGAGCAACTGCTGCCGGAGCTGATCGAGTTTGTCCTTGCCCCCTACCTCGGGGCGGACGCGGCGCGTGAACTGGCCACCGACAAGAAACTGGCTAGTTAGCCAATCGCAGATGGAATCGTTCGGATCGGTATCGTCGGGTGTCTTGAACGATTCAGCCAAGCCCACGGCCGAGTCCCCGGAGTACCCGCCTGAGCTCTCCCGGCTCCCGCCCGGGCGGCACGGCCTACCACGCGAGTTCGTCTCGCGTAATCAATACGAGCGCCTGATCGCAGGTCTCGCCGAGGCCGTGGCCGAGAAGGGATACGCCGGAGCCACGATCGCTGACATCACCCGCCATGCTGCCGTCTCCCGGCGCACCTTCTACGAGCACTTCAACAGCAAAGACGAGTGCTTCGTCACCTCGTACGAGACGGTGATGGACGAGTTGCGCCGCCGCGTCGGGGAGGCGTTCGACCAAGAGGAGGAGTGGCCGCAGGCGATCAAGGCCGGGATCGCGGCGATGCTCGAGTACCTCACCGCGGAGCCGCACCTCGCCCGCCTCAGCATGGTCGAGGCGCTGGTGGCGGGCCCGGTCGTGATCGAGCGCTACGACGCGGCGATCCAAAGCCTCGTGCCCTACTTCCAAGCTGGACGCGAGGGACGCTCCGCCGAGGTCCTCGCCGGCCTCTCCCCGACGACCGAGGAGGCGCTCGTCGGCGGCATGGTCTCGCTGATCTCGCGCCGCGTCTTCGCCGACCGCACCGAGGAGCTCGAATCGCTGCTGCCGGATCTGGTCGAGTTCACGCTGACGCCGTACCTCGGCAGCGCCGAGGCGGCAAAAGTCGCCCGCGCGGACTAAAGCCCGCGCCGACTATTAAGAAGCTTGCGGTCGGGCGCAAGTTCGCTTGAAATGTGCGAACATAGACCCGAACATACGTTCGTATGGAGCTAGCCTGCGTCATCGACAAACGCCTGGCGGCTCAACTGCGCCCGGACCGTGCCTGGGGGCCTCGGTCCGGGCGCTCCAGTCTTCCCGACCCGGTGGCGGCGGGGGAAGCGACCGAAGCGATGGTGCGGGCGCTGGAGGCGCTCGGCGCCGCGGTCGAGTCCGAGCAGCCGAGCGAGGCGTTCTTTGCGGTCGACGGCCTGCGCGGCCTCTACGGCGGCGAGGTGGCCGGAGTGCTGGCAGCGGCGCAGCGCGCAGTGGGGGAGGGGTTCCAACTCGGCACGGGACGCACTCGCTTCGCCGCCTTCGTCGCTGCTGTGGGCTGGCCGCGGCCGGTTCCGGTCGGGGCGCTGCGCACTCGGCTCGGTGCCTCCGAGCGCGAAGCCGGTGAGCTGGCCGAGGCGCTCGAGCGGCTCGGGATCGAGACGCTGCGAGCGTTCTCCCGCCTCTCGGCGGACCAGATCGCCGACCGTTTCGGGCCGCTCGGCCTGCGGGCGCTGCGACTCTGCCGGGGCGAAGAGGAGCCGCTGCGGCCCCGGATTCCGCACGAGGAGCTGGCCGAGGAGATCGAGTTACCGGAAGGGACGGCGGGGCGACAGCTCGACCGGGCGCTGGAGCTGCTTGTCGACCGCCTGCTGGCGGCGCCGCAGCGCAAGGGGAGAACCTTGCTCGGCCTGCGTCTCGGAGCGGTACTGGCCGGCGGGGGCAGCTGGAGCGTCGAGCAGGGGCTGGGACGACCGAGCGCCTCGTCCGAGGTCCTGTGCAACGTGCTGGCGCCGCGCCTCGAGGAGCTGCCGGCGCCGGCGACGGCGCTGCGGCTGCGGGCGGTCGGCCTCGGTCCGCCCGCCCGCGACCAGCTCGCGCTCTCGGTCGGCGGCAGCGAGCCGCGCCGACGGCGTCTGGGGGCGGCGATCCGCGAGGTCCGCGCCGCGCAGGGGGCGGAGGCGCTGCTGAAGATACTCCCGGTCGACTCCTCCTCGCGGGTTCCGGAGCGCTGGGGCCTGCTGACCCCCTTCCCGGAGGTCTGATGCCGGGCCTGCGTCGTCTCTATGCCCCCCAGCGGGTGGCGGTCCTGACCGACCCCCGCGGCGTTCCCGCCCAGGTCGACGGCGTCGCGGTCGAGACGGTGCGGGAGGAGTGGCTGGTCGAGGACCGCTGGTGGACGCCGCGCCCGCTGCGGCGCCACTACTTCGATCTGGCCCTCGGCGACGGGCGCGCCCTCACCGTCTTCCGGGGAGCCGGCGGCAGGTCCTGGTACCGGCAGCGGGCCTGAGGCGTTCGCATGGCCTACGTCGAGCTGCACGCGCATTCGGCCTTCTCCTTCCTCGACGGCGCCTCGACGCCCCTGGAACTCGCTGCGGCAGCGGCTGCCCATGGGTATCCCGCCTTTGCTCTCACCGACCACGACGGGCTGTGGGGCTCGATGGAGTTCGCTCACGCCTGTCGGGGATTTGGCATCCGGGCGATCATGGGAGCGGAGCTGACGGTGCGTTCCGGCAGGAACGTTCACGTCACTCTGCTGGTCGAGAATGCAGCCGGATACCGCAATCTGTGCAGGTTGCTGACCCTCGCTCACACGCATACCCGCGACAACACCGGGAGAACGCAGACGCAGCCTTGGGCGACGCTGGAGCAGGTGGAGGAGCACGCTGAGGGGCTGGTGTGCCTTTCCGGGTGCGCTCGGGATGGAGCGGTAGCGGGGGCGTTCGAGCGGGGGGAGACCGCCGAGGGGGAGAAGCTGGCTCGGCGGCTGCTCGTTGCCTTCGGCCGGGAGCGGTTTTGGATCGAGCTGCAGCGGCCTTATTGGCGCCGTGACCGCGCCCGTAATCGGTGGCTGGGGTTGCTGGCCGAGCGATTGGGGGTCCCCTGTGTCGCCACCGGAAACGTTCACTCGCACGACAAGGGGCGGGCGGCGCTGCAGGACGCGCTGGTCTCGATCGGGCTCTGCGAGACGTTGGACGAGTCAGAGCCGCGGCGGCGGGGCAACTCGACCTCCGCCCTCGCTTCGCCGGCGGCGATGGCGGCGCGCTTCGCCGAATACCCGGAGGCCGTCGCCGAGACCGGGCGGCTCGCCGAGCGGCTCCGCTTCGACCTCACCGAGGACCTCGGCTACCGTTACCCGGGCAGCGAGGAGGCCGGTACAGATGCCGAGCTCGCCCGCGTCTGCGCCCACCATTTCGCCGAGCGCTACCGCGGTAGCAGTCACCGCCGCGAGGCCGAAGCGCGCCTCGAGGAGGAGCTGGCGACGATCCGCCACCTCGGCCTCTCCGGGTTCTTCCTCCTTCACCGCGACCTGCTCGAGCTGGCGCGGGAGGTCGCCGCCGAGGTGCGCGGTTCCGAATCAGCGCGATCCGTGTTGCCTCCCGGACGCGGAAGGGGCTCCAGCGTCAGCTCGATTGTCTGCTACCTGACCGGTCTCTCCCACGTCGACCCGGTCGCCGCCGGCCTCTTCTCGGGTCGTTTCCTCAACGAGGAGGCGACCTCGATGCCGGACATCGACCTCGACTTCCCGCGCGACGTCCGCGAGGTGCTGATCCCGCGCGTGCACGAGCGCTACGGCCATGACCGCTCCGCCCTCGTCGCCGCCTTTCCCACCTACCGTCCGCGCGGGGCGGTGCGGGACCTCGGCAAGGCGCTCGGCCTGCCGCCGGCGGAGATCGATCGGGTGGCGAAGACGGTTCCCTTCCACGGGACCGCGGCCGAGGTCGAGTGCGACCTCGTCGCCGTCCTCGGCCCACGGCGCGCCGCCGAGCCGCGCTGGCGGGCGCTGGTCTCGCTGGCCGAGGAGATCATGGGCCTGCCGCGCCACTCCTCCCAGCACCCGGGCGGGATGGTGATCTCGACCCGGCCGCTGATCGACGTCTGCCCGGTGGTGCCGGCGGCGATGAAGGGTCGCCAGACGGTCCAGTGGGACAAGGACTCATGCGCCGACGCCGGCTTCCTCAAGATCGACCTGCTGGGGCTGGGGATGCTCTCGGCGGTCGAGCGCTGCGTCGAGGAGATCGGCCGCGCGCGGGGAGAGCGGCTCGACCTCTCGCGGATCCCGCTCGACGACGAGGAGACCTTCGAATCGATCCGCGCCGCCGACACCACCGGCGTCTTCCAGATCGAGAGCCGGGCGCAGATGCAGATGCTGCCGCGGACCCGGCCGCGCGACCTCGACGACGTCATCGTCCAGGTGGCGCTGGTGCGCCCGGGGCCGATCCAGGGCGGCGCCGTCCATCCCTACATCGAACGCCGCAGGCTGCTGCGGGAGGACCCGGACTACAAGGTCCCCTACGAGCACCCGCTGCTGGAGCCGGTGCTGGAGGAGACGCTGGGGACGATCGTCTTCCAGGAGCAGGTGATCGAAGCGGCGATGGCGCTGGCCGGCTTCAGCTCCTCGGAGGCGGAGGGGCTGCGGCGGGCGATGAGCCGCAAGCGCTCCGAGGCGGCGATCGAGGAGCACCACCGGCGCTTCCTCGAGGGCGCCGCCGCCAACGGCGTGCCGGCGGCGACGGCCGAACGAGTCTGGTCCCAGATCCAGGGCTTCTCCGGCTACGGCTTCCCGAAGGCGCACTCGGCCGCCTTCGGCCTGCTCGCCTACCAGTCGGCCTGGCTGCGGGTCCATTACGGGCCAGAGTTCCTCTGCTCGCTGCTGAACGAGCAGCCGATGGGCTTCTACCCGCCCAGTTCACTCGTCCACGAGGCCCAGCGCCGCGGCATCCGGGTGGCGCCGCCGTGCGCCAACCGCAGCAAGGTCCTCTGCCACGTTGAACCCCCCCGCCGACGGGCCGAAATGTCCAAAGGAGATGGACAGATCGTGCCGTCGTCAGAGGGGATTGGACATTTCGGCCCGTCGGAGGTGCGGGGTGGGCTGCAGGTGCGGATCGGGCTCGGCTACGTGAAAGGCGTGCGCAAGGAGGAGATGGAGGCGCTGGTGGCCGAGCGCGAGCGCGGCGGCCCTTACAGGGGGATCGCCGAACTGGCCTCGCGCTCGGGCGCCGGCGTGGCGAGCCTCGAACGCCTCGCCTGGGCCGGCGCCTTGGACGGGATCCCGCCCGAGTCCGAGAGCGAGCGGCGCGAGGCGCTCTGGCGGGTGGGGGTGACCGGCGCCGGGCGGGTCGCCGGCAGCGGCACCCAGCTGGCGCTGCCGATCGAGCCGCCGCGGCCGCCCGAGCTGGAGCCGCTGGGGGAGTGGGAGGAGCTGATCGCCGACTACCGCTCGACCGGGCTGAGCGTCGACAAGCACCCGATGAGGTTGCTGCGAGGTGGCCTCGATCCTCGCATCGCCCGCACCTCCGACCTCGACCGCCTGCGCCACGGCTCCACCGTCGAGGTCGCCGGCATGGTCACCGCCCGCCAGCGTCCCGAGACTGCCAACGGCGTCACCTTCGTCCTGCTCGAGGACGAGCGCGGCTCGGTCAACCTCGTCGTTCCCCCGCCCGTCTACGAGCGTCACCGTCCCCTCGTCCGCGCCGCTCCCCTGATCCGCGCCTGCGGTCGCCTCGAGCGCCGCGAAGGCACGGTCAACGTCGTCGTCAGCTCTTTGGCGGCACTGGAGCGGAAGCCGTCGGCGCAGGCAAGTCGGACCACTTCGTCCACAGCGCCGCGTGCAGGCGTGAGAAGCAGGTCTGGATGAGGTGGACTTCGCCCTCCGCCTGCAGGCTCTTGGGGGGACCGTCGAGGAGCATGTCGACCCACATCGCCACCTCGCCCCGGGCACGGCAGGCTGGGTCATCCGGTGGGGAGGGACAGCCGAGCACCCTGCCATCCGACTCGATGTATGCCCATACGTCCTCGTCGCCGACGCTGATCCCAAAGCTCTTGTCGCTGTGCTCCGGCAGGCAGACCAGCGGCAGTGCGGTCCGCAGCACCGCTGCCGCTTCGGGCACATCGAGGCCGGCCTTTCCTTTGGCCACGACGTGCCGGCGCCGCCAGCGGCCGATGCCCGCGACCAACGCCATCGCCCGCCGGGCTTTGTCGGTCAAGGCGTAGGACCGCCGGCGTCCCCCGTTCGGACGCTCCTGGACGAAGCCGCCGATCGCGAGCAGGTTGGCGCGCCGGCTGACCTGGTGGTAGCTGAGGTCGTGCCGGCCGCGGGAGAGCTCCGTCAGCGAGCGCGGCCCCAGGTTCAGCTCGTAAACCATCCCCGATTCCCAGAGGTCGGCGAGGAGGGCCAGCGACCCCCAGGCGTGGGCGTTGATTTCGCCGCTGGGGAGTCGGCTCAGCGAGGCTTCTGCGTAGGCCTCCATCAGGTCGTGGAGCTCTTGGCCGGCGGGCAGAGTGAGGCCATGGATCACTTTCGACGGCACCCCCGGCTCTTCCTGCCGCTCGATCAGCCCCGCCTCGACCAGTTTGCTGGCGTAGCGGTAGACGGTCCGCGGGGTGTAACCGCGGACCCGTTCGGTCAGCTCCTTCGTCCGCAGCGGCCCCTCGCCCAAGGCCATCAGGATCGCCCCGCTCGCCCCGGCGCTGAGCAGGCGCAGGATGTCAAGGGTGGCCAGCTCGTTCGCCCGGCCTCCCTCTGATATTCGCGGTTCCGTAGTGGATTGCCCGTCCAATGCGTCCCTCCAGGCCCGGCGATTGCGCTGCTCCCCAGCTCTACGCGTTCGCTGCCTCCTGCCTATGTCGATTGACGGGCTTCCCCTACCTGAAACCCCTTGTGTGAGGGCGACAATAAATCAGCAAGAGCCCTTTGAGAAAGGGAAAAGGCCTGGAAATGAGTGACAATGTCACCGGGTGACATTTGTCACTCGACCCGTGGCCACTTCGCTCAGGAAAGGCCAAATCCGGCGCCTCTTCGATCTCCCCCGAGGCGTTCAGCCGCTCCTCCCCAGTGACACCCGCAACCCTACGCGCTTGTCACCCGCAAAACGTTTTGAGTAAACGAACTCACGTGTTAGTAAAGAACCCGCCTGTCAATTACAGGCCCGCGACAGGAGGAGGAGGTCCTAGAACCCAATCCTCCCGCCGCGGAACTACAGAAACCGGCGCGAAAGCGCCAAACAAGGAGAGTAATCCATGAAGTACTTCAAGATCCTCGCCCTGGCGGCGGTGGCGTGCGCGGCCTTTATGGCCTTCGTCGGCGCCGGCTCCGCCTCGGCGACCGTCCTCTGCAAGACAAACCTGACAAGCGGGTGCGCTGCTGCCGGCTGGGCTTACCCCGCCGGGACGGTGATCAAATCGTCCCAGACTAAAGAAACCACGGGCAAACTCGTTGCCGGTGGCGTCACCCTCGACACATGCACCGGGTCGACGATCGAAGGCAAGACCGGGAACGCAGGTAGCTCGACCGAAACAGTCAAGGGCGCCAACGAAAAGATCGAATGGGGCACCTGCACCAACAAAACGACGACGACCGTGCTGGGCGAACTGGAAATCCACTGGATCTCCGGTACCGATAACGGAACATTGACAAGCATTGGCACCCAGGTCACAGTCAGCACCATCTTCGGTAGCTGCACCTACAGCGCTGCGGACATCGGCACCCTGGTCGGTGGCACCGAACCGACGATCGAAGTCAAAGAACTGAGCGTCAAACTGGTCAGCGGGCCCTGCCCGTCTGAAACCAAGTGGACTCAGAGCTTTGTGGTGACAAGCCCGACGCCGCTGTACGTCGCCACATCCTAATCAGCTCTAAATCAGTTCGACGCCTCGGCGTCACCTGCGGCCACCCCGGTTCGGGGGTGGCCGCATTTATTAGCCGCTGAGCACTGGCTCGCGATTCCCCCGGGTGACTTTTGCTGCCAGTGCCTGTTGTCACGAGCAGCAGGGTTGACGCACTCGATCAGTACCGATAGAAGATCGCTGATCAATCTACTCCTACTGAGTGGATCTACCTCCGGCCTGGGATGCCGGAGAAGGAGGAACAAACATGAAGTATATGAAGATGCTCGGCCTCGCGGCTATCGCCGCAGCTGCCCTGATGGCGTTCGTCGGCGCGAGCTCCGCCTCGGCGACCGTCCTCTGCAAAACAGCAATGACAGAAGGTTGCGCCAAAGCCGGCTGGGCTTACCCCGAACACACGGTGGTCGAATCGTCCTCGACTGGATCAGGAATACTCACCACGGGGGAAACCACCCTCGACACATGCACTGGGTCGACGATCACGGGTAAAACGGAAAACGAAGGCAGTGAAACCACGACAGTCCATGGCCCTAATCAAGTGATCAACTGGGGCAAATGCACCAGCGAAACGAAGACGACCATCCTCGGCGAACTGGAAATCCACTGGATCTCCGGGACCGACAACGGGACAATGACAAGCATTGGCACCCAGGTCACAGTCAAGACCATCTTCGGCACCTGCACCTACAGCGCGTCGGACATCGGCACCCTGGTCGGTGGCAACCCGGCGACGATTGAAATCAAAGAACTGAGTGTCAAACTGGTCAGCGGGTTCTGCCCGCCTGAAACCAAGTGGACCGACAGCTTTACGGTGACAAGCCCGAAACCGCTGTTCGTCTCCAAGTCGTAAATAGCTCTACTCAGTTCGACGCTTCGGCGTCAGAGGCGGATACCACCCATGTCGGGTGGTGTCCGCCTTTCTGGAATCAGCGGACCCTGTCCTTCTCCGAGTGACAACAGGCGCAAAAAGGCTTGACGCGTTCACAAAGGCGACCTACCCTCCGTCGTCTACCGGGGAATCGGCAATGGCATCGGGGGGAATTGTGGGGGATCGATCGAGGGGATATGCACTGGGTATCAGCGTCTGCCTGCTTTTGGGCCTGAGCCTGCTGCTGGCGCCGGTGGCTTCTGCCTCGGGGTCTTATGTGTTCGATCCCCAGCTCTCCCTGACGGGAAGCTGCGCCACCTCGAAAACGGACCCGGTGCCCGATCCGGGCTGCCCGGAAGGAGCGCATCCTCCCAGCGCGTTCCTGTCGCCGAGGAGCGTCGTCACCGACGCCTACGGCGACATCTTCGTCGCCAGCTGGGGGAATGAGGCCTCGGAAGGCTCGGGCGGGAGGATCGACGTCTTCAGCGCGAGCGGGCTCTTTCTGACTGAGATCCTCGATCCAAATGGACCAAAAAACCTCGCGGTTGACAAAGAAGGGAACCTCTACGTCTACGACCTCCACCCGGGGGTAACCGATGACATCGTCCGCTATTCGCCAACGGTCTATGAACCACTCGGGGAAGAAATCGAATACGGGAATCCGCCAGTTCTGGTCAGCAAAATCCCCTGGCCCTTCGCCGGCATGGCGGTCAACCCGCTGAACGGCCACCTGTTCGTCCATCGCCAGCTCCGGATCGAGGAATTCGGCTCGGCAAAAGAAGGCAACCCCCTGCTCGACGAACACATCGGCGAAGGCCACGTCAACGGAGGCGCCCAGGGCCTTGCGATCGACGCCGCCCACAACCGCCTCTACGCAACGGATGAAGACGAATTCGATCCGAGCAGCGAAGACGAAATCTCGATCTTCGAACTGAGCGCCCCCCACAACTTCCTCGGATCGATCAACGGCGCCGAAACCCCGACGAAAGAATTCGGCCCTCTGATCACCCTGGCCGCCGACGAAGCCACGGGCGACCTCTTCGTCTATGACGGCGAACACACCAACCTCGTCTACCAATTCAGCGAAGCGGGCAAATACCTGGCGGCGATCGGGCACGAATTCCAATACACCTACGGGGCCGAGATCGGGATCGACAACGGCCCCTTCAGCCCGCACCAGGGCTATCTCTTCGTCCCCTCCCACCCGGCCGGCACCGGGCACGCGTTCGCCTTCGGCCCGCCGCCGCCGACCTCAGCGCCCGAAGTCCTCGCCACCGGCTTCTCGGAAGTCAGCGAGACCGACGCCCAGCTCGAAGCCGAAATCAACCCGGGTGGCCTGGCGACGAGCTACAGCTTCGAATACACCACTCTGCAGCGCTACGAGGAAAGCGGCTTTGAAGGCGCCTCGCTCGCGGGTCAGGGTCAGATCCCGGCGGGGAGCGCGCCGGAATCGGTCTCCGCCCTGGCCCAAGGCCTACAACCCGGGACGGCCTACCGCTTCCGCGTTCTCGCCTCCAACGAAGAAGGGACCGACAAAGCGGAAGATGGCTTTGCGACTTATCCGTCTGAGCCGGCGCAGAGCTGCCCCAACTCGGCCCTGCGCATCGGCCCCTCGGCGCAGCTGCCCGACTGCCGCGCCTATGAGCTCGTCACCCCCTCTGAAACCAACGCCCGCTCCCCGCTGGGGATCGGCCATCTGGGCGCTTACTTCACCACCAGGGAGTCCTCGCCTTCCGGAGACAAGGTCTCCTTCCAGATCGAAGGCGGGACCCTTCCGGGGAGCGAAGGGACCGGCTCCTACGCCGGCGACCCCTACCTCGCGACCCGCGGGCCCGGCGGCTGGGAAACCTCCATCGCCGGCCCAAACGCCGCTGAAACCTCTGAGCCCCTGCCCGGCAGCACCTCCCCCGACCAGGGCTATTCCTTCTGGAACCCGGGCGGACCCGGTACTGCGTTCATCAAAGGCGCCGAAGCCACCTACCTCCGCTACCCCGACGGGCACTCCGCCCTGGTCGGCCGCGGCAGCCTGGGGGTCGATCCGAGCGCCTCGGGCAAGCTGATCAGCGAAGACGGAGCCCACGTCATCTTCGTCAGCGGGAACAGGAAAGGAGTGGGGGCTATCCAGCTCGAGCCGAACGCTCCGCCCGACGGCACCCAGGCCGTCTATGACCGGACCGCCGATGAAGTAACCCACGTGGTCTCGCTGCTGCCGGGCAATCTCACGCCTGCCGCCGGCGAAAACGCCCACTACGTCGGCGCCTCGCTCGACGGCGAAGGGGTCGCCTTTGAAATCGGCACCACCCTCTACCTCCGCTACAACAACGAGGAAACCTTCAAAATCGGCGAAAACGTCACCTTCGCCGGCATCGCCGAAGGCGGAGCCCGCATCTTCTACCTCAAAGGCGGCAACCTCCTGCGCTTCGACGCGAAGACGCAGGAAACCACCCCCTTCAGCACCAGCGGCGATGTCACCCCGGTGAACGTCTCCGCCGAAGGCAGCGCCGCCTACCTGGTCTCCCCCAGCGTGCTCACCGGCCAGGCCAATCCGAACGGCGCCAAAGCAAAACCCGGCGCGGAGAACCTCTACCTCTCCCGCGAAGGGCAGCTCAGCTTCGTCGGGATCCTCACCGAACGCGACGTGGTCGGCGAAAACGGCGAAAGCAGCGCGACCGGGGTCTTTGACGGACTCGGCCTGTGGACGGCCGCACAAGAGTCCGGCGACCTCGGCATCGACCCCTCGCGCACCACGCCCGATGGGAGCGCCCTGCTCTTCCAGTCGCGGGCACAGCTCACCGCTTATGACTCCGGGGGCCACGTCGAGGTCTACCGCTTCGATGCGCCCGACGAAGAGCTCACCTGCATCTCCTGCAACCCGACGGGAGCGCCGGCCGAGGGCGAGGCGAGCCTGCAGTCGATGAGCCGCTCGAAGGGATCCCCCGGGCCCTTCAGCTCCTATGCCCTCGTCGACAATCTGCGCGCCGACGGGCGCCGGGCCTTCTTCCAGTCCACCGAAGCGCTGGTCGCCGCCGACAACGACGGCCTGCAGGACGTCTATGAGTGGGAGGCCCAGGGAGTCGGCAGCTGCCAACGCGCCGGCGGCTGCCTCTACCTGATCAGCTCCGGCCACAGCCGGCGCATCGACTACCTCTACGCGGCCAGCGACTCGGGTGACGACGTCTTCTTCTTGAGCGCCGATCTGCTGCTGCCCAGGGACCACGAAGAAACTCCCTCGATCTACGACGCCCGGGTGGGCGGCGGCTTCCCCGAACCGGTGCAAAGCCTCTGCGAAGCCGAAGCCTGCCGGCCCGCACCGAGCCCGCCCCCCGTTCTCCCGGGCTCCCAGACCGGCCCCCTCGCCGCCACCGGCAAGCACGAAAGCCACAAGCACTGCGCGAAGGGCCAGCGCCGGGTCGTGCGCCACGGCAGGGCCCGCTGCCTGAAAAAGCGCCACCGCCATCGATCTGCCGCGAAGTCGAAGGGAGCGGGCAAATGAAGGCCGTCCTCCTGCGCCCGCTGCTCGGTGCCGCGCTCGTCGCCTCGGTTTTCGCTACCACCGCGGGCCCGGCTTCTGCGTCCGAACCCGAAAAATACGCGGTGGAATCGGCCTCGGCCTCCCTCTCCAGCGCTCAGGCCGGCGCGCACGCCGACCTCACCACCAGCTTCACCCTCACCCACAACCTCGAAAACTCCCCTTACGCGGAAACGCGCGACATCGAAGTGAAGCTGCCGCCGGGCATGATCGGCAACCCGCAGGCGATCTCCCGCTGCACGGTCGCCCAGCTCGGGAACCTGCCCGAAGAAAGCGAATGCCCGTTGGACTCCCAGGTCGGGGTCACCGAAATCACGCTCGGGGGAAACGCCGTCTCCAAGGGCACCTACACCGAGCCGATCTACAACATGGCGCCGCCCGGCGAAGGCGATGTCGTGGCGCGCCTCGGGTTCTTCGCGGTGGGCTGGCCGGCCTTCATCAACGTCCGCCTCGACCCCGTCGACTACGGCCTGGTGGCCAGGATCGAAGGGGCCCCCGCCGGCGCGGGCCTGGTCAGCGCCACGACGACGCTATGGGGGGTTCCCGCGGCCGAAAGCCACGACGGGCTGCGCCTCACTCCCGACGAAGCGCGCAAACGGGAAAGCCCACCGCCGCGCAAAGTCTCCCTGCCCGAAGCCCCCTTCCTCTCCAACCCCACCGATTGCGGCCTCGCCAGGCAGATCTCGGTCACCGCGCGCAGCTACCAGCTGCCCGAATCGCCCTCGAGCGCCAGCGGCGCGTTCCCGACCATCGCCGGCTGCAGCAAACTGGGCTTCGAGCCGACCTTCACCGCGACTGCGACCAATCCGCAGGCCTCGGCGCCCACCGGCCTCGACGCGGTTCTCACCATCCCCCAGGACGAAAGCCCGCAGGGAAGGTCGGTCTCGGCCCTGAAGAGCGCGGCCGTCACCCTGCCCGAGGGGATGACCATCAACCCCGCCGCGGGGGATGGCCTTGCCGCCTGCAGCCCCGCCGAAGTGGGCTTCGAGACCACCCAGCCCTCCCACTGCCCCGACGCCGCCAAGATCGGCACCGTGGAGCTCGACGTCCCCGCCCTCGAACACCCCCTCAAGGGCTCGGTCTACCAGCGCACC
>JBQCHH010000018.1:0-10467 GCA_051954855.1 Solirubrobacterales bacterium | reverse complement strand
GCTCTGTTGTGGAGGGGACGGGTATTCCCCGGCCGACCGGCGTCCTGTTACTCGCACCGCCGACGCTCGCGGTCAGCTGGCGGCGCTACAGGCGAGTAACCCAGGGAGGTCGGGGAATACCCGTCCCCTGTACCGAGTGAGCTTGGTCCTACGGCGTCAGGCGCGGGTAACGGTGATGCTGAGGTCGCGGCCGTCGATCTTGGCGGCCGCCCCGTTGGGGGAGTCGGCGTAGGAGACGGAGGTGGCGAGGACCTCGCCTGCCAGGTAGTCCTGGTGGGTCCGGGCGGCTTCGAGGAGGTCGGGGTCGCCGGCGAGGGTAAGGTCGATGCGGTCGGTGATCTCGAGGCCGGCCTCTTTGCGGGCGTTCTGGACGGCGTGGACGATCTCGCGGGCGAGGCCCTCGCGGCGCAGCTCGTCATCGAGCTCCAGTTGGAGGGCGACGGCGTGGCCGGCCTCGGCCTCGACCTCGTAGCCCTCGAGGGGTTGCAGGGCGAGGGTGATGTCGTCCGGGCCGAGGCTGTGGTCGGCGCCGTCGATCGCGATCCCGATCTCGCCGCCGTCGGTAAGAACGGCGGCGACGTGAGCGGGGTCAAGCGCCGCAACCGCGGCGGCCACCTGCGGCATCTTCTTGCCGAAGCGCGGGCCGAGGGCGCGGTAGTTGGGCTTCGCCTCGTAGCTGACCAGCTCGGACTCGTCGGTGACGAAGTCGAGCTCCTTGACGTTGAGCTCGGCGGTGACGAGGTCGGCGCGGGCTTCGATCGCCGCCCGCTCGGCCTCGTTGGCGACGATCACGGCGCGGCGCAGCGGCTGGCGCACCTTCGCCTTCGCCTGGGCACGAGCGGCGCGGCCGAGCTCGACGGTAAGCCGGACCGCCTCCATCCCCTGTTCCAGGTCCGGGTCAGCGAGCGCCTCGTCGACCGCCGGGAAGTCGCGCAGGTGGACCGAGTCGGACCCGGACCCGCCGCCGGCGAGGTTGCGGTGGATCTCGTCGGCGAGGAAGGGCGTGAACGGCGCCAGCATTGCCACCGTCTCCAGCAGGCAATGGCGCAGCGTTGCGAAGGCGGCGCGGTCGCCGTCCCAGAAGCGGCGGCGGCTGAGGCGCACGTACCAGTTGGAGAGCTCCTCGACGTAGTCGGCGATCGCGCGGCCGGCGGCGGTGCAGTCGTAGGCGTCCATCCGCTCGCGCACGGTCGCGATCGTCGCCTGCAGCCGCGAGAGCGCCCAGCGGTCGAGGTCGCTCGCCGCCTCGCCGTTCCGTGGTTCCTTTCGCTCGGCATTGGGGCAAAAGGAACCACGGAAATCGGCCGGGCTCAGGCTCTCGGCGTTCGCGTAGAGCACCCAGAACGAGTAGGTGTTCCACAGCGTCAACAGGAACTGGCGGACCGATTCGCCGACGGTGTCGACCGAGAAGCGGTAGCCGGCCCAGGGCTGCTGCGCGGTCAGGTAGTACCAGCGGAAGGCGTCGGCGCCGTGAGCGTCGAGCACGTCCCAGGGGTCGACGACGTTGCCGCGACTCTTCGACATCTTCTGCCCCTCGGGGTCGAGGATCAGCCCGAGGCAGACGCAGTTGCGGTAGCTGGAGGTGTCGAAGAGCAGGGTCGACTCGGCGAGCAGGGTGTAGAACCAGCCGCGAGTCTGGTCCTGGGCCTCGCAGATGTAGTCGGCCGGGAAGCGCTCCTCGAACTCGTCCTTGCCCTCGAACGGGTAGTGGAACTGCGCGAAGGGCATCGCGCCGCTGTCGTACCAGGTGTCGATCACCGAGAGGACGCGCCGCATGACGCCGCCGCAGCGCTCGCAGTCGAGGGTGACGCCGTCGATGTAGGGGCGATGGAGGTCGTCGGGCACGGGCTCGCGAGCGCGCTCGCGCAGCTCCGCCACCGAGCCGGCGCAGAAGCGCTCGTCGCATTCTTCCCCCGTGCACTCCCAGATCGGCAGCGGCGTCCCCCAGTAGCGGTCGCGGCTGAGCGCCCAGTCGACGTTGTTCTCCAGCCATTTGCCGAAGCGGCCGTGCTTGACGTGCTCGGGGTGCCAGCCGATCTCCTCGTTGTTGGCCAGCAGCCGGTCGCGCACCTGGGAGGTGGCGATGTACCAGCTGGACTTCGCGTAGTAGAGGAGCGGCGTGCCGCAGCGCCAGCAGTGCGGGTAGGAGTGCTCGTAGACCTGCTCGCGGTAGAGCAGGCCGCGGGACTCGAGGTCGGCGATCAGGGCCCTGGTCACCTCGGGGTCCTTGACGAACTTGCCCTCGAAGCCGGTGACCTGGCCAGTGAACTTGCCGTCGAGGCCGACGGGGTTGTAGAGGGTATAGGCGTTGGTGGGATCGAAGAGGGCGTTCTCGGCGGCGACTTTGTAGTCGTCTTCGCCGAAGGCGGGCGCAATATGGACGAGGCCGGTCCCGTCCTCGGTGGTGACGAAGTCGCCGCCGATCACCGGAAAGCCACCCGTCTCTCGGTCTTGCAGTGCGAAGACGGGTCCCCGGTAATGCTTGCCGATCAGCTCGCTTCCCTTAAAGCGGTCGAGCGCCTCTGCCCCCTCACCCAGCACTCTCTCGACGAGCGCCTCGGCCAGAATCACCGTCTCGTCTTCGATCCGCGCTCGCACGTACGTGACTTCCGGCGCCACTGCCACCGCTTCGTTGCCGGGAAGGGTCCAGGGCGTCGTCGTCCAGACCAGCAGGGACGCGTCGTCGTCCAGCAGCGGGAAGCGGACGTAGATCGAGGGGTCCTTGACGTCCTCGTAGCCCAGCGCCACCTCGTGCGAGGAGAGCGCGGTGCCGCAGCGCGGGCAGTAGGGGACGACCTTGTGGCCCTCGTAGAGGCGGCCGTCGTCCCAGAGCCGGCGCAGCGACCACCAGACCGACTCGATGTAGTCGTCCTCGAGGGTGACGTAGGGGTTGTCGAGGTCGATCCAGAAGGCGATCCGCTCGGTCAGCTTGTTCCACTCCTCGACGTACTCGAAGACCGACTCGCGGCAGCGGCGGTTGAACTCGGCGATCCCGAACTCCTCGATCTCCTGCTTGGAGGAGATGCCGAGCTGCTTTTCGACCTCGAGCTCGACCGGCAGGCCGTGGCAGTCCCAGCCCGCCTTGCGCGGCACGCGGAACCCGCACATCGTCTTGTAGCGGGGGTAGACGTCCTTGAAAACGCGGGCGAGGACGTGGTGGGAGCCGGGGCGGCCGTTGGCGGTCGGCGGCCCCTCGTAGAAGCTCCAGACCGGGGCCTCGGCACGGGCGGCGAGTGAGCGCTCGAAGACCTTCTCCTCGCGCCAGCGCGCCAGCATCCGCTCCTCCAGGGCGGGGAAGGACTGCTTCGGGTCGACGGGCTGGAAGCCGGGCATGAGGTCAGGATTCTATGAGCGACATATAGGCTGGCGACCAGTGGACCGCTACGACCTCAACGGCAAGGTCGCGCTGGTGACCGGCGCCGCCCGCGGGATCGGCTTCGAGACCGCGCGGCAGATGCATATGCGCGGCGCCTCGATCGCGGTTCTCGACCTCGACGCTCAGGAGGCGCAGGAGGCAGCGGAGCGGATCGGGGAGCGGGCGATCGGCCTCGCCGGCGACGTCACCGACCAGACCGCGATGATGAACGTCGTCGCCGAGGTCGTCGAGCGCTTCGGCGGGCTCGACGTCGCGGTCGCCAACGCCGGCATCGCCCAGAAGCAGTTCGCGACCGTGCGCGGCATCTCCGGCGAGGAGTGGGAACGGGTCTTCGAGGTCGACATGCTCGGCGTCTGGCGCACGGTGCGCGCGGCGCTGCCGCAGATCGTCGAGCGCAAGGGCCAGATGGTCGTCGTCTCCTCCGTCTACGCCTTCGCCAACGGCTTCGGCAACACGCCCTACGCGGTCGCCAAGGCCGGGGTCGAGTCGCTGGGCCGGGCGCTGCGGGTGGAGCTGCGACCGCACGGCGCCAGCGCCAGCGTCGCCTACTTCGGCTGGGTCGACACCAAACTGGTGCAGGACGCCTTCGCCCAGGAGACCGCGCCGCGGGTGCGCGAACTGAGCCCCGAGTGGCTGCTGAAACGGATCACCCCCGAAGAGGCCGGCGCCGGCCTGGTGCGGGGGATCGAAGAACAGGCGCCGCGGATCTTCGTGCCGAGGTGGTGGCGCTACGTCTCCGCCCTGCGCGGGATCGTCAACCCGCTCCTCGACAAACGGATGGAGCGCGACGAGAAGACGCGGGCGCTGATCCGCGACCTCGACGCCGAACGACTCAGCGGCTGAGCCGCTCCAGCAGGCAGACGACCGACTCGTAGGGCTCGCCGGTGGCGCGGGTCATCGCGATCTCGCAGGTGCGGTTGCTGGAGAGGTGGGCGTCGAAGTGGCGGCCGGCGAGCTCCTCAGCCTGGGGACGGGTGGCGGAAGCGGTCAGCTCGGGATGGGAGATGCCGCGATCGCCGGCGAAGGCGCAGCAGGTGGCCGAGGGGGCGATGTAGACGTCGTCGGCGAGCGCCTCCGCGAGCGCGCGCAACGAGGGAGCGAGGCCGAGGCGGCGGGTGGCACAGGTCGGGTGGGCGGTAGCGGTCGGGACCTTCTCAGTGATCTCAAGGTTGGGCAGGAGGCGCTCGGCCCAAGCGACCGAATCGACGATCTCCAGCTTCGTCAGCCGCTCCGCGTTCTCCTCGGTGAGCACTCCGTCGGCCGGATCCGCAATTGCTCCGGTGCAGGACGCCGCATCGATGACAATCGGCAACTTCCCTTCATCCGACCACTCCCAGAGCCGCTCCACCATCTCGTTTGCCTTGTGGCGATGAGCGGCGTCGAAGCCTTTCGAGCTCCAAGGCAAGCCGCAGCACGACCCCGCCACGTCCTCCGGTACCCAGACCGACATTCCTGCCCGCGCCGAAACCGTCACCAAAGCGTCAACGACAGACCGAGCCGGCAGTTTCCGGTCGTATAGAGGGGTTTTTGCCGGCTCGGTGGACTGCCCGAAGATGCGGTTGGTGCAGCTCGGCACGTACACCGCAGCGGTCCCGTCTGGAGGAGTGGGGGACCCTTTCCGGACCCTCCCCGCTGTTGCCCGTAATGGGTCGCCCACTCCTCCCCCACGCGCCGGCCCGGGTAGTCCCTTCCCGCGCTTCGTCCTGCGCGCGATCGGCCCGCCGACACGCAGCGCGACACGCGACGCCTTCTCGACCGCGCCCCAGCGCTTGGCCGCCGCCAGCGCCGCCTTTTCGGCCCTCTCACTGTGCTGGGCCGTCCGCAGCTCCTTGACCATCCGCCCGGTGTCGATCCCCAGCGGGCAGGCCAGCTGGCAGGAGCCGTCGGTGGCGCAGGTCTTCACGGCGTCGTACTCGTACTCCGCCAGCAGCGCCCGCTGCACCGGCGATCCCTCCGGCTGGCGCGCCATCTCCCGGCGTAGGACGATCCGCTGGCGCGGCGTCGTCGTCAGGTTGCGGCTGGGGCAGACCGGCTCGCAGAAGCCGCACTCGACGCAGGTCGTCGCCCCGCCCCAGTCCTCGATCGCCGGGGTCGTTTTCAGGTTGCGCAGGTGGACGCCGGGGTCGCGGCTCAGCAGCACGCCCGGCGAGAGCACCCCGTCCGGGTCGGCCAGCCGCTTCACCCGCCACATCAGCTCGGTCGCCTTCTCCCCCCACTCGCGCTCCACATAAGGAGCCATGTTGACCCCGGTCCCGTGCTCGGCCTTGAGCGAGCCGTCGTACTTGTCGACGATCAGCTCGACGAGCCCCGCCATGAAGGCCTCGTAGCGGTCGAGGTCCTCCTGCTTGGCGAAGTCGGGGGTCAGCATGAAGTGGAGGTTCCCGGCCGAGGCGTGGCCGGCGACGCCGGGCAGGAAGCCGTGCTCGCCGAGCAGCGCCTGCAGGTCCTTAGCCCCCTCGGCGATCCGCTCCGGTGGCACGCAGACATCCTCGACGATCAGCGCCGTCCCCTCCGGTCGCACCCGCCCGATCAGCCCGTGCAGGCCCTCGCGCACCCGCCAGGCGAGCTCGATCTCCTCCAGCTCCTCGGTGAAGGCGATCGGGCGGATCGTCTCGTGCGAGCGGAGGATCGCTTCGGCCCGCAGGACCTGCGCGGCCAGCTCACCCGCGTCGGCGCCGCCGTACTCGACCAGCAGCACCGCCGACTCGGGCGGCAGCTCTTTCCACTCCTGCGGCGCCCCGACCATGTTCCAGGCGGCGGTGATCAGCGCCGGCGCCACCATCAGCTCGACCGCGGTAGCGCCGGAGGCGACCAGGTCGGGGACAGGGGCGATCGCCTCGTCGATGCCGGGGAAGTGGATCCAGGCAGTCGTCGTGACCGGCGGCAGCGGCACCGTCTCGAAGACGACCTCGGCGACGAAGGCCAACGTCCCCTCCGAGCCGACCAGCAGGCGGCGAAAGATCTCCAGCGGCTCGTCGGCGTCGAGGAAGGCGCAGAGGCGGTAGCCGGTCGTGTTCTTGATCGCGAACTTGCGGCGGATGCGCTCGGCGAGCTCGGCGTCGGCGCGGATCTCGTCGCGAATCGCCTCCAGGCCGGCGGCCAGCTCCGGCTCGGCGGCGGCGAAGCGCTCGGCGGCGCCGGGCGCGCCGGTGTCGATCTTCGTCCCCGAGGGCAGGACGAAGGTCAGCTCGCGCACCGTCGAGTAGGAGTCCTTGGTGACGCCGCAGCGCATCCCGCCCGAGTTGTTGGCGACGACGCCGCCGACGGTGCAAACGTCGGTGCTGGCCGGGTCAGGGCCGAGCTTGCGCCCATGCGGGGCGAGGACGCGGTTGGCATGGCCGAGGATCGTCCCCGGCTTCACTCGGGCGCGGGCGCCGTCAGCTTCGACCCGGACCCCGCCCCAGTGCTTGCGCACGTCGACGAGGATGCCGTCGCTCTGGCCCTGGCCGTTAAGGCTGGTGCCGCCGGCGCGGAAGGTGACCGGGATGCCCTGCTGGCGGCCGAAGCGCAGCACCTTGGCGACGTCGTCGGCGTCATGGGCGGCAACCACCCCGCGCGGAAAGAGCCGGTAGGGGCTGGCGTCAGAGGCATAAGCGACGAGGTCGCTGACCCGGTGCAGGACCCGATCGGCGCCCAACAGCTCCTCCAGCTCCCGCCGCAGTGGCTGGGCGACCCCGGCAGCAAGCGAGTCCGGCGCCCGATCCTCCACGGGCTGGCTCGGCGGGGGTGGAACGCGCGTGGCCATCGCCTAGAAGAGAGACATGCCGGGGGCGACCGGGACTTCGACCAGCTCGGGCTCCGAGGAGGCGAGCGCCGCGGCAAGCGCGCCCGCGACCTCGTCGCGCTCGCGGGCGCGGTGCGCCTTCACGCCGTAGCCCTCGGCGACGGCGGCGACGTCGAGCTTCGGCAGGTCGAGGCCGGGCGCGGCGTTGACCTGCTCGACTTCGGCGAACCACTTGAGGATCGCGTACTCCGAGTTCTGCAGGACCAGGAAGGTGACCGGCGCCTTGTAGGCGACGGCGCTCCAGAAGGCGGTGATCGCGTACTGGGCCGAGCCCTCGCCGAGCACGCACACGACCGGCCGGTCCGGCTGGGCGAGCTGCACGCCCACCGACGCCGCGAGGCCGAAGCCGAGGCCGCCGCCGGCGCTGAAGTAGTAGCTGCCGGGGCGCGAGATGCGCAGCTGGTTGCGCAGCGCCAGCGTGCTTGACGGGGACTCGAGGACGACGATCGCGTCCTCGGGCATCACCTCGGCGAGGGCGCTGTGGACGGTCGAGGAGTTGAGCGGGTCCTCGGCGGGAATTTCCTGCGGCCCCGCGTTCGGCTCCGGCGCCGGGCGGCTCGACTCCGGCACCGCCTCCAGCAGCGCCGCCAGGGTCAGGCCGACGTCGGCGACGATCGCGTCGCCCATCGGCGCCCGCACCGCCTCGTCAGGGTCGCTGGTGATCGCGACCAGCCGCGCGCCCTCCGGCAGCAGCGGCCCAGGGATGTGCGGGTAGTAGGGGAAGACGGAGCTGCCGGCGACGAGGATCAGGTCGTGGCCCTCCAGGGTCTGACCGACAGGGCCGATCGCCGGCGGCAGCACGCCGCGGAAGTTCGGGTGGCCCTCGGGGAACCCGAGGCGGACGCCACCGGTGGCGGGCGAGGCCCAGACCGGCAGGCGCTGCCGCTCGGCGAGGGCGACGGCGGTCTCCCAGGCGCCGGCCGTGTCGACGTCGGGGCCGGCGACGAGGACCGGGCTCCGGGCGGCGTCGAGGGCCTCAGCCAGCGCCCGCACCGCCTCCGGGTTGGCGACCGCGCGGCCGTCGACCTGGCGGGCGATCGCCGCCCCCGCGTCGCCCTCGTCGACCTCGGCGTACCAGTCGTCCATCGGCAACGAGACGAAGACCGGGCCGCGCGGCGCCAGCCCGGCCAGGTGCGCGCCGTGGGCGAGCGCCAGCGGCACGTCCTCGGCCCGCGGCGGCTCGAATGACCACTTGACCAGCGGGTGCGGCATCCGCGTCGCGTCGCGGTTGGTGAGGTTCGCTTGCAGGGTGATCTGCGCCCGCGCCTGCTGGCCGGCGGTGATCAGCAGCGGCGAGTGGTTGGCCTGGGCGTTGAAGATCGCCCCCATCGCATTGCCGACCCCCGGCGCGGTGTGGAGGTTGACGACGGTGGTGCGGCCCGAGGCCTGCGCGTAGCCGTCCGCCATCCCGACCACGACGGCCTCCTGCAGGCCGAGCACGTAGCGGAAGTCAGCCGGGAAGTCGGCCAGCATCGGCAGCTCGGTCGAGCCCGGGTTGCCGAACATCGTCGTCATCCCGTGGGCGCGGAAAAGGTCGAACGTCGCTTCGCGGACCGTCGGCATCGGCTGAACCCTATCCGGCCGGCCAACCAGACACCCAGACTCCGAACTGCATCAACTTTCCGGCCCAGTAGCCAGGAAAGTTGATGCGGTTCGGCTGGAGGGCGGCAGGATTCAAGGGACGGATGTCGTACGGCCGATAAGGCGAGGGTGAGCCACCGCCTTCTCGCCAGCAATTGGGCTCGCGCCCTGGCGATCTTCGCCCTCTCCTGCGCGCCGCTGTTCGCGGTCTGCGGCCTGGCAAAGGCGGAAGGGCCGCCGGGGCCGACGAAGGTGATCTCCACGCCGGGGAAGATCGTCCCGATCCCGGCCTCGATCCCGCACGAAGCAGGCGACATGGTCGACAACCGGATCGTCCCCGACCTGCGCTGGATCGCCAAGCGGTACCCGATCTACATCACCGACGGCTACTCCGGGCCGCTGCCGAACGGCGAACACGTCGGCTGCAATCGCTGCCACGTCAAAGGCTCCGACCACTACAACGGCCTTGCGGTCGACATCGTGCCGGTGGGCGGCGACCCCACCTGCGACGCGACCTGGGCGCCGATCACCCGTCTCGCCAAGTGGGCCGAGCCGGTGCAGAACCAGCCGCGGGCGCCGTTCCGCTGGGTCGGCTACAACGGCGACGAAGGCCACGGCTGCGGCAACCATCTCCATCTCTCCTGGAACCACGCCCCGGCCCCCGAATACACCCTCGCCGAATGGGTCGAAGTCTTCCCGGTCAACTTCAGCGGCGCCAACGACGGCACGCGCCGCAAGAAGGCCCCGGCGGCGAAAGCGCCGCGCGGCCCCAGCGGCGGCATCTCCCAGTCGAACACCGGCGGCCTCTCCGCCAACGGCTCCGGCGACT
Organism: Solirubrobacterales bacterium; assembly: GCA_051954855.1. GTDB lineage: Bacteria > Actinomycetota > Thermoleophilia > Solirubrobacterales > 70-9 > VAYN01. Next base: position 897 of record JBQCHH010000018.1, on the reverse strand, counting down.
GAGCCTCCATAGGATGCGGCGGTGCGTTTCGTCGCCCTCATCGCCCTTGCCCTCGCTTGTCTGATCGCCGCCGGCTGCGGCAACCAGGACGAAACGACGCCGGTCGCCTGCCTCGAAGGTCCAGGCGCCTATGAAAAGGCGCTGGCGTCGGCGCCGGGGGAAGTGCTGCTGAGCGGGGAGACGCCGATCAGCGACTGCCTCGTCCGCAACCAGCAGGGCGGCGACCTCGCCACGGTCGGCGAAGCGATGGTCACGGTGGCGACGAAGCTGAACGCGGAAGCACGGGCCGAACCCGGCGGCGACGCCGCCCTGCGACTCGGCTACCTGCTTGGGGCCGTCCAGCGCGGCGCCGAGCACGGCGAAGGCATCCACGCCGACCTCGTCCGCCGCCTCACCGTCGCCGCCCGGTACACGGCAGGCAAGCAGCCCCTCCCGCCCTCGTTCCTCTCCGCCTACCGGGAAGGCTTCGACGCCGGCCACTCCGGCGGCTGACCAAGCGACCGCCGAGGGCCGCGGGGGAATACGCTCAGTGTTCCCCAACATCTTCGACGGAGGCTTCACCTTGAGCGTTACGACTGAGCAGCTGTGGGGTGGCGAGACCACCAAGGCCGTTGACAATTTTCCGGTTTCCGGAGAGCGGGTGCCGGTGCCGGTCGTGCGCTGGCTGGGGCGGATCAAGGGCGCCGCGGCCGAGGCGAATGGGGAGCTCGGCAAGCTCGACGGCGACCTGGCCGAGCGGATCGCCGAGGCCGGCAAGGCGATCGCCGCCGGCGAGCACGACGACCAGTTCCCGATCGACGTCTTCCAGACCGGCTCCGGCACCTCCTCGAACATGAACGCGAACGAGGTGATCGCGGCGCTGGCCGGCGAGGGGGCCCACCCCAACGACCACGTCAA
>JBQCHH010000017.1:0-73224 GCA_051954855.1 Solirubrobacterales bacterium | reverse complement strand
CTCCCCCCCCCGTCGGGCGCTCCCGCCGTCGCGCCCGGCCGCGGGCGCCGCGCCGCGCCCCCGCCCCCCGGGCGGGCGGCCGGGGCCGGGGGGGCCGCCCCCCCCCCCCCCCGGGCGGCCCCCCCGCCCCCCCCCCCCCGCACGCCCCCTCGCCGCTACCCCTTCGGCAGCGCGAAGAAGGCGATCGCGGCGTACTGGGCGATCGCGGCGGCGATGACGAAGAGGTGGAAGACCTCGTGGTAGCCGAAGACCGCGGGGTTGGGGTTGGGGCGCTGGGTCGCGTAGACCACCGCCCCCGCGGTGTAGAGGAGGCCACCGACGGCGACCAGGAGCGTGCCGACGACGCCCATCGAGGTCCACAGCTCCGGGAAGGCGACGGCGGCGACCCAGCCGAGCGCCATGTAGATCAGCGCCGAGGCCCATTTCGGGTGGCCGATCCAGATCATCTCGACGATCGCGCCGGCGACGGCGCCGATCCAGACCACGACGAGGATCGTCATCGCCAGCGTGCCGTGCAGGACCAGCAGGGCGAAGGGCGTGTAGGTGCCGGCGATGAGGAAGAAGATCATCGAGTGGTCGAGGCGGCGCATCCACTGGCGCACCTGCGGCCGGGTCCAGTTGACGCGGTGGTAGAGGGCGCTGGTGCCGAACAGGGCGGAGAGGCTGATCGCGTAGACGCCGACCGCGAAGGTCGCCTTCGGCGTCTTCGCCAAGACGATCAGCGCCGCGCCGAAGACCAGCGAGGCGAAGAAGGCCCATTGGTGGGAGACGCCGCGCAGTTTCGGCTTGACCAGCGCGATCGCCTCGGCGGCGCGGTCGCCCATCGCCTCGCGCGCAGCGGTCGCCCGCTCCCCCATCCGTTCCGCGCCCCTGCGGAGGTCTTCGACCATGCGCGGAGAGTACCCCGCCGCCGGCATTGACACACGGCTGAATGCGGCGAATCCCCAACTGCCCAGTTTGGGGAGTTGACACAATATGAGTACGAAGTCGGCGGCTCTCGGAACCCCTTAATTGCGCCTTCCGTTGCTTTTTCCGTCCTGCCCGTGAGCGATCCTGCTCAGTTACCGCTAAAAGCCGCCTCGAGAGGAGAAGTTTGATGTCTAAGACCGCCGTTGCCAGTCCCAAAAACGGTCTGCAGGGCCTCTCGGTCGAACGCAGGTTTTCGACGCCCGGCGTGCATCCTTTCGACCAGATCGAGTGGGAGATCCGCGACGCGGTGATCGGCGATCCCGAGAACCCGGCCTTCGAGCAGCGCGGGGTCGAGTTCCCGAAGACCTGGTCCCAGAACGCGACCAACATCGTCGCCCAGAAGTACTTCCGCGGCCAGCTCGGCAGCCCCGAGCGCGAGAGCTCGGTGAAACAGATGATCGGCCGCGTCGCCGGCACGATCTCCGACTGGGGGCGCGAGGGCGGCTACTTCGCCTCCGAGGAGGACGCCGACGCCTTCGAGATGGAGCTGACCGCGATCCTGCTCAACCAGAAGGCGGCCTTCAACTCGCCGGTCTGGTTCAACGTCGGCTTCGAGGAGACGCCGCAGTGCTCGGCCTGCTTCATCTTGAGCGTCGAAGACACCATGGAGAGCATCCTGGACTGGAACACCAAGGAGGGCAAGATCTTCCGCGGCGGCTCCGGCTCCGGGATCAACCTCTCCAACATCCGCGGGTCGGTCGAGCAGCTCTCCAAGGGCGGCACCGCCAGCGGCCCGGTCTCCTTCATGCGCGGCGCCGACGCCTGGGCCGGGACGATCAAGTCCGGCGGCAAGACGCGGCGGGCGGCGAAGATGGTCGTCCTCGACGTCGACCACCCGGACATCGAGCACTTCATCTGGTGCAAGGCCGACGAGGAGAAGAAGGCCGCGGCGCTGCGCGACGCCGGCTTCGACATGTCGATCGACGGCGAGGGCTTCACCTCGATCCAGTACCAGAACGCCAACAACTCGGTCCGGGTCACCGACGAGTTCATGGAGGCGGTCGAGGCCGGCGAGGAGTGGCACCTGACCGCGCGCACCAGCGGCGAGCCGGTGAAGACGGTCGACGCGCGCGACCTGATGAACCAGATCGCCGACGCCGCCTGGCGCTGCGCCGACCCGGGCGTCCAGTACGACACGATCATCAACCGCTGGCACACCTGCCCGGAGTCGGGCCGGATCAACGCCTCCAACCCGTGCAGCGAGTACATGCACGTCGACGACTCGGCCTGCAACCTCGCCTCGCTCAACCTGATGAAGTTCCGCCGCGAGGACGGCAGCTTCGACACGGCGGAGTTCGAGCACGCGGTCGACATCGTCTTCCTCGCCCAGGAGATCGTCGTCGGCTTCTCCAGCTACCCGACCGAGGAGATCACCGAGAACGCCAACAAGTTCCGCCAGCTCGGCCTCGGCTACGCCAACCTCGGCGCGCTGCTGATGTCGGACGGTCTCCCCTACGACTCCGACGCGGGCCGCAACGTCGCCGCCGCGATCACGGCGCTGATGACGGGCCGCGCCTACCGCCAGTCGGCGCTGATCGCCGCCGGCGCGACCGGGCCCTACGAGGAATACGAGCGCAACCGCGAGCCGCACAACGGGGTCATGCGGATGCACCGCGACGCCTCCTACGAGGTCGACGCGACCGGGATCAAGGGCGACCTGCTCGAGGCCGCGCAGCGGGCCTGGGACGAAGCGGTCGAGCTCGGCGAGGAGCACGGCTACCGCAACGCGCAGGCGACGGTGCTGGCGCCGACCGGGACGATCAGCTTCCTGATGGACTGCGACACGACGGGGATCGAGCCCGACTTCTCGCTGGTCAAGTTCAAGGAGCTGGTCGGCGGTGGGCAGATGACGATCGTCAACCGCTCGGTGCCGCTGGCGCTGCGCACGCTCGGCTACTCGGAGGCGGAGATCGACCAGATCGACGCCCACATCGCCGAGGCCAACACGATCGTCGGAGCGCCCGGTCTGAAAGAGGAGCACCTGCCGGTCTTCGACGTCGCGGTCGGCGAGCGGGCGATATCGCACACCGGCCACATCGACATGATGGCGGCGACGCAGCCGTTCATCTCCGGCGCGATCTCAAAGACGGTCAACCTGCCGCAGTCGGCGACGGTCGAGGACATCGCCGACGCCTATACCCGCGGCTGGAAGGGCGGCCTGAAGGCGCTGGCGATCTACCGCGACGGCTCGAAGACGGCGCAGGCGCTGCGCCCCGACGCGCAGAAGACCCAGGAGGCCGAGGCCGAAGTCGCGATGCCGGAGCCGGTCCGCAAGAAGATGCCGCGCGAGCGCGAATCGATCACCCACAAGTTCTCGATCGCCGGCCACGAGGGGTACATCACCGCCGGCAAATACGACGACGGCACGGTCGGCGAGATCTTCCTCACCGACATCGGCAAGGAGGGCTCGACGATGCGCGGGCTGCTCAACGCCTTCGCGACGGCGATCTCGCTCGGCCTCCAGTACGGGGTGCCGCTGGAGACCTTCGTGCGCAAGTTCAGCTACATGCGCTTCGAGCCGGAGGGCATCACCGGCAACCCGGAGATCCCCTTCGCCAAATCGATGCCGGACTACATCATGCGCTGGCTCGGCAGCCGCTTCATCGAGGACACCGAAGTTCTGGAGGAACTGGGGATCCTCACCGACGAGGTGCGGGCCAAGCGCGACGCCGAGACCTCGCAGCTGGCGATCGGGCTGACCGGCGACACCGCCGGCCCGGCCAACGGCGGCGGCAACGGGAACGGCAGCGGCGGCGCTGCCGCCAAATCCGATGCCCCGGTGCCGGCGGCCGCGGCGATGACCGAAACGCCCCCGGTGCGGCCGGCGAAGATGCAGGGCCTCGACCTCGGCCCGGCCTGCGAGCAGTGCGGCGGCATGATGCAGCGGACCGGCAGTTGCTACACGTGCTCTCAGTGCGGCAACAACACCGGCTGCGGCTGAGCCGTCAGAACGTCTTCAGCTTTTCTCTGCCGCTTGGTCCTAGCGCCCCAGTAGTCTTCCCCGCCATGTCTCAGTCCACGCGGGGGTTGTTTCGGGTGCTGGTGGCTGTCTGGTATCTGGCGGGCGCCATCTTGTTGATCGCTCTCTTGGCCAAGGGGGATGCCGACGCTCTCGCGGCCCGGGTCGGCGGCTCGGCGTTCGCGGTCGTCGCCATCGGCTTCGCCGTTGCGGCGGGCGTGCGGCTCGCGGAGCGGGAAACGTGGGCGGGGCTGATCGGCGCCGTCACCGTCCTCATCTCAATCTCGACCATCGTCCTGCTCGCAGTCGAGATCTGGGCGAAGCACCCGTCGCTCCACCAGCTCACCCGCACGATTGTGATGGTGACGATCTCCCTGCTCCTGGGGACGATCTCATTGCTGCTCGACAGCGGTCGAGACGAGGACGCCGGCCCCGTTCGACTCGCCCGCGGCGTTGCCGTGCTGGCACTCTTCGCGCTCGGCGTTCTCGTCGTCATCGCCGCCTGCGGGGTCGACATGAGCCCCCGCGTTCCCGCCATCGCCGCAGCCCTCTTCCTGGTCCCGGCGCTCTCGCTGCCGGCCCTGCGCGTGTCCAGCAACGGGAGCTAGCTGAGAATCACTTCGGCGTCGTGGCGGGGGGTCTCCGTTATGGCGCGGCGGTAGGGGCGCTCGGGGGCTGGGGTCGCGGGGGTTATCTCGCGGCGGCGGACCAGCTCGCGGAGGACTACGGACATCTCGAACTGGGCGAAGGCGGCGCCCAGGCAGCGGCGGACGCCGCCGCCGAAGGGGATCCAGGTGTAGGTGCCGGGCGGGTTGTCGAGGAAGCGCTCGGGGAGGAAGCGGTCCGGTTCGGGGTAGATCGCCGGGTCGCGGTGGATCAGGTGGATGCAGGGGGTGACGCGGGCGCCGGCGGGGAGCTCGTAGCCGCCGAGCTCGACCGGCTCGGTCAGCTTGCGGACGACGACCACGATCACCGGCCGCAGGCGCAGGGTCTCCTGGATCGTCGCGGTCAGGTAGGCGTCCTCGCCCGCCTCGACCTCGTCGCGCAGGCGCTCCAGCTTCTCGGGGTGGCGTACCAGCCGCTCCATCGCCCAGGAGAGCGCGGTGGCCGTCGTCTCGTGGCCGGCGACGAGCAGGGTGAGGAGCTCGTCGCGGATCTCGGCGTCGCTCATCGGGCTGCCGTCCTCGTGGCGGGCGGCGACCAGCATCGAGAGGATGTCGTCGCGCTCGGCCAGGTCCTCGGCGCCGCGGCGTTCAGCGATCTCGCGCCCGATCAGCTCGTCGACCCGCCCGACCCGGCGGCGGAAGGCCGGGATGCCGTTGACCCGCTTCGGGCCGACCATCAGCACCGGCAGCAGCACCCGCGGGTTGGTGGTCAGGTCGAGGAAGTCGCGGAGGGCGTCGCGCAGCGGTCCCATCCGCTCGCCGCCGTGGACGCCGAAGACCGTCTCGAGGATGATCTCCAGCGTGATCGCCTGCATCCGCGGTCGCAGCTTGTAGGGGACGCCGGTCGGCCAGCTCTCGATCTCCCGCGCGGCGATCTCGCCCATCTTCTCGCCGTAGGCCTGCATCCGCTCCCCGTGGAAGGGCGGCAGGAGCAGCTTGCGCTGGGCGATGTGCTTCTTCTCGTCGAGGACCAGGACCGAGTTGTCGCCGAGGATCGGGCGCAGGATCTGGTTGCCCTCACCGGCGTGGAAGACGCGCGGGTCGCCGGTGAAGACCTGCTTCACCAGCTCGGGGTCGGAGAGCACCACCCAGTCGCCCTCGTAGGCGATCCTGAGGCTGAACATCGGGCCGAAGCGGGCGCGGCTCTGCTCCAGCAACCACTGCGCCCGACGCGACCAGATCGCCGTCTGCGGCACCCGCCCCATCCGCGGCCCCGGCGGTAGCCCGCGAATCAGTCCCGGGCCGAGCCCGTCGGTCGAAGCCGCAGCGGTAGCCGTCGCCTCCATGGCTGATTTCGAGCCTACTGCGGGGCCGTCGGCCCGGTGTGTGATGTCGGTCCGACCCTCAGAAGCGACTCTTCAGGCGATGAGCGCCCCCTCGGTCGAGGGGGACGGTCGCGCGTCCGGCAGCCGAACCATGCGGAAGGAATTGATCAGTCCCAGCAGGCCGGCGAGAAGGGGGACGATCAGCGCGACCTGCAGAGCCAGCGGGCGCGTATCGGTATTGATGTTCACTATCTCCTTCCTTGCCTGCGGAGGCTGGTGCGTCAGTTGTGCTTCCAGCTGAGCGTTGCTCATGACTTCCGCGTCGTCGTCCAGCGCGTCGGCCACACGCTGCTGCTGAGCCGGTGCCAGGACCGGGCTGTCTTCGGCCTTCTTGGTGAAGGCCACGGAAAGAGTGGCGAGGAGGATGGCGCCGGCACAGGCGAGGCCGAAGGAAAGACCGAAGGACCCGGCGGCAGAGTTGACACCGGCCGCCTCGCTCACCCGCTCCTCGGCGATCGGCCCAAGCGTGAAGTTGTTGAGCTGGGAGACCAGCAGGCCGAGGCCCGAGCCGGCGATGAGCAGGGGGAGAACGAGGTACCAGCCCGAGTCGACCCGGGGGACGAACGGGATCAGGACGGCGACCCCGAGGGTGAGGAGCGCGAACCCCCAGCGGACGATCGCGCTCGGGCGCCGATCGCCGGCCTTCCTCCCGGCGAGCAGCGCCATCCCGAACATGCTGAGAGAGAGCGGGGCGATCGACAGCCCCGCCTGCAGGGCGTTGTATTCGAGCACCATCTGCAGGTAGATCGGCAGCGCGATCATCATCCCGCCGAGGGCGATCTGCTGGAGCATCTGCTGGCTGACGCCGAGGCGGAAGGGCTTGGAGCGGAACAGATCGGGATCGAGGAGCGCCGGCCTGCGCTCGCGCTTGCGGCGCCGCAGCCACCAGACGAGAGCGCCCATCGCCACCACGCCGGCGACGATCAGGGTGCCGACCGCCTCACCACCCTCCTGCCAGACGAGGATGCCGAGCACGATCCCCCCCATCCCGAGAACCGAGAGGGCCGAGCCGACCACGTCGATGCCGCGCGGGCCGGTGTAGGGGACGTCGCGAACCAGGCCGATGTTGACGAGGACGACGGCGATGATCACCGCCTCCAGGCCGAAGGCGACGCGCCAGGAGAGGTAGGTGGTGATGAAGCCGCCGAGGAGCGGGCCCACCGCGGCGGCGATCGAGGCGGCGGCGCCGACGAGGGCGTAGACCCGGCGCTGGGCTTCGCCCTGGAAGTTGCCGTGGATCAGGGACTGCATCGCCGGCAGCAGCAGCGAGGCGCCGGTGCCGCCGACCAGCGCCCAGAAGACGATGATCGCGGTCAAGCTCTGCGCCAGCGTCATCGCCACGGCGCCGATCGCGTAGCCGATCAGCCCCAGCACGTAGGCGCGCTTGCGACCGATCAGGTCCCCGACCTTGCCGCCGATCAGGATGAACGCCGCCGAGACCAGCGCCTCCAGCGCGATGGCCGCCTGAACCCCGCTCGCGGTGGCGTCGAGGTCATGGATCACAGCCGAGATCGACACGTTCATCAGCGACGTGTCGACTACGAGGACGAACATCGCCATCGCCAGCAGCAGGCCGAGCCACCGGCTGGGCGCGGAGTCCTCTTCTACCTCGGAGCTCACCTCTTCTGCGGGGGGCACGTGCGCGAGCGTAAACGCCGGACCCGGGCACGGCAAGGGTGCAGGTCGCTTAGCCTGCACGAGCCGTGGCCAACCTCCCTCACCTCCCTCCCGCGTTTGAGCACCGTTTCCTGAAGGCGGTCTGCGGACTGCCGGCGGGGGTGCAGCGGGCTGTCTTCGGGCCGCCGCCGGTGGTCGATGGACAGCGGCTGGCGAGCGACCTCCAGGCGCTGCTGCGACTCGCCGAGCTGACCGGCAGCAACGAGTTCATCGGCGACAAAGACGTGGCGGCGGCGCGGGCCGACCGGCGACTGGAGGCGCGGATCGTCTCGCCGCCGCAGCCGATCCCGATGGCGCGGGTCGAAGCGGTCGAGATTCCCGGCCCGGCCGGCACGATCGGCGCCCGGCTCTATGCGCCGCCGGCCGCGGCGCAGGAACCGCCGCCCTTGCTCGTCTACTAGCACGGCGGCGGCTGGGTGATCGGCGACCTCGACACCCACGACAACCCCTGCCGCTTCCTCGCCGCCCACTCCGGGGCGCACGTCCTCTCGGTCGATTACCGCCTCGCCCCCGAGCACCCCTTCCCCGCCGCCGTCGACGATGCCTGGGCCGCCTACGGCTGGGCCGCTGACAACGCGGCCGGCCTCGGCGTCGACCCCGCCCGGATCGGCGTCGGCGGCGACAGCGCCGGCGGCAACCTCGCCGCCGCCGTCTGCCTGCAGGCGCGCGAAGAGGACGCGCCGCCGCCGGCGATGCAGCTGCTGATCTACCCCGCCACCCAGGTCGGCGAAGACCTGCCATCACGGTTGCTGTTCAAGGAGGGCTTCCTCCTGACCCGGCGCAGCATGGACTTCTTCGAGGCGCAGTACCTGCCCCGCGCCGAGGACCACCGCGACCCTCGCGTCTCGATCCTGCGCGCAGACGACCTCAGTGGCCTCTCCCCTGCCTATGTGGCTATCGCCGGCTTCGACCCGCTCCGCGACGAGGGCGAGCTCTACGCCCAGCGAATGCGCGAAGCCGGCACTCCTGTTGCCCTCCGCCACCATCCCGGGCTAGTCCACACCTTCGCCAACATGACCGCGATCTGCCCCAGCGCCCGCCAGGCGATGCTGGAAGCGGCCGGGGCGCTGCGGCAGGGCCTCGCCTGACGCTTACTCGTACTGGAGCGATTGCAAAACGTCCAAGCGAGACGCCCGACGTGCGGGGACGATCGCCGCCAGCACGCCCGCCAGACCGGCAAAGACCAGCAGCACGATCAGTTCACCGATCGGATAGGAGAGGGTGAAGCCTTCCGACTTCAGCGGCTGCGCGATCAGGGTGGCGAAGACGATGCCGAGGACCATTCCCAGGATCGCCCCGATCAGGGCGGTGATCACCGCCTCGTAGCGGATCATCGTCCGCACCTGCCGCCGCGACATCCCGATCGCCCGCAGCATCCCCAGCTCGCGCGTGCGTTCGTGGATCGAGAGCGCCAGCGTGTTGGCGATCCCGAACAGCGAGATCAGGATCGCGAAGAGGAGCAGGGCGTAGACCAACTGGACCAGCTGATTGATCTGTTCTTCCCGGCTTTCCTTCAGTTCCCCCTGGTTCAGCACTTCGGTGGTGGGGAAGAGCGTTTCCGACCCTTTGGTCAGCAGCGCCTGCACCCGCGTCGAATCGGCCCCTTCTTCGACCTGGACGAAGTCGATCTGGTCCTCGGTCTGGTGGAAAGCGCGAGCCATCACCCCCTGGGTGACGAGGACGCTGCCGAAGACGCCGAGCTTCGATTCGAACTCGCCGACGACGCGGAAGCGCGGCCGCGCTCGAGTCTGGGTCAGCAGCTGGAAGCTGTCGCCGAGTTCGAGGTTGTGAGAGCTGGCGAAGTCGTCCGAGACGATCGCCTCGCCGGAGCTGAGGTTCCGCAGCGCGCTCGGCCCCCCTTTTTTCCATTCGATCGTCACCGCTTTGCCGATGTCGGGGGTCGGGGCGTCGACTTTGGCCGTCGCCCCCGGCGTGCCGTTTTCGACCACCTTCGCCTGCGCGCCGCGGATCGTCGCCACGAACTCGACCCCCGGCACTTTTTCGGCCGCCCTCGCGGCGCCGTTGGGGATCGGCGAGAAGCCGTCGCTGTTCTGGATCACCAGGCCGCCGGCGAAGTTTTCATCGACGACCTGGGCGACGGTGCTCTTCAGGCCGGCGGCGAAGACGGTGACGAAGGCGACCAGCGCCAGCCCGATCATCAGCGCCGCCGCGGTGATCGCGGTGCGGCTCGGGTTGCGCTGCGCGTTCTCGCGGGCGAGGCGGCCGGTGAGGCGGCGGGCGCGCTCCAGCGGCCAGCCGGCGACGGTCGCCAGCGCCGGCACCAGGCGCGGGCTGAAGATCGAGACGGCGAAGACGACCGCTACCGCGCCGCCGCCCATCAGGCCGGCGCGGGTGCCGGCGCTGCCGCTCCCCAGCAGGCCGATCAGGACCATTGCCACCCCGGCGACGGCAAGCAGGACCGACAACGCCAGATAAGCGAGCCGCCGGCGCCGGCTCGGCGCCGGGCTGAAGGCGTGCATCGCCGCGATCGGCGGCACCCGGGTCGAGCGCAGCGCCGGCACCAGCGAGGCGACCAGGGTGACGACGAGGCCCACCACCAGGGCGACGATCACCGTCCGCGACTCCATCTGCAGGCTGGTGGTCGGCAGGTCCAGCCCGAAGGCTTTGAAGAGAGCCTCGATCGCCGCCGCGATGACGAAGCCGCCACCGAGCCCGATCACCGCCCCGAGCAGCCCGATCGCCCCCGCTTCGGCCATCACCGAGCCGAGAATCTGGCGCCGCGAGGCCCCCAACGTCCGCAGCATCCCGAATTCCCTCACCCGCTGAGCGACCGTGATCGAGAAGGTGTTGAAGATCAGGAAGGAGCCGACGAAGACGGCGATGAAGCCGAAGACGAGAAGGAAGGTCTGCAGGAAGCTGAGGTTTTCGCGAATTTCTTCCGAGGCGCGGTCGGCGTTTTCCTGCGCGGTCTCGACCCGCACTCCCGTCGGCATCTCCCCCGCGATCCGCCGTTTCAGCGCCTCCGCGGAGACCCCGCCCGCGGCGGCGACGGAGATCTGGTCGAAGCGGCCGCGCTTGTGGGTGAGGCGCTGGGCGACCGGCAGCGTCACCTGGGCGATGCTGGCGCCCCCGAAGGAAGCGCTGCCGAGCTTGGTGAAGCCGACGAGGCGGAACTTCTCGGCCCGGCCCTGGCCGATCAGCTCGATCGTTTCGCCGAGTTCGAGGCCGGCGCCTTCGGCCGCCGCCTTGTCGATCGAGGTTTCGGTCGGGCCGCGCGGTTTGTGGCCTTCGACGTAGTTGAGCGCCTCGAGCCCGTCGGGCAGGGTCGAGGAGATGAACTTGGGGGCGAATTTGTTGCCGATCTTTTCGCCCTTGGCATTGAAGAAGCCGCCGGGGGTGAAGATCGCCCCCGCCGCCAGCCGCACCCCGCGCGTCTTCTGCACCCGCGGCAGCAGCGCGGCGCTGATCGTCGGCGTTTCGCCGTTGTCCTGCTTGACCGGGTTCTGAGCGGTGATGACGACGCTGGTGCCGGCCAGCGACTCGTTGAAGATTTCGTCGAAGGCGGCGAAGATCGTGTCGGTGAGGACGTAGGAGCCGGCGACGAAGGCGACGCCGAGGACGACCGCGAAGGTGGTGGTCAGGGCCCGGACCTTGCGAGCCCAGAGGCTCTTGAGGGCGAGGCTGGTCACAGCCGCTTCTGCAGCTCGATCACATCCTCTGCCGAGCCCGGCGCCGCGTCGCCCGCGATCTTCCCGTCCTGCAGCGTGATCAGCCGGTCGGCGTGGGCGGCGGCGGCCGGATCGTGGGTGACCATCACCACCGTCTGCCCGAACTCGTCGACCGCCTGGCGCAGCAGCCGCATCACGTCCTCGCTCGCCTTCGAGTCGAGGTTGCCGGTCGGCTCATCGGCGAAGACGACGGCGGGCTTGGTGACCAGCGCCCGGGCGACGGCGACCCGCTGCTGCTGGCCGCCGGAGAGCTCGGCGGGGCGGTGGTTGCGGCGGTCCTCGAGGCCGACGGTGCGGATCAGCGTCTCGACCCACTCCCGGTCGGGCTTGCGGCCGGCGATCGAAAGCGGCAGCACCAGGTTCTCCTCCGCGGTCAGGACCGGCAGCAGGTTGAAGAACTGGAAGACGAAGCCGAGCTTGTCGCGGCGCAGCTGAGTCAGCTTCGCGTCGTCGAGCTTGGTGATGTCGACGCCGTCGAGCTCGACCGTGCCCGAGGTCGGCTTGTCGAGCCCGGCGAGGATGTGCATCAGCGTCGACTTGCCCGAGCCGGAGGGGCCCATGATCGCGGTGAAGCGGTCGCGCTCGAAGTCGGTCGTGACCCCGTCCAGGGCGTTGACGGCGGCGTCGCCCTCGCCGTAGCGGCGGTGGAGGTCGGCGGCGACTACGACTGGTCCGTTGACGCTCACTGCCCGCACCGTACCGCGTCGGCCGAATAGCCTGGCCAGCATGGCCCTGGCAGACCGCTTCGACGGATTGCTGATCGACCTCGACGGGGTCGTCTGGATCGGGCGCGAGCCGGTACCGGGCTCGGTGGAGGCGTTGCGGGCGCTGCTGACGGTCGGCAAGCGGCTGGTGTTCGTCACCAACAACCCGGGGCGGCCGCCCTCCGCCTACGCCGAGCGGCTGTGCGAGCTGGGGGTCGAGGTGGACGAGGAGCAGATCGTCACCGCCGGGATGGTGGTGGCGCGGCTGGCCGGCGAAGCGGCGGGCGCGGGCGGCAGCGCCTTCGTGATCGGCGCCTCGGCGCTGAAGGAGATGGTGGCGGCGACCGGGGCGCGGCTGCTGGACGGTGAGGAGGCGCAGGCGGCAGACGTGGTCGTCGTCTCCGGCCACCGCGGCTTCGACTACGAGGAGCTATTGACGGCGAAGTTCGCCCTCGACCGCGGCGCCAGGCTCTTCGCCACCAGCCACGACCCGACGATGCCGTTCCCCGGCGGCGAGCTGCCCGGCACCGGCGCGGTGCTGGCCGCGGTCGAAGTCGCCTCCGGCCGCCGGGCCGAGATCGCCGGCAAGCCGGAGCGGCACCTGTTCGAGATGGCGCTGGAGGCGATCCGTGGTTCCTTTTGGACGAATAGCGAGCAAAAGGAACCACGGAACGGGCGGGTGGCGATGGTCGGTGACCGCCTCTCTTCCGACGTCGAGGGCGGACGCCGCGCTGGGCTGGAGACGGTGCTGGTGCTGAGCGGGACGACTTCGCGCGAGGAAGCCGCGGCAGCGGACCCGACGCCCGACTTCGTGCTCGACGACCTCGCCGGCCTGCTGGCGTGAGCATCGCCGCGCGGGACGAGGAGGCGGCGAGAGACGGGCACCGCCCCGGCCTCAGCTTCGCCGGGGTCTTCGTCGCCACCTTCTGCGGCCTTGTCGCGATCGGCTCGGTGCTGCCGGTCCTGCCCCGCTATATCCACGGACCGCTTGATTCGGGGAACGTGGCGGTGGGGGTGGTGATCGGCTCCTACGCCATCACCGGCCTGTTGCTGCGGCCGGTCGCTGGGCGGCTCGCCGATACCCGCGGCCGCAAGCCGATGGTGCTGGGGGGAGCGGTCCTGGTGACGATCGGCGGCCTGCTTTACCTGCCGAACCTGGGAATCGCCGGGCTGATCGTCGCCCGGCTCGTCCTCGGCGCCGGCGAGGGCACCGTCTACACCGCCGGCTCGGCCTGGATCGTCGACCTCGCTCCGCCGGAACGGCGCGGGCGCGTGCTCGGTCTCTACGGGCTGGCGGTCTGGGGCGGGCTCAGCGTCGGCCCGCTGGTCGGGCAGCTGATCCTCGATCACGGCGGCTACCACGCCGTCTGGATCTTCGCCGCGGCGATGCCCGCCCTCGGCGCCCTGGTCGCGGCAACGACCCGCGACCCCTTCGTCCCGCGCGCGCACGCCGAGCCGCACCCGCTGATCGCGCCCGAGGCGGTCGGGCCGGGGCTTGCGATCGGCCTCGCCTCCTTCGGCTACGCCGCCGTCGCCACCTTCATCGTCCTCCACCTGGAAGCGCGCGGGGTCGGCCACGGCGCCACTGTCTTCGGCGCCTTCGCGGCGACGATCGTCCTCACCCGGCTCGTGATCGGCGACTTCCCCGACCGGGTCGGGGCGACCCCGGTTGCGGTCGCCGCCACCCTCGGCGAGGCGGCCGGGCTGGTCCTGATCGCGGTCGCCCACAGCCTGCCGGTGGCACTGGCCGGCGGCATGGCGATGGGCGCGGCCTTCTCCTTACTCAACCCCTCGCTGATGCTGATCGCCCTCGGCCGCGTCTCCGAAAGCGCCCGCGGCGCAGCGATGGGCACCTACACCGCCTTCTTCGACGCCGGCGTCGGCCTCGGCGCACCGCTGGCGGGCCTGGTCGCCGCCCTCAGCGACTACGAGGGCGCCTTCTTCTTCGCCGCCGCCGTCTCCGCCTGCTCAGCCCTCTTGATCCTCGCCTCGCACCGCCGCACCCCTCCCCCGCCGACGGGACGATTTCCGGATACATAGTCCGGTTTTAGTCCCGTCGGCCTGGCTACCGTTCGCTGACCAGCAGCGTCTGCAGGGCGCGGCCGATGCGGCCTGCGCGGTCGGAGAGGACCGACTCGGCGGTGCCGACGCCGGTCGGCTGCGGCAAGGTGACCGCGTCGACGCAGATCCACTCCCCGGCGGGCATCCGCTCCAGCTGGACGGTGAGGTCGACGTTGATGAAGAGGAAGCGACGGAAGTCGAGGGCGGCGCTGACGCCGTTGCCGACGTCGGCGACGACGAGGGTGCGCTGCAGCGGCGTCGGCTCCTCGCCGGCGACCAGCGGCTGGCGCATCCGCAGCCACACCGTCGCCGGGCCGGGCTCGACGAAGTCGCCGGAGAGGAAGCGCACCTCCATCGCTGAGTGGTAGCCGTGCTCCTCGCCGGTGGGGAAGAAGTTGGCCTCGGCGCCCTGCTCCGGCGGGGCTGGCGGCTCGCTCGCGACCAGCGCCTCGGGCGGGATCTCGATCGCGACGGTGCGGATGCCCCAGGCGCGGGCCCGCATCAGCACCTCTCCGTCGGGGTCGCTCAGCTCGGCCTCGAACATCTGCACCCGCTTCCCCGGCCGCGCCCTCCTGGCCTCGACCCGGACCGGCCCGATCGGGATTGAGCGCAGGATCTCGAAGGTGACCCGCCCAACCTGGAAGCCCTTCGCCTCGGGCAGCCCCTCGATCGCGTAGCCGAGCAGCGCCGCCGGCGGCCCCGCGTGCTGGGCGTCGCGGTCCCAGGGACCCCGCGTCAGCTCCGTCGCCGCGAAGAGGTCCCCATCGCGCTCATAGAAGGCCGCGAACACGCCGCCATCCTAGGCGCGCATGGCGCGTCACAGGCCGTAACACCCAGGGCGTACTCTGTTCTCACGCGAAGAAAGGAGCGAGTTGACGACGAAGATCGAGAAATCCGAGCAGGAGTGGCGCGAGCAGCTGACGCCCGAGCAGTTCGAGGTCACCCGCAAGGCCGGCACCGAGCGCGCCTTCACCGGCCCCTATTGGGATGAGAAGGCGGAAGGGATGTACCGCTGCGTCTGCTGCGGCACCGAGCTGTTCTCCTCCGATACCAAGTTCGACTCCGGCACCGGCTGGCCCAGCTTCACCGAGCCGGCCAACCTCGAGCACGTCGAGCTGCGGCCCGACAACAGCCTCTTCATGCGCCGCACGGAGGTCGTCTGCAAACACTGCGACGCCCACCTCGGCCACGTCTTCGAGGACGGCCCCGCCGATCGCGGCGGCAAGCGCTACTGCATCAACGGCTGCGCGCTGACCCTAGAAAAGAAATAGCGGCGCCCGGACGCGAAGCGGAGGACGCCGCGCCTGATTGGGGACTAGAGCGCGCCGCCGCCGGCGCCTAGGTAGCTGAAGCGCACTGCCAGCGCCACCGCCTCGGTGCGGGTGTCGACCTCGAGCTTGGCGATCGCGTTGCGGACGTGGGTGTGGACGGTCGCGGGGCTCAGCTGCAGCCGGTCGGCGATTTCTTTCACCCGCAGCCCCTCGGCGAGCAGCTCGAGGATCTGGCGCTCGCGCGGCGAGAGGTCGAGCAGTTTCTCCACCTCGGAGGGCTTGCCGCCGGCGAAGTCGCCGCCGAGGAAGGTGCCGCCGCCGGTCACCGCTTTCACCGCTTTGGCGATGTCCTCCGCCGGCGCCGACTTCAGCACGTAGCCGGAGGCGCCGGCCCGCAGCGCCAGCGCCAGCAGGTCGGGCTGGGCGTGGGCGGTGAAGATGATCACCTTCGTCCGCGGCCGGACTTTGAGGACCTCCTTGGTCGCCTCGATCCCGTCGCGTTTGGGCATCTCGACGTCGATGATGAGAACGTCCGGTTCCAGTTCTTTGACGACGTTGATCACGTCGCGGCCGTTTCCGGCCTCGCCGACGATCTCGACCGTGTTCGAATTCGCCATCCGCGCCTTGATCGCCTCGCGGACGATCTCGTGGTCGTCGCAGAGGACGACGCGCCTCGCATCCCTGACTCCCGTGCTCATGGTGGCGCGATTCTTTCAGGAGATCCGTATCGATGCAAAGTTTTGGGTAGCGTGAAACTCCCGTCGCTCTCCTGCCGGTTCTCGATCAGGGCGATGATCGTGCGCCCGACGGCGCAGGCGGTGCCGTTGAGCGTGTGGACCGGCTCCGGGCCGGCGCCCTCCTGCGGGCGGTAGCGGGCGCCGAGCCGGCGCGCCTGGTAGTCGGTCGTGTTCGAGCAGGAGGTGAGCTCGCGGTGGCGGCCCTGGCTCGGGATCCAGGCCTCGCAGTCGTACTTCTTCGCTGCCGGGGCGCCGAGATCGCCCACGGCGACGTTGACGACGCGGTAGGGGATCTCCAGCTCGGTGAGGATGCGCTCCTCGATCCCCAGCAGGCGCTCGTGCTCCTCGCCCGAGGTGCCCGGCTCGACGAACGAGAACATCTCGACCTTGTCGAACTGGTGGACGCGGAAGATGCCGCGGGTGTCGCGGCCGGCGGCGCCGGCCTCGCGGCGGAAGCAGCTGGAGAAGGCGCAGTAGCGCAGCGGCAAGGCCTCAGCGTCGAGGATCTGGTCGGCGTGGAGACCGGCGAGCGCGACCTCCGAGGTGCCGGTGAGGAAGAGCTCGTCCTTGGGGATCTCGTAGATCTGGTCGCGGTCGCCGGGGAGGAAGCCGGTCCCCTCCAGCGCCTCTTCGCGGACCAGCACCGGCGGCACCACCGGCTCGTGGCCCTCGGCGCGGACGGTCTCGATCGCGAAGCGGACCAGCGCCAGCTCCAGCAGAACCAGGTCGCCCTTGAGGTAGGCGAAGCGTGAGCCGGAGAGGCGGGCGCCGGCCTCCATGTCGATCAGGCCGAGCTCGGTGCCGATCTCGAGGTGATCGCGCGGCTCGAAGTCGAAGCTTGGCAGATCGCCGACTTCGCGGACGACCACCGCGTCCTCCTCGGTCTCCCCTTCCGCCGCGTCGGGATCGGGGAGGTTGGGCAGGGTCAGCGCCAGTTCATCGAGTTTGGCCTCGACTTGCTCCAGCTCCTCTTTGCCGGCCTCGATCCGCTCCTTCAAGCCCTGCACGGTCGCCATCAGCTCCTCGGCCCGGGCCTCCTCCCCGCCCTGTTTCGCTTCGCCGACCTGCTTCGAGAGCGCCTTGCGCTCGGCCTTGGCGTTCTCCACCTCGGGCAGCAACTGGCGGCGGCGGGCGTCAAGGGCGAGCAGCTCGTCGACCTGCTCGGCGGCGCCGCGGCGCGCAAGCGCGGCCTTGAACCGCTCGGGTTCTGAGCGGATCGCCTTCAGGTCAAGCATGCGAGCCTCCGCTCAGGGAGAGGTCTGGCCGGGGCGCGGCGAGGTTTCCGCTTCTTCGCCCGCATACTTGGCGACGAATTTGGCGACCGCTTCCGCTTCTTCGCCGACAACGATGTTCTGCGGCATGATCGCGCCGGAGAAGCCGCCGTTCTGGATCGCGAAGAGGGCGGTTTCATACGTCTCGGTTCGCCCATTCAGGTTCGGACCCTGCGTCCGCTGGCCACGGTTGCCGCTGCCTTGGGTGCCGGCGGCGCTGAGCGTGTGGCAGCCGGAGCAGTGGGTGGCGAAGAGTTCGGCGCCTTTGTAGTTGGGGTCGCTCTTGGAGAGGGCGATCCCTTCCTGGCCGAAGGAGCCGCCGCCGCAGGCCGAGAGGCCGAGGGTGACAGCGACGAGAGTGGCGATGATCAGCGCGAGGCGCATGCGGCGCGCATCATATTGTTAGTGGCCGGGGTCGGCAGTCCTGCCCCGCCCTGGCGGCGCCTCGTCGCCCGCCGATCCGCTCCGTGACGATGCCGCCGCCAGATCCAGCCAGCTTCCGCGCCGCCATGTCGGGACTGCCCACGGGCGTCACGGTCGTCACCGCCGGGGGCCCCGACGGGCCGGCCGGGGCGACCGCCAACGCCGTCAGCTCCCTCTCGATCGAGCCGATGATGATGCTGGCCTGCCTCGACCGGGGCTCCCGCACCCTGCTCGCCGTCCAGGCCGCCGACAGCTTCGGCATCAGCGTCCTCCACGCCGGCCAGGAGCCGCTGGCCCGCGCCTTCGCTACCAAGGCCCCGGTGGCCGAGAAGTGGTCCGGCGTCGCCTGGACCGACCGCGACGGCATCCCCGCCATCGACGACGCCCTCATCTTCATCGCCTGCGACCTGCGCGACGTCCTCGCCGCCGGCGACCACGTGATCGTCACCGGCGAAGTGCGAGCGCTGGAATCCCGCGAGGGCGACCCGCTGATCTTCCACGGTGGCGAGTACCGCCCGCTGAGTTAGATCGAACCGGCAATTAACCCCCTTATAAGAGGGAAATTGCCGGCTCGATGAATAGGCAAAGGGAGCTGCGGTTCACCACGGCTCTTCTTCGACCGCTTCCCGGGCGCTCGCTTCCGCGGTCGCCATCTCCTCATCGGTCGGCGGAATGCGTTCGTAGCCTTCGATGATTTCGCGGTCGATTCTCGCCTTCTCCTCGTCATAGAGGTAGGCCTTGATCGCCTCCCGGATCAGCGCGGATCGCGAGCGACCCTCGCGGGCAGCCCGCTCGTCAAGGCTCCGCAGAACATCATGCGTCAGCTCCACCCGTGCCTGTGCTTGCGACATCCACACAAGGTCTCAGATGCTGCATCTAGTCACGATGGCTTAAGTCGTCGCAACGAACGAGCCGGCAAAAAGAGTCCTACAACGGCCACAATTGCCGTCTCGATGAACGAGTGGACGTTCGCGCAGAAGGCACTGGTGGTCTTGGCGGGCCTGCAGCTGCTCTGGGCCCTCGCCGGATTCATCGCCGAGCCGAGCTTCCACATCGGTGCCGACGCGCCGACCCAGCAGGTTCTCGGCGTCGACTTCAACGGCTACCACGCCCTCTCCGGCTTCCTCCTCTTCCTGCCGGCCTTCTACTTCGCCCGCCGTCCCGACTGGGCGTTCTATTACGACGCCTTCGTCGCCGTCGCCCTCTTCGCCACCGGCATCTGGGCCTTCCTCGACAAACAGCCGGCGTGGGTCTTCTACTTCCCCGACAACGCCTCCGACGGGATCTTCCACCTGGCAACCGGAACCCTCTTCGCGGTCCTTGCAGCGGTGCAGTTCGCCGAATGCCCGCCATTGGGGGAGAGGCAGCGTCTGAGAAAATCGTCGCAGTGACGGACCGTTTCCAAGAGCCGGGCTGGTTCACGAAGCACGTCTTCAACCGCCTCGTCGCCGCGGCGAGCAGGCTGGGGCTCAGCGTCGCCGGCTCGCGGGTGCTCGAAGTGAAGGGGCGCAAGAGCGGCGAGTGGCGGCGGACGCCGGTCAACCTGCTCGAGTTCGAGGGCGCCCGCTACCTGGTGGCGCCCCGCGGCAACACCCAGTGGGTCCGCAACATGCGCGTCAGCGGCGGCGGCCGCCTCGTCCTCGGCCGCCGGACCGAGGAATTCACCGCCAAAGAAGTACCCGAGGACGACCGCGTCCCCCTCCTCCGCGCCTACCTCGAAAAGTGGAAGTGGGAGGTCGGCGCCTTCTTCGGCGGCGTCAGCCCCGACGCATCCGACGACGAGCTCCGCCAAATCGCCCCCGACCACCCCGCCTTCCGCATCGACTAAAACGAGCCGGCAATAAGCCCCCCTATAAGGGCGACAATTGACGGCTCGATGAGCGAGTGGACCGTTGCGCAGAGGGCACTGGTGGTTTGGCAAGCCTCCAGCTGCTCTGGGCGCTGGCGCGGAACCGACGGGGGGAGGGTCGGCGGCTAGCCTGCCCATGAGCGCAGTGAACACAAGAGCTCGCGAGCCATTCAAGGCTGACCTAGAGTCTCCGGCATGAAATGGCCAAGGACGCCCACGGCGTGGGAGCGGAGCGAAAAGGTGCTCGCTCTCTGTCTCGCCGGCCTCGTATCAGGGGGCGCGCTGGCACCGTTCATCGGCTGGGCAGCGCTCCCGGTTGCGATCGCCGTCACTGCCGCGCTGGGTGCCCTGTGGCGTTTGTGGATCGGCGCCCATAAAGCGACCCTCGAAGAGACTCTCGAAGAGGCGGAGCTGGACAGGCGCCTGCGAGTGCCGATTCAAAAGGCGAGCTCGGTGGACCCTCGACGGATCGGTGTCGATCCTGCAACCCAGGACATCCTGCCCGGCGGCGAGATCCCTGAGTACCTTCCACGCGCGAAGGATGACGAGGCGCATCAGGCTCTCGTGGACGCTTTCAACAGCGAGGGGCGATGGATAGTCGCTGTCTGCGGTTCCTCGAAGGCAGGGAAGTCGCGTCTCCTGTTCGAGGCGGTCAGTCGGTATGGCAAGCGCGGCTGTGACGTCCACCTCATCGCGCCCAAAGACGGGGCTGCCCTCAAGTCCCTGCTCCAGCCAGAGCAGCTTCCGCGGAAGCTGGCCGATAAGGATTTGGTCGTTTGGCTCGACGATCTGGAGACGTTCGTCGCCGAGGGCGTCGACCTCGACACGCTGCGAGAGTGGCATGAGCGCAGTGGCGTCGTCTTCGTCGCGACGTATGGCGGCAAGGGAAGCGAACGGATTAGGGCGGCAGGCGACACCGGCCTCAGGGTGATCACCGAGACGCTCCTCCAGCACGCCAAGCAGATCGGACTCACCAGGACGAACGCAGCCGAGCTAGAGGGCCTGCCCAGTGACTTCCCGCCCACCCTCCGCCAAGAGATCGAGAGGCACGGGCTGGCGGCGGTGATGGTCTCCGGTCCGGCCCTGGAGCGAAAGTTGATGACGGGACGCCACGCACCCGGTGAGCCAGAATGCCCGCCCGGCGTCGCCGTCGTTCGAGCCGCCGTCGACTGGGCCCGCTGCGGGCGAACGGACCCGATCTCCGCGGAAAAGCTGCGGGACCTCTGGGAGAAATACCTGCCGCCCAACGAGCAGCCCTCAGACGAGGCCTTCCGCGAGGGTCTCGAGTGGGCGCTGCGGCCGGTCTCGGGGACCATCGCCCTCCTTCAGGCCGTCGCCAGCCTTCTCCCCTATGACTACATAGTCAGCTTCGTTGAATCCCAGGAGGAAACGGGTCCCACCGACGCCGCTTGGGCCTGCGCGCTCGAGGATCCCGACCCCGGTCAAGCCCTCAGCGTGGGAGAGAGAGCCATCCTCTACGGACGTGACCAAAGCACCGAGACCGCAATGAGAATAGGCAGCACCTCGAGTGACCCGAGGCTCGCGAGGATCGGCCACCACAACCTTGGGGTCCTGTTCAAGGACAGAGGAGAGACCCTGAAAGCAGAAGCCGCATTTCGACAAGCTGACGAGATGGGGTTGGGGGAGGGGTCGAGCAACCTCGGTTTTTATCTACAGGCCAAGGGGGATCTCGAGGGTGCGGAGGCCGCGTTTCGCCGGGCAGTCGAGCGAAACGTCGATACCGGAGCCTTCAACCTGGGTGTCCTCCTCCAGGAGAAAGGTGACCCGTCCGGCGCGCGGGCGGCATTCGAACTCGCCGATGAACTCGGGGACGAAGACGCACTGAACAATCTCGGAGGCCTGCTCGTGGAACAGGGTGACCTGGAGGGTGCTGAGGTGGCGTTTCGGCAGGCGGCAGAACGCGAGAATCCCGATGCCGCCTTCAACCTCGGGCGCCTGCTTGAGAAGAAGGGGGACCCCAATGGAGCGATTGCGGCCTACAAGCACGCCGAGGAGCTTGGTGATCCCACAGCGCCTTTGAACCTGGGGCTGCTGCTGGAGCGGCACGCAAAGGACCCCGCGGGAGCCGAGGCAGCATTCAAGCGATCGCTCGAGGGTAGCGAGAGGCAGAAGGGGGCCTTCAACCTGGGCGTCCTGCTCCAAGAACAAGGCGATGCCTCGGGCGCGGAAGAGGCGTTCCAGAAAGCCGTCGAGCTGGGGGATGGAAAAGCGGCGGTAAACCTTGGGAGTCTCCGTCAGGAGCGTGGCGATCTGGAGGGCGCCGAGAATTACTTTCGTCGAGCAATCAAGTTGGGTGATGCCGGCGGTGCATTCAACCTCGGCTTGCTGCTTTTGAGCACAGGCGACCCGGCAGGTGCGCGCAGTTCACTCGAACAGGCTCTTGACGGCGGCGACGACAGGGTGACCGCAATGGCGCAGGCCGCGCTTGAGCACCTTTCACGCCAGGAAACGCAGACCTAAAGCCCACTCGTCCCCGCCGCGCGCAGGGCGAGGAAGAAGATGACGCCGCAGCTGACGGCCATGATGCCCATCTCGCGGCGGACGATGGCCAGGGCGAGGGCTTCCTGGTCGGCCTGGGGGAGGTTCTCGTAGTCGAGTTCGCCGACCTCGCGCTGGGCGGCGTCGGCGCGGGCGCCCTCGGCGATGAAGGAAACGACGAGGGGGAGGATGCCGTAGAGGTAGTGGAGGTTTTCCGCCGGCTGGTGGTTGGTGACGACGAGGAGGCCGCCGAGGAGAGCCTGGACGAAGACCGAGACCTGGGCCGCGCGCAGCAGATACCAGAAGCGAATCGAGGGCCGATTGCGGTACCAGGCGATGCCGCCGACGAGGCCCGCGGCCGCATTTAGCGCGATCAAAAGGACGCCTACGGCGATGTGGAGCGCGACCACGGCCTAATCCCTCCTAAAGGGGTCGGGATTCGGCTTGCTGATGCGGAAAGGCACTATGTAGCAAGTTGTCACAAAGTCGGTATATAACAGGGGCTACGGCGTCTGAAGGCGGGTACTGCCCCTCCAGAGGCCACCGCATCGACAGAACCACCTCCCCGTGCTCAAGACCTACCTCCCGATCCTCGTCTTCGCCTTCCTCGGCCTCACGGTCGGCGGCGTCTTCGCCCTGGTCAACCACCTGGTCGGCCCGAAGAAGCCGCAGCGGGCCACCGCCGCCGGCCGCCGTCAGGGCGAGCCGTACGAGTCCGGCATCCCGGTCGAGCCGACCAAGGGGCTGCGCTTCGGGGTCACCTTCTACCTGGTGGCAATGCTCTTCATCCTCTTCGACATCGAGGTCGTCTTCCTCTACCCGATCGGGGTGATCCTGAAGGGGGCCAACAGCCTCCTCGTCCTCGGCGAGGTCGTCACCTTCGTCGTCCTCCTGCTCGTCGCCTTCGTCTACGTCTGGCGGAAGGGAGCGCTGGATTGGAGGTAGAGCGCCGCAGCCTGCGCGACCGCCAGGTCGCTGCCCGCGACATGCTCCGCGGCGACCTCGAGGGCGAGGACCTCGAGCGCTACGTCGAAGAGCGGGTCGTCACCACCAACTTCGAGAAGATGCTGAACCTGGCGCGGGCGAACTCGATCTTCCCGCTGACGTTCGGCCTCGCCTGCTGCGCGATCGAGGCGCCGATCTCGATCGTCACCGCCCGCTACGACCTCGCCCGCTTCGGCGCCGAGGCACTGCGCGCCTCCCCGCGCCAGGCCGACCTGATCATCCTCTCGGGCCGGGTCAGCATCAAAATGGCGCCGGTCGTCCGCCGCCTCTACGACCAGATGCTGGAGCCGAAGTGGGTGATGGCGATGGGCGCCTGCTCCTCCTCGGCGGGGATGTTCGCCAACTACGCCGTCGTCCAGGGCGCCGACAAGTTCATGCCGGTCGACATCTACGTGCCCGGCTGCCCGCCGCGCCCGGAGGCGGTCCTCTACGGCTTCACCAAGCTGCAGCGCCAGATCATGGGCAACCCGGACCAGAGCTGGCGCCGGCGCTACAACGCCTACGGCACCGAGGAGTGGGCGCGCGGCGGCCCCCGCAGCGAACCGAGCCCCGCGGCCGCGCAGGCCTACGAAGAAGCACGGGAGCTGAGCCTTGCCTGACGCTCCCGGACTCGAGCTGATCCGGGGGGAAATCGATCGCGACTGCCCCGGCGCCGTGCTCGCCACCTCGTATGACCGCAGCCAGGCGGCGCTGCTGGTCGACCCAGCGCGGGTGCTCGAGGTGCTGCGCTGGCTCCGCGACGAGCCCGGCCAGCGCTACGACTTCCTCTCCAGCCTCCACGCCGCCGACTACCTGCCCAACGAACGGCGCTTCGCCGTCCACTACGAGCTCCTCAACCGCAACCGGGTCGAGCGCGTCCGCGTCAAAGCGATGCTGGCCGACCCGGGCGAGGACGCGCTGCCGGAGATCGACTCCTGCGTCGAGCTGTTCCCGACCGCGGAGGCGCAGGAGCGCGAGACCTACGACTTCTTCGGCATCGTCTTCCGCGGCCACCCGAACCTGACCCGCATCCTGATGCCCGACGACTACGTCGGCTGGCCGCAGCGGCGCGACTTCCCGGTCGGCGGCGAGCCGGTGACCTTCACCTATTCGGAGCAGCGCTATGACTGAGCTGATCGAGGACCTCGACCGCGAGATCATGACCGTCAACGTCGGGCCGCACCACCCGGCGACCCACGGCGTGCTCCGCCTCGTCGTCGACCTCGAAGGCGAGGTCGTGCGCGAGCTGCGGCCGGTGATCGGCTACGTCCACACCGGGATCGAAAAGTCCTGCGAGGACAAGAGCTACTGGAAGGTCATCCCTTTCGTCGAGCGGATGGACTACGTCTCCTACTTCTTCCAGATGGAGGCCTTCTGCGGCGCCGTCGAGCGGCTGATCGACCTCGAGATCCCGCCCCGCGCCAAGTACCTGCGGACGCTCTTCCTCGAGCTCAACCGCATCCACTCCCACCTCGTCTGGCTCGGCACCACCGCGCTCGACCTCGGCGCGATCTCGATGCTCTGGTACTGCTTCCGCGAGCGCGACAAGATCCTCGACCTCTTCGAGATGGCGACCGGGCAGCGGATGCACACCCGCTACTTCCAGGTCGGCGGCGTGATCGAGGACATCCCGCTCGGCTTCGAGGCCAAGTGCCGCGCCTTCGCCGAGGAAATGCCGGTCCGGGTCGGCCAGTACGAAGCGCTGCTGGACCGCAACGAGGTCTTCCTCTCGCGCACCAAAGGGACCGGGATCGTCTCGCGCGCGCGGCTGCTGGAGCTGGGCGTGACCGGGCCGCTGCTGCGCGCCGCCGGCGAGCCCTGGGACCTGCGCAAAGCCTTCGACTACCTCGCCTATCCGGAGATGGACTTCAAGATCCCGGTCGGGACCGTCGGCGACAACTACGACCGCTACCGGGTGCGGGTGGCGGAGATGGTCGAGTCCTCGAAGATCGTCCTGCAGTGCCTCGACGCCCTGCCCGAGGGCCCCTTCATCGCCGACGACCGCAAGTACGTGCTGCCGCCGCGCTCGGAGCTCTCGACCTCGATGGAGTCGCTGATCCACCACTTCAAGCTCGTCACCGAGGGCTACCGCGTGCCGCCGGGCGAGGTCTACTACTCGATCGAGCACCCGCGCGGCGAGCTCGGCTGCTTCGTCGTTGCCGACGGCTCGGCGAAGCCGGCGCGGGTCCACTTCCGCGACCCCTCCTTCGTCAACCTGCAGGCCTTCCGCGACATGGCGGTCGGCGGCTACGTCGCCGACATGATCGCCAGCCTCGGCATGCTCGACCCGATCCTGGGGGGGGTGGATCGATGAGGTCAGGGACCATGCGCTCGGCCCGCGGGTCCTGTCTCCGATTTTGGGCTCTCCCTACCGGGAGAGTCCTCAGAATCGTCGCCACCCGCGGGAGGAGGGCTTATGGCTGAGCTGCCTCTCGATCCATCCGTGCGCGAGGGCCGGGTCCCTGGTCGCGCTTCAGAGGAGATTCCCGAGCTTCATGAAGTTGGGTGTCCGCCGGAGCTGCGGGAGCGGATCGAGACGCTGATGGGCCGTTATCCCGACCGGCGTTCGGCCTCGATCCCGGCGCTGTGGGCGGTGCAGGAGCGCTACGGCTGGTGCACGCCGGAGGGGATCCGCCAGGCCGCCGCGGTGATGCGGGTCACCCCCGCCTACCTGGAGTCGGTGGCGAGCTTCTACGACCTCCTGCACACCAAACCGGTCGGCTCGCACCGGATCGAGGTCTGCACCAACATCAGCTGCTGGATGCGCGGCGGCGACCGCCTGCTCGACGCCTTCAAGGCGGCGGCCGCGGGCGACGAGGACTTCTTCGTCACCGGCTTCGAGTGCCTCGGCGCCTGCGACATCGCCCCGATGGCCTCGATCGACCAGCGCTACTACGGCCCGCTGGAGGCGGCCGAAGCCGGCGCCGCGATCGAGCAGCTGCGCGAGGGCGCCGAGGTGCTGCCGGAGAAGTCCCTTGCGAAGCGCGGACTGGCGGGGGATTCCTGATGCCGCACAAGCTGGAGAAGCGCGTTCTGCTGGAGCACGCCGAGGACCCGGCGCTGCGGACGCTGGAGGGGTACAAGCGCCTCGCCGGCGGCTACGCGACGCAGGAACGCGCCTACCGCGAGATGGAGCAGGACGAAGTCCTCAAGGAGCTCGAAGACTCGGGCCTGCGCGGCCGCGGCGGCGCCGGCTTCGCGATGGGCAAAAAGGCCTCCTTCCTGCCCCGCGGCGACATGGCCAAGTACCTCTGCTGCAACGCCGACGAGTCCGAGCCGGGCGCCTTCAAGGACCGCGAGCTGATGCAGCGCAACCCGCACCAGCTGATCGAGGGGATCGCGATCGCCGCGCTCGCCGCCGACGCCGGCCACGCCTTCATCTTCATCCGCGGCGAGTACGCCGCCCAGGCCGACATCCTCGACCAGGCGGTCGCCGAAGCCTACGAGGCGGGCTACCTCGGCAAGGACGTCCTCGGCTGCCGCCGCGACCTCGAGCTGGTCGTCCACCGCGGCGCCGGCGCCTACATCTGCGGCGAGGAGACCGCCCTGCTCGACGCGCTCGAGGGCAAGCGCGGCAACCCGCGCCTGAAGCCGCCGTTCCCGGCGGTGCAGGGGCTCTACGGCGGGCCGACCCTGATCAACAACGTCGAGACGCTCTCCAACGTGCCGCACATCGTCCGCCACGGCGCCGAGTGGTTCCGCGGCTTCGGCACCGAGCAGTCGCCGGGGACCAAGGTCGTCTCGATCTCCGGCGGCGTCCGCCGCCCCGGCAACTACGAGGTCGAGCTCGGCATCCCCACCCGCGAGCTGATCTGCGAGCTCGCCGGCGGCCCGGAGCCCGGTCACGAGATCAAGGCCTTCTTCCCCGGCGGGTCTTCGTCCCCGGTGCTGAAGGCCGAGGAGGGACTCGACCTCCCCTACAGCTTCGAGGCGATGGCCGAGGCGGGCTCGATGCTCGGCTCCGGCTCGATCATCGTCGCCGACGACCGGGTCTCGATCCCCCACCTGGCGCTGCGCACGGCGCGCTTCTACCACCACGAGTCCTGCGGCAAGTGCGTCCCCTGCCGCGAGGGCACCAACTGGACCGTGAAGATGCTGGAGCGGATGGTGCGCGGCGAGGCCACTCCCATGGACCTCGACGTCGTCAGCTCGGTCCAGCAGAACATCATCGGCCACTGCCTCTGCGTGCTCGGCGACTCGATGGCGATGCCGGTCGGGGCGATGGTCCGCAAGTTCCGAGAGGAGTTCGAAGCAGTGATGGCCAATCCCGAGCTGGTGCTCGATCCCCACGACGTCGTCCAGGCGCCGCCCGAGACCCTGGGAGCGTCGGCATGAGCCCCGGGCGCGAGGTGACGATCACGATCGACGGGCGCGAGGTCGCCGCGATCGAGGGCGAGATGCTCCACGACGCCGCCCGCAAGGGCGACGTCGAGATCCCCTTCTTCTGTTACGAACCGAAACTCGGCGACCCGGTCGGCGCCTGCCGGATGTGCCTGGTCGAGATCGAGGGCATCCCGAAACTGCAGACCTCCTGCTCGACGCCGGTGCGCGAGGGGATGGTCGTCCACACTAGAACGGAGCAGGTCAGGCACGCGCAGAGCGCGGTGGTCGAGTTCCTGCTCGTCAACCACCCGCTCGACTGCCCCGTCTGCGACAAAGGCGGCGAATGCCCGCTGCAGGACATCTCCTACGGCTGGGGCCCGGGGAAGAGCCGGGTGATCGACGAAAAGCGCCACTTCGAGAAGCCGATCGAACTCTCGCCGCTGGTCGCGATCGACCGCGAGCGCTGCATCCTCTGCTACCGCTGCGTGCGCTTCAGCCAGGAGGTGTCCGAGGACGCGCAGCTGCAGCTGCTGGAGCGCGGCGACCGCACCTACGTCGGCACCTTCGATGATCGCCCCTACGTGGCGCCGTTCCACGGCAACATCACCGACATCTGCCCGGTCGGGGCGCTGACCAACTACACCTACCGCTTCCGCGCCCGGCCCTGGGACATCGAGCACGCCGGCTCGGTCTGCACCCTCTGCCCGAGCCAATGCAACGTCAGCTTCACCATCCGCGACGAGAAGGTGAAACGGGTGATCACCCGCGACAACGCCGAGGTCGACGACGGCTGGCTCTGCGACCGCGGCCGCTACGGGTTCGAGATGTTCGACGCGCCGGAGCGGATCGACGGGCCGCGGCTGAAGGGCGGCGCGGCGAGTTGGGAGCAGGCACTAGAGGCCGCGACCGCGGGACTACAGCGGGTCGACGGCAAGGTCGCGGCGATCGTCGGCGACGCCTCCAACGAGGAGGGCTTCCTGCTGCAGCGGCTGCTGCGCGAAGCGCTCGGCTCGCCCCACATCGATTCCCGCCCCTCGCGCGGGCCGCGGCGCGCGGTGCTGGCGCGGCTGGCCGAGCCGGCGATCTCGGCCAAGGTGCGCGACATCGACGAGGCCGACGCGATCCTCGTCCTCGGCACCGACCCCCTGCACAGCTCGCCGATCCTCGACCTGCGGGTGCGCAAGGCGATCCGCCGGGGCGGCGCCACGCTCGCCGTCGCGACCGAACGGCCGACCGCCCTCGACGGCGGTGCCGAGGCAGCCTTCCGCTACGCGCCCGGCGGCGCCACCGCCTTCTTGATGGGACTCGCCGGCGCGCTGCGCGACGGTGGCGAAGCTCCCGAGTCCGAGGTCGCCGCCGTGCTCCGCGACGCCGAGCGCGTCGTCGTCCTCTGGGGCGAGCGGATCGGCCGCGAGGACCATGCCACCGTCAAGGCCCTCCTCGACGTGACCGCCGCCCTCGGCCTGGCCGGCAAAGACGGCTCGGGCCTGCTCGAAATCCCGGACACCACCAACGCCCGCGGCCTCCGCGAGGTCGGCTGCCTCCCCGACGCCGGCCCGGGCCTCAGCGAGACGACCGCCGGCTGGGCGACCGAGGAGATCCGCCAAGCCCTGATCGACGGCGACCTCAGCGGCCTGATCCTCTTCGGCGCCAACCCCCTCCGCGACTTCCCTGACACCCCGGCCTGGGAAGAGGCCCTGACCGCCGCCGACTTCGTCGTTTCCTTCTCGATGCACGAGAACGAGACCACCGCCAAGTCCGACGTGGTCCTCCCCCTCGAGACCCACGCCGAGAAAGACGGCACCGTCACCCACCCCGACGGCCGCCTGCAGCGCGTGCGCCCCAGCGCCTCCCGCCCCGGCGAGGTCCGCCCGAACATCGGCGTGCTGGCTGAGCTGACGGCGAAGCTGGGTGGGGAGCCAGGAATCGACTCGCAGCCGGCAGCCTTCGCCGCGCTAACTGACGCCGTCTCCTTCTACAAGGGCATCAAGGACAGCGACATCGGCGGCCGCGGAATCCGCTGGCAGGACCACCACTCCCCCGAACTGCATCAACTTTCCGGCCCCGAAGCCAGGAAAGTTGATGCGGTTCGGGGGGAGCCCGCCTCAATGCCTCCGAGCGACGGTGCTCTCGCCCTCGGCACGTATCGCGATTTGTGGGCCGGCCCGATAACCGAGCTGAACCCGCCGTTGAAGTTCCTGACTCCGCAGCAGCGGGTTGAGATCTCTCCGGCAGACGCCGAGCGCCTGAGCCTGAAGACCGGCGACAATGTGCGCGTCGGCCAGAACGGCGCCGCGGTCGAGGCCGAGGTCCACGTCAAGGAGCGCGTCCCCGCGGGCGTCTGCTTCCTCGCCGAGGGCGTCGCCGAGGGCAACGCCAACGCCCTGCTCAACGGCGGCCCCGTCCAGGTCGAGATCGAGAAGCTCAGCGAGGTGCGCGCCTGATGCTGCCGCTCGCCGACACCCAGTTCGTCGAAGCGACCTGGATCATGGTCGTCAAGAGCATCGTCATCTTCGCAGTGATCTTCGGCATCCTGCCGCTGCTGACGGTGCTGGAGCGCAAGCTGATCGGCCGCTTCCAGCACCGCTACGGCCCCAACCGCGTCGGCCCCTTCGGCCTGCTGCAGCCGCTCGCCGACGTCGGCAAGCTGATCTCCAAGGAATCGTTCCGCCCTGAGAACGCGACTCGCGTCCTCTTCATCCTCGGGCCGCTGCTGCCGGTACTGGCCGGGGTGCTGTCGCTGGCGATCATCCCCTGGGGCGACGTCCAGGACGGGGTCGGCTTCTACGGCATCGACGTCCCGATCGGCATCCTCTACTTCTTCGCCGTCGGCTCGATCGCCTTCTACGGCCTGCTCCTCGGCGGCTGGTCCTCGGGCTCCAAATACAGCCTGCTCGGGGCGATGCGCTCAGCCGCGCAGCTGATCAGCTACGAGGTCTCGATGGGCCTGGCGCTGCTCGGCGTGATCATGATGAGCGGCTCCCTCTCCCTGGTCTCGATCGTCCACGCGCAGGGCGGCATCTGGTTCGTCATTCCCCAGTTCGTCGGCTTCATCATCTTCATGCTCGCCGGCTTCGCCGAGACCAACCGCACCCCGTTCGATATGCCCGAGGCCGACGCCGAGCTGGTCCAGGGGTTCATGACCGAGTACGGCGGCATGCGCTTCGGCTCCTTCCTCTTGGTCGAATACATGGAGATCCTGGTCGTCTCCGGAATTGCCGCGGCGATGTTCCTCGGCGGCTGGATGGGGCCGGGCCCGAGCTTCCTTGACCCGATCTGGATGTTGCTGAAGATGCTGGCGCTGGTCCTCGTCTTCATCTGGGTAAGGGCGACGCTGCCGCGTCTGCGATATGACCAGCTGATGAGCCTCGGCTGGAAAGTGCTGCTGCCTCTCGCCACCCTCAACGTCCTCGTCACCGCCGTCTTGGTGGTGGTCACGTGACGCGGGGCGTTTTCCTCTCGCTATGCGAGAACAACTCGCCCCTCGGAGGCGGCGCATGAGCTTCGACCCGAAATCGGCCTCCTACCTCGACTCGATCGACGTGGTCGAGGTGCAGCGCGGCCCCGAGCCGGGCGGCGTCGGCGGCGTCTACCGCGCCTTCGGCGAGACCCTGCGCGGGCTGAAGACGACGA
Source organism: Solirubrobacterales bacterium (assembly GCA_051954855.1). Taxonomy (GTDB): domain Bacteria; phylum Actinomycetota; class Thermoleophilia; order Solirubrobacterales; family 70-9; genus VAYN01. The sequence goes on along the minus strand of JBQCHH010000017.1, from coordinate 42,185 downwards.
TGGCGCGGCTGATCGAGGGGCCGATGACGATCCAGTACCCGGAGGAGAAGACGCCGGTCTACCCGCGCTTCCGCGGCCGCCACAAGCTGCACCGCTTCGAGGACACCGGCCTGGAGAAATGCGTCGGCTGCTCGCTCTGCGCCGCCGCCTGCCCGGCCGACTGCATCCGCGTCGTCGCGGCGGAGAACGTGCCCGGCGACCGGGTCTCGGCCGGCGAGCGCTACGCCGCCGTCTATGAGATCAACCTCAGCCGCTGCATCTTCTGCGGCTACTGCGAGCTCGCCTGCCCGTTCGACGCGATCACGATGGGGCACGACTACGAGCTGGCCGACTACGACCGCCGCGACCTGATCTTCACCAAGGAGATGCTGCTGGCCGAGCCGGTCGAACGGACCCCGCTGCGGAGCGAGGGCGAATAGTGGAAGCGGTCCTCTTCTTCATCGCCGCGATCGGCGCGCTCGGCGGCGCGCTCGGCGTGATCGCGATGCGCAACCCCTTCTACTCGGTGCTGGCGCTGATCGCCCACCTCTTCTCGCTGGCGGTGCTGTTCCTGCTGCTCACCGCGGCCTTCGTCGCCGCGGCGCAGGTGGTCGTCTACGCGGGGGCGGTGATGGTCCTCTACGTCTTCGTCGTCGCCTACGTGGGCGGCGGCGGCGAGTCGGCCTGGGAGCCGATCCCCGGCCAGCGCATCCTCGCCCCCCTCCTCGGCATCGCCCTCTTCGTCGAGCTCTCGGTAGCCGTCCTCGGCTCCGCCCTCAAGGCGCTGGAAACCAAGGGCCCCGACGTCCACGCCGGCTTCGGCGACCCCGCCGCGATCGGCCGCCTCCTCCTCGAAAAGTTCCTCCTCCCCTTCGAGGCCAGCTCGATCCTCCTCCTGCTGGCAGCGGTAGGGGCGATCGTCCTAGCCGCCCGTCGCAGCGAAGGCGGAAACATCGCCGACGCCCACGAGGGGGAGGGGGACATCCCCGACGAACCCTCCCCAAATCGTGAGGAGGGGTTGTCCCCCTCCCCCACCGCCGGAGTCGCCCGATGAACATCGCCTGGTACATCGTTCTGTCTTCGCTGTTGTTCGCAACGGGCGTCCTAGGAATCCTCATTAGGCGCAGCCCGATGGTGATCCTGCTCTGCCTAGAGCTGATGCTGAACGCCGGCAACCTCGCCCTGGTCGCCTTCAGCCGCATGGTCGGCAACGGCCAGGGGCAGGTCTTCGCGGTGATCGTGATGGTCGTCGCCGCCTGCGAGGTCGTCGTCGGCCTCGGCCTGATCGTCGCCATCTTCCGCCGCAAGCTGCCGCTCAACGTCGATGACCTGAGGGAGCTGCGCGGCTGATGATCGCGGAGCCTGCGGAGCGAAGTTGTTCATGACTGCCACCGCCTGGTGCTGGCTGGTCCTGCTCTTCCCCCTGCTCGGGTCGATCGTGATCGGGCTGGGCTTCAAGGTCCTGCCACAGAAGGCCGCCGGCGTCATCGGCACGCTCTCGATCGCCCTCTCCTTCGCCTGCGGCGTCGCCGCGCTGATCAGCCTGCTCGGCGACAGCCCCGACGCGCGCCACCACGCCTCCTCGCTCTGGGACTACGCCAGCGTCGCCGGCCTCGAAATCAAGCTCGGCATCCTCACCGACCAGCTCTCGGTCTTCATGGTCCTCGTCGTCACCGGCGTCTCGACCCTGATCCACCTCTACTCCTACGGCTACATGCAGTCCGACGAGGGCTACCACCGCTTCTTCAGCTACCTCAACTTCTTCGTCTTCTCGATGCTGCTGCTCGTCCTCGCCGGCAACTTCGTGCTGCTGATCGTCGGCTGGGCCTTCGTCGGCTTCGCCTCCTACGCGCTGATCAGCTTCTGGTACCGGCGCGAGACGGCAACCAGGGCGGGGATGAAGGCGTTCGTGATCAACGTCGTCGGCGACATCGGCCTGGTCCTCGCCGCCTTCCTGATCTTCCGCGAAATCGGCTCCTTCGAATACGGGACCGTCTTCGCAAAGGCGCCGCAGGTCTTCCACGCCAACGAGTGGACGGTGACGGCGATCTGCCTGCTGCTGCTGCTCGGCGCCTTCGCCAAGTCGGCGCAGCTGCCGCTCCACACCTGGCTGCCGGACGCGATGGAGGGCCCGACGCCGGTCTCCTCGCTGATCCACGCGGCAACGATGGTGACCGCCGGCGTCTACCTGATCGCCCGCACCCACATCCTCTTCGTGCTCGCCCCGACCGCCGCCGACATCGCCGCCTTCGTCGGCCTCGCGACGCTGCTGGTCGCCGCCTCGATCGCCCTGGTGATGACCGACCTGAAGCGGGCGATCGCCTACTCGACGATGAGCCAGATCGGCTACATGGTCGTCGGCGTCTCGATCGGCGCCTACGGGGCCGGGATGTTCCACCTGATGACCCACGCCTTCTTCAAGGCGCTCCTCTTCATGGCGGCCGGCTCGATCATCGCCGCGATGGCGAACGAGCAGAACATCGACAAGATGAGCGGCTTCGGCAAGGCGATGCGGTTCACCGCGATCACGATGCTCTGCGGCGGCCTCGCCCTTGCTGCCTTTCCGCTCACCTCGGGCTTCTTCAGCAAGGACGAGATCCTCGCCTACGCCGGCGCCCGCGGCGGGATGTACCTGATCTTCACCGTGCTCGGCTACTTCGGGGCGCTGCTGACCGCGATCTACACCTTCCGCCTGATCTTCCGGGTGCTGCCGGGCAAGCCCTGCCCGGAGGCGCAGGAGCTGATCGACACCGGCCACGTCCACCACGCCCACCCCTTCAACCCGGCGACCGGCGAGGAGGAGGACACCGACGTCGGCTTCCCCGGCCCCGTCCATCACGTCGCCGAGGGTTCGGCGCCGATGCGCTGGGCGATGGGCGTGCTCGCCTTCCTGGCGCTGACCGGCGGCCTGATCCAGATGCCGGGGATCGACAACGTCGTTGCCAACTGGCTCGACCCGGTCTTCGCCGACTCGCCGCTGGCGGCGATCCACCCCTCCACCAGCTGGAGCTGGATCGGGCTCGGGATCGGCGGCGTCATCTCGCTAGTCGGGATCTGGATCGCCCACTACCTCTACGTCGCCGAACCGGAGGCGCCGCGCCGGCTGGAAGCGCGCTTCCGCAGCCTCCACGGCTTCCTCTTCCAGAAGTGGTACTTCGACGAGGCGATCGACTTCCTCGTCGTCCGCCCGGCGCAGGCGATCGGCCGCTTCGCCAACCGCGTCTTCGAGCCCTTCGTGGTGGACGGCCTCGTCACCGGCACTGAGGAGACGGTGCGCGGGACCAGCGGCGTCGTCCGCGCCATCCAGAACGGCTTCGTCCGCAGCTACGCGCTGCTCCTGATCGCCGGCTTCGCCGGCCTGGCCCTCTACTTCCTCATCTCCAGCTCATGATCAACGTTCTCCTCTGGGCACCTCTCGCGTTCGGCCTCGTCGGCCTCTTCCTGCCGCGGCGGGCGGTCGGCTGGTGGGCCGTGCTCGGCACCGTCGTCACCCTCGGCGTCGCGATCGGCATGGTCGCCGGCTTCGACAGCGGCAGCTCCGGCCTGCAGTACACGGTCGACACGCCCTGGATCTCCGGGCTCGGCGTCGACTACAACCTCGGCGTCGACGGGCTCAACCTCTACCTGGTGCTGCTGACCGCGGTGCTGTGGACCGGCGGCGTCACCTTCGCCGCCTTCCGCGAGCAGGAGCGACCGAAGACCTTCTTCTTCCTGATGCTGGTCGCCGAGACGGCGACGCTGGGCTCGTTCCTCGCTCAGGACCTGCTGCTCTTCGTCCTCTTCTTCGACTTCATGCTGGTCCCGTTCTACTTCCTCTTCGGTGCCTGGGGGCAGGACCGGCCCGACGGCCCGACGGCCTCGCGGGCGACGCTGAAGATGATCGTCTACACCCTGATCGGCTCGCTGCTGATGCTGGTGGCGGCGATCGCCACCGCCATCATCGCCGCCAAGGGCGGCCACGTCACCTTCTCGATCCAGGCGCTCCAGCACGAGGGGATCGGGCTCGGCAGCCAGCGCTGGATCTTCTGGTTCTTCGCCGCCGCCTTCCTGGTCAAGATGCCCGCCTTCCTCCTCCACGGCTGGATGCCCGACGCCTACCGGGCGGCGCCGCTGCCGGCGCTGGCGGTCTTCTCCGGGGTGCTGGCCAAGGTCGGCGCCTACGGCTTCCTGCGGGTGGTACTGCCGCTCTTCCCCGAAGCGGCGGTCGAATTCCAGACCGTGATCCTGGTGATCGCCCTGGCCTCGATCCTCTACGGCTCGGTGATGGCCTTCACCCAGACCAACGTGCGGCTGATCGCCGGCTACTCGTCGGTGGCGCAGCTAGGCTTCATCACCGCCGGGATCTTCGCCCTGCGGCCCGACGGCGCCGACGGGGCGGTCCTGCAGATGGTCAACCACGGCCTCGTCGTCGCCCCGATCTTCATCATCGTCGCGCTGCTGGTCGAGCGGACCGGGAGCGAAGACATCCGCGAGATGGGCGGCCTGGCGCTGCGGGCGCCGGTGCTGGCGGCGCTGTTCCTGATCGTCGCCCTGGCGACCCTGGCGATGCCGGGCTCGGCCAACTTCATCGGCGAGTTCTACATCTTGAACGGCCTCTTCCAGGCGAAGATCGTCTTCGCCTTCATCGCGATCACGGGCGTGGCGATGTCGGCCTACTACGCGCTGCGCCTCTACCAGGGGGCGATGCACAACCGCGGGCCGAAGGGACTGCTCTCGCGCGAGATCGGCCTCCGCGACGGGCTGGTGCTGGCGCCGCTGGTGCTCTGCATCCTCGGCCTCGCCCTCTACCCGCAGCTGATCCTGAAGCCGACCAACCCGACCGTCGAGCAGACCGTCGCCCATGTCACCGGCGGCTCGGCGCCGGAAGCGAAGCTGGCGGAAGGCAAGGCCCGGTACCGGATCGTCATCGGCCACGGGGAAACCATCGACGAAACCATCGCAACCATCCGTAAATGAACTTCAACAACCCCCACATCGACTACGCCGGCATCTCGCCGCTGATCGCGCTGACGGTCGGCATCTGCGTGGTCCTCCTCAGCGCCGTCTTCAAGCCCTTGCGCCGCACCGCGCCGGTGCTGACGATGATCACGCTCGGCGCCACCGCGGGGCTGCTGATCTGGCACTGGAACGACCCGCGGACGCTGCTGACCGGGGCGCTGCGGCTCGACGACCTGGCGATCTCGATCTCGCTGATCGCGATCCTCACCGCCGCCTTCTGCGTCCTCCTCTCGATCCGCGAGCGGGCGACCGAGGAAGCCGGCTCGGGCGAGTACCACGCGTTGCTGCTCGGCTCGGTGCTGGGGATGGTTCTGCTCTCGCAGGCCGACAATCTCGTCACCTTCTTCGTCGCCCTGGAGACGCTCTCGATCCCGCTCTACATCCTCTGCGCCACCAACCTGCGCCGCGAGGGCTCGCTCGAGTCGGGGCTGAAGTACCTGATCGTCGGCTCGATCGGCTCGGCGACGCTGCTCTACGGGATGGCCTTCCTCTACGGCGGTACCGGACACACGGGGTTCGCGGGGATCGCCGCCGGCATCGCCCACAACGGCCTCGTCGGCGACCCGCTGATCCTGATCGGGATCGCGATGGCGGCGGTCGGGCTCGCCTTCAAGACCTCGATCGCGCCCTTCCACCAGTGGACGCCGGACGTCTACCAGGGGGCGCCGACCCCGATCACCAGCTTCATGGCGGTGGCGACCAAGGCCGCGGCATTCGCCGTCTTCCTCCGCTTCTTCGACGTCGCCCTCGGGCCGAGCGTTGACAGCTGGCAGCCGGCGCTGGCGGCGCTGGCGGCGATCTCGATCGTCGTCGGCAACGTCGGCGCGCTGGGGCAGGACTCGCTGAAGCGGCTGATGGGCTGGTCCGGCGTCGCCCAGGCCGGCTACATGCTCGGCGGCATCGTCGTCGCCTCCGAATCGGGCGTCAGCGCGCTCGTTTTCTACCTCGCCGCCTACGCCTTCATGAACCTCGCCGCCTTCGCGGTGATCGTCGCCCGCGAGCGCGAGACGATCTTCGGCGACGACATCCGCGCCATCCGCGGCCTCGGCGCCGAGCGGCCGCTGCTGGCCTGGCCGCTGACGATCGCGATGCTGGCGCTGGCGGGGCTGCCGGCGACGACGGGCTTCATCGGCAAGCTCTACCTGATCGAGGCGCTGGTCGAAGGCAACTACACCTGGCTGGCCGTCTTCATCGCGGTCGGGACGATGATCTCGCTCGCCTACTACCTGCGGGTGGTGGCGGCGATGTGGATGCGGCCCGAACGCGAGGCCGTCTCAAGCGGAGAGCAGGGAATGGGACCGGGTGCCACCCCGGCCATTGCCGGCGCCTCGCCGGAAGCCGACCCGGTCGACCCCGAGGCCAGCCGCCGCTGGTACCTCGTCGGCCCTGCTGTCCTCGCTGCCGCGGCGACGATCTTCTTCGGCGTCATCCCCCAGCCGCTGGTCGATTTCGCCTCTCACGCTGGCGCTTCGCTGTTCTGAGGCAGACTCCCGTCCCTAGATGGGGGTCCTGCTGACGATTGTCTTGATGGTCGCCGGCGCTGCGACTGGCGTGCGGCTAGAGCAGCGGCGGCCGCGGGAGGCTGTGGCGCTCGCACGGCGACTGCTGCTGGTGATCCTCTACGTGCTGGTCCCGCCGGTGATCTTCTTCAACCTCGCCTCGGCCTCGATCAGCGTTGACAACGCGGTTGGGATTGCGATCGCACTCGTCAACATGGTGCTGGTCGGAGTCGTGGTCTGGTTCGTCGCCTCGCGCGTGCTGCGGCTCTCGCGACCGCAGACCGGGGCCGTCATCTGCGCCGCCATCGCGGCCAACACGACCTACCTCGGCTACCCGCTGACGGTCGCCCTGCTCGGCCGCGACCACTTGTCGACCGGCGTCCTCTTCGACGTTCTCGTCAGCGGGCCGACGTTGATGCTCGGGGCCTTCGGGGTGGCTGCTGCGTTCGGCACCCGCGCCGGCGAAGGGACGCACGCGCGGGTCCGCGCCTTCTTGACCCGCAACCCGCCTCTCTACGCGGCGGTGCTGGGATTGCTGGCGCCGAAGGCCCTGGCGCCGGCCGTCCTCGTCGACGCCTCGCAGATCCTCGCGGTGGCGATCCTGCCGATTGGCTTCTTCGCCGTCGGCGCCACCCTCGCCGAGGGTGCCGAGCAGGGCGAGCTACCGCTTCCCCCGCCGATGACCAAACCCGTCGCCCTCGCCACCGCCGGGCGAATCGCCCTCGCCCCAGCCCTGCTGATGCTCCTCGCCGCCCCCCTGATCGACCTGCCTTCCGCCTACCGCCTGATGTCAGCGATGCCGACCGGCATAAACGCCCTCGTCGTCTCCCACGCCTACGGCCTCGACAACCGCATCGTCGCCGAGACCATTACTTGGTCAACCGCCATAGTCGTCCTCGCCGCGCTGCTCTCGCTGCTGTTCTAGCGCTTGGCTTGCAGTCGATCAATCCTTTCGTCGAGAAGAGTGAATTTCCGATCAATTCTCTCTTCCAGCCTCTGCTCCACCCAATCGATCCTCCTGTCCGAGCGAGTGAACCCTTCTCCCATCCGCCTGGACACTTCTCCGATCCACTTACTCAGGCCCTTAAGCCGTCCGTCATTCCACTCCGTCATCCCTGCCTCCTTGTCTAGATCTGCGTTGCTATCAGCCCCAGAAGCGCCGCGAACATCACGCCGCCCAACTGAAGAAGCGTGCGCTGGAGGGCATCAAAACGAGCGTCCACCCGAGCAAACCCCTGGTCGACCCGCTCGCTTAGGTCGTCGATTCGCTTGCTCATCTCGTCAACCCGACCGGTGAGATACCCGACCTGACCGCTGATTTCGTCAAGTCGTCCGTCGTTTCCCTCCGCCATTCTCGCCTCCTCCTTCTCTGCGACCGCTGCCTCCATGTGGAGGACGTTAGCAGACAAAAGCATACGCATTTCAAACGTTTCTGTAAATCTTTAGGCGTGCTGCATCACGTTGGGATCGAGGTCGCGCCTGCCGATATCGAGGCCACCGCCGGCTTCTTCGAGCTGCTCGGGTTCGAGCAGGTTCCCCCGTCGGAGACGCTGCGCCGCTACACCTGGCTCGAGCGTGAGGGAACCCAGGTCCACCTGATGCCCGAGGCGAAACCGACGGTCCCCTCCCCCGGCCACCTTGCCGTGGTCGTCCCGGACTTCGAGGCGACGGTCGCCCGCCTCCGCGAGCGCGGCTTCGAGGTCGAGCCCAAACGCGAACACTGGGGTCGGCCGCGGGCGCTGGCGATCGCCCCGGGCGGCCACCGGGTCGAGCTGATGGCCGCACCGCCGGCGCCGCAGACCTAGCCGGGCGACCTCGTTCCGTGGTTCCTTTCGCACCTATGTCGTGCCTAAGGAACCGCGGAACTGGTGGGAGTCAGCTGCCGTGCTTGGCGGCGAAGAGATCCTGGTCGGCGACGCCTAGCAACTCGTCCACTGTGCGCCCGTCGGCCGGGAACATCGCAAAGCCGGTCGCGGCCGAGACCGGCCGCATCTCGTCGCTGCCGAAGCCGCGCCGGGAGACGCGCCCGCGCAGGCGCTTCGCGACTTCGCCCGCCTCTTCGGCGTTGACCTCGGGGACGATCACCGCGAACTCGTCGCCGCCCTGGCGGAAGACCGAGTCGCCGCCCCGCACCTCCTTGCGCAGCGAGCTGCCGATCTCGGCCAGCAGGCGGTCGCCTTCGAGGTGCCCGAAGCGCTCGTTGATCTCCTTGAAGCCGTCGAGGTCGAGGACGACGAGGGCGAACTCGCGGCCGTGGCGCTGGTGCCGGGCGATCTCCGCCGCCAGCCGCTCGTGCAGGGCGCGGTAGTTGCCGACTCCGGTCAGCTCGTCGCGGCGGGCCAGTGCCCAGAGCGCTTCGTGGCTTGTGCGCAGGCGGCGGATGAGGATGACGACGCCGATCCCGACCGCGCCCAGGCAGGCCGCCTCGGCGAGGGCCAGGACCAGCTCCTGGCGCCGCGAGAAGTTGCCGAAGACGAGCGGCGCCAGCAATCCCAGCGCGATCGTGAACAACGCCGCGAGCAGGTACGCCGCCCCAAGCGGCACAAGCCTCTGACCATCGTCGGATCTCAAGGCGCCCCGGCCCCTCCCCCCTGTAATTGACTGGCTGACTTATTTGGAAAGATACGACGTGAAGGCGAGGGTGTCCCAAAACTTTGAACATCCCTTCGTCGCGGTTGCCGGCAACGTGGCGGTCGGCAAGAGCGGCCTTGTCAGGAACCTGGCCTCAGTCCTCGATGCCGAACCGCTTCTAGAGGACATCGACGTCAACCCGTTCTTCGAGCGCTTCTACGAACAGCCCGCGGACTGGGCCTTTCACTCGCAGCTCGCGTTCGTGATCGCCTCCATCGAGCGGCAGGCGAACGCTCCCCTCGCCCGGGCGATCGTTCAGGACCGCACCGCGTACGAGTCGATCGACGTCTTCTGCCAGGTTCTGCACCAAGACGCGTATATAAGAGATGACGAGATGGTCCTCTTCTCATCGCTGCGGGAGGTCGCCGCCGGCCTGCCGAGACAGCCGACGACGCTGATCTACCTTCACGCTCCCTCCACGGTGATCATGGACCGCCTGCGTGAGCGGGACAGACCTGCCGAGAGGCATATAGATGAGCCCTACATCGACTCTCTCACTGCAACCTACGAGCGATTCGTCTCGTCCTGGACGCTTTGCCCGGTCCTGAGGATCGATACCCACGCTACCGATGTAAGGCGCCCAGAGGAGGTCGACAAGATCGCCTCAGCGGTTCAGTACAGCTGAGCAAAGGAACTTCTTCTCACCAAGCGAAGTAGTCCGCATGGGCATGCTCGGCAAGGAGGCCATCCTCCACCGCTTCGACGAAATCTTTCCGTCCGGAGGGGCCGAGGAATCGAACGTGAAAGCTGCGAAGTACTACCTGACTCTCTCCAAGTCGCTCCTGATCCTGCCGAATGGCAAACGATACGTCGGAGAACATGAACGAGGTCGCCCCGTAGTTATCGAACCTGGGCAGACCGCCTATGTGTCGAGCGCCGAGCGTGTGCTCATGCCACCTGACCTCGCCGGCATCATCGGCCCTCGTTACAGCATCGCCGAGCAGGGGTTCTTCTTTTTCGGCGGCATGCTGGTCGACCCAGGGTGGGGCGCCAAAGACGGCGCCGGAGAGCCTCTGTCGTTCCACGTCGCCAATTTGGGGCGAATGCCTCTCGAGATCAGGCCCGGGGAGGACTTCATCGCCTCCTTGGCTTTTCTAGAGGTAGAGAAAGAGAGCCGCCGACCTTCCCGGTGGCGCCGGCGACCTCCTCTTGAAAGCGACCCAACCGAAACGGCGATCCAGGTCCGCGAAGACCTCTTCTCCGGCAAGAGCAGATCGCCTTCGGCCCTGGGCCTCGTCGAGGACCTGGGACACATCCGAAACGAAATCGACAAACTCAGCGCATCCGTGACTCAGGTGGTCCTGTTCGGGGTGATTGTCCTGGCGGCCACCCTGTTCGCCGGCCTTATCGCCGCCATTCTCGGCTCCTCCGGTGGCTCGGGGGTATCCATCTTCGGCTCCGGTGGCTCGGGGGCAAACGAACTCTCAGCCAGCTCTCTGTGGGAACTCGGATTGTCCTTCGGGGTGGTCGTTGCCGCCATAGCCCTGCTCGTCGCTCTCTTCTATGGGATGGCCAAGGCCTTTGCCCGCTGGATGGCCTGGCAGCGCGGGCGGCGCCTCCGCAGTTAACGGTAGACGGGCTAACTCTCCACCTGGAGGTTTTCGCGCATCAGGTCGGCGATCTCCAGTTGGTTCGCCTCTTCGAACCGACGAACTGCTTTGTGAGCGGACTCCGGGGGCGAGTGATCGACATAACCCATCGCGTCAGCGACGGTGGGATGTACGGCCTTGATCTGGCTGTGCATTTCCTGCGCCACCAGTCGATAGGAATCGTGTCCCTGCCGACCGGAGCGAAGCTCGATCAGGTGAAGGGCCTCGCGAGCGGTCAGGTCAAGCACATACCGCATCCGGAAGGCGAGGCAGAGGGCATAGGGAGCGGCCCAGCTCAGGTTCGCCTCCCTGAGGCGGTAGTACTCATTGTGAGATCTCTCGAGCGCTCGATGGTAGGCGTCGGCCACCCCAGCCCGCTCGATCTCTTCGGGCATGTGGGCGCCCAGGTCGGGGGTCAACTCCTGCCACTGGCAGGTGAGCAGGCGATGTCTCTGCAGGTCCCGAAACACCCCATAGTCGGAAACGATTTCAAACCGGTACTGCACCCGCTCGAAGCCTCGACCGGGCCGGTGACGACGGTTGGTGCGAGGACCGGCGAGAACGCTGATCACAGAGGCCTGCTCCTTGGCCGGCATCTCCTCGACCACCCTGCGAATCTCCTCCTCGGAAGTCGTCGAAGCCTCGAACAGGAGGGAGACGAGCATGTCCGTCTCTGACCCCTCATGGCCGACAAGCTTGACCGAGGGACCGCTTTCAACCTGCACTTCCTGCAACCCGTAGCGACCGGCGTGGTCGATAGCCCGCTGCTGACGAGCCCTCAGGAAGGAGACCCACTCCCCTCCCCGGTCGGGTCGCTCGACCCGGGCCACGAAGCTGGGGATCACCGCCTCCAGCTCGTGCAGCATCATCGACCCGTAGCGGCGAGCCTCGGGAAGGGGATGCGCGAGCAGGTGCAGGATCAGGCTCTCGTAGGCCTGCCCACTGGCGAAGATCCCCATGTGCGAAAGGGATGAGGCCGGCAGCAACCCGCGCAGGAGGTCGAGTGACTTCGCCTTCAGCATCCGCGCCCGGGCGGCCGGTGGATCCGAGCGATTCCCCGCGACGGTCTTGTCGAGCCAGTTCCTGACCTGGGGCAGCAGCTGCGAGTAGGACTCGAAGAGGAAGTCCATCGCGCTTTCGTAGGTCATCCCGAGGGCGGGGTGCCGGTAATAGCGGTAGTCCCCCTCCTGCATCGGCCGGTCGTAAGGGATGTACCGGGTCGATTGCTCAAGGTAAGAAGCAAGCCGTGGCCGCTGCAGAACCTTGGTCATCACGTTGGAGGTCCACTCGCAGGCGATATGAGCTCCTCCCAGCTGCGCCACCGAGTCGTCTCCGAAGCCGATGAAGACCCTTTCGTACAGCTCCGCGGCCCGGCGACCCTCCGACAGCTTCGGCAGTTCGCCGATGTCCGGCAAGCCGTCGGCGAACTCCTCCAGGAACAATCGCCGCAGCGTTCCCTGGTAGCGCGAGTACCGCGCGAACAGAGCCCCCTTGACGGTCTCCGGCAGATTGATAAGGGCGAAGACCGGCCCCTCCAGGTTGGTGAAGTGGTTGGAGAGCTTGGCTCTCTCCTCCTCGGTGAACGTTTCCCTCGGGTAATGCATCCGTCCCTCCAGCCTAGCTCTCCTCCCGGCGCTGGCCGGGGCGGGTTAGGTCCCAAATTGGGGACCTCCGAGGAAGCGTGGCTACTCGCGCTGCTTGCGCTTGCGTTTCTCTTCGGGCTCGCCCGGTCCGGTGGGCTCCTCGGCTTCGCCGGGTTCCAGTTCGGCGGCGGCTTTCTCGCCCGGGGTCGGCCAGGGGACGGCTTCGCCGGCGGCCCAGGCGGGGGGTTTGCCGCCCGGGACCAGACCGAGGACGAGGAAGGCGAAGAAGACGAGCCAGACGAGGGTGACGAAGGCGAGCGGCCCGAGCAGGAAGGCGATCCCCGCCGCCATCCCCAGCGAGCCCCAGAAGCGGCTGAGGAGGCCGGTCCGCATCGCCCAGAGGCAGGTGTAGAAGAGGGCGACGACGAAGCCGAGCCCGCCTGCCAGGCCCAGGCCGGTGGCGATCCCCGCCAGCGAGGCTTCGGCGAGCGCGTTGGAGGCCTGGTCGTTTTCCCGTTCCTGGCGTTCGCAGGCGGCGAGCGGCGTCTCGCCCTTTTCGGGTTCGAATTCTTCGGCGAAAGGCTTATCGCCTTCTTCCTTCTGCTGGGAGGCGCATTCTTCGTGCGCTTCCTTCCGGCTCAGCGTGGACTTCGCTTCGCCGGCGACGAACTGGCTCGCCGCGTCGTGCCGGGCGCTGATCGAAAGGCCCGCGGAGAGGGCGAGGAAGAGCGGCGCCGCGACCACCAGGCCGATCAGCTGCGGCCGCACCCGCTCGCTGCGCGCGCGCACCGCCCGGAAGAGGTAGACGAGCGGGAGGATGAGCAGCACGAGCGCGAGCGCCTGCAGCAGCCCGGCTGCGGTCACCGAGCCGGTGTGTTCGTGCACCGAGCGGAGGATTTCGGGGTTTTCCGTGCCGCTGACGTTTTCGATCGGCTTGGAGACGATCAGCAGCGCCACCGCCGCGAAGGTCGCCAGCGCGACCGGCAGGGCCCAGCGCGACTCCGTCTCTCGAGTCTCCTGAGGGCTCATCCGGGTCCGTACGCTATACGGAATGGCAGAGGTCGAAGCCACTCGCGTCGTTCCGCTCGAGGCAGGTGCCGGGCCGGAGAACCCGCCCTGCCCCGCCTGCGGCGAGCCGCTCTTCGGCTGGATCGGCGAGAGGCCGGGCCTGGCGGGGCCGGTGCGCCGCTGCGAGAGCTGCGGGCTGGGGGTCGTCGGCGCGGTCGGCGACCCGGAGGACGCCCTGCGCGAGCTCGAGGCGCTGCGCGAGGGGGACGACCCGCGGATCGCCAACCGCGCCGGCTTCGCCTGCTCGCTCGGCGGCGTCGGCTGGGCCGGGCTGCAGCCCGACGCCCGCTACCTCTTCACGGTCGAGGCGGTGCGCCGCCTCGTCGCCCACCGCGACCAGGTTGTCAAGGCGCGCCGCTGGCGGCCGCTGGCGAGCCTGGCCGTCACCTGGCAGACGCTGCTGAACAGCGTCACCTTCGGCCGCAACGTCGCCCTCGGCGCCCTCCGCGACGCCCCGGCGGCGCCGGCGCCCCGCCCCTGGCAGCGGCGAATCGACGTCCTCGTCACCATCGTCGCCGCGATTCCGGCCCTGGCGATCGCCATCCCGGTCGAGCTGGCGGGCGCCGCCCTCGGCCGCGGCGCGGTCGTCTCGATTCACCTCGAGCTGTTCTAAGACCCGCCGGCTCAGCCCGTAAAGGGGTGAGTGGGAGTCGTCCCTTCCGGGCTCAGCAGGTCGAAGCCGTCGGGGATGTGGAGGTGGTCGGGTCCGCGGCCCGGGTGACCGGTGACGCCGTACTGCCAGACGATCTTCTTCGTCTTCGGGTCGATGATCACGACCCGGTTGCGGTAGTCGTCGTTGGCGGCGATGTCGCCGTTCGGCAGCCGCTCCGCCAGGCTCGGGTGATTGAGGCGGCCGTTGCCGGATTCCGGGTGGTAGGACCAGACGATCCGGCCCGAGCGGGTGAACTCGTAGATCCCGCCGGGGTTGGCGTAGTCGGCGACGAGGTAGAGGTCCGGGCCGAGCTGCTGCGGGTCGGAGGGGTAGGAGATCGGCAGCTGCAGCGACCAGACCAGCTTGCCGGTGCGGGTGATCTCGTCGATGTAGGAGCCGTTTACCTCGGAGACGAGGATGTCGCCGTTGGCCAGCGGCGTGTCGCCGTTGGGCGAGCCGAGGCGGTGCGGCGGGTCGTGCGTGCATTCAGCCGGGTCGCCGAATTCCCGCAGCACCTGCTTCTGCGGCGAGACGATCAGCACCCGGCAGTTCTGCGCGTCGGCGACCGAGACGTTCCCGTTCTTCAGCAGGTAGGCGTCGTCGGGCTCGTGCAGGTAGCCGGCGGCGGAGCCGGTCTGGCCGGGATGGCCGTAGGACCAGAGCAGCTTCCCGCCCGGGTAGGAGAGCTGGACGATCCGCTCGTTCTGCTCCTCGTTGGAGATGATCCCGGCGCCGCCGTGGATGAAGAAGGCGTCGTCGGGGAAGTAGAAGCCGCCGGGCGGCGCCGGGTGGGCCTTCGAGGGGAAGCGCCAGAGCACCTTCTTTTGGTTGTTGACGACGATGATCCGGTTGTTGCCGCGGTCGGCGATCATCAGCTGGCCTTCGAAGGGAGGGGCGCCGTCGCCGCTCGCCTGCGCCGGTTCCGGCCCGGCGGTGGCAGTCGACCTAGGCGCGGCCTTGGCCCGCAGCCGCAGCACGACGATGCTCGCCAGCGCTTCGCCGCCGGCGCCGGTGCCGCCGAGCAGGTAGGCGTCCCTGCCGGTGCTGACGGCGGCGCCCCCGGAGACCGCCAGCGGCAGCGAGGGCGCCGCGGCGACCCTGCCCGTGGCCGGGTCGAACTGCCACACGCGATCGGTGGCGGTGCCGTTTTCTTCGCCGCCGAGGACGTAGACGCGGCCGCCCAGGACCACGGCGGCGGCGTGGGAGACCGCCCGTGGCAGGTGCCCGACCACCCGCACCGTCCCCTGGGCGGGGTCGATTTCCTGGATCGCGTCGGTCGCGGCCCCGCTCGCGGTCTCGCCGCCGAAGGCGAACATGCGGTTGCCGACCGCCGCGGTGGCGATGTAGCGGGCGGGTACCTTCAGTTCGGCGACCTGTTCGAAGGATCTGCCGTCGGCGGTCGCGAGCACGGCCGGGTCGGGGGTGGTGCCGTCGTAGCCGCCGAGGACGTAGGCCTTGGAGCCGATCGTCACCGCGCTGAGGTCGGAGCGGACCGCCGGCAGATGGCCGACGACCGCGGCGGTGGCCGACCGGCCGGTCGCGGTGCTCACCGGCAGGGCCTGCACCGTGTCCGTGCTCGTCGCGGTGCCGCCGCCGAGGACCAGCACCTTGTTGCCGAGGGTGGTCGCGGCGGCGTCGTGGAGCGGCCCGCTCAGCGACCCGGCCGGGCGCAGGGTGCCGGTCCGGTCGAGTCGGAAGACGCCGCTGACCGAGGCTTCGCTCGCGTCGAGCCCGCCGATGATCAGCGTCCCGCCATGCAGGATCACCGCCGTCTCGCCCGAGATCGGCGCCGGCAACGACTTCGAGGCAAGCCGGGAGACGAGCACCTGCGGCCGAACGGGGTCGCTCAACCCCGACGAGCCGCCGGACCCACCCAGGCCGCGAATGATCAAGAAGCCGGCGAGGACCAAAACCGCCCCGAAGGGGTAGAGCCGGCGCCGGCGACGGGCACGCTGCTGCACCCCCACAGCCTCGCCCACCGGGGTTAACCGGCGATAAAGGCCTCTAGCTCAAGCCTTCCCCTGAATTCGGACCCTTTCGAAATGACGCTTACCTTCGTGGCACCGCAATTCTCGCGGAAGTGCTGACTTCGGATACTCCCGGCATACCCAGCTGGGTTCTCCGTTTTCATTCTGGAGCGTCTGCACGCCAGGCACATCGGGCAGGATCACGAGAATCATCCGAATACTGCTGCACGGCAGGCCGCTGTCTTCCGGGCGAATTCGTGACTTCACACCGTTGCCCTCGATCACACAGCTCTTCTCGCCTTCGCCGACCAAGGCCTGCGCCCCTGCGCCAACCGAAGCCGCCGGCGATCCGCATGCCGACACCCCCAACATCGCGGTAGCAGCAGTGACAAGTAAAAGCGGTAGATAAAGGCGGGTCATCTTCGTCACATGCCAAGAGACCCGCCCGGGCCGAGCCTGATGCTCACCCGAGCACCAGGCTCAAGAGTGGTGCCGGCGGGTTCGCTCTGATGCACGACCCTGCCGGTCCTCCTCGTGACGCCACGGGATTTGGCGATGGCGCCGAGGCGGCAATTGGCACGGCGCAGACGCCGCCTCGCTCCGGCGACGGTGGCGCCACGGAGCGCCGGAACATGGCACGGCTTTGCCTGCGCGGCGATTTCCGCTTCTTGCCGTTTTTCCCGCTGTTCGCGTTCTTCCCGTTCTTCCCGTTCTCGTTGTTCGCGGAGTTCCTTTTCGTCGGGCGGGCCTTGGATTTCGGTTGGGACGGTGACTCCTCCCGACCCTTGTCCCGCGGTGATCGGATAGTGGAAGGGAGCCCCGCCTGCCGCCGGATTCCCCTCCCGATGGTGGACCGTCAACGTGAAGATGTTTTCGCCCGTTACTTGGATGCTGGTGGGCACCGCGACGTCGTCTGCATCCGCTGCAGGCTCCGCTTGAATTCCGAATGCACGGTGTCCATCGCTGTAGTAGACGACGATTTCCTGTTCGTCGATCTGCCGCATTTCCTCTCCCCCTTCGAGGATCACTTCCCAAGAGAATTCCTCGGGTTCGGCTGGGCTGTAGATCGTCGGAAACGTCGTCAGGCCTACGTAGACCGGAGGGGAGGCATACGCCGCAGAGGGTCCAATAGCGAGAACGCAAAGGGTCACGACGGCAGCAAGCGAGAGCGGTAAATAGAGATGGATCTTCTTCAAGACCGGCTCCTTCCGCTCGGGCCAAGCTTGATTCCCACCCGAGCATCCTGCGCAAGAGAGCTGCCGGCCGGCTCGGTCTGGTGAACCACCCTGCCAGTCTTCCTCGTGACGCCATGGGACTTGGTGACGGCGCCGAGGCGGCAATTGGCGCGGCGCAAACGTCTCATTGCTCCGGACACGGTGGCACCGCGGAGGGCCGGAACGTGGCACTGCTCGGCTGGCGGCCCGCTTTCGGTACTTTCGCCAGGCGGCATTTCGACGATGGTCGTGACAAAGCCCCCTTCCCAACCCACTCCGGCGACGATCGGGTAGACGAACGGTGCTCCTCCCGCGGCCGGATTCCCCTCCCGATGATGGACCGTCAACGTGATGACATTTTCGTCCGTCTTTCGGATGGTCGTGGGCACCGTGGCGCCAACAGCATCGTGGGCAGCCATCGCCTGAATTGAGAATGCAGGATGGCCTTCGCTGTAATAGACGCCGATTTCCTGTTCGTTGATCTGCCGCAGTTCCTGTTCTTCACCGAGCGTGACTTCAAAAGAGAATTCCTCAGGTTCGGCCGGACT
Organism: Solirubrobacterales bacterium; assembly: GCA_051954855.1. GTDB lineage: Bacteria > Actinomycetota > Thermoleophilia > Solirubrobacterales > 70-9 > VAYN01. The sequence goes on along the minus strand of JBQCHH010000017.1, from coordinate 24,457 downwards.
GTAGATCGCTGGAAACACCATGCCGCCTTCGTCAAGCGAAGGGTATGCAAACGCCGCAGAGGACCCAAAAGCGAGAAAGCAAAGGGGCACGGCGGCAGCGACGAGGGCTGCCCTCCACGCCCTCCACGCTATGACATTCTCGGTCCGGTCCGCTAGTCCGCGCCAACTCCAAGATTGCGTGGCAGCAAACGGTAGCAATAGGTAAAGACGTGGCCTGGTCAACCCGAGTGCTTCTTCTGAATGCGCACTTTTTCGAAATGGCGTTTATCTTCATGGCATCGCACTTCTCGCGGAAGGGCTGACTTCGGGTACCTTCGGCATGCCCAGCTAGGTTCACCCTTTTCATTGTATAGCTGCGTTACGCCTACCCTAGTCGACAAGATCATGAGTATCGAGCGAATGCTGCTACATGATAAACCGCTGTTTTCTGGCCGAATCCGTGACTTAACGCCTTGGTCGTTGATCACGCATAAGTCCCCTCCTGCGCTGGTTGGGTCCCCTGCCGCACTCGAAACGGTTTGGGACCCACATGCAGAGCCAGCCACTGCAAGGAGGCATAGGACCAGGATACTAAGTGCTCTTAGGTAAACCGTCATTCGCGTTCCCTCTCATCTTAACTTAATGTCACGTAATTGGGGGACCACCGTCCCATTCCCGGTTCACCCTCTCCTGAAAACCATTTTGATACACCCATACAAGGAGTGCTTCGTAGCTGTGCTCGACGAATGCTCCGTATGGGGTACTAACCAAATCAGACACATCAACCCGAGTATAGATGTCGAGGTGCTTTTTTTCGCCTTTGACGACTTTCTGAGGCCCGACAAACCCGCAACCGTATTCGGTTATTTCGGTTCCAACGGCTACCCATTCCGCAGCGACATAGCTTCCGCAGTGTACTTCCGTGGGGCTCACCCATTCTACCCAGTTCCGGCCGCGTAAGAAGTGCGGATGTTCAGGTTCTTTTCCGCCGGCGATCCAAAAATGCCAATTGTCGCAGCCACCTTCTTGGCAAACTTCCTGCCTCTTTACGAAGAACGTACGGACGTTGCTTGCAGACGCCCCTCCAGACGAAGGATAGGGCGGTGCTTCTACATTCGCGTTTTCAGGATGACCGGCCCTCAACATCCATTCCGCCTCTTCCTGAGTAACTGGTTGGGAAAGTAGGGTAGCTGGCCCGCTGGCCGGTTCTTTTTCCCCTGATCGTTCTTGTTCCTGTCGTTCTTTGATTTCAAGTTCGTCTTCCGGCTCTTCGACCATCACCGGAACCGTGTAGGCGGTTTCCCAGCCTTGCCCAGCTATGATCGGGTATACGAAGGCCTCTGAATGGAATTCAACCTTCAGCGTGAGGACTGAGCCATTGACTTCAAGCGAGGTTGGGACTTCCTTCCCCGTGGCATCGTGGGCCTTTTCGGCCGTTATGAGGAAGCCAAGCTTGCCGCTTTTATTGAAGACCTCCGCTTGACTGCTATTCGCGAGCTGCAGCGTCTGACCTTCATAGAGGTGAACATTCCACGAATATTTTTCCGGGCTCGTTGATGACCGAATATCCTGAAAGGTCTCAACACCGTTGTATTCGGGCCGGACCACACTGTCGACTTCGTCGCTCACGTCGGCCGAAACTCCTGCCACTCCTTCTGCAATGGCGGTGGATGAAGCACCTTCGCTAACAGTTGGGGTGATTTTCGTTTCGCCATACGGGCTGTTAATAGTGAAGCCGCTTTCCGGATTGGTAGTCATCGTGGTGGTGTCCGGTACACCCGTGCTCGTGATTTCTGAGCCGGTTTGCTCGAGCCCGGGATCATCGCCACCTTCGATTTGTTCGGGCTCTAGAAGTTCATTGGTCGGCGCGACTGGAGTTTCGGTCGTCGTGCTTTCGACCGCTTCGAGCGTTGCTTCGGCTTCTTTCGTGGAGATGTGCCCTTCCGGATCGACGTTGATCGTCCACCGCTTCACCGCGCTGTTCCCCGCCCCGTCGCTGGCTACGACTTCGGCCGCATGCGAGCCTCCTGAGTAGCTCGCCATGCTGATCTGTTTGGAGAGCGTCTCGTTGCAGCCCCCTTCCGGGCAGGACTGCGAGGTGGAGGCAACCTGCTGGCCGTCGATCTTCAAGGCGAGCGAGCTGAGGCCGTAGCCGCTGTCGGTCGCCGTGGCGTTGAAGCCGTAGGTTTCCTGTTCGACCCAGCCTTCGGGGGCGTTGGCGAGTTCGCCGCCGGTTTCCAAGGTCGGCTTGGTCGTGTCGCGTTCGACTTTGACGTTCATGGTGCTTTCGGTGCTGCGTCCCAGGCCGTCGGTCGTCTTCACCCGAACCGGATAGGTGCCAGGGGAAACGGAGGGCGATTCGAGCGTCCACTGCGGTTCGATCGTGCAGCTGGTGGCCAGGCAGCCGCCGTGGACGCTCGTCTCCTGGGTGCCGTTGAACCACACGGTCGTCGTCACTTCCGAGCGCGGCGTTTCCTGGTGCCACTTCTGGATCTTCCAGTGATTCGGGTCGGTCACCCAGATCCCGCCGCCGGCGTCGACGGCGATCCCGATCGCCGAGGAGCCGAGCGCGAGCTTGCCCGAGCCGGCGGCGCCGAACTCGCCGAGGTACTTCCCGCCTTCGGCAAACTCCTCGACCCGGTTGTTGGCGCGGTCGCCGACCCAGATGTTGCCGGAGGCGTCGGCCTCGATTGCGGCAGGCGCTTTGAATTCGCCGGCGCCGACACCTTCCTTGCCGACCGCGCGGACGAAGACGAGGCTCGAGTTCCACTGCTCGATCCGGTTGTTGCCGGTGTCGGCGACCCAGATCGAGCCGTCGGGGGCGACGGTGATCGCGGTCGGTTCTTTGACCTTGCCCGCTTCGCTTCCTTCGGAGGCGATCTTGTTCATGAAGGCGCCGGCGGGGCTGAACTTCTCCAGGCGGTTGTTGCCCGTGTCTGAGACCCAGACGTTGCCGCCGGCGGTCAGGGCGATCCCCTTCGGGGCGCTCAGCTGGCCGAGGGCGCTGCCGGCCGTGCCCGCCTGGCAGACGTTGCCCGAGGCGGCGGTGCAGAGGTTCTTTTCGGCTTCGGTGGCGCCGGCCGTTTCGACCTTCGTCTTGTTGACGTTGGTGCCGAAGGTCTCGATGAATTCGCCTTTTTCGCCGAACTCGACCACCCGGTTGTTGCCGGTGTCGGCGACCCAGACGGTGCCGTTTGCCCGGTAGACGTCGAGGGCGGAGGGGGAGCTGAGCATGCCGGCGCCCGAGCCGGAGCTGCCGGCGGTCCTCAGCCATTCGCCTTTTTCGTTGAACTCCTGGAGGCGGTCCTGTTCGCTGTCCAGCACCCAGACATCGCCTTTGGAGTCGGCGGCGACGTCGGCCGGGTGGAAGAACTTGCCGTTGCCGGTGCCGAAGCCGCCGATCGTGGTCAGGTAGACCGGGAAGCCGGGGATCGTCCAGCGCTGCACGTGGAAGTGGCCGTCGGTGGTCCAGAGGTTGCCGCTCCCGTCGACCGTAAGGCCCATCTTCCCGGAGAAGCTGAACTGGCCGCCGCCGGAGCCGTAGCTGCCGAACTGCTTCAGGTAGGTGCCGTATTCGTCGAACTCCTCGACCCGGTTGTTGCCGCGGTCGCCGACCCAGATCTCTCCGGCGGAGTCGGCCTCGATCGAGGCGGGGCCTTTGAATTCACCGCCGCCCGTTCCTTCTTTGCCGATCGCGCGGAGAAAGGCGAGGCTGGAGTTCCACTGCTCGATCCGGTTGTTGCCGGTGTCTGCGACCCAGATCGAGCCGTCGAGGGCGAGGGTGATCGAGCTCGGTTCTTTCAGCTTCCCGGCTTCTGAGCCTTCTCCCGAAACGGTGTTGATCAGCCCGCCGCTTGCAGAGAACTTCTCCAGGCGGCTGTTGCCGGTGTCGGCGATCCAGATGCTGCCGCCCGAGGTCACGGCGATGCCCTGCGGGGCTTTCATCTGCCCCGTCCCGCTGCCAGCCGTTCCGGCCTGGCAGATATTGCCGGAGGCCGCCGTGCAGAGGTTCTTTTCGGCTTCGGTGCCGGCCGCTTCGGTCTTCGTCTTGTTGACGTTGGTCCCGAAGGTCTCGATGAATTCTCCTTTTTCGTTGAACTCGACCACCCGGTTGTTGCCGGTGTCGGCGACCCAGAGGTTGCCGCCGGCATCCACGGCGACCCCCGAGGGGGAGCTGAGCATCCCCGCCCCTGAGCCTTCAGAGCCGGCGTTGCGCAGCCATTCGCCTTTTTCGTTGAACTCCTGAAGGCGGGCCTGGCTTCGGTCGAGTACCCAGAGGTCGCCTTTGGCATCGACGGCGACATCGGCTGGTGCGAAGAACTTGCCGTTTTCGCTGCCGATGCCGCCGATCGAGCTGACGTAGAGAGGGGTGGCGCCGAGCGTCGGCGATTCGAAGCCGGCGGCCATCGCCGTCGATTTCACGTTCAGCCGGTAGCGCGGCCGTGAGCTGCCGAGCGTTTCCTCTTCGGTGAGCGAGCCGCTCAAGGCCACGGAGGGGGCTGCGGCGGCGTGGGTTTCGATCACGAGCGTCTGCGGCGAGGTGCTGACCCCGGCCGCGTCGGTCGCGATCACTTCGACCGTGTGTTTGCCTTCGGCGAGCCCGGCGGTGCTGAGCGTCCATTCGGCCGAGAGCGGACAGTTCTGGGTGGTGCAGGCCGGCGTCCATTCTTCGAGCTGTTTGCCTTCCATCGCGACCGCTTTGCCGTCGAGCTTCACTTCGGCGCGGGCGATGCCCGACTGCGGGTGTTCGGCGTTGCCGTCGGAGCCGGTGACCTTGAGGGTGTAGGAGCTGCGGCGGGTGCCGAGGGTGGCCTGTTCGGTCATCGAGCCCGAGAGGGAGAGGACCGGGGGAATGTGGTCGACATACACTTCCTCCCAGCTTGAGGCTGACTTGTTGCCGACGGGGTCTTCGGCGACAAGGCTCACGGCGTCGATCCCGGTTGGGAGCAGGGCCGGTTCGTAGGTGAGCGAGGGGTGCCCCGATTCGGTTGAGCTCCAGTTCTCCGGGCAGGGCGAATCGCCAACCCCGACGCAGCCGTTCAGAGCTTTCCAAGTGTGGAGCGGCTGCCCGGAGCTGTTCAGTTCTTCGGTGCCCGCGGTGATTGCGTAGACGCCGAGCCCGGTGTCAGAGGTGGTGAACGCCAGCGGCGGTGCGGTCTGGTTGACCCATTTAGTCTGCGGGGGATTGGTCGGCGCTGAGGGAGCAACTCGGTCGCCGAGTTCTACCGTCGCAGCGCCGACGTAGGCGGTGGCATTGCTGCTGGCGCTGGCTTCGGTGTCGTAGATGCCCACCTCGGCGGCCTTCGCTTCAGGGTCGATTTCGCCGTTGCTACCGGCGATTTCGTTGGGGGAGTCGTAGACGAAGGAAGTGTTACTGAGCCCATGACCGGCCTGACCAGTGTGGGGCGCCGCGCTCACCCAGACTTTCGCCCTCGAGTCCCAAAGGCCCATGAAGAGGTACGGACTTGGGTACTGCCCGAGCGCCTGCCAGGTCACGTCGGAGAGTTTCAGGTCCTTGATGTAGCTGCTCGGGGCCGGCGATTCTTTGAAGTAGCGGGGAACGGTGTAGAGGACGGTGGCATGGTCGCCTGCGCGCTGCTGGCCTTCGGCGTGGACGTAGATCCCCGGCTGCGAAGGCGACCAGCCGTTACCGACGCTCAGGTGCGGCAAGCCTCCCCATGGATATTCGAGGACTTCATAGCCCCACTCTTCGCGGTTGTTGCACGAGGAGGAGCTTTCTTCTTTGAAGCTGTTGCTGCAGATCCCCTTGCTCGTCCCTTTCGCGGCCCATTCGTAGGTCTGGAAGAGGGGATCGAGGAGGATCGGCGATTGCGCGTCCGGCGGCGGTTCGACGTGGATCTTCACAGCGTCGCCCGCGACTTCGAGTTCGGTCGGAACCGGCTTGCCGGCGGCGTCGAGGGCGCTCGGCGGTTCGACGGTCATCAGGACTTCACCGCTGCCGGAGAGCACCTTCGCCCCTCCCGCCGCAGTCGCGGTCAGTTCCGCATTGGGCGGGATGGAGAGGTTGTAGGCCTGCGTGGTGGGTGAGACGGGGCCGCGCAGTTGGGTCAGGGTCTCGACCCCGCTCGGGGTCGGGGAGACCGCGAGGTCGCTTTCAGCCCCGGCGCCGGTGCCTGCATCCACGTTCGGGTAAAAGGCGACGCTGTCGTTGGTGAGGGTGGGAGCGCGCTCCGCAGGCGCTCCGGCGAGAGAGATGTCGATGCCGGCACCGGGAAGTTCGATTCCTTCGCCGAGTTCGGCCGGGATTTTCAATTCGACGAGGGGCGCGCTTGGTTCGAGAGCGCCGCCGGTGCGGGTCAAGCTCAGATCGACGGGTTCTGGGGCCGTCTGACTGCCGGCTTCAAGCGGGACCGTGGAGTCGACCAGATCAGCATTCGCGACTTCGGCGGGAGCGCTGGGAGGCTTTGGCTGCACCTGCCTGGCTTCGGCTTCGGGCGCCGTTTCAGATTCCGCGCCTGATTCGGGCCCATCACCTTCGGCGGAGGCTCCGGTCCCTTCCAGAGACCCTTCGGTTTCTTCTTCCTCTTCCCCGCCTTCGATTGCTCTTTCCGAGACGACGGCGACGTTGGAACTGAGCAGTTTCGCGCCTTGAAGTTCGTCGTAGACGCCGGCGGGGGCTTCCACCTGCTGGCTGAACACACCCGTCATGAGTTCCAGGGCTTCTTCGCGCCCTAGTTCGGTCAGTGGCACCCCTTCGGCTGCGCTCGGGTCGGTCAGTCCCTGATCGATCGGGCCGGGCGAACTGGATTCGACTGCTGCGGCGATATCAGCAGGCGTCGGGAGAGAACCGTCTTCGGCGGCGCCACCCTGATCTGCCAGAGCGCTCGCAGCACAGGTGACAGCGACCAGTATTGCGATAGCCAAGGCGAGCGCCAGGCCCTTGTCTCTTGCGAGCTTTGAGGATTTCACGGTCTCTCCCGATCTGTCGATTTGTCGCTAGCCGGCAACCGCGAAGAATCCCCTGCGCGTACCAGTTGGGCGCCAACCTTATACACAGATCGGGCAGAACGTCAACAGGAAAATGAAACAGTGGAATAAACCATTTGGTCAGGTTGTTTTAGTGGGTCTCATAATTTTGGGTAACGGTGAAAAGGCGCACACGATCCCGTCGAAGCGACGAGGGGAGGGGCCGATCTGGCGCTGCTGCTTCTAGCTGAGGCCTTCGCGGGCCTCGCGCACCAGCGTCACGGCCTCGGGGAAGAGGACGCGGATCGCGTCGCGGACCTGCATCGCCTGCTGGTCGGGGCTGCCGCTGAGGTCGAGGCGGCCGATCGAGGCGACGGTCATCTCGACCGCGAGCCTGATCGCGTTGTCGGCCCAGGCGACGCGCTGCGAGGACTGCATCTGCTCGGAGAGCTCTTCCATGCGGGCGCGGAACTCCTCCGGGTCGCCGAACAGGTTGAAGCCCTCCATCACCCTCCATGTAAGCAGAACCGACTCACTATTGACCCAGAATTGGCGCTTTGTGCGCGCCACGCGTGCGCCGCGACCGCCTAGCGTCGGGGCAATGGAGGGACGAAGAGAGCGAGGGGCGGCAAGCGTCGAGCAGGTCGCGCTGGCGGCGCTGATCGCGACGGTGCTGATCGCCGCCATCTCAACCATCGCCGCAGGCGGCGAAGTGGACGCCGGCCGCACGCTCGCCGGCGTGATCGGGCGGCGACTGACCTGCGCGCCGCGGCTCCCCGACGCCTGCCGCCATCACCCGCTCGTCCCCGCCTATGGCTGGCCGCTGGCGCGGCTGACCCGGGCGCTGGCCCCGGCTCCCGAAGCGCGGCCGGGACCCACGGGGCTACCGCTGATGCCGGTCGACTTCCCCCGTTGCCGCCGCGAAAGCTGCGCCGTCGCCGCCGGCCCCCACCTCACCGCCTCGGGCCGCCGCACCACCGCCTTCACCGAGCTGATCGACCGCCGCGCCGCGGAGGGATGGGTCGAGATCGTCTACTGGCTCTACCGCCCGACGCTCGGCTGGCAGCGAATCGCCCGCCGCGCCACCGAAGCCGACGTCGCAGCCGCCGCCGGAGTCGAAGTCCTCGCCGAAGACGACCCCGCCCTCGTCCCGCTGGAGACCCTCCCCGGCCGCAACCACTACGCCTTCCCACCCGGCGAACGCCCACCCTGGCAATGGCACGTCACCAGCCGCTACCCGGGATGGTCCTCGTGATTGGGGTGAAGGAGGGATGCTGAGTACGGCCGTCTCGATCCTCGCGGCAATTGCACTACTGATGCCCGGCTTCATCGTCGCCGAGCTGAGCGTCGCGCGCGCCGCTCGCTCGTCGCGAAGTGACCTCGAACTCGCATTGCGCGCGCTCGCCTACACGCTGATCGTGCATTTGGTGTTCGGCTTCTGGACGGCGAACCTGATCAAGTCCGTTGGACCGCCGGAAGATTGGGTGGACCATGTGGGAGCGATAAGCGCCTATGTCGCGATCGTCCTCCTGGGCGTACCCGTCGCTGTTGGCGGGTTGCTCAATCGCTATCTCGAAGAAGTCGAGTCCGGCGACGGGCCCCCTAGCCTGTTTGCGGCAGGACTCGGCGCCGGCGAGGCAAGCGACGCATTCGACTACGCCTATCAGCGGGGGCTCAAGGACGGCCTGTGGGTAATCGTCGAGCTTGTAGACCACGCCACCGATTCGCCTCGGCTTGTCGGTGGCGTCTACGGCCGACGCTCAGCAGTTGGCCAAACGCCGCAACCACACGACATTTATCTTGAAACCCTATACACGGTCGAAGTGGATGAAAACGGCATTCGCAACCTCGCCGAGCGCATCGATCCCGAGCGAAGTGTCTACATAGCCGCGTCTCAGATTGCGCGCGTCGACTTAGTCCCCGAAGGACCCGCTACCATCTTGCCATGAAACTTTTTAGCTACAAGCGTCGGCGAGGGGGCGCCCTCAGCGCCGAAAGGACGCCGGTGAATCCTCCGGCCCCGGCCAAACTGGTTCCGCTCACTCCGAAGCCTCGCGCCCCGAAAAAATAGGGCTCGAAGAAGCTGATTGCGACCAAGTAGGTCGCCTGGCAGCTACGGGACCGCTTCCGCGGCCTTCTGACTGTCCGCCTCCTCCTGCGCCTGCCGGATCAGGCCGCGCCAGTCGGTCGTTTTGAACACCAGCAGGATCGCGGCGAAGCCGAGGACTACCGACCAGGCCGCCATGGCGATCTGGGTGCCGACCGAGAAGGAGAGGACGGCGGCGCGGGAGGGGCCGTTGAGGGTCGCGACCAGGAGCGCCTGCTGGGCACCGGCGCCGCCGGGGGTGAAGGGGATGACGTTGGCGATCGCCTGCACGCTCATCACCAACATCACGTTGCCGATCGAGCCGCCGATGCCGAAGGCCTTGAGGAAGAACCAGAAGGAGCCGAAGCGGCAGAGCCAGCCGACTCCCTGCCAGGCGGCGACCTCGCGCAGGTAACGGCGCGGCATGGTGAGGATCACCAGCCCCTGGCGCACGCGCGCCCAGAAGCGGCGCACGCGGTGGGCGAGCAGGTAGACGGCGAGCGCGATCGCCAGGAACAGGACCGCGACCACGATCGCGAAGACCTCCGGGTGGTTGGCCCAGAAGGAGATCTCGAAGGCCGGCAGGTTGGGGAGTTCGGGGATCGAGGGCAGCAGGCCCTGGCTGATCGCGTAGAGCAGCACCAGCACCCCGACCGAGGTGTCGAAGACGGTCTGGACCAGGTACGAGGAGGTGACCGCCGGATATGAGGAGTCGGGGATCTGGCGTTTGACCAGGAAGACCTTGGTCACGTCGCCCGCGTGGGCTGGCAAGACCGCGTTGATCCCGGCCCCAGCCAGGTAGGCGGCCGCGAGCTGCAGGTAGGGGATCTTCTTGCCCGGGTAGGCGGCGCGGAGCACGTTGCGCCAGGCCCAGGCGCGCGCCAGCTGCATCCCGAGCAGGCAGAGGAGGGCGATCCCGAACGCCTGCCAGTGGATTTCCGAGAGGTGGCGGAAGAATTCGGCGGCCCGGTTGAAGAAGGCTTCGAAGTTGCTCTGCAGATCGGCGAAGGGCATCGCAGCTAGACTAGCCCGCTCGTGCCGGAACCCGACACGCACACGCCGCCACCCGCCGCCATGCACGACCCCGCCGACAAGGCGATGTGCGACCGTGCCCGCGAGCGCTACACCGCCGACCGCAAGAGCCGCTGGCGTCGGCGCCGCAAACGCCACGCGCAGCTGCCGAACCTGATCATCATCGGCGGCCTCAAGTGCGGCACGACCAGCATCCACCACTACCTCGGCCTGCATCCGGAAATCCAGATGTCGAAGCCGAAGGAGCTCAACTTCTTCGTCGCCGAGCTGAACTGGGACCTTGGCCTCGACTGGTACGCGAGCCGCTTCGACGACCGCTTCAAGGTCCGCGGCGAGTCATCGCCCCACTACACGAACCTGCCCCGCTTCGAGGGCGCCGCCGAGCGGATCCAGCAGAACTGTCCCGACGCGAAGCTCCTCTACATGGTCCGCGACCCGATCAAGCGGATCCTCTCGCACTGGGTCCACGCCACCGGCGCCGGGTATGAGACCGGCGAGTTGGTCGAGGTCCTTTCCAACCCCGACAACTCCTATACCAACCGCTCCAAGTACTGGATGCAGCTGCAGCCCTACCTCGAGCGCTTCGACCGCGCGCAGATCGAGATCATCACCCAGGAGGAGCTGCAGACCGAACGCGAGGAGACGATGCGCAAGGCGTTCGCCTTCGCCGGGGTCGACGAGAGCTTCACCTCCGAGCAGTTCGACCGCGAGTGGGAGAAGTCGAGCGCCAAGCAGGGCGACAAATACCAGTTCATGGAGAAGCTGATCAAGCTGCCGGGCTTCCGCTCCTTTGACCGCAACTTCGACCGCTTCCCCGAGTCGCTGCGCTGGCTGGTCGAGAAGGTCGTCCACGACCCCGAGAAGCCGCCGGCGCCGAAGCCGAAGCTGCCCGACGACCTCTTCGAGACGATCCGCAGCCGTTTCACCGACGACGTCGCCGAGCTGCAGAAGTTCGCCGGCCGCGAGTTCGCCGGCTGGCACGACTACTCCTAAGAGCCACGGGGTAGGTTCGGGCCGATGCGACGGCTCCTGCCAGATCCTGGGCCGACCTCGGTCGAAGAGCAGCTAGCGACGTACCGTCCCTGGGAGGAGGCGCGCGAGGATCGGCCCTTGGTGGCGATGAACTTCGTCGCCACCGTCGACGGGCGGGCGACGATCGAAGGGCGCTCCGGCCCGATCGGCTCCAAGGCGGACACCGCAATGCTCGCCGGCTTGAGGACCCGATTCGACGCAGTGATGATCGGCGCGGGGACGATGCGGGTGGAGCGCTACGGCCCGATGGAGCCGCTGATGGTCCTGATCAGCGGCCGCCTCGACCTGCCCTGGGACGCCCCGCTCTTCAGCGAAGGCGGCGAGGTGCTGATCTTCACCGCTTCGGAGACCGAGCCGCCGGAGACGGCGAGCGCCGTCGAGGTAGTCCGCCACGAGGGCGCCGTCAACTTCGCCGAGGCGATGCGCCACCTGCGGGAGCGCGGCATCCGCGCCCTGCTCTCCGAGGGCGGCCCCCATGTTCACGAGCAGATGCAGGCCGACGGCCTCGTCGACGATCTCTTCCTGACGATCTCCCCGAAGCTGAGCGGCGGCGAGGCGCTGCGGATCATCGAGGGGCCGCTCCCCGAGATCGTCGATCTCGAGCTCGCCTGGCTGCTGGAGGAGGACGGCGAGCTCTTCGCCCGCTACCGGCGGCGCCCCTCGCGATAGCGTTCCCCTCCCCGAAGCGGACGAGGAGAGGAACCGATGGACTTCAACCCCAGCCCCGAGGTCGCGAAGCTGCGCGAGCGCGTCCTCGACTTCATCGACGAGGAGATCTACCCGCAGGAGCGCGAGATCATGGAAGCGCTCGACGCGGAGGTGGGGCCGGGCGTGCCGTACCCGAAGATCCTGGTCGAGATCCGCGAGAAGGCAAGGGGCGAGGGGCTCTGGAACCTGTTCATGCCCGACGAGCGCTTCGGGCCCGGCCTCGCCAACTGGGAGTACGGCCTGCTCTGCGAGGAGATGGGCCGCAGCCCGATGGCGGCGCCGATGGCCTTCAACTGCTCGGCCCCGGACACCGGCAACATGGAGATCCTCGCCGAGCACGGCACGCCCGAGCAGCGCGAACGCTGGCTGGAGCCGCTGCTGGAGGGCAAGATCCGCTCCTGCTTCTGGATGACCGAGCCGGAGGTGTCGGGCTCGGACCCGACCCTGCTGCAGGCGCGGGCGGAGCTGGACGGCGACGAGTGGGTGATCAACGGCCACAAGTGGTTCACCAGCGGCGCGATGGGCGCCGAGCTGGCGATCGCGATGGTCGTCACCGACCCCGACGCCCACCCCTACGGGCGCGCCTCGATGATCTGCGTCCCCACCGATACGCCCGGCTTCAACCTGGTGCGGCCGATCCCGGTGATGGGCCACGACGGCGGCCCCGGCCACTGCGAGATCCGCTACGAAGACTGTCGGGTGCCGAAGGAGTTCCTGCTCGGCGAGCGCGGCGCCGGCTTCGCGATCGCCCAGGACCGGCTCGGCCCGGGCCGCATCCACCACTGCATGCGGGCGATCGGGACGGCCGAGCGGGCGCACGAGATGATGTGCCGCCGCGCCAACGAACGCAGCGCCTTCGGCGGCCCGCTGGGCGACAAGCAGTTCGTCCAGGAGTCGATTGCCGCCTCGCGGATGGAGATCGACCAGGCCCGCCTGCTCACCCTCTTCGCCGCTTGGAAGATGGACACCGAGGGCAAGCGCGCCGCCCGCCAGCAGATCTCCGCGATCAAGATCGTCGCCGCCAACATGGTGATGGACGTGCTCGACCGCGCGATCCAGGTCCACGGCTCCCTCGGCATGACCGACGACACCCCCCTCGCGATCATGTGGCGCTTCAGCCGCATGCTCCGCCTCGCCGACGGCCCCGACGAGGTCCACAAAATGGTCCTCGCCCGCCGCGAGCTGAACCGCTGGGGGAAACGCGCCGAGGCCGAAGCTGAAGGCAACCTCGAGCCCCGGCACGCCCCGCGGATGGTCTAGTCCCCTGAAAGCAAAGGGCCCCGGCCGAAGCCGGGGCCTTTCGTACGTCAATCGAGCTCGGTCTAGAAAATGACCTGCCCGTAGATCGCGCAGACGTTCTCGCTGTTGAACGTGCTGGTGTCGTCGTAGCCGATCGTGCCGGTGAGGTTGGCACCGCTCGACTGAGCCGCGGAGAACGTGGTGATGCCGCGTTCGTTGCCTTTGGTCAGTTCGATCGAATTCGGCTCGATTCCCTGTTCGCGGACGAAGAACGCCCCTCCGGGGCTTCCGTTGCCCATTGCGGCGGTGTCGTTTTCGGTCGTCTGCGGATCGAGTTCGATTTCCGGGTTGCCCGATGCGTTGCAGGTGGCCACGATGTTGAAACCGACGGCGCTGAAGATGACCGTCGGGCCGGTGTTCGGTGGCAGTTTCGAGAAGATCTCCTTCACGTTCCTGCCACCGACGGTGGCGGCATTGCCGGCGTTGGTGGCGTTAGCGGCGTTGGTGGCATTCGTCGCGCTGGGAACCGTGCCCAGGCTGCCGAGGTTGATCTTCGCCCCCGTGATCGTGCCGTTCTTGATCTTCGCCCCGGTCACCGCGTTGTTCTTGATCTTCGCCGTGGTGACCGCGTTGTTCTTCAGCTGCTTGGTGCCGACGCTGTTCTTGGCCAGCTGGGTGGCGGCGAAGGCGGAAGCCCCTATCTTGGGACTGGATTGCTTCTCAACCTTTTCAACCGCTCCTGTCGCTGTCAACTAGTGGCTGCTGTTTAAGCCAGATTCCGGTGCCGAAGTCGGAGAGCGGCTGCCACTGTGGTCTTTTCCCTGCGAGTTCGTTCCCTCGGATTGGCTGGAGCCCACCTGATGGTCGTTCTGGCTAATCCCTGGATTCGTCTTCTTCGTCGCAGACGGTTCCTTGCTGGAGCCCGGCGATGCGGTTCGGCTGGGTTCACCCTCCTGCTGTCCCTGCCGCACACGGGAAGAGCCGTCTTGGCGTGACTTCGCACCCGAGCTGGAGCGATTTGCAGAGTCAGTCTTCCGAGACTGACTCTGACGCTTACTGCCCTGCGTCGCAGCTTGGGTAGCAGTAGTGGTCGAGGAGTCGGTGGTTCCGTCTCCAGAACCACCGCATCCTGCAAGCAGCAGCAGCGCAGCGCCGATGACGAAAAGAGCGGCCGCGGAGCTCTTCGCCCCGCGGCCGCCCATTTTCAGATCGAGCAGGTTGCTCGACTTAGCCAATCGCGTAGCCGGTGAAGGTGCAGTGCGGGCCCGACGAGGCGGTGAAGCCCTCGGCCTCCCAGACGACGCTGACGGCACGACCGCCGTTGCCGAGCGAGAACTCGGTGTTGCCGACGATCAGGTCGTCGTCCTGGTAGAGCAGGTTGACGTTGTCGGTGGGGGTCAGGCTGTCATCGAAGACCCCGTCCTTGGAACCTTTGCCTTCTGAGACTTCGACGGAGTCCTGACCGGCGGACTGCAGGCGCGAGCCGACCGGCCCGTTGGCGAGCACGACGGTTTCGTCACCGGGGTTGCACGAAGCCGTCAAGGTGAACCCATCGAGGTTCATGATCTGGGTCGGACCGGTGGCCGGGGTGGCCTGGAAATTGATCGGCACGACCGAGTTGCCGCCCACGGTGTTCGCGTTTGCCGCGCTGGGAACGGTGCCGAGGGCGCCGAGGTTGATGTCGGCCCCGGTCAGCGAGCCGTCCTGGACCTTGGCGCCGTTGACGGCGTTGTTCTTGATCTTGTTGGTGGTCACCGCGTTGTTCTTGATTTTCGCCGCGGTGACGGCGTTCTTCTTCAGCTGCTTGCTGCCGACCGTGTTCTTGCCGAGGGCGGCAAACGCGGTGGCGCCGCCGATGACCAGAAACACAGCGATCGACGACATCACGTTCGCGTACGTGAGCCGCTTGCGAATCTTCTTCACGAAGGATCTCCTTCTCAACTGGGGTTTAAGGCGAGACACCCAACGAAAGCCATAAAGGGCTCTAATCAGGAATTCCGTATTAACCCTTTCAATTGAAGACAGCAAATGTCAAGCCGGTCCCGGTGACATTCGACTTTCAGTGGCATTCGGCTACCTAAAACTGGGCGCGCGGCGCGAGGGTCCGGCACGGCCTGGTGCGAGTGGTAACTACAACTAGCCGGCGCGCTCGACGCGCTCGGCCTCGTCGGCGAGGCGCTCGACCAGGCGAGCGAAGGCCTCGACGCCCTCGTTGACCTTGCCGTAGCCGCCGGCGATGTAGCGGGCGTAGACGCCCTCGAGGATGATCGCCAGCTTCCAGTAGCCGAGGGCGACGTAGAAGTTGAGCTGGGAGAGGTCGCGGCCGCTGCGCTCGGCGTAGCGGTTGATCAGCTCTTCGCGGGTGGGAAAGCCGGGCGCGAGGTTGGCGGGCATGCCGAGGGCGAGGGTGTGCTCGCCGCGCGTGGGCCAGTAGGTCACCAGCAGGCCGACGTCGGCGAGCGGGTCGCCGAGCGTGCAGAGCTCCCAGTCGACCACCGCCGCCACCTCCCCCTGCGGGGTGAGAATCATGTTGTCGAGGCGGTAGTCGCCGTGGACGATCGTCGCCGGCCCCTGCTCGGGGATGCGCGCCGAGAGCGCCTCGTGGACGCGAACGATCGGCGCCAGCTCGCGCGTCTTCGACTTCTCCCACTGCCCCTGCCAGCGGTGCAGCTGGCGGGCGACGTAATCCTCCTTCTTGCCGAGGTCGCCGAGCCCGACCGCGTCGGGATCGATCGCGTGGATCTGGACCAGGGTGTCGGCGACGCGCTCGCCGATCGCCCGCCGGTCGCCCTCGTCGGGGAAGGTCTCCGCCTCGGCCAGCCCGCGCAGGATCGGCCCCTCGACGAACTCCATCACGTAGAAGGGCGCGCCGTTGACGCTCTCGTCCTCGCAGAGGCCGACCACCGGCGCCACCGGCACCTCGGTCCCCCCCAGCGCCGAGACGACCTTGAACTCGCGCCTCATGTCGTGGGCCGAGCCGAGCCGCTTGCCGAGCGGCGGCCGCCGCAGCGCCCAGCTTTCGCCGGCGGCGTCGGTGACGCGGTAGGTCAGGTTCGAGTGACCGCCGGCGATCCGCTCGAAGCGCAGCGGGAAGTGCACCCCGGCGACGTTGGCGCCGAACCAGTCTTCAAGCGGTTTCTGCTCGATCCCGTCCGGAGCGGCGACAGTGCCGTCGGCGTCGGTAGCCTCGTCAGCCATAGAGGCGCAAGCATATTCACGATCCCATCGACGGCTGAGCCCGTCCCTCGCCAACCGGCTCCGGATCGGCTTTGCGATCGGCTTTGCCGTGCTCACGGCGATGGCCGTGATCGGCGTCGCCCGCTTCATCCAGCAGCGCCAGGACTTCGAGGACTCGATCGCCCGCTCCTACCAGATCGAGATGGCGGCGCGGGTGCGGATCGCGCAGGGGACCGGCGGCAAACCCGCCCGCGCCATGGTCCACGAGCAGATCCGCCGCCGTAACGAACTGCGCGACCAGATCTCGGGCGATACCCGCGACACCGCCCTGCTCGTCGCCGCCGGGCTGATCGCCGGGCTGACCGGGGCGCTGCTCCTCTTCAGCGGCCTGATCTCCTCGATGCGGCGCCCACTCGAGGAGCTGGTCGACGCCGCCGGCCGCCTCGCCGCAGGCGACCGCAGCGTCCGGGTCGAGGTCGGCGGCCTCTCCGAGACGGCCACCCTCGGCGCCGCCTTCACCGAGATGGCGGCGGAGCTGGAGATCGAGGAAGGCCGGCGCGACGAACTCGACCGCCTCAAAGACGACTTCGTCCTCACCGCCTCGCACGAGCTGCGCAGCCCGCTGACCTCGGTCCAGGGCTTCGCCGAGCTGCTGATGCTGGAACGCGAGTCGCTGACTCCGAAGCAGGCGGAGACGGTCGAGGTGATCCTCGACAACTGCCGCCACCTGGTGCGGCTGCTGAACGACCTGCTCGACCTCGCCCGCAGCGACGCCGGCCGCCTGCTGATCAAACCGCAGCCGGCCGAGGTGGCGCCGCTGATCGAAGACGTGGTGCGTACGATGCGCGCCCAGACCGAGGCGGGCAACCAGTCCCTGACTGAAGAAATCCAGCCCGGACTGCCCCTGATCAACGTCGAGCCCGCCCGGATACGCCAAATACTGGTGAACTTGCTTACGAATGCGCATGAGTATTCGCCCGAAGGAGCGTCCATCGGGGTATTGGCGCGTTCCCTGGGTACCGAGGTTGAGATAGCCGTGAGCGATAACGGACCAGGCATCCCCCAGGAGCAGCTCGAGCGCATCTTCGAGCGCTTCACCCGCGGCGACGCGGGGCTGACGCAGCGCGTCGGCGGCACCGGCCTCGGCCTGGCGATCTCGAAATCGCTGGTCGACCTGCACGGCGGCAGCATCGTCGCCGAATCGACGCCCGGCCGGGGCTCGACCTTCCGCGTCCGCCTGCCGGTCGCCGTCGGGGTGACCAGCGACGGCGGCCAGAGCCGCGCCACCGCGGAGGCGAGCTGATGACCACGATCCTCGTCGCCGACGACTCGGAGACGATCCTGCTGCTGATGCGGACGCGCCTGGAAATGGCGGGCTACGCGGTCGCGACCGCTTGCGACGGCCAGGAGGTGCTCGACCGCGTCGCCGACGGCGG
This sequence comes from Solirubrobacterales bacterium, assembly GCA_051954855.1. Classification (GTDB taxonomy): domain Bacteria; phylum Actinomycetota; class Thermoleophilia; order Solirubrobacterales; family 70-9; genus VAYN01. Next base: position 6,841 of record JBQCHH010000017.1, on the reverse strand, counting down.
CTACCCGGACCTGCTCCTGCTCGACGCGATGATGCCGCGCAAGTCCGGCATCGACGCCCTGCGCGAGCTCCGCGCCGCCGGCAGCGAAGTCCCGGCCCTGATCGTCAGCGCCCACCAGAACCCCGGCGACGCCGACGCCCCCACCGACATCGCGATCAGCGGCTACATCACCAAGCCGATCGACTTCGACCAGCTGCTGCAGACCATCGCCGAGCTGACCGCGTAGCCAATTCAGCGGTGGACGTGAAAGCGAATGGTTCGAGGCGTAAGCCCGAGCCTTGCCCGTGCTCGTCTGCCTCCATCGAGTGGCGGCCGCCAGGCCAGAATGGCGGGGACAGAGGAGCGCGCAGCGATCCAGCCGGCGGCATCGGCGTCAACAAGCCGGGCAAGCTCGATGAGTTCCACGTGTCTCTGCTCTATCGAGGCGTTGATGATCGGCTCGTGGTGAGCAAGGCGATTGCGGAACGGGTTCAAGCGCGACATCAGCCCGGCGACCTCCTTGCGACTGCCGGTGCCATTGGGGAAGGCGCGATGGAGGCAGTCAATCCATAGCTGGTTGTAATGGCGGTCCAAAAGAGCCCGCCAGAACCCAAACGACAGATTCGCCACCACCCTGGCCCGCGTCGGCTCCTTCTTCATCCGCTCGATCGCGCAAATCGCATCCGACACCTTCTCCAGCGATTTCGGCGTCAGAATCTCGCTGTCGCACAGCCACGATTCCCGCGCCGGATGATCGTGATGCAGCGGAGAAAACTGCGCATCGATCGCGTTCCTCAGCAGTACCTCCGTGTAGCCGATGACCTCGAAGAAGACGGCCGAGATACAGGTGTTCCAGTCGTAGAGAGCCGTGGCTTGGGCAACGTCACCGTCCATGGCTTCAAGAAAGGCGCGGAAGCGAGGTGGAGTGATCCAGCGGTCGATCTCCTCCAGAGAGATCGAGTCCAGCCTGCGCTTAACGATGTTTTCCACTTGCCCCTGGTGGTAACTTGACTGGTGAATGCCCTGGGATCGCCCCTCCCGCTCAGGCGGTGATGCCCCCAGGGCTCCGTTCGTTCTGGGACCCTAGAGCTACTCAGCTCTTGGCGATCTCGAGGCGGATTTCCTTGCCTTTGAGCTTGGTGCCGTCGAGGTACTCGACCGTGCGCTCGGCTTGGTCGGGGTCGACCTCGACGAAGGAGAAGCGGTGCAGGACGCGGACGTCGTGGACGGCCTCGTCGGGGAGGACGGCGCCCTCGCGCAGGGCCCAGCGCAGGTCCTCCTCGTCGATGCCGCTGTTCTCGCCGCGGTTGACGAAGAGCTTGGTCGTCTCCACCTCGCCGTCGCCGCTGCCGTTGGCCTCGACGGCGGCTGGACGGGGCTCCCGTCCTCCCCCCTCGCGCTCGCGACGCGCGCCCCGCTCGCGACGGCGCGGGCGCGGGGCGTGTTCGAGCCGCTCCTCCGGGCTCTCCCACTCGCCGATCGTGGTGTTGACGTCGCGCTCGATGCGAGCGATCTCGTCCTTCTGGTCGGGCGTGACGAAGGTGACCGCGCGACCGGTCCGCCCCACCCGGCCGGTGCGGCCGATCCGGTGCACGTAGGTCTCCGACGAGTTCGGCACGTCGTAGTTGATGACGTGGGTGACGTGCTCGACGTCGAGCCCGCGAGCGGCGATGTCGGTCGCCACCAGCAGCCGCACGCGGTGGTCCTTGAAGGCGATCATCACCCCGTCGCGGGAGCCCTGGCTGAGGTCGCCGTGCAGCGCCTTCACATCGAGTCCTTTGTCCTTCAGCGTCTTCTCCAGCTTCGAAGCGCCGATTTTGGTGCGGGTGAAGATGATCGCCTGCTCGGGTTCTTCGACCTTCAGCAGCTCGACCAGCCGCGCGGCCTTCTCCTTGGCCGGCACCTCGACGTAGGCCTGCTGGATCGCGTCGACCGTCAGCGTCTTCGGCGTGATCCGGATCGTCGTCGGGTCGTACATGTAGCCCTCGGCGAGCTTCTTGATCGGCGGCGGCATCGTCGCCGAGAAGAGCGCCGTCTGGCGCCCGCTCGGGCACATCCGCAGGATCTTCTCGACGTCCTCGATGAAGCCGAGGTCGAGCATCTCGTCGGCCTCGTCCAGCACCACGTAGCGGGCCGCGGTCAGCACCAGCGAATGGCGCGACATCAGATCCATCATCCGCCCGACGGTGGCGACGACGACGTGGGCGCCGGAGCGCAGCTGCGACTGCTGCGAGCGGATCGGGGCGCCGCCGAAGACGGCGACGATCTCGATCGGCAGGTGCTCGGCGTAGGCGCGCAGCGCCTGCGTCACCTGGATGCAGAGCTCGCGGGTCGGGGTGAGGACGATCGCCTGCACCTCGTCGTTCTCGGGGTCGAGGTACTGCAGCAGCGGCAGCCCGAAGGCTGCGGTCTTGCCGGTCCCGGTCTGCGCTTGGCCGATCACGTCGTGACCGCCGAGCAGCTCCGGGATCGCCTGCTCCTGGATCGGCGTCGGCTCCTCGAAGCCGAGCTCATCCAGCGCCTGCTGAATATCAGGCGAGAGGCCGAGGTCTTTGAAGGCAGTCAATGGGTTCGTGTTCAGGACGAGGGGTCCAAGAGGAGCTTGCCGCTGGTGCGGCGGGCGATCAGGTCTTCGTGTGCGCGCGCCGCTTCCGAGAGCGGGTAGACCTCACCGATCGTAACCGTCAGCTCGCCGGCGGCGATCGCGCCGAAGAGATCGCCGATCATCGGCGCCAGCAGATCCTGCCGCATCAGCAGGTGGGCGAGCCAGAAGCCGATCACCGCCTTCGAGCCGCGCAGCAGCGAGGCGGTGGAGATCTCGCGCTGCTCGCGCGAGGCGATCCCGAAGACGACCATCCGCCCCAGCGGCGCGAGCACGCTGAGCTCGGCGTCGAAGGCCTCGCCGCCGCTCATGTGGAGGACGGCGTCGACGCGCTTACCGTCGTTGGCCTCGCGGATCGCGGTGCCGAGGTCCTCGGCGCGGGAGTCGACCGCCGCGTCGGCACCGAGGCCCCGCACCAGCTCCCGCTTCTCCTCGCTGGAGGCGAGACCGATCACCCGCGCCCCGGCCCGCTTCGCCAGCTACACGGCGAGGGTGCCGGTGCCGCCGGCCGCGGCCTCGATCACGATCGTCTCCCCCGGCTCGATCCGGGCGCAGCGGTGGACCAGCGCCATCGCGGTCAGCCCCTGCAGCAGGCCGCCGGCCGCTTGGTCGTAGTCGACCTCGGGTGGGATCTCGATCAGCTGCGCCTGCGGCAGCGCCACCTTCTCGGCGTAGCCGCCGCTGCCGAGCAGGGCCGCCACCCGGCGACCGTCGTTGAGCTGGCCGCTGATCTCAGCGCCGGGGACAAGCGGCAGGGTCTGCTCGGCGAGGTAATCGTTGCGGGAGGCGTGGGTGTCGGCGAAGTTGACACCGCTGCGCTTGACGTTGACGACGAGTTCGCCCAGTTTCGGATTCGGGTCGGGAAGCTCGACGTACTGGAGCACCTCCGGCCCGCCGAACTCCTCGATCTGGATCGCCTTCATCAGCCGCGGAGTCTCGCAGGGTAGACGCTAGGCTGCCGTGCGGATGGCGCTCACGGTTGTCGGATCAATCGCGTTCGACGCGGTCAAGACCCCGTTCGGGGAGCGCGAGCGCATGCTCGGCGGCGCCGCCACGCACTTCTCGCTCGCAGCCAGTTTCTTCACCGAGGTCCGCCCGGTCGGGCCGGTCGGTGACGACTTCGGGCCCGAGCAGTTCGAGGTGCTGGAAAGCCGCGGCATCGTCACCGACGACATCGAGCGGGTCGCGGGCGGACGGTCCTTCTTCTGGCGCGGTCGCTACGAGTACGACCTCAACGTGGCTCATACGGAGGAGACCCGGCTCGGCGTCTTCGCCGAGTTCGAGCCGAAGCTCTCGGCGGCCTCGCAGGCGGCCGACACTCTCTTCCTCGCCAACATCCAGCCCGACCTGCAGCGCCAGGTCCGCGCCCAGTGCACCGCAGCCCGGCTCAGCGGCCTCGACTCGATGAACCTCTGGATCGAAACCGCGAAGGACTCGCTGACGGCGGCGATCGCCGAGGTCGACTGCCTCGTCGTCAACGACGCCGAGATCCGCCAGCTGACCGGTGAGTCGAACCTCGCCCGCGCCGCCCGCGCGGTGATGGCGATGGGGCCGCGGGCGGTCGTCGCCAAGCAGGGCGAGTACGGGGCGGCGCTCTTCACCGCGGAGGGGTTCTTCGCGCTGCCGGGCTTCCCGCTCGAGGACGTGCGCGACCCGACCGGGGCCGGGGACAGCTTCGCCGGCGGCTTCTTCGGCTACCTCGACAGCGTCGAGGGCGAGCTGGGCGACGCCGAGCTGCGACGGGCGATGGCCTACGGGACCGTGCTCGCCTCCTTCAACGTCGAGGAGTTCGGCACCGAGCGGGTGGCGCGGCTGACCCGCGACGAGATCGAGGCGCGGCTCGAAGATCTGCGCTCGATGACCCAGTTCGGCGGCTCCCCCGTGGCCGGCGCCTGAGCGCCCGGCATACGCCGGGTTAACAAGGGCGCCGAGGCCGAACTGCGATACTTCGTCGGCCCCGACCAGTCACGACAACCGAGCTTCCGAAGGAGGGAGATGGCCACCGAGCAGCAGACCCAGGACGCGACCAGCCGCGCTGACGGTGCCACCGGAAGCGAGTCGCTGACGATCACCGACAACCGCACCGGCCAGACCTACGAAGTGCCGATCTCCGACGGCACCGTGCGGGCGATGGACCTGCGGCAGATCAAAGTCTTAGAGGACGAATTCGGGTTGATGTCCTACGACCCGGCCTTCACCAACACCGCCTCCTGCCGCTCGGCGGTCACTTATATAGACGGCGCCGCCGGCGTCCTCGAACACCGCGGCTACTCGATCGAGCAGCTCTGTGAGCGCTCGACCTTCCTCGAGGTCGCCTACCTGCTGATCTTCGGCGAGCTGCCGACCGCCGCCCAGCTCGACCGGTGGGTCTTCGACATCACCCACCACACCTTCGTCCACGAGGACCTGAAGCAGATCTTCGAGGGCTTCCGCTACGACGCCCACCCGATGGGGATGCTGCTGGCCGGCGTCGGCGCGCTCTCCACCTTCTACCCGGACGCGAAGCAGATCAGCGATCCGGAAGAGCGCTACATGGCCGCGGTGCGGCTGATCGCCAAGGTGCCGACGCTCGCCGCCTTCTCCTACCGGCACAACATGGGGCTGCCCTACGTCTATCCGGACAACGAGCTCAATTACGCGCAGAACTTCCTCTCGATGATGTTCAAGAAGACCGAAGACCGGCACATCCCCAAGGACGCGCTGACCAAGGTCCTCGACGTCCTCTTCATCCTCCACGCCGACCACGAACAGAACTGCTCGACCAACGCGGTGCGCGGGGTCGGCTCCTCCGACGTGGACCCCTACTCCGCGGTGGCGGCCGGGGTGGCGGCGCTGTACGGGCCGCTCCACGGCGGGGCGAACGAGGCGGTGCTGCGGATGCTGCGGCGGATCGAGTCGCCGGAGAACATCCCCGACTTCCTCGAGCGGGTGAAGCAGCGCGAGGAGAAACTGATGGGCTTCGGCCACCGCGTCTACAAGAACTACGACCCGCGGGCGCGGATCATCCAGCAGCATCTCGACGAGGTCTTCGCGGCGACCGAGTACAACCCGGTGGTCGAGATCGCCCGCGAGCTGGAGAAACACGCACTCGATGACGAGTACTTCACCGAGCGCAAGCTCTACCCGAACGTCGACTACTACTCGGGGATCATCTACGAGGCGATGGACATCCCGACCGACATGTTCACGGTCATCTTCGCCATCCCCCGCACCGCCGGCTGGGTCGCCCAGTGGATGGAGATGCAGGAAGACCCGGAGAAGAAAATCGCCCGCCCCCGCCAGATCTACACCGGCGCGCGCGAGCTGAAGTACGTACCGGTCGCCGACCGCGAGGGCCCCGAAAAAATCACCGGGCCCCCTGCGCGGCGCCCGAAACGCCCGCGGCGCGGGGCTTGAGAGGGTCCCACCCCCTCAACCCGGTGAGCATTTACAGCGCGCACTCAAGGTAGAGGGGGGTACACCGGCCGGGGAATCGTGCTATGCGTGCTCGGTGGAGGGTAGACCGGCCGGGGAAGCGTCGTGCGTCTGCACTCCCAATGACGGACCCATCCTTCCCAGACATTGTCAACAACTTTCACAGTCATCCATACACCAGGCCATACCCACTGGTGCTCCCAGTGCCAGTTTTCTATTCTTTCCCATCTGTCGACCGATCGATATTCGTTCCCGTCGCTAGCCATCCACCACTGCCCGTAGACGATTGGCGGATTGGGGACCCATGGGGGAAGCTGTGCCGAGGGAGTCGGTTGGTAAGGGGTGCCGATTTGCATCCCGCCCGGATCCCCCGCGTTCACCGGATCGGCCCCCGCGTAGCCATAGGTTTCTCCGGTCTTAGCCACGAGCGGATCCACACTCATGAACTGCGCCGTGGCAGGGTCGTAGACCCGCGCCCGCAGGTAGATCAGGCCGGTGTCTAAGCTCGTGTACTGGGCGCCGTAGCCGAGCGGGGTGGTGGCGGTGCCGGTGTGGGCTTCGGTCTGTCCGTAGGGCGTGAAGGCGTAGGAGCCCGAGACGGTGCCGGCCTGGCTGGTGAGAAGGCGCGTCGAGCCCTGCTGGTCGTGGTGCAGGTAGGTCGGGGTTTCGGAGGCGATCTGCTCGATTGGCAGACCTTCGGGACCATAGACGTAGTAGCGCGTGCCGTCGTAGAGGAGCAGCGGGAGGGATTCGGCCGTATCCCAGACGAGATGGTTGGTGGTCCCGCTGATCGTTTCCGACTGCCGCAGGCCGTTGCCGTCATAGCCGTAGGTGTCTTCGATTTTC